>JBMONB010000214.1:0-35767 GCA_049325315.1 Bacillota bacterium | reverse complement strand
GGCATTTAGACCCCCTGCAAATAGATTAGACGACGAAAGTGCGATGATCGTTCCAAGAATGTATAGGTTTTACATGACCTCCTTCGAATGGCCGGATCAAGTCGGCAAATAGCAGGAACTCTTCCTAGCCAATGCGAAATTGAATCATGTAATGACTATTCTCTCTCGCCGTTCCCGCCCCATTGAAAGGAGGCTCCCTGGAATGCGAACGACACGGCTCATCGCCTCAGTTCTCGCCTTTGTGCTGATGGCTGTGAGCATTCTACCCCAGCAGGTGGCATATGCCGAGCAACCCCCGTTAGGGGAACAGGAATCCATCGCAGTCCTTCAGTCTTACAGGATTGTGCGTGGTGATACGAGCGGAAACCTAAACCTGGACGCCCGGCTGACGCGCGCGCAGGCAGCCACAATCTTTGTGCGTGCCATGAATGCCGACGAGTTGGCCCCCCTTCTGGCAGAGGACGTCCCATTCACCGACGCCAAGGGCCACTGGGCCGCTGGTGAGATTGCCATCGCCGCACGCTTGGGTTTAATGAAGGGGGACGGTAACAATCTGTTCCGCCCGGAGGCGGAGATTACCTATGCTGAGGTTTTTACCGTTTTGCTGCGCATGCTCAAGCGGGAGCCCACCGGCCCTTGGAGCCCCGAGTTGGTCATGCTCCATGCAAATCAGTTGCCCATTGTGCCCCCTGGTATTAACGGGCGGGCGGTAGCCATTCGGCGCACCATCTTCTGGGCCCTGGCTGCCGCAGTAAGCAGTGTCCCTGTCGAGGGTCACCCCAACCTGCTGCGGAAGCATATCGACCAGGAGCCGCCAACGTTGGGCCTCGACCTGGCATCTGCCGTCACAGCGGATTCCTCGTTTACGATCACGGGGACGGTGGTAGGTGGCACCCGCGTTCTCGTCAATGGCAATCCGGCCTCCTTGGACCTCTCCAGCGGCCGGTTTACCTATAAGGCCGCCCTTGAGTCCGGCACCAACACGATGGTCGTTGAGGCGTTCGATGCGGCCGGGAACAAGGCCGTCAAAGAGATGACAGTCGAAAAACAGGCGGTCATTGCCCGCCTCACGATTACCGGGCCCAAGACCCTGCTCGCCAACACATCAACCAGACTGACGGTGGAGGCAAAGGACTCCAAGGGAAACCTTCTTTCCGCCGACGGCGTCGATGTCGAAATGACCGGCGATGTAGCCACATTCAACCGCACGAACTGGACCATCGTTACCGGGAGCAAAGCCGGGAAAGGTACGCTTTCACTTCGGGCTGGTTCCGCGCGGGCGACCTACAGCTTCGAGGTGGTCGCCCCGTCTTCACGGGCCAACGCTCTGGTCATTCTTCCGATCAACGGAGGACGTCCATTGGCGCTGCAAAAGGAAGAGACCGTCATTGTCCAGGTTGTTGATAGCGCCGGGCGTGTGGTTACAGACGACTTCGGACGGGTGATCACCCTATCGACCACGGGGCAGGTGCCTCTTACGATCGACCCGGTGGCGCCTATCACCGAGAAGGGCGTCACTACCTTCAAGGTCACCGGAGTGGAGGTCGGTCACGCTACCCTCAGCGCCTCCACCCCGGGACTAACCGCGGTCAACAGGCCACTTGAGGTGCTGACCGCACGCCGGATCATGCTGGTCCCTTCGGCCAAGTCCCTCATGCCCGACGGCACCTCCTCGGTGACGATCAAGGCGATTCTTCAGGACGAAAACGGTAGAAACACGAACAATGACACGGGCACCGACATACAGATACACCTAACGGCCACTGGCACCGACAGCGTTCTGGATGGTTCGTATCTAACGATTCCGAAGGGGCGGGCTGACTCCGGCTCCGCCAGTGTCAAATTGACAGCCGGTATCGCCCCGGGGATCACAACAATTCGGGGTACGACCGCCCACCCCTATGCCATTCAGACGCTGGAGTTCCCCGTGGATACGCCGCTTCCGGGGGTAAGGCTGGAGGTGGTACCAACCGCCACCTCGGTGGTCCCGGGGGGCCAGACTACCGTCAAGGTACGAGTAGTCGACGGCAGCAATCGCCTGGTCACCAGCGGCTCGTATGCCTTTCAGCTCACCGCCACTACCAGCAATAACGACCCGATCTACCAGGGCCTGCCCGACGGCGTCACGATCTCCTACCCGAATTCGCCGTACTACCCGGTCAATGACGGCAGGGCCGTCACCGACCCTCAGAATGATCCCTACTCGGTGATCGGCCGCACGGAGCGTGGGGAGGCCACTGTCACCCTGCGGTATAACCGGAGTGGCATCGTGCAGGTCAAGCCTGTCCTATTGCCGGCAACCACCGAAGGCTACCACCCGAACGCTGGAATGGGGCCCGCTTCTGCCTCCACCGGGCTGCTTCCGATGCCGGCTGATATCTACTTCCAAGGTGCGCCGGCCCGCCTGGAACTGACGGTGGACTCCGCCATTGGCACCGGGTTAAAGGGCGGCGCCCTGGGCGGCGCCGGTACGGTAACTCTGAAGGCCCGTGTGGTTGACACGTTTGGAGCCACCGTTCCGGGCTTTACCGATCTGATCTCGATCACCCGGTTAACCAGTAGCGACGGAGTGTCGAACTTCGACGGAGTGCAGGAAAAGCGTGCAGTAAACGGAGTGGCGGAGTTCACCATTCAGGTCTACGACATGGCCGGGGTCGACCTCTACCGGGTCTCCACCGGGACGTTCACAAGTGAGCCTGTCACTGTGGCCGTTCGCAAGACAACGGCCTTCCAGCCGGCGATTGCCGCGATTCGTGGTGTCAAGGAGGGCGGTCTCTCTCCGGTGACCGGCTTTGTCGGTCCCGAAGCCGACTACATGGAGATTCAGCTTCAGTCCCAGGCTGTTGACGAGAAGGAGCAGCAGTACTGGGTGCAGGCAAGGGTCTACCGGTCGGGAGAGTCGAGTCCCTTCTACAGCCAGGCGATCGATCTGCGGAATCCGCTGCCGATTATCCGCATTCCGAGGGCGGTGCTGAAAACCGGCCAGTACCGGTACTCTGTGGTGATCAACAACGGGTTTGGGGATACGAAGCCATCGTTAACGCTCGACGAGACCACATCGGCCGTGGTGGCATCGTACAACGACAACTTCCGGCTGACGGGCGCCCGCTTCGACGCTCAGACGGGCAGGCTTACCCTTATCACCAGCGGGTTGCTGCAGACCGGTGTGGTTGACAAGAAAAAGCTCTCAATTGTCAAGGGGTCGAGCCTCCTCCCCCTCGGCGGTGACGAGGTCACGGTGGTCACGCCGATCAGTTCCTCGCAGGTTGTGCTCGATCTGGGTACGCTGGCTGGCAGTATCAATGCCGATACTTTCCATGGGGCCGTCTCGCTCCGGGCAGAGGCAGGCTGGTACATCGGGGACGCCAGCAGCAGCGTGGTGGCCAGGGGCTATGCCGTACCGGTCACGCCGCTGGCGTTGATCGCCAGCGGGGCGCTCGATGTATATGGCAAGCGGCTCTACCTCTACGGCGAGGGCTTCACCCAGGGCACCGTGCAGTGGAATCTGGTGAAGATCCACACCAGCGATACCGAGTCGGTCGCGCTGCGTCCGGGCTATGACCAGGTGCTTCAGCTGACAGACGATCAGGTGATTCTGAAGCTGTCGGATACCACCTACAGCGCAATCGCTGCCCTGAACGGCGCCAACCTGTACGTCGCGGCTGACGTTGGCTGGATTCAGACCAGCGGGGTCACGGGCAGGGCGCCGGCGATCACGGGGACGGGTCACGCCGTGCTGCTTCGGGTGCTGGCCAGCTCTGCGGCCTATGACCCGGCGACCGACACGCTGACGATTCGGGCCGCCGGCGGGTTCCAGGACATGCAGATCAACCCGACGCTGCTCCGGTTCACGACGGGGCCAGGGAGCACCACGTGGAGCCCGGGCACGGGTACGGGGGCGGTGGTGGCAACGGCAGATGACGCGGTCTCCATCACCCTGGCTCCGGACGACGCTGCGGCCTTTGAGGCTGCGTTCACGGGGAAGAATGTGTACCTGAACACGCTGGTTGGCTGGCTCACGGACTCGCAGGGGCGAGAGGCGGTGCCGATTCCGGATTACAGCATTCTCATGTTCGTACCATAGACCCAGATGTTCAAGCGGGGGAGTCGGGAGGGGCGACTCCCCCGTCTTTTTCGTGCTTCCGACCTGTTGGCAACCGTTCCTTCCAGTCGTTTCTTCTTGCGTTTCAGAGGAATTCCGCATCTGCCATGTGGAATACACCTTCCAACGGCCAGCGAGATTTTGTGGAGGGGGAGTGTCAAATATCTGGCCCAAAACCCTGTATATAGGGAACCGGACTCTGAACTACTCCGTCTAACACAGGCAGGGTCCATTCTGAGACAAAAGGGAGGAACCCCTCATGTTGAGACAGTTGCTACGCAAGCGGAGAGTATTCGTGGCAATTCTCCAGATTCTCGCCTTGGTGATTGCCCTCGTAACTCCAGCATACGCTGCGACTTCACCCAGTTCTGTGAATATGTTGAAAATCTTGACCAACTACGGCATTGTCCGTGGTGACGAGAAGGGTAACCTGAACCTCGACAAGCCGATCACGCGGGCCGAGATGATCACGATCATGGTGCGGGCCACCGGCCGTGAAGAAGAGGCCAGTTACTTTACGGGCGTGAAGTACTTTGAAGATGTCGATGGCCACTGGGCCGAAGGGTACATCAATTACGCGGCCGCCTCCAAGCTTGTAAAGGGTGACGGAAACGGCTTTGTCCGGCCCCAAGATTCCATCTCCTGGGCGGAAGCTCTGACCCTGATCGTTCGCGCTGTGGGTCTCGAGCCGACTACGGGGGATTGGCCTGTGAACGTCGTGGTCGCCGCCAGCGAACTCGGCATTGTCCCGCCAGGTGTGACGCTGGCGAATGTGCGGCAGCCAGCGATTCGGGGACAGGTGTTCACCTCTCTGGCTCAGGCAGTCACCACGGTGAAGACGCCTGAGGGCAGAACCTACCTTCAGGACAACATTGACAAGCAGCCCCCCGTCATCAGCCTCAAAGCTGTTGCTGACACGACAAAGGACGCCTCCGTCGTCATTTCGGGCAGTGTAAATGAGACGGCGTCGGTCAAGGTGAACGGCAAGGCTGTCACGTTAGCAGGACTGAGCTTTAACGGGTCTGCTGATCTCGAGTATGGCGAGAACGTTATTACTGTAGAAGCGGTTGATCTGGCCGGGAATGCGGCTAAGAAGGAACTGAAGGTCACCCGCCTGCATCCCATCTCGGCTCTGCAGATCAACGGTCCCGCAAATGTACCGCCCGGGGCTACTGTAACCTACGCTGTTACTGCACAGGACAACAGCGGCAAGGACACCGGCCTGACCGGCGTCACTGCCAAGGTGGAGGGTAACATCGGTACCTTTGATCTTGCCACCGGTAAGTTTACGGCGACCAACACACCCAACGTGAAGGGCAAGATCGTCGTCTCTACCGCGACCCTCTCCGAGAGCTTTAATGTGGAGATCATGGGTCCCTCAGCCAACGCCTATCGCCTCGGTATTCGCCACATAAACAACGGCCTTGCCGTCCCCTACACCCGTCCGATGACCGTCCAGGTTGAGGTGCGGGACCAGATGGGCCAGTTGCTTACTGAAGATTACGGCCGCCCCGTCTCTCTGGTTGTCAGTGGCGTCGCGGGGCTGACCGTCTCACCTCAAGTGGCCAAGACGGTAGCTGGTGTGGCCACGTTCACCGTGAACTCTCCCGGCATGGGCATGATTTCTCTTACCGCTAACTCTGACAACCTTTACAGCGACCTGCGCACCGCCGTATTCGGCAGCAACCTGCGGGTGCGCCTCACCGCTGACCCGACCACCGTCATGGTCGGCGGCACGAACAACTTCAGCAACATTCACGCCACCCTGGTCAACGAGGACAGCGTGCCCGTGGCCAACACACTGGGCCAGGACATCTACGTGACCCTGGTCTACTCCGGCAGCCAGGGGTCGCTGACCCAGTCCTTCCTGCGCATCCCCATCGGTTCGTCGTCGTCGCTCTATTCGGGCGGACTGGCCGGCCGGTTCACTGCAGGCCCCCTGGGTGGTACAGCCGTGGTCACGGGCAACATTACCTCCGGTCAGAACCTCACCGTTGACCCGGTCACCATCACCACCACGGTGCCGACCATCGGTGCTGGCTCGTATTGGGACCTGCTCGGCAACAAGTCCCAGCAGCAGAACGTGCAGGACAGCTTCATGATCCGGCTCTCCAGCCAGGCGGGTGCCACCATCCCAGGTGCTTACTCTTTCCAGCTCCAGGTCGAGACCAGTAATGGCGAGACCAAGACCAACGGCATTCCGGCCGGTGTGGAGCTATGGATCGGCGATACGTCGATCACCAATACCAACACCATCTTCCGGACGTCGTCCGGTACCGCCCTGATCAAGGTTCGCTACAACAAGCCGGGTGAGGTCAAGCTCTCCATCATCTCCGCCACGACGACCACCAGCGCCCTTGGCACCGACGGCCTCCTGGGCGCCTCGTCAGCTCCCGGCGTTCCCACCAACACCTTTACCCTCCAGTACGCCGGTACGTTTGCTAACGTCCGGGTGGTTGCAGACAGCGAAGCGTTCGGTAACGGCAAGGCGGTGGGCGCTACCGCCATCAACTCCTCCAAGACCGTCACTCTAACCGCCATGGCGACTGACGGCACCTACTGGGTCCCGGCCCTGGTGGGCACCGCAGAACTGCTGAAGGATGGCGGCACCTCTTTCGTCATGCCCTCGGCATCAACCGTCACCTTTAGCAACGGCAAGGTCACCTTCACCCTCTCGCCCACGTCTACCGCAGGTGGGGATACCTACCGGATTCGCATGACGATCGGCAGCACTACCTACACCAGCCCTCAGATCAACGTTTATGCCCAGAGCGCTGCGCCTGTCAGCCCGACGATTCTGGCGGTCCGCGGAACCAACAACGGGGTTCCTGGAGCCCTGGACTACGTGGCGCCGGAAGACACGGGTATGGAGATCGAATTGGCACAGGACACCGCCCAGAAGTGGGTCGTGGTTCGGGTCTACGCCGAGAACCAGTATTCACCGCTCTTCACCTCGGACCCGATCGACCTGAGCACGGTCGCTCCCCGCATCACCGTACCGAAGAGCGCACTGCCCACCGGTGTCTACCGTTACCAGGTGACGGTACGGAACGGATACGCTGAGAGTGCCCGGTCCGGTTCGAGCAATCAGGTGACCAACTCGGTCTACGTGACCAACGTGGTCATGTCTTCGGGCAAGTACCAGTGGAGTACCCGTTACCTCACCATCTACGGCAGCGGGTTCAGCTCCAGCGATTCGATTAACCCGGCGCTGATCAGCATTCAGAACGGTGCCACGACCCGATCGCTCACCGGGTCACAGATCGTCAGTATCAGTTCCGGCCAGATTGTTCTTAACCTGACCAACGCCACCTACCTGGCTGACATTGAATCGGCATCGCTGTTCCGTGGGAAAGATGTCCGCCTGACCGGCTCTGGTGGCTGGCTGACTCGGACCAACGGAGAGAAGGCCTCGGCAGTAACCAACACCGTACCCGTCTCCCCCATGGCGCATATCACCCACACCGAGTATGACCACGTGAACGGGCGACTCTTCATCGTCGGGTCCGGGTTCGACCGGGTCGCCATCGACTTCTCCAAGCTGGTACTCCAGGCTACGAGCAAGCCCGATCTCTCGCTAAACGGCCTTTCGAACACCAGGCTGAGCGACAACCGCTGGCAGGTGAACCTGAGCAGCACGATTATCAGCAACCTGAACAGCGATGGCGCCTACGCCCTCAACGCAGCCGACGGGTGGGCCTACGACAGCTCCTTTACCCAGTTGGCCGTGTCGAGCGTACCGATTCGTGCGATGATCTCTCTCTCCAGCGTCACCTACGACTCGGCCACATCTACGGTAACCATTACCGGCAGCGGTTTCTCGGGTGGTTCGGTCACCGTGGGTAACCTGAGCGCCCTGAACCTCGCGAACAGTGTGGAGCGCACACTGGCCGGCGAAGTGACCATCGTGAGCGATACGCAGATCAACATCGTGCTCTCCCCCGATGCGCTGGCCGTTTCCACTGACTTCTACGGCAGCGAGGTCTACCTGCTGGGCGCGACGGGCTGGTTTACCAACTCCGTTGGCCGGACTGCCGCAGCGATTCCCGTTCGCTCGCTCCGGTTCCCGACCTTCCCCACCCCGTAGTACCATAGGGGAAACCCCCTGCAGCGAGCCTGCGCAAAACCCCCACCAACTTCGGTTGGTGGGGGTTCTCTGTTACCAGCGCTTTACGGATGGAACTGGAGGTCGCGCAGGCCGAGAACCGATTGAACCCGAAGGTTCCGCTCAATACCCGCCTTGGCATACATGATTACAAAGAGCCGAACACGCTGCGCCCCATCGATGGGCGCCTCATAGGTCACCACCGGCGCTGCCTTGGAGGTAATTACCTCGCTGCTGTACCGGTAGCGGTTCAGGTCGTCCATGACCAGGAGACGGGCAATCTTGCGGTTCTCCTGCCCAAGATATTCACTGGGAATCACGACCTGGAAGCTCATCTTCTTGTACTTGTCTGCCGTGTCAAAGAACCAGATAGCCCGGGTCTCCTCCGTGCTCTCTATGTTCGCTGTCTCCGGGTCGGTGGAGGCGACCACCAGGAGGGTCTCGTTGATCTCCTCTCGCCCGGTATGCAGAAGCCCCTTCGGGTAGTACTCCAGCCCGACCGGGGCCGGCCCGTCTACCTTGTACTCCTTCCAAATGTCCGGGACCGTGCCGGGGCGCCGCCCCACGTAGACCGTGTACGTCTGGGGATCATAGTCGACCGTGCGGCCCAGCGATTCGGCAGCAAACCGAAGACTGACAAACGTACGGCTGTTGTGAATAAAGCCCTGCTGGTCCGCCGGGGGGCTCTTCTCCACCCCGTCAAAGCTGTACTTCAGCGGCACATAGGCTACGTCGATCTGCTTTTGCAGAATCTCCGAGGCCTGCCCCGAGGCGGCGAGCAGCACCGCTGCCATCACAAAACCAACGACAAATGCGCCCTTCTCACGCAGCGTGAATCCCCATCGCTTCATCGCTGATCCCCTCCATCCATCGTGGTGTCTGGCGCGTAGCTAATTTCCAAACCGTGAACTATTCGATGATGGTGGTAAGATATTCGCCACAGCCGTTGAGGCTCCTGCAAGCCCGACCTGTCCTGAGAGGAGTCGCGTGACGGGGCCACCACGGGCATGAAGAAACCGGGCCCCCTTGCGGGGACCCGGCTCTTAGAAAGCGAGTTACTTCGCCTTCACAGTGATGCTGTCGTCGATCACGTCAGTAGCGGTCGGATGGTCAACCGACAGCTGCAGGGTGTCAGCGGTAGCATCGCTGTTAGCAGTGGTGGCGTTAGTCAGCACGTAAACGGCCTTGCTGCTGTAGCCAGCGTTGATGGTGATGGAGGTAACGTTGGCAGCACCAGCGCTGGAGCTCTCACGGACGTACAGGTACTCACCAGCCTCAAGGTTAGCGGTGGTGATCAGCACCGTGATCGCCGCAGGCGCCGCCACAGCGTTGCCATAAGCGTCGGTCAGGGTGACCGTGTACGGACCAGAGATAGCGTCCTTGGTCGGCTCGATAGCCGTGGCGGTCGTAGCCCGGACGAGCTTAACCTTGACGGTATCGGCGGTGACGGCAGCCGGGGTGACACCAACCAGGGAAGCAGCGCTCTCAACGGTGGCGACAGTGTTAGTGGCGCTCACCTTGAAGCCCGTGCTGGGAACCACGGTCGGATAGAAGGTGTAGCTGGCAAGGCCCTTAGCCGCATCGACCACAGCAGTCGGGGTAGCGATGCCGGTGGTGGTGATGTCGGTGACGCCATCAGTGGCCAGCGCCTTACCCGAGGTGAAGGAGAGCTTCAGCGGGTTGTTGGCGGCGACGGCGTCCAGCATGAGCGGGTTGCCGTACTGGTCCTTGACCTCAACGGTGACGGTGACGGCAGTGCCGGCAGCCACGGAGGCGACGGAAGTGACGGAATCCTTAACCGACACGATGCTGATAGAAGCCGGGACAGCAGCCTCGACCGTAGCAGCGACCTTGTCGGTCGCCACAGGAGCGATGGCGTCGGTGGTGACCACATCTTCCATCTTTACGATGAAGCTGAGGTCGGGGTAGGTCTGGGTGGAGACGGTGGCGGTGAAGGCACCGTTGGCATCGGTGGCAACGGTAGCATTCTGGGCGGTACCGTTGATGTTGACCTTAGTCTCATCAGCGGTGTCGCTGGCGTTCCGAGCAACCAGCTTGACCTTGAGGCCAGAGATGGCTACAGCGTTGCCGGCGGCGTCGGTGACCTTACCGGAGACGTTGAAGGTGGTGTTGTTCAGAGCCACGACGTAGTTCTTGCCGTTCTGGTCCAGAACGACCTTGGCAGCATCGCCAGCGGTGAAGCTGACAGTGTTGCCGGCGCTGGACAGGCCGGTGTACTCGACCGTGACGGGCACGCTACCAACGAAGTTGAAGGCACCCAGGGTGAACTTCGCGCTGGAGGTGTTAGCGGCGAGGGTCAGGTTGTTGCTCAGGGCCGCAGGGGTGTCGTCAAGCGTGGCCAAAGCCACATCGCCATCCGCGTAGTAGAGCTTGCCAGCGGTGGTGGCGTCAGCAACACCGAGCTTCACGGTCAGGGTCGTGGGGTTAGTGTCATCCAGGATGACGGGCACACCGTTGGCGTCGGTAACGGTCACGGTGTAGACGATCCGCCCCTGCGCAGCAGCCTTGGCGGAGGTCACGTCGGAGGAGACGGTCAGCTTGGCCGGGTTGCCGGCGATGGCAGCGGTGGTGCTGGCGGAGTCGGTACCGATACCCTCAACCGAAGCGGTGACGGTGATCGGGCCGGTCACACCCTGCAGGGCCCACAGCTTGGCGGCGGCGTCCTGGATGTTACCAACGTAGTCGATGCTGTAGGTGGTGGCGGTGCCGGGGACAGCATCGCCGGAGGCAGTGACGGTGGCGGAACCGGCGACGCTGAAGGTGACGCTCCAGGCGCCCGACTTCATGGGCTCGCCAGCCTGGTCGACAACCTTGGCAACAACAGGAACACCAGTGTTGCTGTTGGTGGCGACGTAGGTGCCCGGCTTGGTGGTCAGCTTCACAGCGCTGGCAACCTGAGCCACGATGTCGACGGTGGCCTTACCCTCAACGGGACTGCCGGAGGTCGGAGTGAAAGTGGCGGTCATGGTCATCTGCTGACCAGGGACAGCGCCGTTGGTCTTGACCTTGAACTTCTGGACGCCGTTGGCGAAGGTGCCATCAGCGGTCTCGGTCAGGCCAGTGGTGGCGGAGTCCTGCAGGGCGACAGTGCCAGCAGCGTTGGTGACAGCGTTGCCGTTGGCGTCAACGACAGTGGCGGTCGCAACGATCTCGGTGGTGCCGTTGGCAACCAGCGAGGACTGGCTCAGCTCAACCTTGACAGCAGTCGCGGCGCCGAAGACGCCCACGGTGACGGTGGCGGACTTGCCGTCCTTGGTGGCGGTGATCACGTAGTTACCGGACGTGGTGCCGGTGAACACGTTGCCGTTCAGGAAGGCGTCGGCGGAGTCAGCGGAGAAGGTGGCGCCAGTGATGGCGTTGCCGTACTCGTCCTGAGCGGTCAGGGTGGACTTGCCACCGATGCCGATGGACAGCTTGTCAGCACTGACCTTGGCCAGCGGGCCAGCCACGACGGTGACGTCGATGGCCTCAGCAGCCAGCTCACCGACGGTGACGGTGATGGTGCCGGCGCCAGCCTTGGTGGAGGCGGTGAAGACGCCATCAGCATAGGTGCCGATCTCACCGCCGATGGTGACCTTGATGTCCTCGGCGGCGACGTCGAGCTCGACGCCGTTCTCGTCGGTGACAACCACGGTCAGCTCAGCGGTACCGCCAGCGGTGATGGAGTCGCTGCTCAGGGTGGCAGCAACGTTGGCAGCAGCGCCCTTGTTCCGGGTGATCTCGAAGGCCTGGGTGGTGACGTTGCCAGCGAGGTCAACCGCGGTAAAGGTGAAGGTGTTAACGCCAACCTCGAGGTTGACCTCCAGGGAGAAGGTGCCGTCCTCGTTGGCGGCGATCTGCTCGGAGCCGAAGTACAGGGCCTCGGCGCCGGAGACAGAACCGGTGATGGTGTACATGGTGGCGGTGGTGGTGGGCTCAGCCGCCGCGTCAAGGGTCAGAGCCGGAGCCTCGTCATCCACATAGGTGGTGTAGACAGTGGCGCCCTCAGCGACCTCGAAGGTGCTGAAGATGGCGTCGGCGAGACCGAAGGCCAGGCCGCGGGTAGCGGGGCTGTTCGGGTCAGCCAGGTAGGCCTCAGCGTCGGCGGCGGTGATGACGCCGGCGTCCTTCGCGGCAGCGATGGTCTCGGCGACCCAGTTGGCGCCGGTGCCAGTCGGCACGCCGAGCATCTTCATAACGAACGCCAGAGCCTCAATAGCGGTGACGTTCTGGGCCGGGCGGAAGGTGCCATCTTCGTAACCAATGGCGATGCCCTGCTTCTCGGCCATGTTCTTGATCAGAGCCACATAGCCGGAGTACCACTCGTTGGCCGCCACGTCCTCATAGGACTTGGCGCCCTTCAGCAGGTTGGCGGTATCCTCCCCACCGAAAGCACGAACGAGGATGGTGACGAGCTGGGCGCGGGTCAGGGTCGCGCCGAGGGCAGGATCCTGGGTGCCGTCGGGCTTGGCAATGCCCTGGACGATGCCATAGTGGTACAGGCGCTCGTAGGCGTCGTTGAGCTGCTCAGTGCTGGGGGCAGCAAAAGCAGTGCCAACGAGGCCGAGGACCAGGCTCGACGCCACAAGTGCGGACGTCAGCTTCTTCATCAGGCCCATTCCTTGGTAGCCTCCTTCTAGAGTATCAAGTGGGGTCCAAGTAACCTTCCTCACGAGCGGTGAACATGAGGAAGCTTTTCAAACCTTGTGTTACAGCCTTCGTTTCGGGGGCGTGGGGGTCTGTCCGCCACGCCATTGAGGTTCGGTAGGTAGCCTGAATTTCCTTCTCGCGAACCTAATGGTACATCCTTCTGTCCTGCAACCCAATCTTATGGGGTGGGCTCTGTAAGGATAGACGGTTGAATAGACGCCGAACCCCCCGCAAATGTTCCCGAAAACCGCCAAACATGTTCAATGGATTTTTCTGATGGGTTCATGCAGGCCTCTCTGCGGAAAGGTCAGTTGGATAGACGCCGGCCCGGGGCGGTTTGTTCCCGAAAATCGCGCTGGAACCCGCAGGAAACGCGCGCCAGGGCGGTTTTTCACACCGTGCCGGGAACGCGAGAACGCACCGCCGGGAGCGGTGCGTTTTCCTGCATGTTTATGCACTTGCGGTGGAACTCGGGTTCTGCTTCGACGGTCCACCCGGCCCCAGCACCCGCTTGACCATCTCGTGCTCTCGCTGGAGGCGGCAGGCGGTGGTGGGGAAAAGCTCGTCCTTTGGGTTGGGGACCTTGTACGTCTCAATGATTCCTTCCGAGATCGCCTGGTTGACCAGCTCGTACGTCTTCCGATCGACGATATCGGATCCGGCCAGCACCCGTAGGAAGTACTTGAGCCCCACGAACGGTTTGCCATACTCCGCGGTGTCGAGCCGGCGGATCATCATCTCCATGTCGTACATGGCCGGAGGCAGAATGCCCAACAGCGCCTCAATGGTGGTGAAATAATTGACGAAGGACATCACGTCTTTGCTCATCGTCTTCTCAACGGCCACCACATGGACCAGTTTACCCCGGGCCCGGAGCTTCCGAATGACCTGGATCATGTCCCGGTCACCGCAGACCAGAATGAAGACCTCGATATCGGGGCGTGTGTACATCATCTCCAGGCCGTCGAGACTCATTTCAATGTCAGCGGCATTTTTGCGGGTGCCATCTTCGTAATTCTTGGAGAAAACATGGCGGGGCTCTACACTGCGTCGCTGCAAGTCGGACATGAGGCCGCGGAACTCCTCATGGTCGAAATCAGCATAGGCCTGCATCAAGCAGACGGGCCCACCGTCATGCTTTTGTTCCCCCATCTCTCGGAGACTTGAGATCAGTTTGTCCAGATCCGGCGTTGTGCCGTACTGTTGCTTCATGCTCCAGTAGATATTCTCGTAATCCATAAAAATGACGGATTTCAACTGGGTCCCTCCTTCACTACGGGTCCTCCCGCTGAAGCGTTCGTGTAAGTAGCTTGGGCTGGAGTCGGCCCTTCCATACCTCGGGTTCATCGTTAGCATACGAAAAGGGGGCAGGTCGTGCTACCGCCCTGCCCCCGTGATCTCGGGTGTGGTTACCGCTTTGCCTTCATCTTTCGCCGGCTCTTGGGTCGGGCCGGGAGGGTAAAGGGAAGCAGGTAGAACCAGGGTCCCACGGTAAGCAGCAGGGAGATAACAACCCCATGGACAGAATGGGGGTAAAGGACCTGATAGAGCGGCACATCTACCCCGTAAAAGGGTGCAAGGAAACCAACGACGCAGGGAAGCGTCGCCACCACGGTCCAGATGTTACGGGACTTAGCATAGACATAAATGCCAAGCAGAATACCCATGAACCCGAAGAATTGCGACAGCTGGACCACAGTGCTAATCCACTGCATTATAAAGGCTCCTTCCATTGGTACATCGTGTGCCCTGTCAATGAATCGCTCCTATATTCTTTGCCATTTTATGTAGAAACTCCTGCCAAGTGCCACAAAAAACATGAGCCAGCCGCGTTGGCTGGCTCATGCCCTCAGTGGGGGATACGATAGCGCTCTAACCCATCTACAAAGGCGATCACCGCTTCGACTCGCCCCGGGTCAGAGAACTTGTCGGGTTTGATACGGGGAAGGATCTCACCCACCGCTTCATCGTCCCGTCCCTGTGCGCGCAGGTACAGGGCGGTGGCCACCCCCTCCAGGAAGGTTGCATCGCGGCCGTTCAGGTCCTGAACGAGGGCAGAGAGTCCGGGAATCTCCTCACCAGCTACCCGGTGAGCCTGGGGGCCAGGGGTGTAGACGTAGTGCTGGTTGCCTGCCGGACCGGGCAGCACCTCTTCGGATGCGAAACCCCAGTCCACCATCTCCTTCAGTTTGACCGCCAGAACCTCAGAGAACGGCCCCCAGACGTGCAGCTCGAAGGGCTCGCCGAACGGGTAGCCCAGGTTCTGGGCAATGAAGACCATCTTCTGGAGCTTCTTGCGCCCGCGCACTTCGCTGGCGGTCACCAGCAGTCGTGTCAGGGCCTGATAGGAGTGAAACATAAGATGGAACACCCCCGAAACATATGTTCGTCTACTCTTCGAACGTATATTCGTGAGTAGTGGTGGTTTTCCTGCTTATCTTTCCAGCAGTTTTTCGACTGCGTCTGCAGCCTCACGGGGGACAAAGAGCACATATCGGGCGACCCGCTCGGTGGCAATCGACTTTAGCACGTCGGAGACGGCGGTCACCTCGCGCAGTTCGGGGGGCCTCGTCCAGGAGATGAGCACCTGGATCGGCGGAGAGCCCCCCTCAGCTGGCTTCACATAGTATTGGTAAGCCACATTCGACGTCTTGTCGATGTGGTGGTAGTACTCAGGGTGATCATACCCGGCCGCCCGCACCGCCCCGACAATCTGCTCCTGCCGCTCCAGCACCCGGTCCAGCCGCTCCTCCAGGCGGATGCCTGTGAAGAGCTGCCGGTGAATAAACCGCCGGCTCAGGTCGGCCAGCACCGGGTCGCTCGACTCGGTCCAGCGCTTGATGGCGTAGAGCACATCGGTCTCATCGAGGGAGAGGTACTGCTGCAGCGTGAGCGGGCTCCCGCTCAGAATCGGCTCAAGGGCCGGTGGAATGAAGGCGATATCTTGCGCCTGCCCCGACCGGACGAGATCAACCGCCCGGCGAAGCAACATCTCCAGTACGACCTCAATCGCGCGGGTCGCCTTGTGGAAGTAAACGTTCCAATACATAAAGTAACGGGCCAGCAGGAACTCTTCAGCCGAGTGGATACCCTTGTCTGTCAGGGCCACGTGGCCATCCACCACCGCGATGGTGTGGATCAGCCGTTCCAGGTCGTACTGCCCGTAGGTAACGCCACACATGCGGCTGTCACGCAGCAGGTAGTCCATGCGGTCCACATCGAGCTGACTGGAGATCAACTCTTTAAGGAAGGGCTTGCCTTCCCATGTTCCGCTTATAAAAGAGGCGATTCGCGAGGGCCATGCCGGATTCCTGCTGGCGAGAATCTGGTAAATCGACGATTCCGGGCTGGTGATGATCCGCTCTACCCAGCGCTCGTGGTGTGAGCGGGTCAGTTTCTCGAACAGGTGAGAGAACGGGCCGTGCCCGATATCGTGCAGCAGGGCGGCGCAGCAGGTCATGGCGTGCTCATCCGCATCGATAGGGATCCCATGCTCCTGCAGGTGCTTCAGCACCCGGTTCATCAGGTGGTAGACGCCCAGGGAGTGGGCAAACCGGGTGTGCTCGGCCCCCGGGTACGAGATGAAGGAGGTGCCCAGTTGGCGAATCCGCCGCAGCCGCTGAAACTCAGGGCTCTGAATCAGCGCAAACACGGTCGGATCGGTCACGGAGATATTCCCGTGAATCGGATCCCGAAACACGTATTCCTTCATACTCGTCCTCCTCAGGCGGCAGGGCGGTCCTTCCTTCCATTGTAACAAATTACGCCTTGGCGCTAAAGTGCAGGATTCCGCTTTTGTAAGACTCAAACTGAAGGCCAAGCCATTCCTGCACGGCGGGGAGGAGTTTGATCCACAGCCCATCGTTGACCTGCTCATAGGTGCTGACCTGCAGGCTCCGGTCGCCCTCCCTCAGCAGCGCCTGGCCGTCGGAGCCCAGCGACCACTCCAGGTCGCGCCGGAAGAGGTGGTTCAGGTCCTCCAGGGCCATGTACGGGTAGGTGGGGCTGGCATACACCTCGGCCTCTCCCAGGTTCCTGCCGTCCAAGTAGACCAGAACGCTCTGACTGGGCATGTGGGCCTTCTGGTGGACCAGGTGTACTGGCTCCGGCTTCGGGAAAAGCGTGACAACCGGAACCGCCCGCAGCCAGTCGGGCAGGTATTGGGGTGGTATTAGCTGCATGCGAAGCGCCACCGCCCCTGCGACAGCAAAGGTGAGCAGACCGACCAGACCGGTGGCCAGCCAGCGGGTCCACGGGCGCCTGACCTTGCGGTACCGCAAGGGGGCGGTAGCGCGGCTGTAACCGCCACGCGGGGGCGGTGGCGCAGCCCAGGGCCGGTCGTCGATCGGAATGTGCGGCCCCTTCACCAGGGCACTCATCGCCTCGGTGCGGGCGACCTGCGCCCGGGAGCGAATCCGCTGGACCACGGGCTGGAACTCCCGGTCCTTGCCGGCGCGTGAGACCTCTGCCCGCAACTCCGCCAGCGACGGGTAGGACCGGCCGAGGCAGCGTATGATGATCAATTGCAGCCCCGGAGAGGCCACAGACTCCAGGTTGGAGACCTGCACACGGGCGCGCCGGACCGTCTCGCCAGTCACCACCCAGTAAAGCAGCACGCCGAAGGGGTAGACGCCCGGGGGTGCGGCGTTGTTGGCATGGGCCTCCGGGGCGTGAGCGAGCGCCATATAGTCAAGAACCCAGCGCCCCAGCCGGTCCCGCACAATGCAGGCCGGGTCAATGTAGGCCGGCACGGGGGGCGGAACCATGGCGGAGAGGCTCAGCAGAGCGTCCAGGGCGCTCAGAAGGGCGCTGAGCAGCTCGGACTCTGTCAGGGTGCCCTGCAGGCGCAGGTCCTCCAGTTTATCGCCCTCGGGCAGGTGCCCCACCCACCAGCGGGTCTGCCCCTCAATCCCCACCTCCTTTAGCGTCGGCAGGTTCGGATGGGCGTGGGAGCCGCCGAGAACGCCCAGGGGCTCGCCCATGAGGTAGACAACATGCTTGGTCCGTAGGTCCCGGGCGGTGCAGAACCGCCGCCCTGCCCACTCGGACTCCTGCATGATCGTGTACGAACTCAATAGACCACTCATCTATTCACCCCCACTCTTTACCAAACGTTCTACAATGTAATACGAAAACCACCCCGCTTGGTTCGAAGATAGGGGAAGCCGGGCACAAAAAAGTGGGTCCGAGGGGAAAATCCCTCGGACCCACGATCGTTTACTTGGATTCCCGCCGCTCCCGGAACTCCAGCGAAGCCCGAATGAAGTCCCGGAAGAGGGGCTGCGGCCGGTTGGGACGACTCTTGAACTCGGGGTGGTACTGAACGCCGATGAACCACGGATGATTCTCCAACTCAACCACCTCGACCAGGTTGCCCTCCCGCCAGATGCCGACAGGCTTCAGGCCAACCTCCACCAGCCGCTCCACATAGGCGTTGTTGACCTCCCAGCGGTGACGGTGCCGCTCGTAGACCAGATCCTCGCCGTAGGCGGCGTGGGCCCGGGTGCCGGGCTCCAGGTGGCAGGGGTACGCTCCCAGCCGCATGGTGCCGCCGAGGTGGGTGACCTCCTTCTGGGCGGCCATCAGGTCGATGACCGGCTCCTTGCAGTCGAGCACGAACTCGGTGGAGTTCGCCTTGGGCAGCCCCAGCAGGTTGCGGGCCACCTCAATCACCGCCGATTGCATGCCCATGCAGATGCCGAAGAAGGGGCGCAGGGTTTCCCGGGCGTAGCGAATGGCGTTCACCTTGCCCTCAATCCCGCGGTAGCCAAAGCCGCCCGGCACCAGAATGCCGTCCATGCTGCCCAGGTACTCGGCGAGCGCCTCATCGACGTTGCCGTTCTCCAGCTTCTCCGAATCAATCCAGTGAATATTGACCCGGGCGTCGTTGTGAATGCCCGCATGGTTGAGCGACTCAACCACCGAGAGATAGGCATCTTCAAGGGCTACATACTTGCCCACAAGGGCGATGTCGACCACCTTCTTGGGGTGGAGCGCCTTCTCCACCAGACCCGCCCACTCGGTCAGATCCGGGGTCCGTTCGGCGAGGCCAAGGTACCGGCAGACAATCCGCGCCAGGCCCTCTTCCTCCATCACCAGGGGAACCTTGTAGAGGGAGTCCAAGTCCACGTTGGGAATGACCGCCTCCGCCGGCACATCGCAGAAGAGGGCGATCTTCTCACGCAGATCCTTCGGGATCTCCTGCTCAGACCGGCAAACGATCACATCGGGCTGAATGCCGATGGAACGCAGCTCACGGACCGAGTGCTGGGTGGGCTTGGTCTTCATCTCGCCGGAAGCGGCGATGTAGGGCACGAGGGTGACATGGATGAACAGAACATCATCCTTGCGCGGCACCTCGTTCTTGAACTGGCGAATCGCCTCCAGGAACGGGAGGCTCTCAATGTCGCCGACGGTGCCGCCGATCTCCACCATGACCACATCGGCCTGGTGATCCTCCGCCACCCGGAGAATGTTCCCCTTGATCTCATTGGTGACGTGCGGAATCACCTGAACGGTGCCGCCCAGGTAGTCTCCACGGCGCTCCTTGGCGATAACGGAAGAGTAGACCTTGCCGGTAGTAACGTTATTGCCCTTGCCGAGGTTGACATCCATAAAGCGCTCATAGTGCCCCAGGTCGAGGTCGCACTCGGCGCCATCCTCGGTGACAAAAACCTCACCATGCTGGATGGGATTCATGGTACCCGGATCCACATTCAGGTAGGGGTCAAATTTAAGGGCGGTGACCCTATAGCCCCGGCTCTTAATGAGCCTGCCGAGGGACGCCGCCGTAATGCCCTTACCGAGCCCCGAAACCACGCCGCCGGTAATAAAGATGAACTTGGCCATCTACGTGCCCCTCCCTGCATAGCTAGGCCGCCACGTTTGGTGCGCGCAAATACTTGTCCATTTTATCCAGCCCCCCGAAGGGTGTCAAGCCAGCAGTGCCGGGAATCTCTATTTACCGGAAAGCAGTGAGGAGGGGACACCAAGTATCCCCTCCACCGGTGGCCCGGCTACGGGGTGCCGGGAGCCTTAACGATCATCGTCATCGTCGTCATCGTCGACGGACTCTTCTTCGTCATATTCATCTTCGTCGAGAGCGTACTCATCTTCGGCCTCGTCGACCAGTTCTTCCTCTTCTTCTTCCCCATCGAAGCCAAACTCATCCTCATCGGTATCAGGCGTGAGTGTGGCGCCCTTCCGGCTCGCCGTCGTGCTGGAACCATCGGGGCGAATCTTGACCACCTTCGAAGACTTCGGCTGCCACTCGCGCAGCCCCCACTGGCCACTGCCCTGGTGAATAAACCGGGAATCCAGGTTGATCTCCGTGTGCATCTGGGCAATCAGCCGGCCCGGATTCTCCTGGCTGATCGCTTTGACCCGCATAACCTCGCTGATCAGTTCCTTGAAGTGCATCGGCTTGCCGTAATTCTTCAAGATCGTAAAGGCCAGATCCGTTACTGACATATCAGGCCTGAGTTCGCTAGGCACACCCATGTGATTCACGCTCCTGTCTGTCCATCTACCTCGATGGGCAGCCCTTGGTCTTTTGTTAAAGCCGGTTAGCCCCCAAAAATCGAGGAGTGTTTCGACCAGCGCCCCCGTTTTCCTGCCGAGATGGCCGAGGTGCGCGCGGAAATTTATCCCTATAGACGTGTTTTGTCGCGAATAGGTTCGGTACTTTTCCTCAGTTTGTGAGAAAAAATTTGGAATCCCTACGCCCTCCGCGATGCTGCTACCCTATGCGTTCCGAGGGCCGAACGTCACGCCTCTGCTTCAGGTATCGCGGGGAGGGCGCGAGAACGGACGCCCCGGAAAGGCGTCCGTTCGCATTTAGATTGTCAGGCCGTTCCTCGACAACAACTCCTGAAGAATGTAGGCGGCCACCTCAGACGGGACCGTGCCGGGCCCGAACCCGGCGTCGTAGCCCAACTCCACCGCCAGTTCGTGGGTGATACGGGGCCCGCCGGCGATCAGAATCACCTTTTCGCGAATCCCTTCGGCCTCCAGCAGGTCCACCAGTTGTGTCAGGTTGTGCAGGTGCACGTTCTTCTGCGTGACCACCTGGCTGACCAGAATGGCGTCTGCCCTGACCTCCTGCGCCTTGGCCACCAGCACCTCGTTGGGCACCTGGCTGCCCAGGTTGAAGACCTGGAACTCACTGTAGCGCTCCAAACCGTAGTTGCCGTCGAAGCCCTTCATGTTGAGAATGGCGTCCAGCCCCACCGTGTGCGCGTCGCTGCCGGTGCAGGCGCCCACCACGGTAATGCGGCGGCCCAGCTTCTCCTGAATGATGGCGTTGACCCGCTCCATCGACCAGGTGGGAACCTTGGCCTCGGGCACGTGAATGGTGCTCAGGTCTACCCCGTCGACCACCTTGGCGTAGACGACGAAGAAGGTGTAGCCGCCGCCCAGGTCCTTCATGTAGACAATCTGCGGGTTATCGAGGTTCATCTTCAGACAGAGCTGGCGGGCCGCCTCACGGGCAGTTCCCCCCGCCTTGACCGGGAGGGTGAAGGAGAGTTGAACGGCGCCATCGTTGGTGGTGTCGCCGTAGGGCCTGATTAGCTCGCTCACTTCCAGGCGCCCCCCTTCATGCTCAGCTCAAAGAACGGGTTGAAGTAGCCTTCGCCCTTGGTTACCACCCCGTCGAGACCCTTGCCGCCATCGGGCAGGCGGCGCACCCGGCCAAAGACGCCCTCACCGATGGCCGCCATGAGCCCTACCTTCTCAATGTGCTCCAGCAGGTCGACCGTGGACTTGAGCACCTCGGCGGCCCGCTGCTCGATCCGGCCGCCCGGCTTGATCTGGAACTCCTCCATGAAATGGCGTGCGTAGCCGAAGACGTAGCGGGTGTTCTCAATGGCCAGGTACCGGTCGTGCAGGAACGGGGTGTGAATCGCCTCCGTCAGCACGCCGATCAGGTGAATATGCTGGCCTGTGGCCACACTGGTCAGGTTGAACAAGCTGTCCATAATATGCCCCATGAAGATGTTCCCGGTCATGTGGCGGGTGGGCGGCATGTATTTGAGCGGCGCCTTAGGGAAGCAGGTACGGGAGAGCAGGGCGTCGGTCATCTCCCAGAGGAGGCCATCTTCCAGGGAGGGGTCCATCTCAAAGGCGTGGCCCAGCCCGATCAGCTCATCGGGCATACCGGAGCGGTGGGCAAACTGCTCGTTCACGAACTGGGAGGCCAGCACGGTGTGGGCTGCCTCGTAGGCGTCGTCGGTGGTCAGGTAGTTGTCTTCGCCGGTGTTGATGATGATCCCGGCCTGGGCCTGAATCATACGGGCGAAGTACTGGTCGATCAGGGTCCGCTTCATGTTGATGTCGCGGAAGAGAATGCCGTACATGGAGTCGGAGAGCATCATGTCCAGCCGCTCCACGGCGCCCAGGGCGGCGATTTCGGGCATGCAGAGGCCACTGGCGTAGTTGGTGAGCCGCACGTAGCGCCCCAGCTCCTCGCTGACCTCGTCGAGCGCCCGGCGCATGATCCGGAAGTTCTCCTGGGTGGCATAGGTGCCGGCAAACCCCTCGGTGGTGGCGCCCTCGGGCACGTAGTCCAGCAGCGACTGCGCCGTGGAGCGGATCACTGCGATCACGTCGGCCCCCTGGCGCGCCGCGTTCTGGGCCTGCACCACGTCTTCGTAGATATTGCCCGTCGCCACGATGATATAGAGCCACGGGGCGGGGCGCTCCCCCCACCGCTCCACCAGCGATTGGCGGGTGGCCTTATTCTGGTGAATGCGGGACATGGTCTCCCTGGCCAGCGCTGTCGCCCGCTCCCGGATCGCACCCTCATCGGCGCTCGCTTCCCGGGTCAGGTCAAGCTTTCCCGCGCCGACCGCCTCGGCTACCTCTTGAGCCGAGAGGCTGTGGCGGGCCATGGCGTTGGCCATCCAGAAGGCGGCCCCCTTGTCGAGCCCACCGCCATCTTGAATGTTCTCCACCACCAGGTTGGCCAGCGGCACGTCGTCGGGGCCCTTGCCCTCAACACCAAAGAGGCGCACCACCGCCCGTTCGGTCGAGGTGGTGGTGTGCCGGTCGATAAACTGCTGGACATCGCCGGTAATGCGGTGCGCCGCCTTGCGCGCCCGTTCGACCAGTCTCTCGTCGACGCGCAGCTTGAGCGACATGGAGATCCCTCCGCTTTTGGGTTAAGGTTGGGCGAGGCCGGCCTCCAGGTCAAAGACAGGCCGGTCCGCAATGTCCGTAATCGCCTCGAAGAAGGCGCGGGCGTCGTAGTCGTTGCCGACAGGAGAATGAGGGTTAGTCGTGACCGCCAGCAACTTCACCGGGTGGCGCACATACGCCTGGCCGCCCTGGTTGCGCCACCGGCGCCAGAGGTTGCGGCCCACCAGCACGTGTGTGGGATCATGGAGCACCAGGCTCACCCCGTAGAGGCGCCGACGGACCAGTGTTAGCAGCAGGCGATCGCTCAGAGCGCCGGTCAGTACCAGCAGCGCCCCGGGGCCGGCTGCTTCCACAGCGTCGGCAATCGGCTCGGGATCAGCCAGGCCGCTCACCACGTTGATGGCTCGCACCTGGCCATCGTCCAGGACCAGGCTGACCGGCCCGGTGCGCATGGCCCGGGCCACGGGCAGCTCACAGCGGCCCGGCACCGGCCCCAGGTCGAACACGTCGAGCAGGTGCTTCACCTGGCCCACCGTCTCGCCCATGGCCGTGCTGAAGGCTGCGCCGGCAGCCAGCACCACCCGCCCGGTCACCGCCGGGGCGGCCGCAGCCATGCGGTCGAAGGAGCCGTCGACCAAGCAGAGGTCGGTACCGCACGCCTCCAGCGCCCCCAGCAGCTCGCTGATCCGTCGGGCTGAGCCCGGGCC
Organism: Bacillota bacterium; assembly: GCA_049325315.1. Taxonomy (GTDB): domain Bacteria; phylum Bacillota; class Sulfobacillia; order Symbiobacteriales; family Symbiobacteriaceae; genus JAWLHU01. The sequence continues at coordinate 12,066 of JBMONB010000214.1, read as the reverse complement.
GATCAGCAGCACGTCCCCGGCGGCAGCCACCCGGCCGATCACCACCGGGCCAAAGGGGGTGGCGTACCCCGGCTCCCGCAGCACCTGCACCTCCGCAGACCCCGCCTGAAGGGCCCGGGTAGCCGTCGCAAGCCAGGTGCCCGCAGGCGCCCAGATTCGTGGCTTCGGCAGCTCGGTGACCGCATCCTTCTCCTCGCCGTCCCGCCCGGTGGAGACCAGACCGAGGGTGAGGCTCCGGTCCGCCGCCGCCCGGATGATATGGTTAAGCGTCACCGTCTTCCCCGCGTTCTTCGACAGGCCGATCACGCTGAAGCGGGAGGCAGGCCCCCCGCTATCCAGCAAATGATTGAGCAGTCTCAGCGCGAGGGGGCTAGTCATCGCCCGCCTCCAGCTTCTTTTCGATCGCCTCCAACTGCTCCACGCTGATCAGCGGCTGCACCTTGCGCGGCTGATTCAGGCGTGTCACATTCTCGGGCAGTTCCATCTCGCCAGCCCGCTTCTTCACTGCCCAAAGTTCGGCAGCAGGGCCGATGTTAATGGTAGAGTGGTCGGTCCGGCAGACGGTGCAGGTCTCGTCCTCAATGTGATCCTCGGGGGTGCCCTCGTGGTAGATGGTGATCTTGCCCTCGAAGTTGCGGAGCATGATCCGCCCATCGCTCTGCGAGATCAGGTACTGTGGCATGACCGGGATCTTTCCGCCGCCGCCGGGGGCGTCGACCACGAAGGTCGGCACCGCATAGCCCGAGGTGTGCCCACGAAGCGCCTCAATGATCGCCAGCCCCTTGGAGACCGTAGTCCGGAAGTGGCTCAGCCCCTCGGAGAGGTCGCAGTTGTAGATATAATAGGGCCGGCAGCGAACCTTGACCAGTTCGTGGACCAGCTTCTTCTGCACCACGGCGCAGTCGTTGACGCCCTTCAGCAAGACGGTCTGGTTGCCCGTGGGAATGCCAGCGTTCGCCAGCCGCTCCATGGCCTCCTTCGCCGCCGGGTTCTGCAGCTCGATCGGATGGTTAAAGTGCGTATTGAACCAGATCGGGTGGTATTTCTTCAGCATCTCGACCAGTTCCGGGGTGATACGCTGCGGCAGGACCACCGGCATGCGGGAGCCGATGCGAACAATCTCCACATGCTCGATCTGGCGTAGGTTGGAGAGCACGTACTCCAGCCGCCGGTCCGGCACGGCCAGCGGGTCGCCGCCCGAGATGAGCACGTCGCGGATCTGCGGGTTGCTGCGGATATAGTCGATCGCGGCATCGAGCATCGTCGTGGACATGGCCTCCTGGTCGCCGACAATCCGGCGCCGGGTGCAGTGCCGGCAGTAGAGCGAGCACTCGTGGGTAATCAGGAAGAGCACCCGGTCGGGGTAGCGGTGGGTCAGCCCGGGGACCGGGGAGTCCACATCTTCGTGCAGCGGATCGCCCATTTCGTAGTCGGCCCAGGCCAGCTCGTTGTACTTGGGCACCGCCTGCAGGCGCATGGGGCAGTTGGGGTCATCGGGGTCGATCAGGGTGGCGTAATGCGGGGTGATTCCGAGCCGGAACAGGTGCTCCGAATCCTTGATCGCCCGCTCCTCGTCGTCGGTCAGGTTGACGACCTGCTTCAGTTCCTCCAGGGTGGTGATGCGGTGGCTAACCTGCCACTTCCAGTCATTCCACTGCTCCTCGGTGGCGTCTGCCCAGAGGGGAATCTCCTTCCAGTTACGCGGCTGTGTAAGCATGCGCTTCCCTCCCAATTGTTGCGATTCGCCTAACCCTGCTTCACGTAGAGCTCTTCGAAGAGCTCCCGCAGCTTGGGGCTCTCCCGCAGGAGCTGCAAGGTTAAGTCGGCGTGGCCCGGGTAGTACCCGTTGCCCACCAGCATGTCGACCGGGCTCCCCACACCCTCCGCCCCCAGGGCGGCCGCTGTAAACGAAGTCGCCATACTAAAGAAATAGACTACGCCCGTAGGTTTGGTGGCTAGAATCGCGGCCAGTTCGGCACCGGGCACATTGACCAGCGAAAGGGTCAGGTCGACCTTCTCACCGACGGCCTGCATGACCGCCAGGGCGTCACGGGCATCGCCCTGGATGTACACATCGGCCGATCCGAGCCGTCGGGCCCGCTCCAGGCTCGCCTCGCTGTAGTCAAAGGCGATCACCTTGGCGGCCAGAGACCGCTTGGCGACATAGCTGCAGAGCAGGCCGCTCTTGCCGCCACCACCCAAAATAAGCACGGTAGAGCCGGGTTTGACGAGTCGGGCTGTCTGGGCCGGGGCGCCGCACACGTCGAGCACCGCCAGCGCCAGCGTATCGGGGATGTCGGGGGGCATCTTGGCGTAGATTCCCGTCTCAAAGAGGATCGCCGTGCCGGCAATGTCCACCTGGTCGCTCTCGGCCCGAACCGCCTTGACCGCCTCGATCTTCAGCGGCGTGAGGCTGAGACTGACCAGGGTGGCGATCCGGTCGCCAGGCTTCAGGTCGGTCTGAAGCGCCGGCCCCACATAACGGACCGTGCCGATCAGCATGCCGCCCGAGCCGGTCACAGGGTTGTGCAGTTTCCCGCGCTGCGCCACGATCTCCGTAATGGCCCGGGCAATGCGCTCCGGGTCTCCTCCCGCGGTCTCGCTGATCTGGTGAAAGGAGGCGGAATCGACGTTCAGCGTCTCCACATCGACCAGAATCTCGTTGTCGCAGGGCTCCGGGCTGTTGTCGAGCCGCCACGCAGGTTGAGGCAAAACACCCCGCGGTTCCAGAACACGGTGCGAGCCATAGGGGCAACCCGTCGCCATGATCGATACCTCCATTCGTGCACCTTCAGAAAAGGAGCAAGAAGCATGCCAACCGGAATCCAGTGGTTACAAGGGATATCTGCCGAATTTTCGGCACCATACCGCCTGGATAGGCAGGGGCACGGGTGCCCAAAAACGGGCACCGCATGATTTACCCCCAACCCTGTCCTTTGGTTGACTATACGTAATTTCTGACGAGGTGTAGACTGAGAGTGAACCACAGAGACAGGAGGGGCTGGCTATGAGAGTCTATCGACCTGCACCGTCCTCCGGCTGGATTTCACTGATTGTCATGGGTCTGCTCTTAACCGCTGCCTCTCTGCCAGCGTTTGCCGCAGGGTGGCAGGCCGCTCTGCCTGCGCGGGCCATTCTGCTCGCCGTTGCCTTTGGATCGTTCGCGCTGGGCGTATGGTTCCTTATTATGACCTGGTGGTTCCCCACCCTGCACTATGAGTTGGGGCCAGAGGAACTGGTGCTCCGGTATGGTCCTTTCCGTTACCCGATTAAACTCAGGGAGATTCAGCGAATCTCCGTGCGAAACCTCAGGTGGTCCTTGTGGTCCAGCATGCGCTTCCCCGGCTTTGCCATGTGGACCGTTCCCTACAGCGACGTTGGCAGCGTCTTTATGTGCGCCACCCGCTCGGTGACCAACCTGGTCTACATTGAGACATGCTCCCGGAACTATGGCATCACGCCCGCTGATGAAGCGGCCTTCCAGAGAGAGATTGAGGCCTATCTCAAGGGGTGACGATCATGGCCCCCATCTACAGCATGGCAATCGTCGCAACTCTCGTGGCTGCAGCAATCTGGGGGACTTTCGGCGTCGTTCTGGCGGGAACCCATCGCCGACTACTCTGGCTGATCGTACTGGCCCTCCCCTTCAGCACGCTGGTGAACCTCCTGGTAAAGCGGCCGTTCCTGCTGGGGGGCGGCCAGGCAATGGGCCTCCCGTTCGCTACTGAGGGGGCCTCCCCCTTTTTACTGGGCATGCTGCCTCATGGGCGCCCCCATCTCTGAAGAGGCGATCAAGATCCTGCCGCTGCTCTTCCCGCCGCTGCTCGGTTGGGTCCGGACAAGGGGCGCCGCCCTCTGGGCCGGCCTCTTCCTCGGTATCGGATTCGGTTTGGGTGAGATCTGGTATCTGGCCTGGAGCATCGCTCGGCTCCCTGACTACGCAGGGCTGGCCTGGTGGCAGTTCACCGGGTTTTTGAATGAGCGCGTTCTGGTCACGTTCATTCATGGCGCCCTCACGGGAATTGTGGCCACAGGCATGGGCCGGGGTGTCGCTCAGGGTTGGTTGCATTACCTCTACGCCGTGGCCCTTCACGCCTTTACCAACATTGGGGCGCTGCTCTTCCAGATGGACGAGATCCCCATGCGGGTTGCTGCACTCTGGATCCTACTTCCCTTCACCCTGCTGGGGATTATCTTTATGCGGATGTACCAGGCCAGCCGCCGCAGTGAAGGGCAGGAAGAACCCTTGCTGTATCGAAGTCCAGCCCCATAGACGAAGGCCCCCGCGTGCGGGGGCCCTGCTTGTTGCCTTATGTATGGAATGATTACCGACGGTTCAGTTCTACCTCGAACCGGTAGCGATCAGCCCGGTAGTACGAGGTCGCAAACTCGACGGGATCCCCCTGCTGTGCAAAGGTGGTGCGCTCCAGGAGCAGAAGGAGGCTGCCCTCTTCGATCCAGAGCGTACGGGCAAGGTTGGTGTCAGCCTGGGCCGGTTCGATCGCCTGGAGCGCGGTGCCGAACGAGACGTTAAACCGATCTTGCAGCACCTTATACAGCGAAAGGTCCTCCAGTTTCTCGCCGATCAGCCCGGCAAAGCGGGGATAGGGCAGGTGGGTGTTCTCCAGCGCCATCGGCTCTCCGTCAGCCAGACGGAGACGCTCCACACGGACCACGTGGGAGTGCTCAGCCAGACCGAGGGCCTGCCGCACTCGGTAGGAAGCCGGGACCACCTCGACCGAGAGTACCCGCCCACCCGGACGCAGGCCTCGGTTCAGCATGTCCTCCGTAAAGCTGCTCAGTCCTCGCAGTTTCTGCCGAATCTTCGGCCGGCCGACGAAGGTTCCCTTACCCTGGTGCCGGAAGAGTACACCCTGATTCACCAACTCGTTGAGCGCGTGTCGGACTGTCATGCGACTCATGTCAAACTGGTCTGCTAACTCCCGTTCAGATAGGATCTGTTGGCCAGGTTGAAGGCGTCCCGCGTCTATCTCCTCAAGCAGGTGGTCCATCAATCGCCTGTACAGGGGCACGACTGGCTGGCTCATACGCACTTCCTCCAGTGCAGGTCTGTGCTTCGTCGGAACATAGCCGCCAACACCCTGTTTTAACCTCCATGCTGCGCTTCTTTCCTTCTTCACTACGTCGAACAATTCCTGTTTTTATCAGCTCAATTTCATAAATCTCTGATGTAGGTGAGGAATACTTCTGAGGACCTGTTTCCCCCTGAAATGTGAAGGCGTTTGCCCGCCGAACGGGGAAGAATGACGAGTACACCGATTTCCGATAAGATGGAGGTCCCCATGACGATACCTCGCTCTACCCGCGCACTGCTGCAGTTCTGCCCCGTCTCCAGCCAACCAGCCCTGGATATCGCCAGCTATCAGGGCGCCGTTGCTCGGTCGCTGGGCTGCGGGTACGCACATGATCACTGGGCTGCCTGTGAACTGGCACGAGCGGCAGGGGTCACCCCGCTCTACCACACGGACCAGCTCCCTGCAGGGAGCTATGCAACAATCTTTCTAGATGCGCGCGAACTGGATCCGGCCCTTGCCGCGGGGTTTGTAGCGCAGGCAGCGGGGTTGCTCCAGCCGGGCGGGACGCTCTACACCACGACCCGCCGGGAGGACCTGGCGCCGTGGTTCGGCGAGATTGAAGAGCAGAACGAAGCGCTGGTTGCTCGTCGCCCTCTGGCCGGTCAGGCCGAGTTTGAAGTGCTGCATTACTCGGTCACGGTCGGGGAGCACACATTGCCGGTGCGGTCGGAGCCTGGCGTCTTCTCCCCCCGGGGTCTGGACCCCGGCACCCGGGAGATGCTCAACCTTATTGAGGCCCAGCCGGGCCAACGCTTTCTCGACCTGGGCTGCGGCGTCGGTGTGGTCAGCCTGGTAGCCACCCGGGTGTGGGGGTGTGAGGTGACAGCTGTCGATGTGTCGGCCAGGGCCCTTCGCCTCACCCGCCTGAATGTCCCCGAAGCCGAGGTAATCCCGAGCGACGGTTTTCTGGCCCTTGCCGGCCGTCAGTTCGACGTGATCGCCTCCAACCCGCCCTATCACACCGACTTCGCTATCGCAAAGGGCTTCATTGAAGGCGCCCACCAGCACCTGAGTCCGGACGGATGGCTCTACCTGGTGGTGAAGCGGGCAGACTGGTACGTGCAAAAGGTGCGCACAGTCTTTGGCGGTTGCCGGGTGGTTGAAAGAGATGGCTACACCATTCTTTCGGCGCAAAAGCGTGTGGCACGGCCAAAAGCCCGCCCTGCGGAGCCCAAGACAACGAAGAAGCACGCCAGGCGCGTCGCGGCGTCAAAACGGAAGGGCCAGCCCTAGCGGCTGGCCCCTTGTATGTATCAGTACGCCGGCGGCTCAATGCCCATCATCCGCAAGTAAAGATAGATCTGCCCGCGGTGATGCAGCTCATGGTGAAAAAGGTTACCCATTACCCAATGGAGGCTGAGCTTTGGGCCCCGATAGGCTCCGAGAAAGCCCGGTGGTACGGGTACCTGCTCGCTCAGTTTCTCCGCCGGCCACTCCTGCAGGAGCCGCTCCGTGGTCCCCCTGGTCTCCTCCAGGTAGGCCAACACCTGATCCAACTCCAGCAATTGACCCTTCCGCCTGGGTACGAAATCATGCCTTTCCATCACCCCGGCTTGAATCCACCAGTCTTCGCTCTGAGCAATGTGCCGCAGCCAGCCCATAATGGAATGCACACCACCTGCAGGCTTCCACTCCAGGTGCTCGGGCGATAGACTTCGCACCGCCTGCAGTGTGCCGGCCCGGACCTCGTGCCGCAAAGGGAAGAAGTCCGCTGCCTTCATTCGCTACGCCCCCCCGCTTCTGGCTTTTTTAAGCCGAGAGTTTTGATACGGTACTGCAGGGTCTGCCGGGGCAGCCCCAGAATGCGGGCGGCCCGACTCAGGTTCCAGCCACACTCCCTCAACGCCCGCTCTACAGCCTCACGCTCCAGATGGGTCAGGTTCTTGCGAAGCTCCCGAGGGTTGATCGCCTGGGAACCAGACGGCAGCCCCTGGTCCGCCCGGGTCGCCTCTGCGGTGCCCGCCGCTCGCTGCAGGTGAACAGGCAGGTCGGCCAGGGTGACCTCTTCGCCGGTCGCCATCTGCAGGGCTGCCTCAATGGCATGTTCCAGCTCGCGTACGTTCCCGGGCCAGTCGTGTGCCAGGAAAAACCGCTCCACCGCCGGACTCAGGCGCCGGCCCTGCAATCCCAACCGGTGCCCGTGCTCCCGTAGGAAATGCTCGATCAATACGGGAATGTCCGAGCGCCGGTCCCGCAGGGCGGGCAGTTCCAGGTAAACCACGTTAATGCGGTAGTACAGGTCCTGTCGCAGCCGCTGCTTCTCCACCGCCTCGAGGGGGTCCACATTGGTCGATGCAATCACCCGTACATCGACGCTGAGCTCAGCCGTGTCGCCTACCCGGCGGATGCGGCCGTCCTGCAGAACCCGCAAAAGCTTGGCCTGCAGTTCCAGGTTCATCGAGTTAATCTCGTCAAGGTAGAGCGTGCCGCCGTCTGCCAACTCAAAAAGGCCCGGCCGGTCCTCGGCCCCGGTGAAGGACCCCTTTACCGTGCCGAAGAGAATCGACTCCAGGAGCCCCTCGGGAAGCGCTGCGCAGTTCTGCGCCACCAGTGGCCGGGCCCGGCGCTCGCTGGCTTGGTGGATCGCATGCACCAGTAGCTCCTTGCCTGTGCCGGTCTCACCGTAGACCAGCACGGGCGAGGAGCCTCGAGCCGCTCTCAACGCCCGCTCCTTCAGCGCTCGCATGCGGGCATGCTCTCCTACCAGGTCCTCGATACTGTAACGAGCCGCACCTGTCGCAGCCCCACGACGGCGGCGACGGCGCAGGAGTTCAGCCTGCAGGCCCACCACCCGCTCGGAGAGCTCCCGCACCCGGGTGACATCCTTGGAGATCTCAATTGCGCCGACCATCTCACCCGCTTCATAGATCGGGAAGGTCGAGTTGATCGTGGTGACCCGCAATCCCTTGTAGTTCGTAAAGGTCTGTTCCTGATTCTCGATAGGCAGACCGGTAGCCAGTACCTTCAACAGCGTAGAGGTCGCCTCCGTGAGGGACGGAAAGACCTTGAGCAGATGCCTTCCGATCACCTCATCGGGCGTCAGCCCGTCGTTCTGGCCTGCTTGGGCATTGTAGAGCACCGTCACGCCGTCACGGTCGACAACGTGAATCCCTTCGTCGATGACGGACATGAGGGCCTGCAGCAGTCTTTCCTGATTGATTACGGCAGTTCCCTCCCCTGGTCACGGCTCCTGGTTTGCTGATTCCTGATGTGTTGCTGCAACATCGGTGGCCTCTTCGTCTATCGGGTCCTGGTAGGTCTGTTTCTTGTTGTTCCTGTACGCAACTGCTTCTTCCAGGGCAGCCAGTCGCTCCCGAATAGCGGGGACAACCTCCATCGTCGCGTCCCTGCCGGCCCTTATGATCTCCTGGGCCCGCTCTAACTCCATGACGCTGTAGTCGTTCAGGTCCGGGCGTATGGCCACATCCGCCTCTCCCAGCGCCTTCTCAATATGCGGACGCTGGACGAGGGTGAGGCTGTAGAGCATGATGTGCAGGAGATTTCGTGGCGGCTTGGCCTGTGGTCGGGAACGATTCAGTTCTACGCCAATCACCAGGTCCGCGCCCATGCGGCGTGCAACGGAGGCTGGCACGGGGTGGGTGAGTCCGCCATCGACCAGTGTGTGCTGGCCCACCCGCACCGGCAGAAAGATGCCAGGAAAGGCGCAGCTGGCCCGAACAGCGGTTGAGACCCGGCCCGAGTTGAGCAGGACCTCCTGCCCTGATAACAGATCTGTCGCCGTCGCTGTAAACGGGATTCTCAGGTCACGAAAGTGCAGGTCTCCTACCTGCCCCACAATAAAGCGCTCGAGTCCTTCGGCATCAAGCAACCCGTCTCGGCGGAGACGCAGGCGAACCAGCGCCCGCCAGTTCATCTGTTCGACTACACGCTCCATGAGCCAGGGGTCTACCCCTGCACTAAACATGGCGCCAACCAGGCTCCCAGCTGAAGTTCCTGCAACAAGGTCGATTGGTATATGACTGGCCAGAAGGGCCTGGAGGACGCCAATGTGTGCGATTCCCCTGGCGAAGCCACCTCCCAGTGCGAGGCCTACCTTCACCTTTGGTTTCACACGTCCTCCTCCCTTTCCTACTCCGTTCGACACGGATACCCCGAAATCCTGGAAAATTGGCGCGCTTTCCTGCGCCCTGCCAGGATATGCAACAGGCAGGGGGTCTGCTGCCCCCTGCCGGAGATGTCCACATAAAGCTCAGTTGGTGAAGGAGACCGTCCACGGCCCCTGCTGGCGGCCCCCACCTGCCGGGAGGGCCGGCACCGTCAGGGTCAGTCTCTCCCCTTCAGCCACGGCGTCGAAGTATGCGACAAAGTGGATCTCGTCTCCTCGCCGGTCCGCCGTCAGGCTGTGGGCCTGAACCGCCCCCGACTGATTGTGGAGTTCGGGGAGGAGCAGCCCCTTCCCATCGGAGGTCAGCAGTACCAGGCTCTCGGCCTTGATCGTGTATTGGACCCGCAGCAATTTGCCGTCGGTCGCTACCCGCTTGATGGTAAGCGTTGTCCCCTCCAGGGTTGTCTGAGTGTTCAGGTCCACGGTCCGGGTGGGTCGGAAGAGCGACGCAGCCACCTTTTGCTGCGGATCGACGTAGATCTCAACGTCGGGGTCGATCAGTTGCGCAGCCAGACCCCCGATCAGCGGGACGGAGGCTATCTGCTGTGCCAGGTGGGGCTGGGTTGCAAGCACGACAATAAAGATCGCTGCCACAGATGCGGCCGCACCAATTACGGCAGGCCACCGCTGCCACCAGGGGCGCTGGCGGGCAGAGCGCAGACTCATCTCGATCCGCTCGGCTACATCACTTGGGCAAACCCCCTGGTCAACCCAATCCCTGAGTCCCTTGGAGAGCAGATCCCCCATCTTCGTCATCGCGGTGGCCTCCTCGGCGCAGGCCTCGCAGCTGGATAGGTGGGCTTCGATGGTGGCGCGCTCCTGCGGCGAGAGCCTGCCATCGTTATAGGCGATCAGTTCTCGTTGGACGTGCTCGCACTGCATTACACGGCGCCCCTCCTTTCATTTTCGCCCGCCTGCAAGCGGTTCCGTAGCTGTTTCAAAGCGGAGTGCAGCCGGGACTTCACCGTCCCAAGGGGAATATCCAGTGCGGCGGCGATCTCCTCTAGCTGCAGGTCATTGAGGAAGCGGAGAACCACGACTGCACGATAGCGTTCATCGAGGCTGCGCACAGCGTCCCAGACATCGCCCTCCATGGGCAGATCGATCTCGGTCGAGCCATGTTCGGCCAGGTCTTCGGGGCGCTCTACCGGAATCACCCGCATCCGCTTGCGCAGAATCTGCGTACAGGTGTTCACCAGAATGCGGCGCATCCAGGCCGGAAAGGCTGCTTCACCGCCCTTGAGTTGGCTAAATGCCCTGTAGGCACGGATCGTGGCTTCCTGAAGCGCATCGCCGGCGTCTGCTTCGTTGCCGAGAATCGCCCAGGCCGTCCGGTAGAGTCGGTTTTGCTCGGGCTTGTAAAGGGCGAAGAAGCGGTCCTCCAAGGTCACGTGTGTCTCCCTCCTCAGCGGCTTCGCCTCCCTCTACCCAGCGCCTCACCCTTATGAGCGCGCCCGGATACCAGAGAGTTCGCGTCGCCGTAAAAAAGCTTCGGGAAAATGTAGAGCAGGTCCTGGCTCACAGCAGATAAGGAACAGACTAATGCTTTCGAGCCATTTGCAGACAAGTACCCCGTGGGGTACGATACAATCGAGGTGATATCGTTTGAAGGAAGCACTGGTTACCTGGACAGGTGGAATGGCGTTCAGCGCCCGTACGGGTTCCGGCCATGATGTGATCATGGACGCTCGTGAAGAGGTAGGTGGCGAGAACAAGGGGTCCCGGCCTGTCGAACTGCTCCTGGCCGGTCTGGGCGGCTGTACCGGCATGGACGTGGTCTCCATTCTGCGCAAGATGCGGGTGGAGTTCGATCGGTTGGAGATCGCCATAGAGGCCGATGAGCGAGCCGAGCACCCCAAGTATTTCGAGCAGTTCCGCATGGTCTACCGGATCTTCGGCAACGCGGTGCCCGCCGACAAGGTCAAGCGGGCCGTGGAGCTTTCGGAGACCACCTACTGCTCCGTCGCCGGTCTGTTCCGGTACGGGGCCAAGATTTCGTATACGATCGAAATCAACGGTCAGCCCGTTGACTAGCGCCCAAGACGAACAAAAAGAGCCTGCTCGCAAGGAGCGGGCTCTTTCGCTATTTTAGCACACAAGTGTTTGGGCTGCCACTACCGCTTCGCTAGCCAGTAGCCGACGGCAATGCCAACAATGCCAAGAATGCCGGCAATGGTGGGTGGGGCGGGTACCGGTAGCTTCAACTTGCCAAAGAGGAACCCGGCAATGCCGCCACTGAGAATAGCCAGCGCCCACTCTTTTAACGCTTCTGATGACAAGCTATCACATCCGTTCCGGTGCGCTGACTCCCAGGATGCTCAGGGCGTTGCGAAGAACAACCCTGGTCGCATCCACCAGTACCAGGCGAGATCTGGTGAGGGCCTGGTCATCCGTCACGACCCGGCAGCGGGTGTAAAAGCTGTGGAAGACGGTGGCCAGATCATTCAGGTACCGGGTGAGGCGGTGCGCCTCCCGGGCGTCGGCAGCGCCAATAATCTCTTCAGGGAAGTCCGCCAGCTTCTTTAGCAGGTCGATCTCGGTCTCATCATGCAGAAGGGCGAGATCGACCTCGCCGGCCGGCAAAACCTTGTGGCCCTGCTCCTCCGCCTGGCGCAAAATCGAGCAGATGCGGGCATGGGCGTACTGTACGTAGAAGACCGGGTTGTCGCTGGACTTCAGGTTGGCCAGGTCAAGATCGAAGTCCATGTGGGCATCGAGGCCACGGGTCAGGAAGAAGTAGCGGGCGGCATCGACGGAGACCTGGTCCAGCAGGTCCTCCATCAGCACGAAATTCCCCTTGCGCTTGGACATGCGGAACTCCTGGCCATGTTTGAAGAGCCGGAC
>JBMONB010000213.1:0-36033 GCA_049325315.1 Bacillota bacterium | reverse complement strand
TCGTGGCTAAGCAGCAGGCCAGGATCAGCTTTGCTATGGAATCATGGCTGTCCCTAACCACCACCCGGCCGCATGACGCATGCAGCCGGAACACTGGTCTAGGGTACATATTGACATCAGGAGTCCCTCCTGGTGCTCCTAGTGTTGCGCCCTGAAGAATATCGGGGGGCGAAGGGAATAGGGGTGCGGAGGTCTAATCCCATCAGGGTTACGATACGGAGGGGTGATCCGATGCGCCGCGTTGTGCCGCTGCTGCTGGTGCTCCTGACCCTGACCTCCCTCCTCGCCGGCTGTGGAAGCAAGGAGAGCCACCCGTTTGTGCGTCTCCACGAACTGGACCCCACCCTGGCCGGGGGCGCCCAGGGCATCTCGCCCCGCCCGGTCCTGCGGGTGGGGCTCTCTACCATGCTCTCTCCCCGGGAGACGCTGCTGCGGTACGGCCCGCTGCTCGACTACCTGGGCCGGAAGCTGGGGCGGCACGTGGAGGTGGTTCTGCCCCGGTCGCACACCGAGATGGTCGACCTGATTCGCTCGGGGCAGGTGCAGGTGGGCTTTGTCTCCAGTTACGCCTACGTGGTCGGGCAGAAGGAGTTCGGCATGGAGGCGGTGGCGGTCCCGGTCTACGAGGGGAAGCCGAGCCACCGCTCCCTTATCATCGTGCGGCGGTACAGTGGGCTGGAGCGGTTTGCCGACCTGAAGGGCCACACCTTCGCCTATACCGACCCGCTCTCCGCATCGGGTCGGCTCTTTCCCGAGGCGCTGGTGCTGGGGCTGGGCGAGGCGGTCGACCGGTTCTTCGACAAGACGATCTTCACCTCCAGCGACGACAAGGCGATCAAGGCGCTGGACCAGGGCCTGGTTGATGGCGCCGCCGTCGACAGCGTCATGTTCGACCTGGCGGTGCTGCACGACCCCGACCTGGCCCGCCGGATCCGGGTGATTGAGATGTCCGACCCCTACGGTGCCCCGCCGCTGGTGGTCAGCCCCCGCCTGGGCTACGAGCTGAAGCGGCAGCTTCGCGAGGCGCTGGTGGAGATGAGCGATGACGAGCAGGGGAGCGCTGTGCTGGCCGGCCTCTACCTAGACGGCTTCGTCGTCCCCGAACCCGCCTGGTTCGAACCCGTGACCGAGTTGGCTGAGCGAGTGGGGGTGAGGCGATGAAGCGCCGCTTCTGGCAGGGGCCAAGCGTCCGCCGCCAGCTGACCATGGTGGTGCTGGGGCTCGCTCTGACGCTGGGCATGGCCTCGCTGCTTCAGCTTCGCACCGCCCTGATCACCACCGCCGGCGCTGAACTGGATAAGCGGGCGCTCTCGGTGGCCGGCGACGTGGCCCTGCGGGTGACCGACCCGCTCCTGACCGGCAACGCCCTGGAGGTCCGGGAGATCCTGCTCGACACCCTCGCCACCAACCCCGACGTGCGCTACGCCTTTGTGGTGGATGGCCGGGGCAACCTGGTCGCCCACACCTTTACCGGGGGCTTCCCCCGTGACCTGCTGACCCAGCGGCCCGTGCGACGGGATGAAAGGCCCTCCGTCGCGCTCTTCGACTCCGAGGAGGGCGTGCTGCACGACGCCGTCGCCCCGGTGGTTGATGGCCTGGCCGGCCACGTGCGGGTAGGGCTGACCCAGAACCACCTGGTCGCCTCGCTCCAGGAGGTGGAGCGGAACCAGATGCTCACGGTAGGGGTGGTGGGCGCCCTGGCGCTGCTGGTGGCCTACCTGCTCATCATGCGGGTCGGTGTGCGGATCTGGCGGCTCACGACCGCTGCCCGGGCGGTGGGCAACGGTGACCTGGCCGTGAGGGTCGAGCCGGGCGCCCCCGACGAGCTGGGCCTGCTGGCCCGCGACTTCAACAAGATGGTGGGGCGGCTGGCGGCCGCCCAGGCCACGGTGATCCAGAAGGAACAGGCCCGGACGATGCTGCTGCAGAAGGTGCTCACCGCTCAGGAGGAGGAGCGGGGCCGCATCTCCCGGGAGCTGCACGACGAGATCGGCCAGGCGCTCACCGGGCTGATCGTCGGGCTGCGGGTGTTGGAAAGCGCCCCGGAGTCCCGGCAGGAGCATGTGCCCTACCTGCGGGAGCTGGCAGCGGAGACGCTGGAGTCAGTGCGGCGGCTCTCCCGGGACCTGCGTCCCGCCGTGCTCGATGACATGGGCCTGGTGGCTGCCCTGCGCCGCTACACCGAGGACTTCGCCCGCCTGCACGGAATTAAGGGCGGCCTGCAGGTGGCCGGCTCCGAGGAGCTCCGCCTCAACCCGGCGGTGGAGACCACGCTCTACCGGGTGATCCAGGAGGCGCTGACCAACATCGCCCGCCACAGCCGGGCCCGCCACTTCGGCGTGCTGCTCGACCTGCGGGGCCCGGTAATCCGGGCGATCGTGGAAGACGACGGCCGCGGCTTCGACCTGGGCTCCGCCCGGGCGGGCGTAGGGCTGGCCGGCATGGCCGAGCGGGCCGCCCTGGTGGGTGGGAACGTTACCATCGAGTCATCCGCCGGTGGTGGTACAACGATTTACATCAAGGTGCCGTTAGATGGAGAGGAGGAATCGGCGTGCGTCTCCTGATCGTCGACGACCACCGTGTGGTCCGTTCCGGCCTGCGGCTGCTCCTCCAGACCCAGCCCAACCTCGATGTGGTGGGCGAGGCGTCCAGCGGGGCCGAGGCGTTGGAGTTGGCCCGGCGGGAGCAGCCCGACCTGGTGATCCTCGACCTGGCCATGCCCGGCGGATCGGGTCTTCTCTACCTGAAGGAGCTGGCCCGTCTGGCGAGGGTGCTGGTGCTGACCATGCACGACGACGTGGCCTACGTGCGGCAGGTAATGCAGGCCGGCGGCAGCGGCTATGTGCTGAAGGAGGCGGCCGACGTGGAACTGCTGGCCGCCATTGAGGCGGTAGCCGCCGGCCAGACCTATATCTACCCTACCCTGGCCGCCCGGCTCCTCCAGGGCGAGCGGCCCCGGGAGAGCCAGGTCGCGCCCCTCAGCCCCCGGGAGCTGGAGGTGCTGCGCCTGGTGGCTCTGGGCCACACCAACCAGGAGATCGCGGAGCAACTCCAGGTGGGGGTCCGCACGGTGGAGACCTACAAGAACCGGGTCTGCGAAAAGTTGGGCCTGCACACCCGCTCCGAACTGGTCCGCTACGCCCTGGAGCACAAACTGACCTAGGGCCGGAAATTTTCCCGTGCGGCGTTGAACCATTCCACCCCCTCGGGCGTCAGACCGTCGAATCCAGGCAAAACGACACTGATGCGCCCGAAGGAGGATGGACCCATGGATACGCAGCAGCTGATGATGATCATTCTGCCCCTGGCCGCGATTCAGTTGATCCTGATGATTATCGCCCTGATCGACCTGGTACGGCGCGAGCCGGAGCGGGTCAAGGGTCCCAAGTGGGCCTGGGCGCTGGCCTGTATCTTCATCGGCACCTTTGGTCCCATCGCCTACTTCCTCTTCGGGCGGCGTGACTAGGGGGGACGAACATGACACTGATCACCTGTGAAGGCCTGACCAAGCGCTACGGCGAGGTCCAGGCGCTGCAGTCGGTCTCCTTCAGCGTGAAGGAGGGCGGGTGCATCGGCTTCTTAGGCCCCAACGGGGCCGGCAAGACCACCACGATCCGAATCCTCAGCGGCCTGGCCCGCCCGACCGGCGGCAGGGCGCTGGTGGATGGGCTCGATGTGGCCACCCACCCCGATGCAGTTCAGGCCCGCATCGGCTACCTGGCCCAGAACCCAGCCTTCTACTCCTACATGAGCGGCCAGGAGTTCCTGCTCTGGGTCGCCAGCCTCTTCCGCATGGAGCCCAGGGCAGCCCGCAGCCGGGCCGAGGAGCTGCTGAAGCGGCTCAACCTCTGGGAGGCACGCAACCGGGCCATCGGTGGGTACAGCGGCGGCATGAAGCAGCGGCTGGGCATCGCTCAGGCCCTGATCAACCGCCCCAAGCTCGTCTTCCTTGACGAGCCCGTCTCCGCCCTGGACCCCATCGGCCGGCATGAGATTCTGAACCTGATCGATGAACTCCGGGGCGAGACCACCGTCTTCATGTCCAGCCATGTGCTGGCCGATGTGGAGCGGGTCTGCGACTGGGTGATCATCATCCACAAGGGGAAGGTCGCGGTGGAGGCCTCCATGGCTGAACTGCGCCAGACCCACGCCCTCCCGGTCTTCACGGTAGAGGTTGACCCCCACGACCCCGATGTGAGCCAGACGCTGGCAGCGCTCCCCTACGTGACCGGTGTCCGCCGGGAGGGCCCGGTCCACCGTATCGCCGTTTCCGACCTGGCCGCTGCCCGCAGCCACCTGCCAAGGGCGATCCTGGAGACAGGCTCCACCCTGGTTCGGTATGGGGTGGAGGCGCCAACCCTCGAGGATATCTTCCTGAAGGTGGTGGGTGCACAATGATCTTCATGAGCATGCTGACCAAGGAACTGAAGGAGCTGGCCCGCAGCTACAAGCTGCTCTTCGTGCCCCTCCTGTTCGCCCTGCTGGGCGTCAGCCAGCCCGTCTCCTTCAAGATGATGCCCACCCTGCTGGCCAGCGCCGGGAACCTCCCCAAAGGCACGGTGATCGAGATCCCGGTGCCTCCGCCCGGTGAGGTCGTAGCGCAGGCGATCGGCCAGTTCAACCAGGCAGGGATCCTGCTCCTGGTCCTGATAGCCATGGGCGCCATCGCCGGCGAGCGCCTCTCCGGCGTGGCTGCAACGGTATTGACCAAGCCCGTGGGCCGGGGCGAGTACCTACTGGCCAAGGCCTCAGCCTTCAGCCTCCTGGCCGTCTTCAGCCTTGCCGCCGGCATGGCCCTGACCGCCTACTACACGCAGGTCCTGGTCGGCCCGGTAGACTGGTCAGACGTAGCCGTGGGAAGCGCCCTCTACCTGCCCAACCTGCTCCTGGCCATAGCCGTCACCCTGAGCCTCTCCACCTTCATGCCCAGCCCCCTGGCCGCGGGCGGCACCGCCCTGGTGACGGTGATGGTCCTGAACACCGTCCCCAGGTACCTGGGCCCCACGATTGCCAAGCTCCACCCCGGCAAGCTGACCGAGAGCGCCGTGAAAGCCCTGGCCGGCCAGGAGTACATCGCCGCAGGCCCCATAGCCGGAGTAGCAGCCATGATCGCAGTAGCTCTGGTGCTAGGTTGGCTAACGCTAAGGCGCCAGGAGATCTAGCTGAGTCAACCAGGGGCCAGCCCAGTAAGGCAGAACCCTCCGTGACGACTGTTCGCCACGGAGGGTGTTCGGGTTAGTCCCGCAGCGTGGGGGGTGTCGGGGGGAGGGAGCGCTCTCCCTCCCCCCGACTGGAATGTAAGTAATACTACGGACAAGCTGTCCGGACCGATGCGGATACCGCAGATGAGCGCTCTTCGCTACGATAGGGTCAGACCAAGTCCGCAGATGCCACACACAAGGGGGATTTCACTCATGAAGCGGATCCTGGCATTGCTGCTGACCCTGTCGCTCCTCACAGTGATCGCCGGATGCGGCGGCGCCACCAAGCCCGCCGAGACCCCGGCCGCCACCCCGCAGCCCGAGCCCAAGAAGAACCTGAAGCTGGTCCTGTACGCCGGTATGATGGAAGACCACGTCAAGGGCGCCGTCGCCGAGTTCGAGGCGAAGACCGGCGTCAAGGTCGAGTGGGTCCGCATGTCCTCCGGTGAGACCCTGACCCGTATTCGGGCCGAGAAGGACAACCCCAAGGCCAGCGTCTGGTACGGCGGCCCCGCCGACGCCTACATCGCCGCCCGGGAAGAGGGGTTGCTCGAGAAGTACGTCTCCCCCAACGCCGCCAAGATCCCCGCCCAGTTCAAGGACGCCAACGGCTACTGGACCGGCATCTACGTCGGCCTGCTGGGCTTTGGTTACAACACCAAGCTGATGGAGGAGAAGAAGCTCACCCCGCCCACCTCGTGGGAGGACCTCCTGAAGCCTGAGTTCAAGGGCCAGATCGCCGTCGCAAACCCTGGCTCCTCGGGCACCTCCTACACCGTGCTGGCCACCATGGTCCAGATTCTGGGTGAGGAGAAGGGCCTGGAGTACATGAAGAAGCTGCACCCGCAGGTCGCCCAGTACCCCAAGTCGGGCACCGCCCCGGGCCAGATGGCCGGCCGCGGCGAGGTTCTGATCGGCATCTCCTTCGCCCATGACATCGTCAAGTACGCCAAGGAGGGCATGCCCCTCAAGGTCACCTTCCCCAGCGAGGGCACCGGCTACGAGATCGGCGCCGTGGCGCTGATCAAGGGCGGCCCCGACCAGGAGGCGGCCAAGCTGTTCATCGACTGGGCGCTGACCAAGGAGGCGCAGGAGCTGGGCCAGAAGTACGGCTCCTACCAGTCGCTGACCAACCCCGACGCCAAGAACCCGCCCGAGGCCTTCGAGCTGGCCAAGACCAAGACCATCAACTACAACTTCGAGTGGGCCGGCAAGAACCGCACCACCCTGGTCGAGAAGTGGTCCAACGCTGTGAACATGAAGTAAGGCGGCGAGGGCCGGGCTACCCAGCTCGGCCCTTGTTCCTACCTGGAGGGACTAAACCGTGGGCTTTCCCACCCTGCGCCTGAAGCGCAACCCCCGGCTGGAGCCGGTGGTCCTGCTGACGATCCTGCTCGTGGCGGGCGCCCTCTGGCTCTTTATCGTCAACCCGCTCTGGATGGTGCTCAAGCAGAGCGCCATGACCCCCGACGGCTTCTCCCTGCAGGCGTACTGGCGGGTGGTCAGCAGCGAGCGAATCCGGGCGATCTTCATCAACACCCTGGTCCTCTGCACCACGGTCAGCCTGATCGCCACCGCTGTCGGCTTCCTCTTCGCCTATACCGTCGCCTATGTGAAGGTGCCCTTCAAGAAGCTCTTCCGGGCGCTGGCGATCCTGCCGGTGGTCTCGCCACCCTTTCTGGTGGCGCTCTCGGCGATTCTGCTCTTCGGGCGGGTCGGCCTGATCACACGGGAGCTCCTGGGGCTTCAGAACGCCAACATCTACGGCTTCGGCGGCCTGGTGCTGGTCATGGTGCTGACCGAGTTTCCGGTCACCTTCCTGGTGCTGATCGGCCTGCTCCAGAACGTCGACGTCAGCCTGGAGGAGGCGGCCCGCAACGCCGGCGCCTCCCGCTGGCAGGTCTTCCGCACCATCACCCTGCCCCTGCTGCTCCCCGGTCTGGCCAACGCATTCCTGCTGGTCTTTATTCAGTCGCTGGCCGACTTCGGCAACCCGATGGTGATCGGCGGGAACTACATGGTGCTGGCGGTGCAGATCTACCAGCAGGCGATCGGCGGCTACGACCTGCAGGGCGGCTCGGCGGTGGCCGTGCTCCTGCTCTTCATCACCGTGGCGGTCTTTGTGCTCCAGCGGTACTTCATCGCCGGACGCTCCTATGTGACCGTCACCGGCAAGCCGGCCCGGGAGCGGACCATGATTACCGACCCCTGGGTGGTCTGGCCCCTGACTATCGTCACCGGCCTGCTTACCCTGGTGGTGATCGCCATGTACGCCCTGATCCCCATCAACGCCTTTATCAAGCTCTGGGGGATCAACTGGTCCTTCACTCTCGATCACTTCAAGTACGTGCTCAGCCTGGGCATGAAGCCGATCTACGACACAACGAGGCTGGCGCTGATCTCCATGCCGATCGCCGGCATCATGGGCATGGTCATCGCCTACCTGGTCACGAAAAAGCAGTTCTTCGGCCGCGGGCTGATGGAGTTCGTGGCGATGCTCTCCCTGGCGGTGCCCGGCACGGTTATCGGCATCGGCTACATTCTCGCCTTCAACAAGCCACCGCTGGTGCTGACCGCCACGGGGACGATTCTGGTGCTGGCCTTTGTCTTCCGCAACATGCCGGTGGGCATTCGCTCGGGCATTGCTGCGCTGCAGCAGATCGATCCGGCCATGGAGGAGGCCTCGACCAACCTGGGGGCGACCACGAGCCAGACCTTCCGCAAGGTGATGCTCCCGCTCATGGGCTCCGCTTTCTTCTCGGGCCTGCTCTACAGCTTTGTCCGGGCGATGACCGCCGTCTCCCAGGTGATCTTCCTGGTCTCCGCCAAGTACAACCTGCTGACGGTGGCGATTCTGAACCAGGTCGATGTGGGCCGCTGGGGCTACGCCTCCGCCTACTCGACCCTGCTGATCCTGATCGTCCTGGTGGTCACCGTGCTCCTGGCCGTGGTGTTGCGGCTCTTCGGCATCAAGACCAGCATATCTGACCTGTAGGAGGGCCCGGCATGCGCGCGACGCTTCGATTGGAAAACCTGGTGAAGGAGTTCGAGTCCCAGCGGAAGGTCGTCCGGGCGGTCGACAACGTCTCGCTGGAGTTCCCGGCAGGGGCCTTTGTCACCCTTCTGGGCCCCTCCGGCTGCGGCAAGACCACCGTGCTGCGGATGATCGCCGGCCTGGAGATGGTCACCGCAGGCGAGATCTATCTCGATGGCGAGGCGGTGGGCTCGGTGCCCCCCAACAAGCGGGAGACGGCGATGGTCTTCCAGAGCTACGCCCTCTTCCCGCACCTGAGCGTCTTCGAGAACGTGGCCTACGGCCTGCGGCTGCGCAAGCTGCCCGAGGCGCAGATCAAGGCGGCGGTGGCCGAGAAGCTGGCGATGATGGGCCTCGGCGACCTGAGCGAGCGCCAGCCCAACCAGCTCTCCGGCGGCCAGCAGCAGCGGGTCGCCCTGGCCCGGGCGCTGGTGATGTCGCCCAAGGTGCTGCTCTTCGACGAGCCGCTCTCCAACCTCGACGCCAAGCTCCGCATTCAGGTGCGGGAGGATATCCGCCTGCTGCAGCGCCGGCTGGGGATCACCACGGTCTACGTCACCCACGACCAGGAGGAGGCGATGGCCATCTCCGACGTGGTGGTGATCATGAACCAGGGGAAGGTGGAGCAGGCGGGCAGCCCCGAGGAGATCTACTACGAGCCGCGCACCACCTTTGTAGCCGACTTCATCGGCGGGGTGAACATGCTGACCGGCCACCTGACGGCGGCGGAAAGCGTCACCCTGTTCGACCAGCACCTGCCCGTGCGCAACCCGGTCGGGGTGGCCGCGGGGCAGGATGTGACCGTTGCCATCCGCCCGGAAGAGGTGGTGCTGGGCAACGGCCCCTTCACCGGCACGGTGGAGCGGCGGATCTTCCTGGGCCGGCTGACCGAGTATGTGGTCCGGGTGGGCGAGCAGCGGGTGACCGCTGTGGTGCATGGCCGGCACGGCAGTCTCGAGGAGGGGGCGGTGACCCGCCTGGGCTTCCAGGAGGGGGCGCTGCTGGCCCTGGCCCGGTAGGCATTGGTATAGGTGAGGGCGGTGCATACTTGCACCGCCCTACTTATGTTGCCGCACCTTCGGTAAACAAGTGCAGGATTCGTGATCTTTCTGAAGAAGATAAAACGGTCTACACTTTCAGGAACTTGTTGGTACTTCTATTGATGGCAGTCGCGCGACGAAAAGGAGGCGCCATGATTCGTCTTCGGGCTATGATGGTCGTAGGTCTGGTCGTTCTGCTAGCTATGGGACTTGTGGGATACGTGGGTATGCACCCTCGGATTGGCCCCGATGATGTGGTTCTTTCCGGAAGCGTTCGACCTGCGGACCCTCCGGCCTGTAAGAGCGACATTCGATGGGTACTGGAGGTCAAACTGGACCACAAGTCACCTGCACCTTTGATGGGAGAGAACTACACGCACACGGTCTACGCATTTGACGGCAGACAGCCGTTATTCCCCCAGGACTATGGGATGGGATGTGACAACGGGAGTGAGGTCGATGGTGAAGGCTTTACTCGAAGCAATTATGGGCCGACCTATATGCCTGCGGTGAAACTGGCTCGGCAGGTTGGGGCGCTCCCTGAAGACTTCTCGGAACACAACTTTGTAGGCTCTGGGTTTGGGTACCGCGGTGATTCGTTTCCCATCACGGTGCGCTACTATCTCACGGATCAGGACCTCCAGTCAGGTCGCTTCCTTGTTGTTTACTCTCACCATGAATCTCGATTGGGCCGGAACCTGAATTGGGTCAAGTCCGTGAGGGTCGAACCTTGAGATGGGCGCCAGGGGCGATGAGGAGAGGGGCGGTGCAGCACCGATGCAACTACGGCCAGACATGGGTCTACTACGCCGGACCGAGAGCGTGGATCCTTCGTTTCACCCGGATCTGGATCGATACCTGAGAGACCGGGCCCTGCGAGCCGCCATCCTCCATTCGGACCGCACCCAGAAGGCCGACGACCCGCGGGGGACCAAGCTGACGGGCACGCCCTACCTGACGGCAGAGGAAGGCTGGCCCGCCTGTGAGCAGTGCAACCGCCCCCTCCACCATCTGTTTTAGATCAACTTCAACGAGATCGGCTTCCCGGTGCTGGAAGGGATCGCCCTCCTCAGCTTCTTCTATTGCATTGGCTGCTCTCCTGAGGACCACACTATGCCGGGCTACAGGGTGCTGCTGCGGGGCGACCTTACCGCCGCTCCGCATCCCTATCTACTGCCGCCCGTCCCTCCGCAGGAGGAGCAACCGCTGCCGGTGATCCTCCTGGACAACCGGGCTCAGGTGCTGACCGCCCATGTCGGCCCCGACCTGCCCAGCCCCTGGGATGAGAGCCTTCGGAGTGTTCTGGAGTCGCTTGAGGTGCTGCCCGGCACGCCACTTCCACCGCCTGAGCGGGCGGTGAAATCCCTGCGGCTGCGAATCCGTAAGGATGGCGAGGAACACGACGTCAACATGCAGTTGGCCCCCGGGGCCGAGTTTGACCCGGTCGCCTGGTCACAGTATGCCGAAATTCTGGAGTGGGAGGTCAAGGCGATCGCCCCACGTCCTGATTACCACATTCAGTATCAGCGCTACCTCCAGCGACTGTACAAGGTCGACGAGCTGGCACGGTCGAAGGTCGGGGGCTGGGTCCTCGGCGCACAAGATCCCCGCTTTACCCATTGTTCCTGCGGTGAGCCGCTGGTTCACCTGGTCACCATCATGACCCGGGACGAGATCAGCTTTGTGGTGGGCGATGTTGGCGGCCTCTATCTGGCTGCGTGCCCGAAGTGTTCCGACGGGCAGCTCTCCTGGTGGACCGATTACTACTAGCACGAACGGCCCGCCCGCCTTTTCGCTCAGGATGGAGCAGGGCCGGTGTGCAGCCACGAAACCCGAAAACCGCCTGCATGAGCGATGCAGGCGGTTTTCTCATGACCTTCTCGGCCTACGGCCTCTCGGCACCCAGCGCCCGGTCCACCGCAGCCCCGATCGACTGGGTGAGAGCCACGAAAGCCTCCACGTCCGCCCGGGTGGAGCGGTAGTTCAGAATGCAGGCCCGGATCACCGGCCGCCCGGCCAGCACCGTGCTGCTGACATAGGCCTCTCCCCCGGCTTGCAGGTCCGCAACCAGACGGTCGTTGAGACGGTCCACGTAGGCCGTGATCGCCTCGCATTCCGGGGCGGAACCCCGGGCCAACCGTGCCCGCAGGTCAGCAGGGACGTACCTGTAGCAGAGAATGCTCAACTCCGGCTCCGGGCCGACCGGCTCAAGGTCCGGGGCGGCTGTCACCAACTGGCGCATGTACCGGGTCAGGCGCATGTTGCCCGCCAGCGCCCCCGCCAGCGCCCGGCTGCCGTGGTGGCGCAGGGCTGTCCAGATCTTGAGCGCCCGGAAGGCCCGGGAAGTGGCCAGACCGTACTCGTGGAAGTTGTGGTCGCCCCCGACCAGGTACTCGGCGGAGAGGTGAAAGGCCTCCCAGAGATGCTGGGGGTCCCGGACAAAGACCACCCCCGCCTCCACGGGGATATAGAGGGATTTATGGGGATCGGCGGCGACCGAGTCGGCCCGGGACATCGCCCTCAGGTGGTGAAGGGTGACCTCGCTCAGGACCGGATCCCCGTTCTCATCTGCGGCAGCGGTGAGGGCAAACCCGCCATAGCAGGCATCTACGTGCAGCCAGATGCCCTCGGCACTGCAGAAGTCTGCCAGGTCGGCCAGCGGGTCGACGGCTCCATGGTTGGTCGTGCCGGCCGAGCCGATCACGGCCAGCGGGAAGAGCCCGGCTGCCCTGTCAGCGGCGACGGCCGCCCGCAGCAGCGCCATGTCCATCCGGCTGGCGCCGTCGACCGGGATCCGGCGCAGGTACTGGCTGCCGAAACCCATCACCTCCGCGATCTTCTGGTGGCAGATGTGGGCTTCTGTGGAGGCGTACAGAGTCATGCGGGCGGGGAGGGCCTGCATGCCCTCCTTCCGCACCTGTCCGGGCGCCCGTGCCTGGCGGGCTGCCGCCAGACCGAGCAGGTTGGCCATGGTCCCCCCGCTGGTGAGGAGTGCCCCCGCCTCCGGGGAGAGGCCCAGCAGCTGCTTCAGCCAACCCAGCGCGGTCAGCTCCACCTGCACGGCCGTGGGGCGTGATTTGCTGGTCACCACGTTCAGGTTCAGGGCGGCGGCGATCCCATCGGCCAGGCTGGCGCTGATCGAGGCCGAGGTCCCCACGTACCCCCAGAATCGGGGATGAGCGTTGTGCACCCCGAACGGCGCGATCTCCGCAGCGATCTGATCCAGGACTGAAAAGGGGTCGCCGGGGTCAACCGGCATTGGCCCTCCCACCCGCTGTTCCACATCCCTCAGCGTGGTCGGGCGGATCGCCGGCCCGTTTGGAACCTGGGTCAGGTAGTCTGCAATGATCTCTGCGGCCCGATGGGCAAGACGGCATATCGTGTCGGGAGTAAGCTCCAGGCCGGTATTCGACTGCACGAAAATGACCTCCCCTAGAAACTCTTTGCCAGGTACTGTCGCTCACCTACTTGGTCCGGTCTCCATTCGTGGAGATCTGGAAAAATCCTTCCAATGGAATCGGGTTGTGACCTGATCGAATCGAGCGACCACTTCCGGTATGATGGCAAACAGGAGGTGAGTCCCTCTGGGAAGGTTGGCATGGATGCTGGTCGGGTTTGCGGGGGCGGTCATGATGCTGGTTGTTGCCGTCTATCTGGTCACGCTGCCAGATGGGTCCAAGAGCCTCTCTGCTCGCACCCACGGTGGTACTTGGGTAGATGTCTCCTATCGACCAGGTGAGCCCGATGTCCGAATAAGCCTGCGCCTGGAGGGGCTGAGCCGGCACAGCAGCGCGGTGATCAAGGTGACCTCGTCTGAACCCTGGGCACCGACCTGGAACTTCCAGATAGAGGGCGCAATGAGCGAGTTTCTCAGCCTTGGGGACGGCTACTCTACGGCGCCGGAGCCCATGACCAAGGCGCTGGCAGAGCGGGTGGCCCGGAGCTATAAGGTGACGATGGTGGTGGATGGAGAAGAGCGGTCCTTCGACTTCTCGAAGGCGCAGATCACCGAACCCCTTGTGCTTCCCACCCTCGATGTGGTGCGCTTTCGGCTCCAGCGTTAGCCCGGCAAATCTGAGACTGCGGAGGATCTACTCCGCAGTCTCTTAATTTTCGGTATAATGAATGCATGTGGCCCAAAGCAACCCGCTCACCCCCTCACAGAAAGGAGCACGGTATGCATCACGAGCTTGTAATCAAGGGCGCTCGCCTGCACAACCTGAAGAACGTGACCGTCCGGATTCCCAAGAACAAGTTCGTGGTGCTGACCGGCCTGTCGGGGTCGGGCAAATCGACCCTCGCCTTCGACGTGCTCCACAAGGAGGGGCAGCGGCAGTACCTGGAGTCGATGGGGATGGTGACCGACTACCTTTCCCGGCCGAATATCGACGGGATCGAGGGGCTGTCGCCCTCCATCAGCGTTGACCAGCACCTGACCAACCGCAGCCCCCGCTCGACCGTAGGCACCGAGACCGAGATCTACACCTACCTGCGGATTCTCTTTGCCAAAATCGGCCACCGCCCGTGTCCGCGGTGCAAGGGCGACGTGCCGCCCCCGCACGGGCTGAACGACGATCACGACTTTATGGACGACGGCGCGGGGGAGGGGGACGCGAACACCTACCCGTGTCCCCACTGCGGCGAGCGGGTGGTCGAGCTGACCATGACCCACTTCTCCTTCAACAAGCTCGATGGCGCCTGCCCCACCTGCACGGGCCTGGGGGTGACCCAGGGGGTCGACCTGAGCCTCCTGGTCGATGAGCGGCGCTCGATCGTGGGCGGCGCCGTGCTGGCCTGGGATGAATACTACATCGCACGGAATACCGAGACGCTCACCATGGCCGGGAAGCACTTCGGCTTTCCGTTTGATGTAGAGCAGCCGGTCAGGGAGTACGGGCCGATCCAGCGGGACCTCCTGCTCTACGGGGTGGAGAGTTCCATCTTTCGCCGGCATTTCCCGGGGATCGAGCCGCCCCAGACCGCCAGGAAGGGCCGCTTTGAGGGGATCATCACCAACTTTTTGCGCCGCTATGCCGAGCGCATTGAGGACCAGAAGTACCGCGAGAAGATGGAGCGCTACGTGGTCCAGCAGGTCTGCCCCGACTGCCGTGGGGATCGGCTGCGCCCGGAGAGCCGTGCGGTCACGGTCTTTGGCAAGACGATCATCGAGCTGTCACGGGAGCCCCTGACCGACCTGGCCCGATGGCTGGAGGCGCTGCCGGGGGCGATCGACGGGGAGGAGCGGGCGATCACCCAGCCGATTCTCGATGACCTGCACGAGCGGGTTCAGCGGGTGATTCGCACCGGGGTGGGCTACCTGACGCTGGAGCGGCCCTCACCCAGCCTCTCGGCGGGCGAGGCGCAGCGGCTCCGGCTGGCCGCCCTGCTGGGGTCGGGCCTATCCGGGGTGATCTATGTGCTCGACGAGCCCACCATGGGGCTGCACCAGGGGGACACCGGCCTGCTGGTGGAGATTCTGAGACGCCTGCGGGACCTGGGCAACACGGTGATCGTGATCGAGCACGACATGGAGCTGGTGCGGGCGGCCGACTACGTGATCGACATGGGCCCCGGCGCCGGGCAGCACGGCGGGCAGGTGGTGGCCGCCGGACCCCCCGCTGATCTCCCGGCCTTTGACCAGTCGCTGACCGGGCAGTTCCTCTCCGGCCGGCGGTCGATCGCAATCCCCGAGGGCCGCCGGGCCGGGAATGGCCAGTTCGTGACCGTCTACGGGGCACGGGCCAACAACCTGAAGGACCTGACCGTGCGCATCCCCCTGGGGAAGCTGGTGGCGGTCACGGGGGTCTCGGGGTCGGGTAAGTCTTCCCTGGTCTTCGACATTCTCGACCGGGCCGCCCGGCGGCGGTACTTCAATGCCGGGGAGGCGCCCGGCGAGCACGACCGGATTGAGGGCTGGGAGCAGATCGAGAAGGTGATCACCCTGAACCAGGCGGCGATTGGGCGGACGCCCCGGTCCAACGCCGCCACCTATACCGATGTCTTCGGCCCGATGCGGCGGCTCTTTGCCAGCACCGAGGAGGCTCGGCAGCGGGGATTGACCGACCACCACTTCTCCTTCAACGTGCCGGGGGGCCGCTGCGAGAAGTGCAAGGGCGCCGGTGTGGTGACCGTCTCGATGCACTTCTTGCCCGACGTGCAGGTCCGGTGCCCCTCCTGCCATGGGCGGCGCTTCCGGCGGGAGGTGCTGGAGGTGACCTGGGGCGGCTGCACGGTGGCCGACATCTTGAACATGACCATCGCCGAGGCGGCCGACCTGTTCCACGATGTGCCGCCTGTGCGGAGCCGGCTGGGGGTGATGCAGGAGTGCGGCCTGGGCTACCTGGGGCTGGGGCAGCCGGCCACCACGCTCTCGGGCGGCGAGGCGCAGCGGGTCAAGCTGGCCAAGGAGCTGGGGCGGAGGTCTGGCGGGCGCACCCTCTACCTGCTCGACGAGCCGACCACCGGGCTGCACCCCGCCGACGTGGCGAATCTGCTCAAGGTGCTGCAGGGGCTGGTCGATGCGGGGAACAGCGTCGTGGTAGTCGAGCATAACCTGGACCTGGTGAAGGTGACCGACTGGGTGATCGACCTGGGTCCGGCGGGTGGGCTGGCCGGGGGCTACCTCCTGGCCGAGGGGACGCCCGAGGCGGTGGCGACGGCCGGCGGAAGTCGGACCGGGCAGTGCCTGCGAAACCTGCTCTGAGCGAATCCTGAAATCGCCACTTGACCGCAGGCACGGTTATGGTAGAATAAGCGAGACAAATGAGCGGAATATGCACTCCTCAAGGGGAGTAGCCAGCCTGGGCAACCAGGCGGTGCAGTCGTCATTGCGGGGAAACCCTGGCTGTACCTGCCACCGTAACTGCGGGGGCACGGCAAGACCTTGGTTCCGAAAGGAACGAAGGCCTTTGCCGTGCCCTTTTTGTGTGTAGAAGAAAGTGTACTACGCCGTGTCGTGGCGGCCACGACGGCATGACACGGCGGCACTGGGTGCCATAAGCCAGGGGGAGGTAGGTGCGGAGGGGGGCTCCGCCCCCCTGTGCACTTCGTTCCTGCATCCGCCGTTGATCAACCGACCAAGGGAGCGTGAGACCATGGACCGTCGGACACAGATTGAGCGGCGCCTCGAAGAGATCCTGCGTCTCTGGCTGCGGGCCGACCGGCAGCAGCGCAATGAGCTTCTCATGGAGCGACTCCGGCTGCAGCTTGAGCTGGATAGCCTCTCTGGTCACAGATCGAGCAAGCGAATAGAAGGGGAGTATTCATCGGATGTTTGAGACCCATGGACTTGAGCTGGCTGCCTTCTTTGGTTTTGTCGCCTTCGCCACCTGGCTCGACCTGTTTGTCCTACATAAGGACGACCATGACATTGGGCTGAAAGAGGCGGCGTGGTACTCGGTAGCCTGGATCGCCCTTGCCCTGATCTTCAGCGGCTATGTCTACTGGCAGTACGGCACAGAGCTGTGGATGCAGTACATCGCAGGCTACACCCTGGAGAAGGCGCTCAGCGTTGACAACATCTTCGTCATCGCCATGATCTTCGGCTTCTTCGGCCTCAAGGGCGGCCTGCAGCACCGGGCGCTGGTCTGGGGTATCATCGGCGCCATCATCATGCGCGGCATCTTGATCGTGCTGGGCGTGGAGCTGGTGGAGCGCTTTACCTGGCTGCTGCCGGTCTTCGGCCTCTTCCTGATCGTGACCGCCTACAAGATGGTGAAGGGCGGCGGACATACCGGCCCCATTGCGGAGAGCAAGGTTTACCAGTGGACAGCTAAGATCATTCCCGTGTACCCTGGCTTCGACGGCAACAAGATCTTTACCCGCCAGAACGGCAAGCGCATGCTGACCCTTCTGGGCATGTCGATCGTGATGGTCGAGGCGACCGATCTCATCTTTGCCATCGATTCGATTCCAGCCGTGATGGGCGTCTCCCGTGACCCCTTTATCATTCTGACCTCCAACGTCTTTGCGATCCTGGGCCTGCGGGCGCTCTACTTCCTGCTGGCGGGGATCATTCACCGCTTCCGCTACCTGAAGATCGGCCTCTCCGTGGTGCTGGCCTTTATCGGCGCAAAGATGCTGGCGATCCCCTTCGGCTACCACCTGCCCATCGCCATCTCCCTTTCCGTGGTCCTGAGCGTGATCGGGATCTCGGTGGCAGCCTCCCTCATGATCGCTGAGAAGAAGGAGTGAGATCGGATCTGTGGCTGATCTGCTTTGGCCGATACTGGTCACCTTTGCCACCTCCCTGATTCCGGGGTTGGAGCTTCGGGCTGGTATCCCTGCGGGTCTCGCCCTGGGACTCCCTACGACCACAGCCGTAGCTGTGGCGGTGGCGGGCAACGTGCTCCAGATCCCCTTGGTCCTGTTGGTGCTCAACTGGGCCTACCGCCACGGCGCCCGGTTCCCGCTGGTCGACCGCTGGCTGCGGAAGACCGAGGCGCAGGTGGAGCGCCACCGCCCACTGATCCGCCGGTTGGGCTGGATCGGCGTGACCATCTTCGTCCTCCTGCCGCTGCCGGCTACGGGCGTCTGGGGTGGGGGCGTGCTGGCCCGGCTGCTGCAGTTGACCGGCGGCGGCCTCTGGTTCGGGCTCTCGCTGGGCATCGCCCTCTCCGGTCTGCTGATGGGAGCCGCCGCTCAGGGAGCGATCTCTGTCTGGCGGTTGATATAGATAAGGAGACCCTGCCGCCCTGGCAGGGTCTCCTCAGCTTTTACTCTTCCCGCAGCACCTGGAGCGGCTTGGCGGCCAGGACATCGAGCGTGGAGAGCACGCCCACTGTCACCGTGAGCACCACCGTGGCGACCACGCCGGCCAGCACCGGCAGGGGGCCGGGCATGTAGCGGACATCCATGAGATAGTTCATGACGTACCAGGCGGCGACCGCCGCCAGGAGCGAGCCCACAATGCCCGCCACCAGGCCCAGGGCGGCGTACTCGACGGCGAAGATACGCCAGACCTTGGAGCGAGTAGCGCCCAGGGTCTTGAAGAGCACCGCCTCGCGGGTCCGGCGGAACTTGGTGGCGGCGATGGAGGAGGCGAGAATGATCAGCCCCGCTGCCACCGAGAAGCCGGCCACGAAGCGGATCACCAGGCCGATGCGGTCCATGACGTCGGCCACCGTCTCCAGCACATCGTTCAGGTTGATGATCGTTACCGTGGGGAAGGCGGACACCACCGCCTTCTGCACCGGCCCCGCCTGCTCGGGCTTCACCCGGGCCTGCGCCACGTAGTTGACCGGCACGCCCTGCAGCGACTCGGGGGCGAAGACGAAGTTGAAGCTGGCGCCCGCCCGAACGTCGGTGGTGCGGCGGACCGAGGCGACGGTGGCGGTGACCGGCTTGCCGCCCTCCAGCGACATCTGGACCTGCGAGCCGATGGCGAGGTTAAGCCGCTGGGCCGCCTCCTCTTCCACCGAGACCAGGGGCTTGCCCCAGTCGTCCCGGGTCCACCAGGTGCCGGCGATCAGCTCGCTGTTCTCGGGCAGGTCGGCGGCGAAGGAGAGGTTAAACTCCCAGTTAAACCAGCGCTGCCCCTCGTCGGAGAGGTCAAGCTGATCCTTGGTCTTGCCGTCGATGGCCGCCAGCCTCCCCCGCACGATGGGGATCGGCTCCGGCGCCTTCTCCACCCCGGGCTGCGCCGCCAGCAACTGCTGGAACTCCTTCTCTTCGCCCTGCTTCAGGCCCAGGAAGAACATGTTGGGCGTGCCGGCGGGCGAGGTGAGGCGAATCTCGGCCATGAGTGACTGCTGCATGAGGTAGATGCCGAGCACCAGCGAGACACCCACGCCCAGGGCGAGCACCACAGCCGCTGCCTGCGAGCCGGGGCGGTGCAGGTTGGCCAGGCCCTGCCGGACCGCCAGCCAGGCCCGGGGCGGGCGGATCCGCCGGGTGATGCGCACCGCCAGGGCGCTGGCGCCCCAGAGAATCAGCACGGCGCCCACCAGCCCGCCCATGAAGCCGAAGCCCCAGGTAAGGTTGTTGGCCATCCACGCGGCGATCAGGCCGAGCCCCAGGCCGGCGATCACCAGCAGGACCCCCTCCCGCAGCCGGGTGCGGAGCGTGGGCCGGGGCCGCTGCTCGGCCATCTCCCGGCGGAAGACCAGGGCGGGCTTCACATCGGCGATGGCGGTCAGCGGCAGCATGGTGAAGAGAATGGCGGTGGCCAGACCGACCAGAATCCCCTGGAGCGCCACGTAGGGCGAGAGGGTGAGGTCGATCTCCAGGGCGAGCAGCTGGCCCACCACCCGGGGCATGATCAGCTGAATCAGGTAGCCCAGCGCCACCCCGATGGCGGAGCCGAGAATCGCCAGCACGGCGATCTGGGTGACGAAGATACCGATCACCCGGCGGTTGGTGGCGCCGACCACCTTCATGATGGCGATGGAATCCAGCTTCTGCTGAATGAAGACCCGCACGGCGTTCGCGACGCCCAGGCCGCCCACCAGCAGCGCCACCATGGAGACCAGGGAGAGGAAGGAGGTCATGCGGTCGAGCACCCGCTTCACCTGCGGCTGTGCCTCCCGGAAATCGGCGATGCGGGCCCGCTTGTTGTCGAAGATCTGGCGCAGCTCGGCCCGGACCTCCTCCACCTGCTGGTCGTTGGCCAGCTTGAAGAGGTAGAGGTGGGTGGCGCGGGAGCCGAACTGAATCAACTCGGCCCGGGCGATGCCGCCCGAGGTGATCATCACCCGGGGGCCGATGCCCATGCCGGCCACCACCCGGTCGGGCTCCTTGACGATTACCCCGCCGATGCGGAAGGTGGCGGCGCCGATCTTCAGCGAATCCCCTACGGCGAGGCCCAGCCGGTCCAGCAGTTCGGCGCCCACCAGGGCGGTCTCGTCGGTCAGGGCGACGGGCGGGTCGACCTCCAGCGCGCCGTAGAAGGGGTAGCCCGGCGCCACCGCCTTCACCTGGACCAGGGTGGTCTCTTTGTTGGCAGGGTTGACCGCCATGGAGGCGGTCTCGATGTTGTGGATCACCTGAATCCCCCGCTCGCCAAACCGAGCAAGCGCTTGCTTTTCTTCCGCGGTGGCGGGGCGGCTCATGGAGACCTGCATGTCGGCGGCCATGAGGGTACGGGCCTCCCGGAGCAGCGCCTCCTGCAGCGAGACGTTAAAGCCGCGGATCCCCACCAGGCCCGCCACGCCGATGGCGATGCCCAGCAGGAAGAAGACAAATTTGCGCCGGCCCCGGCGGAGTTCCCGCAGGGCCAGCCGGAGGGTCAGGGCGAACTGCTTCATGGCAGACGGTTTCATTGGCTAGCCCCCCGCACCGCGGTCTGCTCATCTTTGACCACCGCGCCGTCCCGCAGGTGGACGATGCGGTCGGCCTGGCGGGCCAGCTCGGCGTCGTGGGTGACCAGGACCATGGTGGTCCCCTGCTCCCGGTTGAGCCGGAGCATCAGGTCGATCACCCGCTGGCCGGTGGCGGAGTCGAGGTTTCCGGTGGGCTCGTCGGCCAGCAGGAGGGCCGGGCGGGGGGCGAAGGCCCGGGCGATGGCCACCCGCTGCTGCTCGCCGCCCGAGAGCTGAATCGGGTAGTGGTGGGCGCGCTCGCCCAGCCCCACCGCCTCCAGCAGCTCGCCGGCCCGCGCCGCGGGGTCACCCTCGAACTCCGCCAGCTCCAGCGGCAGCGCCACATTCTCCTCGGCGGTCAGGTTGGGGATCAGGTTGAATGACTGAAAGACGATGCCCACCTTCCGGCCCCGGAGCAGGGCCAGCTCGTCCTCGGAGAGGCCGGTGATCTCCTCGCCATCGATGGCGATGGAGCCTCCGGTGGGGCTGTCGAGGCCGGCAATCAGGCCGAGCAGGGTGGACTTGCCGCTGCCCGACGGGCCCATGATCGCCATCACCTGGCCCTTTTCCACCGTCAGGTCGAGCGGTTTGAGCACCTCCAGCACCCGATCGCCGCTTCGGAGCGTCTTATACACACTGGAGAGTTTTAACATCAGGGAGATCATCCTCCTGGATAAGAATGGCCGGTACCGGCTAGGCAAGACTAGGAGAATGCCGAGAAAGAGAACAGGGGAGAGAGGAATCGTGCGTCGGCATCCTATTTCGACTATCCTTTTGGTCGTCCTGATCCTGGCCCTGGGAACGGCAGGCTGTGCGAAGAAGCCGAAGCCGGAGACCGAGGCCAAACAGGCCACCCCGGCGCCCGCAGCGCAGCAGCAGCGGTCGCGGATCAAGAGCCCGGACCCGACCATCGACCGGACTGGTTGGCCGGTGATCGTAGCCTTTGGCGACAGCCTGACAGCCGGCCTGGGCGTACCCCTGGAGCAAAACTACCCGAGTCAGCTCCAGGCGGAGCTTGACGAGCGGGGCTACAAGTACCATGTGGTCAACGCCGGGATCTCGGGCGATACCACGGCGGGCGGGCTGAACCGGGTAGAGTCGGTGCTCCAGCACAACCCGGCGATTGTCATCTTGGAGCTGGGCGCCAACGACGGGCTCCAGGGCAAGTCGACCGAGCAGATGGAGCAGAATCTGGCCCAGATCATCGAGCGGCTGCAGAAGACGGGTGCCCAGGTGGTGCTGGCGGGCATGCACGCGCCCCCCAACTACGGTCCTGAGTATACCCAATCCTTTTATAAGGTCTTCGAAGAGCTGGCCAGGCGGTACCAGCTTCCGTTTATCCCCTTCATTCTGGATCAGGTCGGCGGCGTGCCGGAACTGAACCTGGCCGATGGGATTCACCCCACCGCCGAGGGGTACACCATCGTGGTGAACCGGAATCTGCTGCCGGTGTTGGAGACGGTGTTAAAGAAGTAGGAGGCTGAGCGATTTGTCCGTTCTGCTGAAGACGGGCGAAGTGGCGCTGCGCAAGGGCTGCAGCAAGAAGGCGGTCATTCGGGGCTGCGAGCAGGGCAGGCTGAACCACGAGTACGATGTGGTGACCAACGAGTACGAGGTCTACGACGATGAGAAGCTGGCGGCCTGGCAGCCGCCGGGGCAAGAAGGGAAGAGCCCGGGCTCGAACTGAGCCCGGGTTCGCTTTCGCGATTCGACCAGATGGAGGGTGACCAGATGCAGGTTGCACAACTCGAACGGCTCCTCCAGCGGATGAAGGGAACGCCGCGGCGCCGCCGGACGCTCCTGATCGGTATCGACGGGGGCGGGGGCTCAGGCAAGAGCGTGCTGGCTGCCCGGCTGAGCGAGATAGAGGCCGGGGTGACGGTGATCTACGGCGACGACTTCTACCTGCCCTCCGCCCGGCGGGCGATGGCAGACCCGGCGGCAGTCGGCTCCAGCTTCGACTGGCTGCGCATCCGGGAGCAGGTGCTGGCGCCCCTGAGCCAGGACCTGCCGGGCCGCTACCAGCGCTACGACTGGCCCACCGACGCGCTGGCCGAGTGGGTGGAGGTGGAGCCGGGGGCGATTGTGATTCTGGAAGGGGTCTACACCATGCGCCAGGAGCTGGCCCCGTTCTACGATGTGCGCATCTGGGTGGAGACCCCCTACAGCCTGCGCCTCCACCGGGGCCTGGAGCGAGACGGCGAGGGCGCCCGCCACCAGTGGGAGGCGGAGTGGATGCCGGCGGAGGAGCGGTACGCCCGCCTGCACCGGCCGGATACAGCGGCCCACCTGGTGCTCGACGGCACCGGGGCCGGGGCCGACCTGGCGGCGGGGCAGGTGCTGGTCCGCCGGGCGCCCGACGGCTGGCTCGACCTCTAGGCCCCCTTCAGCCCCAGCAGAATCGCCTTGTGCAGCACAAAGCCGGTCTCGGTGATCCCGAAGTGCGCCGCTGCTTCCGGGGGCGCCTCTGCCAGCCGGCGCCGGACCTCGGCGGCCACGGCGGGCTCCACCGACATGCGGGCCAGCCAGTTCTCCCGGTCGACCTGGGTGGTAAAGGTGGTGGCGAGGCGGTAGGCGAGGCCGGCTCCTGCCAAATGAGCCTCCCACTCCGAGAGTCGCCAGGCCCGGAAGTGGCTGGGGTCCCGCAGCTTCTCCACCTCGTTGATAAACCGGTCTAGCTCTTCGGCCTCGGGGACCACGTTGTCGACCACCACCAGCCGCCCGCCGGGGCGCAGCACCCGGGCCGACTCCCGGCAGAAGGCGGCCAGGTTCGGGAAGTGGTGGGCGGCGATGCGGCAGGTGACCACGTCGAACGAGTTGTTGGGGAAGGGGAGGTGCTCCGCATCCCCCTCCTGAAAGGTGACGTTGCTGACCGAGCGGGCCTCTGCCTCCTGCCGGGCCTGTAGCAGCATCTCGGGGGTCAGGTCGACCCCGACCACCCGGCGGGCATGGGGAGCGAGAGCGAAGGCGGTGTGGCCGGTGGCGGTGGCCACGTCGAGGACCTCTTCCTGACCGGTCAGCCCGGCCAACTCGGGGAGCAGGGCGAGGTCGCCCCCCTTGGCGTGGATGCTGCTGGTGGCATAGTTCGCCGCGTTGGTGCCGAACTGCCGCTTGACGCTCTCCTTGATCGAGTCAGTCATGATCGTTGGCCTCCTATTCGGATCGTGCATGGTCAGCATAACAGGTGGGCATGGGTGCTGGGAAATGCCAGACGGGAATAGGGGTATGCGTTGGCTGTTCGCATCAGGAAATCGCTGGACGCTCTCTCGTGTAATGAACTATACTCAAAAGTATCATTGGTGCTGAGCATATGGGGGTATGTTTCAAGTGACCGCTTACGGGGTACTGCGGTTTTTGCACGTGTTCTTTGCGATCGCTGCCATGGGTCCGCACTTCGCGACCATCTTCCTGTTCGGCCACATGGCCAGGAACCCGGAGTCGGCGCCCACGCTCTTCCCGCTGGTGAACCGAATCATGAACTTCCCGAAGCACGGGGCGATGGCGATGCTCCTGACCGGCGTGCTCATGGTCGCCCTGCACCCGGCGGGCTGGGGGATGTTCAAGGAGCTCTGGCTGGCTGGCTCGATGGTGCTCTTCGTCTTTAACGTGGTCTACGGACGGGTCAAGCTGGAGCCGGTTGCCAAGCGGCTGGGCGGGGCGCTGGCCGCCGGCCCCGTGAAGGCCGAGGAGATCGGGGCGATGGCCCGCCAGATCGATTCCAGCTTCCACGTGATGACCCTGGCGCTGATCGCCATTATCGCCCTGATGATCGTGCGCCCGACCCTGTAGGCAGAGCAAAGCCCGGCGGCTGCGTAGACAGCCCCCGGGCTTTTTCGCGCCCGGCCCCAGGGAACCCTTCGAGCTATATGTAATAATATAAATAGTCACGACAAAGGGGGGCTTGGACATGGCGGGCGTTACCTTTCAGATTCGGCTGGGCCTGGTCTTGTATGGCGGGATTTCACTGGCCATATACATGAACGGGATGGCGCAGGAGGTGCTGGCGCTGGTGCGGGCCTCCCATGCCCGCCGCATGGCGGCCCTGCAGCCCGACGCTCCCTTTGTCCGGGAGCAGCAGGCCACCAACCCCTACTATCGGCTGCTGGAGGCGGCCGGGGTCGATGTGACCATCGACGTGATCGCCGGCACGTCTGCGGGGGGGCTGAACGGGCTAATGCTGGCCAAGGCGCTGGCGACGGGGGCGCCGGACCTGGGCCCCATGGCCGAACTCTGGAAGCGTCATGCCCAGGTTTCAAAGCTCTCCACCTACGACCGGGAGCCGGTCTCGCTCTTCAGCGGTACCTACCTCAAGACCGAGCTGGAGAAGGTCCTGCAGCACCTCAGCCGGTCGGGAGACCCGGCGCTGGCCGCGCAGGCGGAGGTGCTGGACCTCTTTGTCACCGCCACCGATGTGCGCGGGCACCGGTGGAGCCGGCCGGAGGCCTTCGCCCAGGACATGCAGGGCATCTCCCACAAGTACTTCTTCCACCTGCGCAAGCGGACGCGCGACCCCGTGACGGGCCGCAGCTACAACCGGAACGACTTTGCCAGCCCCGACCAGGAGCGGCAGCAGCGAATCGACCACATTCTGGCCAAGGTGGGTCAGGCGACGGCAGCGCTGCCGCCCGCCTTCCCCCCGGTACGCATCGGGCGGAGCGAGGCCGAGGAGGCCGGACTCGACCTGCTCGGCGATGTGGAAGCGCCGGCAGAGGGAATCTGGTTCAGCGACGGCGGGGTGCTGATGAACCGACCCTTCGAGCCGGTGGTGGAGACGGTCTCCAAGCGGAACGCTTCGATTCCCGCCCTGCCCTCCAAGCAGGTGGTTGCCTTCCTGGAGGTGGTGGCGCAACAGGTGGGGGCCCCGGAGCAGACCGAGCCCACCCTCCTGGAGAACGCCGTAGCCGGGCTGACCCTGACCATGCAGCAGGACATCGCCGACGACCTGGAGCGGCTGGCGGCGGAGAACGAGAAGCGGCGTGCCCTGCAGGACCTGGTGGAGGAGATGGATGAGGCGGCCGGCCAGATGGATGGCCCCTGGTCGCTGATGGAGCAGGCGGCCCGGGAGGCGCTTGCTCAGGTGGCTCCCGCCCGCGAGCCGGGCGCTGCTGCGGCGGGGTCCATGCCCGGGACAGCCGGCTCGCCCGTGCTCCAGAGCTACTACGGCCTGCGCCAGCGCCGGGTGCGGGAGGCCTTCCGGCAGGCGCTCACCGGGGCGCTGGAGGGGATTGGCCTCACGGGCGCCCTGCGGGATGCAGCGCTGGCGGCGGTGCTGGCCGAGGTCCCGTGGCTGGAGGCGCCCCCCTACGACCCGGCTCTGAAGGCCTTCCTGGACCGCTATGACGCCGAGTATCACCAGCGGCGGCTTCACTTTCTGCTGACCCGCATTCAAAAGCAGTTCCGGCCCGGGGTGGTCCCCTCGGACCGGGAGGCGATGACCCGGCTGCGGAAGGGGCTGTGGGACGCCTTGGAAGACTGGCGGAACGCCGTCTGGATTCTCGGGCACGCCGGTCGGCTGGAGCCGCAGCCTGAGCCCTGGACCGGGGCGGCAGAGCGGCTGAACCAGGCCTTCATGGGGATCAGGCAGGTCCTCGGGCCAGGCCCCTGGTCGGTGAGGGAGAGCGCCATCATCGGGTTGAAGCGGGCCGCAGGGGAGGCGGTGGCGGCGATTGACGCCTACCTGAGCCTGGTCAGTCAGCGCACGGCGGCTGAGGTGGAGCGAGCGCTGACGGCCGCCCATTCGGCCTGCCCCCTGCGCGACAGCCGGACCGGAGAGCCGGTGCGGCAGTTGGGCAGCCCGGAGCTAACCGCCGACCGGCTGGCCCGGAGCTATGCCCAGTTTGAGTCCCGCGACCTGATTCTCTTCCCGCTCCAGACCTACGGGGCGGGGCGGGAGTGGGAGCCGGTGGAACTCCTGCGGCTGGGCGCCAGCGGTGCCCAGGGCTGGGTGCGAAAGCGGCCGGAGGAGAAGATCACCGGCCTGATGCTCCACCACTTCGGCGCCTTTCTCAATGAGCGCTGGCGGGCCAACGACATCATGTGGGGCCGGCTCGATGCGGCAGAACTGCTCACCCGGATGGTGGTGACCGAGGCCGGGCTGCTCAAGCCCGGTGTGAAACCACTGCCGGGTCAGCGGGCGCTGCCGGAGTCGACCTACCACGACGATGCGGTCCGGGCGCTGGCCGACCGGCGCCGGCAGATCGTAGCCGCCTTCCCCGAACTGGTCGACCTGGAAGCCTTGCGCCAATCGGTCCAGCAGAGCGGCGCGGCGCTCCAGGAGGGAGAGCCCCTGCCCGACTGGGCACTGCAGCGCCACCTGGAGGAGCGCTACCGGATCATCCCCGAGGGGGTGGAGGGGCTGCCCCCCAGGCAGCTGGCCGGGGAGCTGCTGATCGTGATGCACAACCTGATCTACGCCCTGGAGAAGTCGGGCTTCCACGCCGGAGGCGTCCAGAAGCTGCTGCTGGGGCTGCTCCGCCCGCTCAACTGGGTCGCCCGGCTGATCCTCGTGCCGCGCCAGGGCCTCTTCGGCATCGTGCAGGGGAACGCCGCCTCGCTGATGACCGTGCTGGGCGCCGCCCTGCTGCTGCTCCAGATGACCGGGGCGGTCCGGCTGACCACCGCCGGCTGGTGGGTGGTGGTGGCGCTCCTCTCCCCGGCGGTGCTCGACAGCCTGTTCCGGCCCACGCCGCTGCGGCTGGTGGTGAGCGGGGCGCTGGCGCTGGTCAGCGGGGCGGCGGCCCTGGCGCAGGCGGAGCTGCCGGCGGTGCTCTCCTGGCTGGAGCCGGTTCAGCAGATGCTCGCCGGCCTGCCCGGCTGGGTCCACCGCTTCGCCGGGGTCTGGGGCTTCTTCGCCTTCCTCTTCGCAGCTCTCCTGGCCGCCTATGTGGCGAACCGGCGGATGAGAAGCCCGCTGGAGTAAGCAAAGGCCCCTCTCCCGACCGGAGAGGGGCCTGGTCCTTATTGGCTCGCCGGGACCGGCAGGTCGGCATCCACCGTGGTGCCCTGTCCGGGGAAGGAGCGAATCATCACTGTGCCGCCGAACATGGAGGCCCGCTCCCGCATGGTGGCCAGGCCCCGCCCGCCGTGGCGGCCCGCGGCCAGAAAGCCCCGGCCGTCGTCGCTGACCAGCAGGCGGACCCGGTCCGGCTGAAGGATCAGCCGCATGGAGACCCGGGTGGCTGCGGCGTGCTTGGCGGCGTTGTTCAGCGCCTCCTGCTGGATCCGGAAGACCGCCAGGGCAAGCTCTGCCGGTGGCTCGGGGCCAGCTTCCACGATGTAGTCGACGGCGACCCCGTGCTCCTCGCCCCACTCCTGCAGGTAGGCCCGGAGCCCCTCCGCCAGGCCCATCTGCTCCAGCAGGTGGGGGTGCAGGTTCTCCATGACCCGGCGCAGCTCGGCATGGGAGCGGCGCAGCAGGTCTACCGCCTCCTCGACCCGCAGCTTCACCTGCTCGGGATCGGCGGTGCGGACCGCCATCTCCAGTTTCCGCATCGGGGCAACGATCCCGGTGCCCAGCCAGTCGTGAATGTCGCCGGCGATCCGGCTCCGCTCGGCATCCCGGGCCTGAACCAGCTCGGTCACCCGGTTGTGGGCCATCTGGATCGCCCGCTGGGTCGCTTTGCGCTCCCGGCTGGAGAAGCGGTCGACCACGTAGGCCACCAGGAAGATCGTGCCGATGCGCAGCACCAGCAGCCCCAGGTCCAGGGGGACCCCGAAGGGGTTGTGGACCAGGTAGACCAGCACGTAGACGGCGGCGTTGGTGCCCAGGAGGAGATACGGCGCCTCCCGGCGCATCACCACCGGGGCGGTCAGCGACATTAAGATATAGGCCGGCCAGACCTCGGAGCCGCGCCCGCCCGTGACCAGGACCATGCTGGTCAGCAGGACCGACCAGACGACGCAGTCATAGGCGATGATATAGGGCCACTCGATCCGCCGCAGGTAGAGTTCGAGAAAGGCGGCGAAGGCGGACAGGGCGAAGACGACCACGACCTCGGGGCGCAGCAGGTCCACCCGGCCGGCAGCCACCAGGTAGACCACCACCAGGACGCCCCAGGCGATCTGCGCGACGTTCTCAACGGGGATCTCAATCCGGCGCATGGCGGCGATCACGCCCTCTCTGGTATCATAGGGATAGCTTCTTCGTTTCAGATACGAAGGAACCCTCTTAAGGAGGTTGCTATGGAGACGATTCGCCTGCTGCTGGTGGAGGACCAGACCGTGGTGCGCGAGGGCTTGAAGCAGCTGCTGGAGAGCGAGGAGGGGTTCAAGGTGGTGGCGGAGGCCGGCACGGTGGCCGAGTCCGCCCTGCTGGCCCGGCGCTTCCGGCCCGATGTGGTCCTGCTGGACCTGAAGCTGGCCGACGGCAGCGGGCTGGACGCCGCCCGCCATATGCTGGAGGGCAGCGACCCCCCGGCGGTGCTGGTGCTCTCCACCTATACCGATGCCGCCCTGGTCAAGTCGGCGCTCGACCTGGGGGCGGCGGGGTATATACCGAAGACCGCCTCCTTTGCGGAGATCGCTGCGGCGGTACGGACGGCGGCGGGCGGCGGGGTGGTGCTCCACCCGTCGCTGGCCGGGAAGCTGACGCGCCGGAACAGTGAGGCGGAGCTGACGGCGCAGGAGATTGAGATGCTGAAGTTGCTCGCTTCGGGGGCATCCTACGGGGAGATTGGCTCCAAGCTCTACCTGAGCGAGCGGACGGTGCGCCGGCACATGAATATGCTCTTCGAGAAGATGGGCGTGCAGAGTAGGGCGCAGGCAGTGGCGGAAGCCATGCGGCGTGGGGTCCTCGATTGAGGGGCCCCTGTGGGGGCGGGTGTGGGCACCCCATCTGCTCCCGGCTGGTCGCTAAGGGACGGTAAGGCTAAGTTGAGCACGCCGCCAATCGGAACCGCGTTTGGGCATCGCCCTTCAGGGACGCACCGGCCGATTGGCGGCGGACGTTTTGCGGCCTACCGTCCCTAAGCTCCGGCGCCAACGTCGCTTGATGGGGTACCCCCACCCGCCTTTCTGCAACCCGGTCACCCCTCCGCCTGCCTGCTGTTTGGTGTTTTTGGGGGGAACTGCGTGTCTTTGCGACTGGGTTATGCGGGGATTAATCTGTCACTTCAAGATACCAAGGATGGGCCGCGGCTGCGGTCGGTTACGGCCAAGCGGCTTTCTACCATGGAGCCTCGGGAGCGGCGGGCGGTGCTCTACCAAGTGGCGCGCTCCAACCTCTTGACGCTTCAGGCGGTGCTTCGCTGGAATCACTTGCACGCGATCCAGCTCTTTCGGATTACCTCGGACCTGATTCCGCTGGCGACCCATCCGGTGGCGGCGGAGTGGGACTGGGAGGCGGACCTGGCCTATGAGTTTCGGGCGACGGCAGAGCTGGCGCGGGAGGTGGGGGCCCGGCTTACCATGCATCCGGGGCAGTATACCGTCTTAAATGCGCCGGATCCCTTGGTGGTGGAGCGGGCGGTGGCCGACCTGGCTTACCATGCCCGGGTCTTGGAGCTGCTGGAGACGGGGGCGGATTCTGGGCTGGTGCTTCACATCGGTGGGGGGTATGGCGACAAGCGGGCGGCGGCGGACCGATTTGTGGCGGCCTTCTCCCGATTGCCCGAAGCGGTGGCCTCCCGGCTCTGGGTGGAGAACGACGATGTGACCTGGGACACCGCGGAGGTGCTGGAGATCGCCCGGCGCATCGGGCGGCCCATGGTCTTTGACCTGCACCATCACCGGGTGCTCCGCACCGATGACTGGCTGCCCTGGC
Organism: Bacillota bacterium; assembly: GCA_049325315.1. GTDB lineage: Bacteria > Bacillota > Sulfobacillia > Symbiobacteriales > Symbiobacteriaceae > JAWLHU01. The sequence goes on along the minus strand of JBMONB010000213.1, from coordinate 5,701 downwards.
TGCGGGCGATTCTGCCTACCTGGGGTGCGGTGCGGCCCAAGCTGCACTTCTCCTCGCCGAAGGATGGGCTGCGCTCCCGGCATCATGCGGACTTTATCGATCCGGATGACTTCCGGGCCTTTCTGGAGCGGGTTCCCGACCTCGATGGCGATGTGGTCCTGGAGTGCAAGATGAAGGACAAGGCGCTGCTGGCGCTCCGCTCGGCCCTGAACCTGCCGAGCTGAGTAGACAGAATACCCCAGGGGGCATGGCATCTTGGCAGGGGGGCGGGCGGAAAGAACTATGGGAAAAACACGGCGGCTGGGGGATACTCCCTGGGCCGCCTTTGTTTTAGCCTGAAAACTGAGAGACTGTGCACGGGAGGGGATGGGAGTGGAGTCGGTCACCGCGTCCAAGAACCGGCAAGATGTGATTGGTCGCATCCGACGCATCTCGGGACAGCTGCGGGGCATTGAGAAGATGCTGGTGGAAGGGCGGCGCTGCGAGGAGGTCCTCACCCAGATGGCCGCCGTCCGGGAAGCAACCAACCGGGCCGGTGTCCTCCTCATTGAGGGCGAACTGGAGCACTGCCTGTTGAACCTGAAGGAGGAGGAGCGGCCCGAGGCGCTGAAGCGGGCGATGGGCACGCTGCTCAAGTTCGGCGGGTGATTCATCGTGAGAACAGCCCCTGCGATCCGCCTGGCGGACGCAGGGGCCGTCTTGTCTCTCCTACTTCTCCGGGTTGGTGGGCATGGCAATGGTCAGGGTGAGATGACCTTGGCCGGTGTGGAACTCCTTGATCTCCAGCCGGCGCCCGAGGCTGCCTGAGACCATGTCGCTCAGCGGCAGCAGAATCGTCGCCTGCCGGGCGTCGTACCCCGGCATGGCCACAGGCGCGATGCGGCCAGCGAGGCGGAGCAGCGCCGGCGAGATCGGCACCCGGCCGGCGAAGGCCCGGGTGATACGGAACTGAACCAGTCCGGTCTCGGTCACCACCGGGCTCAGCCGCAGCTTCAGGCCCAGCGGGCCGCGAAAGCGCTCCGGCACAGCGCTGAAGGGCAGGTGGACCACGCTGTCTACCTTCACCTCGCCGTCCACCAGGCTGCCGCGGACCCGCTGAATCGGGTCGCCGGGCTGCCGGCCGGTCAAGAGGGCGGAGGAGAGCATGCCGCTGAACTCCTCCTGGGTGAGGCGAATCTGGACATCGCCGCCGGTCCAGAACTTGGCAGACTGGTCGCGGATCTGGTTGGAGAGCGAGACATAGGCCACGGCGCCGCCCGGGCCCTGTGCGAAATCTTCCACCGGGGCCAGCAGCGTCGGGCCGCTCCACCAGAGCAGCGCCCCCGCTGCGATCAGTACGATCAGCACAGCGGCCACGATGCGCACCATGGGGTAGAGACGGCCTGAGGGTGTCGCGGCCGGTCGCGGGGCAGCGATCGCCATCGGGACCCCTCCCTGTACGTTAAAGGTTTACATAATAAAGTATAGAGGGGTGCGAACCGGCGTCGCAAGCCGCAAAGAGTTCCATCCTCCTGTCCGGTGGTTTTTTTGCTGAGAGGTTAAATGGTAAAATGGAAAGGATTCCCACCTGAGTATGACGAAGAAATAAGATAAACCTCGGGAAGATGGAGGGATGTCACGATGCATATCCTGCGACTGGTCGTGATGGGCGCGTTCCGTGCGCTGCCGCTCCTGGTTCCGTGTGTGACCATACTCCACTGCCTCGCAACGGCTGACGGTGTGCTGACGGTCTGGCCGAGTTAGCCGGTTTTTTGTTTACGGCCCCTTGCCCGTTTGCTCACACCATGTTTATCGTTCGGCAACATCCGCACGCTACTCTGAAGATGGAAGGCGCCCCCACGAGATGGGGCCTACATCAAAAGGAGGATGCGAAGCATGATCAAGCGGATCCTGGCGACGGTGTTGATGGTCGGCGTGGTGATGACGGGGTTTGCGGGCGTGGCAGGGGCGGCGGAGAACCAGTCGGGCGAAACCGAGCAGCGACCTGAGATCCAGGCGCTGAGCGAGGAGACCCGGGGGAAGCTGCAGGCCTCCCGGGAGCTGGCGGAAGAGAACCGGGCGCTGCATGAGCAGATCCGGGCGGCCGGCGCAGAGATCAAGGAGATCGTGGGCGGGAAGCGGCCCTTCAGCCGGGAGGCGTTCCAGCAGCAGCGGGAGGCGAAGGCCGCCGAGGAGAAGCACCCGGAGGCGAAGGGGCTCTTCGAGCAGGCCAAGCGGCTCCGGAAGGAGCTCGTCGCCCTGAAGGAGCCGATTCAGGCCGCCCGCCAGGCCGCCCGTGAGGCGATTCAGGCCCGGGATGAGGAGGCGCTGAACGCCGCTCTGGACCAACTGATCCCGCTGCAGGAGGAGCGGCTCTCCCTCCAGGAGGACCTGCTGAAGGTGCTGGAGCAGTTGATCAAGGTGCTCGACAAGTAAACGAAACAGATGGGCGCCGGCAGCCGCAAAAGGTTGCCGGCGCCTCCTCGTGGTGCGCCTACTGGACCCGTGCCCGGGTGTAGAGAATCTGCAGCTTCGGCAGCAGCTCCCGCAGGTTGGCGGTCAGGTCAGCCACCGTGCGAACCGGACGGGTGAAGCCGACCCGGTAGACCCCCCAGTGGTTCTCGCCCGGCCCCTCCACCCGGGCGATGTACGGCCCGTCGTCGCTCAGCTCCCACTGCAGCCCGGCCCGGCTCCCGTCGGGCCCCTCCAGAAAGCCCGCCCCCCTGCGGACCTCCTGGCCCACCGGGGTGATCGCCCCGTAGGTGAAGCCATCGGTCGCCGTCTCCGGAATCAGCGGATACCCCTCGTACTGCATGACGCTCCTCCTCTCGTAGAATAGGACGAACCGGAGAGATGGGCAGATCTTTGTAGGAATTATCCGATCGGTTGTATAAGTAGTCCTCATGGGAGCGGTAATCCGGATGAATGGGGTGGTCCCGTGTCTGATCTGATCTGGCAGCCGAGCGAGGAGTGGGTGAGGGGAGCCCGCATCACGTGGTTCCTTGAGCGGTGCGGTCTCAGCAGCCTGGAGGAGCTTCAGGACCGGGCGGCCGCCGACCCGGCATGGTTCTGGGAGCAGGTGGTGACCGACCTGGGGATCGCCTGGTATGAGCCGCCCAAGCAGATTCTTGACCTCTCTGGTGGGACGCCCTGGGCCACCTGGTTCCGGGGCGCACAGATGAACCTGGCCCACGAGTGCGTCGACAAGCACCTCGCCACGCACCGGCGCCACAAGCTGGCGTTGGTCTACGAGGGCGAGGAGGGGCAGGTCCGGTCCTGGAGCTACCGGGAGCTGTGGGCCGAATCGAACCGGCTGGCGCACGGCCTGAGGGAGCTGGGCGTGGGTCGGGGTGACCGAGTGGGAATCTTTCTGCCCATGATGCCCGAGACGGTGGCGGCGATCATGGCGGTGGCGAAGCTGGGGGCGATCTTCACCCCCATCTTCTCGGGCTTCGCCCCGGCAGCGGCGGCCAGCCGGCTGGCCGACTGCGCGGCGAAGGTGCTGATCACCGCCGACGGCTTCTACCGGCGGGGCAAGCTGGTCAACATGAAGGCGGTGGCCGATGAGGCGGTGGCCCTGGCCCCGACGGTCAAGCAGGTGCTGGTGGTCCGCCGGACCGGCAGCGAGATCGGCTGGACCGAGGGGCGCGACCGCTGGTACCACGACCTGGTGGCCGGGCAGCCGGTCCGCTTTGAGCCCGAGCGCATGGACCCCGAGGACCCCTGCATGCTGATCTACACCTCCGGCACCACGGGAAGGCCCAAGGGGGCGGTCCACGTGCACGGCGGCTTCCCGATCAAGGGTGCCCAGGACATGGCGCACTGCTTCGATGTGGGCGAGCAGGACCTGATGATGTGGTTCAGCGACATCGGCTGGATGATGGGCCCCTGGCTGATCTTCGGCACCCTGATCTTGGGCTCCACCATGTTCCTCTACGACGGGGCGCCCGACTACCCAGAGCCCGACCGGCTCTGGGCGATGGTGGAGCGGCACGGCATCAGCCACCTGGGCCTCTCGCCCACGGTGATCCGGGCGCTGGCGCCGGCGGGCGCCGAGTGGGTACAGCGGCACGACCTCTCCTCGCTCCGGGTGCTGGGCGGCACCGGCGAGCCGTGGAACCCCGAGCCCTACGACTGGTTCGTCCGCCACGTGGGCGGGGGGCGCTGCCCCATGATCAACTACTCCGGCGGCACCGAGATCTCCGGGGGAATCCTCGCCTGCGTGCCCACCCGTCCGCTGAAGCCCTGCTCCTTTAACCTGGCGATTCCGGGCATGGGGGTCGCTGTGCTCGACGAGCAAGGCCAGCCGGTCCCGGCGGGCACCGTGGGCGAACTGGCGCTGACCGTCCCCTGGGTGGGAATGACCCGGGGCTTCTGGCAGGACCCGCAGCGCTACCTGGATACCTACTGGAGCCGGTTCAAGGGGGTCTGGGTCCACGGCGACTGGGCCTCGGTCGATGAAGACGGCTTCTGGTACATTCACGGGCGCTCGGACGACACGATCAAGATCGCCGGCAAGCGGGTGGGTCCGGCGGAGTACGAGTCGGCCCTGGTGGGCCATCCGCTGGTGCAGGAGGCGGCGGCGATTGGCGTGCCCCACGAGGTGAAGGGGGAGGCGGCGGTCTGCTTCGTCATCCTGAAGCCGGGGGCGAGTGCCGGGGAGGCGCTGGCTGCCGAACTGCGGGAGCGGATCGCCCAGGAGATGGGCCGCCCGCTGGTGCCCGACGAGATCAAGTTCGTCACCGGGCTGCCCAAGACCCGCAACGCCAAGATCATGCGCCGGGTGATCAAGGCCGCCTACCTGGGCAAGGAGCCGGGTGACCTCTCCGCCCTGGAGAACCCCGATGCGGTGCAGGAGATCGAGCGGGTCCGCGGAATTGGATAGGGACGCGAACGCCCCTGCGCTGCATCGGCGCCGGGGCGTTCCCCATGCAGAAGGGGTGAGCGGATGCGTAGCCACCGGCATCTGGGCGCGCGCTGGCTGCCGCTCGGCGGCCTGAACGGCGAGGGTCTCAGCCCTTTTGCCGAACGGGTCCTGGCCGTGTATCAAAATGGGACAAGAGGTGTTTCAAAATGAGACAGATGTGGTACACGGTGGTGGAGTCGGTCCTGGGCCCCATTCACGTGGCCTGGATCGCTCAGGGGATCGCCTGCCTGGCGGTGGGCGAGGAGTCCGACGAGGCGTTTGTGGCCCGCTGCCGGGCCTCCACGGGCGCCGCCCCGGCCCGCAGCGATGAGCGGCAGGGCGACCTGGCCGCCGCCCTGCAGGGCTGGCTGGCCGGCGAGGTCTACCAGGGGCCGATCGACCTCACCGGCCTGAGCCCCTTTGCCCAGGGGGTGCTGGCCGCCTGCCGGGCGATTCCCCGGGGCGAGGTGCGCACCTACGCCGAGCTGGCAGCTGCGGTGGGCAAGCCGGGGGCGGCCCGGGCGGTGGGCACGGTGATGCGCCGGAACCCGGTGCCGCTGCTGATCCCCTGCCACCGGGTGGTCCGGGGCGACGGGGTGATCGGCAACTACTCCATGGGCGGGCCGGCGGTGAAGGAACGCCTCCTGAGGCTGGAGGGGGCGCGCTGATACGACGAAGCGGTCTGCCCGTCACCTGGGCAGACCGCTCTGGCTTTTGAGGAGGGCGAGTGGGTAGAAGGTGCCCCGCCAGGTGATGCCGCCGTGGCGGAGGGTAAGGTAGGAGGCGCGGGCCACCGTGAAGGCGAAGAGGAGAGCA
>JBMONB010000212.1:14283-36252 GCA_049325315.1 Bacillota bacterium | reverse complement strand
AGCTACCGCTTTTGGAACAGACGCAGCCTCGACGCAGAAGGAGGAGCGACACACATGATCCCGTTCCTCAACGTATTGCAGTACCTGGTCCTCGCCCTCTGGGTGGGTTCGATCTTCGGTTTCGGCGTGCTCTTCGCCCCGGTGGTCTTCGCCACCCTTCCCTCGCGGGACCAGGCGGGGACCATTGCGGGGAACGTGCTGGCCCGCATCGACACCCTGGGGCTGATCACCGGCGGCATCATGCTGGTGGTGACCGCCCTGCAGGCGATCGACTCCAACTGGGCCTCCATCGACCTGGGGCGGCTGCTGACCGCCGTGGTGATGCTGGCCCTGGTGATCCTCGCCGCCACCACGGTCCGCCAGCGGCTGAACGCTGTGCGGGAGAAGATGGGCCGGCCGATCGATGAGTTCGCCCCGGAGGACCCGCTCCGCAAGGAGTACAACCAGTTCCACCGCATCTCCCGGCTCCTTTTCACCGTCAACATGATGCTGGGCATCCTGTTGATCGTGCTCTCCGCCCTGCGCTGATCTCCCTCCGGGAGGGTTCGTTCATTTTGCAGTACAGACTGATCGCCCTGGACCTCGATGGCACGCTGCTCGGCAGCGATAAGGAGATCTCGCCCCGCAACCGGGCGGCCCTGGCGGCGGCCCGGGAGCGGGGCATCGTCACGGTGATCGCCACCGGGCGCGCCCCCCATTCGGCCGTGGTCTTCAGCCAGCAGATCGGCGGCGGCCCCGTCATCTGCTGCAACGGCGCCGCCATTCTCGATGAGGCGGGCCAGTACCTGGTTCAGAAGGGGATCCCCCGGGCGCCGCTCATTCGGGTGCTGAACCTCTGCCAGGGGGCGGAGGTGCTCTGCGAGTGCTACACGCCCGGGGGAATTGTGCTCGACAAGCCGCTGGCCCAGGCCAGGGCCTATTTCCGCTGGGTCAAGGGGCGGCAATCCACCGCCCGGACCCTCGTCCACCTGGTTCAGATGTGGCGGCTTAACCGCATGAAGGTGGTCCGCAGCCTTCTTCGTTGGGCGGAGCAGCCGGGGGCGCCGGTCGTGCTGAAGCTGATGGTGATCGGCGAGCCCGAGCGGCTGCACCGGCTGGCGGAGCAGGTTCGCCGGGAGGTGCCGGGGCTGGAGATCAGCTCCTCGGGCCATGATAATTTGGAACTGACCGCCGCCGGGGTCTCCAAGGGGACCGGGCTGGAGATGCTGGGCGCCCGGCTGAAGATCCCCCGCCAGGCGATGATCGCCATGGGCGACTCGGAGAATGATCTGGAGATGCTGCGCTACGCCGGCCTGGGCGTGGCCATGTCCAACGCCACCGATGAGGCGAAGGCGGCGGCGGACCGGGTGACCCAGCACTGTGATGAGGACGGCGTGGCCGTCCTGTTGGAAGAGGTGTGTCTCACATGAGGTACCTGGAGTCGGTCACCCAGCTGGCGATGGCGATCTGGGTGGGGTCGGCCGCCGGCTTTGCCATGGCCGCCCCCAAGCTTTTCCGGGCCTTCGGGCCTGACCGGCAGGCCGCCGGCGACCTGGCGGGGGCGATTATCTACCAACTCAATGCCGTCGGGGTGGTCCTGGGCGCCATCGCCCTGCTCGCCCTTCTGCCCCGGCTGAAGCGGGGGCTGAACCGGTTGCGGGCGCTTCTGCTGGGCGGCGCCCTGGCGCTGGCGCTCGCCACCTGGTTCTACATTCTCCCGCAGATCGAGGCGGCCCAGCCGCCCCGTCCGATTCAGGAGTATGCCGAGAGCGACCCGGCCCGGGTCAACTACAACCGCTGGCACAAGCTGTCGGAGCGGGTCTACGGCGCCGCCATGTTCCTGGGCGTCGGGGTGATCGTGCTGGGCCCGCTCGGAAAGGAGCGGGAGTAGATGGACTGGGAGCTGCGCTTTCTGACGGCGCTGCGGGAGTCCCGCCCCGCCTGGGATGAGCCCGGCGACTGGCGGGCGGCCCTCGCCCTGTACGACGGCCTGGCACCCGCCGAAGCGGCGGAACTGGACCGGCTGGTCCTCTCGATGATCAGCCCCACCTACCGGAACCCCCATTCCGCCCATGAGCGGCTGCCCTTCGATGACATCATGGTCAACCTGCCGCTGGGGATGTCGCCCGAGGACCTGCTCTGCATCGAGGCGGCGGTCCTGGTGGCCGCCGAGCGGGGGCTGGGCGAGGCGTTCTTCGCCTTCAACCGGCTGATGCGGCTGCCGGTCTGGCATATCATTCAGGGGCGGCTGGAGTGGCTCTCCCGGGAGGCGTTTGACGCCCAGCGGCGGCTGGGGCTGACCCGGGCCGGCCGGGGCTTCGGCGCCCTGCTGGGCCTGGCGGCGGGCGACGCCCTGGGCTGCACCCTGGAGTTCATGAGCCGGGAGGCGGTGCGCGCCAGGTACCCCGGCGGCCACCGGGAGATCGTGGGCGGCGGGCCCTTCTCCTTCGCGGCCGGCGAATGGACCGACGATACCGCCATGGCGCTCTGCGTCGCCCGGGGGATTATTGAGTCGCCCGAGGCGCCGGTGGAGGCGGTGGGCGCTCACTTCATGGCCTGGTTTCACGCCAGCCCGCCCGATGTGGGCAACACGATCCGGCTGGCGCTCTCCACCTACGACCGCACCCGGTCCTGGGAGGCGGCGTCCCGGGAGGTGCGGGCAAGGCTGGGGGAGCAGGCGGGCGGCAACGGCGCCCTCATGCGCACCCTGCCCACAGCCATCGGTTACGGCGAACGGGTGGCGGAGGCGTTGGCCATCGGGCAGATGACCCACCCGCATCCAGAATCAGATGCAGCGGTGGCCGCCTATCACACCATGGTAAACGCCCTGCTGGACGGGGCGTCGAAGGCGGAAGCGCTGGAGGCCGCCATCGGTGCGGCGGGACCGCTGGCAGAGCGGCTGGCCGGGCTCGGGCAGCGGCCCGAGGCGGCGATCCGGTCCAGCGGGTATGTGGTCCACACCCTGGAGGCGGCCATCTGGGCCTTCCTTCGCGCCGACAGCCTGGAGGAATGCATCGTGGCCGCGGTGAATCTGGGGGAAGATGCGGACACGGTCGGGGCGGTGGCCGGCGGTTTGGCCGGCGCAGCGTACGGGCCCTTCGCTGTTCCCCGCCGCTGGTCGTCGGCGATTGGCGGGCGCGGCGAACTCGAGGCGGCAGCTGAGGCGCTGGCCCGGGTCCATCAAGCGAAATAAGGAGCGTCGGATGAGATGACGGCAGAGACGAAAAAGGCAAAGGGTAATCCGCAGTTCGGTCTCACCCTGGTGCAGAAGATCATGTGGGCGCTGGTCCTTCTGGTCTTCTCGACCCTGGTTCTCCCGCTGGGCCAGGTCTTCAATGGTCCGGGCGGCACAGCGATCTTCATCTTCTTCGCCCTGATCCTGGGTGTGATCACCTGGTACATCTCCGCCGGGTGGACCTTCAAACTGGAGATGACCCCGGGCGAGATCAAGATCCGGGACGGCGCCCGTGAGTCGGTAGTGCCGCTCGACAAGCTGGGCATGGTGGTCAAGAACGGCCGGATCCCCTTCCTGCCCTCTGTCTGGCTGGTCCTGCGGGGCGTCGACGTGGGCCGGGAGATCCCCGCCAAGGGGGTTGACCCCCAGGCCCGGGAGCTGCTGGAGCAGTTTCAGAAGCGGAACCCGGGCAAGAAGATCACCTACGTGGCGGTCCCGGGCGGCTACCTCCGTTCGATTCCCGAGTTCATCGGGGAGCTGAAGCGGCGTATTCCACCGCTCGCGGTCGATGACCGACTTGGCGGAAAGTAGGACCGCAATCCCTTGCCACCAGCGCCAATCTGTGCTAGAATCCCATTAGGGTTCCGGCATGCTTCTGTGTGATTTTGAGGGAGTGGGTGCTTAACCCACTCTTTTCAACGTCTGGCGTTTTCGCGGAGAAGCGAGTTCGCAGCAGCCGGTGGACACCGGCTCATTTCGTGCCCTGCGCCGGGACAAATTATCGGGGACGACGTGGGCGAAAGCCCTGGCGGACGCTGCGTCCGCAACTGTAGATTCGATCGGAGGCCTGGTCCTGTTTGACGAAGACCGAGAAGCAGCTCGATCTGTTGGTGGAAGAACTGGCCCGCCCCTTCGTGGAGGAGCGCGGTCTGGAACTGGTGGGCGTCGAATTGGTGAAGGAGGGGGCCAACCGCTATCTCCGTCTGTTTATTGACAAGGAGGGCGGTGTCACCTTTGAGGACTGCGAGGCGATAAGCCGTGCGGTCGACCCCAAGCTCGACGAACTACTGCCGAATCCGCCCTACGAGTACTTTGAGGTCTCATCGCCAGGGCTTGAGAGGCCTTTGAAGCGCGATGCGGACTTCGCCCGCTACGCGGGGCGGATGGTGGCGGTATCCACCTACGCTCCAGTAGACGGGCAGAAGTCATTTGTGGGCGAACTGGTCGGACTGGTTGACGGCCGGGTCGTTCTCACGCTGACCCAGGGCAAGGAGAAGGGCCGGGAGGTCGCCCTCGACCGCAAGATGGTGGCGAGCGCCCGGCTTCATGTGGAGTTTTAGGCGGCAGTTATGTTGCGGGAGGAGACTGTGAGATGAAGGCCGAGATTCTCGAGGCGCTGGAGGACTTGGTACGGGAGAAGGGCATATCGAAGGAGGTCCTCATCGAGGCGATCGAGGCGGCACTGATCTCGGCGTATCGCCGGAACTTCGGGTCCGCCCAGAACGTTCGGGTCTTTTTTGACCCCAAGACGGGGGATTACCGCGTCTACGCCCAGAAGGAGATTGTGGAGGACGTGGTCGACCCGCGCCTGCAGGTCACCCTGCAGGAGGCCCGGGCCAAGAACCCTGGCCTGAACCTGGGTGAGATCTTCGAGGTCGAGGTGACCCCCCGTGACTTCGGCCGCATCGCTGCCCAGACCGCCAAGCAGGTGGTGGTGCAGCGGATCCGCGAGGCGGAGCGCGGCATGATCTATGAGGAGTACTCCAGCCGCGAGGGGGAGATCGTCACCGGTCTCGTCCAGCGGCAGGATCTCAAGACCAAGGCGGTCTACATGGAGCTTTCCAAGGGCGTCGAGGCCATTCTCATGGCCAACGAGCAGATCCCCGGCGAGCGCTTCGTGGAGAACCAGCGGGTCAAGGCCTATGTCATTGAGGTGAAGCGGACCACCAAGGGGCCCGCCATCGCCGTCTCCCGGACCCACCCCGGGCTGCTGAAGCGGCTCTTCGAGCTGGAGGTGCCCGAGATCCACGACGGCATCGTGGAGATCAAGGGGATCTCCCGGGAGGCCGGCGCCCGCTCCAAGCTGGCGGTCTCCTCCCGCGACGAGAACGTCGACCCGGTCGGCGCCTGTGTCGGCCAGAAGGGTCTGCGGGTCCAGAACATCGTCGATGAACTGCAGGGCGAGAAGATCGATGTGGTGGAGTGGTCCGCCGATCCCACCGTCTTTGTGGCCAAGGCGCTCTCCCCGGCGAAGGTGATCCAGGTCACCTGTGATGAGGCGGCCCGCATCGCCCGCGTCGTGGTCCCCGATTATCAGCTCTCCCTGGCGATCGGCAAGGAGGGGCAGAACGCCCGCCTCGCCGCGAAGCTTACGGGTTGGAAGATCGATATTAAGTCCGAGTCGCAGGCCAGGGCCGGCGCTTGGGAAGAGGCTGGTGAGGACCTCGCCGAGTAAAGAGGCGGCCTCATGTATGCGTTCCAACTATGTTGCTCCAACGGAGAGGAGGTGGCGGTGATGACCAAAGGGCAGCAACAGCCCAAGGTCAAAAAGATCCCGCAGCGTATGTGTGTGGGCTGCGGTCAGATGAAGTCAAAGAAAGAACTGTTGCGAGTAGTCCGGACGCCCGATGGCGTCATCGAACTGGACACCTCCCCTGCCGGGAAAAAGCCGGGTCGCGGCGCCTACCTCTGCCGGGATAAGGAATGCCTGGCAAAGGCCGTGAAGGCGAAGCGGCTGGAACGGGCGCTGGAACAACCGATCTCTGAGGAGGTTCGGGCCAGGCTCGAGACCGGGATTGGGATGGTGAAAGCTGAGTGATCTCACCGGCGCTCCACTCGATGCTCGGGCTCTGCCAGCGGGCGGGGAAGCTGGTCTCGGGCGATTTCGCCGTCGAGCAGGCGCTCCGCCGCGGAAAGGCTGACCTGCTCCTGCTCGCCGAAGACGCCAGCGAGCGGACCCGCGAGAAGTTTCTCAAGCTGGCGGAGCAGGCCGGCACTCGCTGCTTCAGCGTGGGCGACCGGGCCGACTTCGGGTCGGCGCTCGGGAAGGCAGACCGTGCTGTCGTAGCGATCCAGTCCCGTGACTTTACCAAAGGCATTATCGGGATCCTCCAGCGTGAGGGCCTGACGCCTGTTTCAGGACGGGGGTGATCCGTTGGAGACCAGGTATCGTGTATTCGAACTGGCTAAAGAGTTAGGCGTGGACTCCAAGCGTGTCATGGAGGTCCTTCAAACTTTGAACGTGGATGTGAAAAATCATATGAGCACCATTGACCAGAAGACGGCTGAGAAGGTGACCGAAACGGTCAAAGGCGGCGCCGCCAAGGGCATCGGCGGCGCCAAGCGGACCGTGAAGGCGCCGGAAAAGGCGTCTGCGGCCAAGCCGACAACGCGGGAGGCCAACCCCGCGAAGGCCTCCCTGTTGGAGGACTTCTTCGGGGCGGGTACCAAGCCGCGTCAGTCGGTTGAAGATATGAAGCGGGAACTCCGGCCTACAACGGAGCGACGTCCGCTGGCAGAGCGGCGTCCGCTCCAGGACCGCCCGCTCTCCGAGCGGCGCCGTCAGGCCACGGAGGTTCCGGCTGCCGAGGTGCGCCACCATGTGGAGCCCGAGGTAGCCGAGGCTGCCGAAGCGCCGAAGGTGGAAGCGCCAAAGGCGGAAGCCAAGGAGGCGAACGCCGCCAAGGAGCCGAAGGCCGCCAAGGAGCCGAAGGCCGCACCGAAGGCGCGGACTCCCAAGGCGGTGGATTCGCCGAAGGTAGAGGCCGAGGCGCCGGAGGCCGCTCCGGCGGCTGAGGTTGAGACCCCGAGGGCCGCAGCGGCTCCCGAGGTCGAGACCGCAAAGGCTGCAGCCCCGGAGGCGGACGAACCGCAGGCGGAGACCCCCAAGCCGCGCAAGGCGGCCGAAGCGGCCCACGATGAGGCCCCGGCGGAGGCTGGCGAGACCGAAGGCGAGCGGCCCACCCTGGCTGCTCCGTCCCGCCCGGTGCCCGGCGGACCGTCCCGTCCGGTGCCCGGTGGCCCCGGCCAGCCTGCCCGGCCGGCCGCCTCGGGCCTCGGCCTGCCCACCAAGCCCGCCCCCGCTCCGGCTGGCGGCGGCCCGACCCCAGGCCTCGGCCTGCCCACCAAGCCTGTCCCGGCCGGCCCCGGTCAGCCTCCCCGCCAGGCGGGCCCCTCTGGCCTCGGCCTGCCGGTGAAGCCCGCCCCGGGCGCCCGTGTCGAGCGCGGCCCGCGCCCCGCCGGCGCTCTGGGCATGCCTGAGCGGCCCCGTCCCGGCGCTGTGGGCGCTCCCCGGCCCGGCGGCGCAGGCGCACTCGGCGCCCCGACCCGTGGCGGCCCCCGCCGCGGCGGCGTGCTGAATATCCCGAAGGTCGACCCGAAGGTTGCCGAGCAGGCGAAGCCGGCCGACGGCAAGCCCCGCATCGGCCAGGGCGGCGACCGCAAGAAGGGCGACGCCTTTACCAAGCGTGAGACCCAGGCCTCCCGTCCGTCCGAGGAGAAGCTGTTCGGGCGCCGCCCGCAGCGGCAGACCTCGGTGGTGGAGCGCCGGAGCCTCAAGCCGATCACCATCTCCGGCTCGATGACGGTCAAGGACCTGGCCCACGAGATGGGCGTGACCGCCGCCGAGGTGATCAAGAAGCTGCTGACCGGCTTCGGCATCATGGCCACCATCAACCAGGAACTGGACACCGATACCTGCGTCCTGGTGGGCGGCGAGTTCGGCATCGACGTCTCCGTGGAACAGAAGGAAGATATCATCGAGGTCTACGACCGGGTGGAGGACCCCGACGAGGATCCGGCGCTGAAGCAGCCCCGGCATCCGGTGGTCACCATCATGGGTCACGTCGACCACGGCAAGACCTCGCTGCTTGACGCCATTCGCTCCGCCAAGGTGGCGGCCGGTGAGGCTGGTGGCATCACCCAGCACATCGGCGCTTACGAGGTGGACCTGAACGGCCGGAAGATCACCTTCCTTGACACCCCGGGCCACGAGGCGTTCACCGCCATGCGTGCCCGCGGCGCCAACGTGACCGATATCGCCATTCTGGTGGTCGCGGCCGATGACTCGGTCATGCCGCAGACCATCGAGTCGATCAACCACGCCAAGGCGGCCGGTGTGCCGGTCCTGGTGGCGGTTAACAAGATCGACAAGGAGAACGCCAACCCGCAGCGGGTCAAGCAGGACCTGACCGCTCACGGCCTGATCGCCGAAGAGTGGGGCGGCGAGACCATTATGGTCCCGGTCTCGGCGAAGCAGCAGACCAACCTCGACCTCCTGCTGGAGAACGTGCTGATCCTGGCTGAGGTCCAGGAGCTGAAGGCCAACCCCGACAAGGCGGCGGCCGGCACGATCCTCGAGGCGGAGCTCGACAAGGCCCGCGGTCCGGTCGCTACCGTGCTGGTGCAGGGCGGCACCCTTAACCTCGGCGACGTCTTCGTCGCCGGTCCCGCCTGGGGCCGTGTCCGCGCCATGTTCGACCATCGCGGCCGGAAGCTGAAGAGCGCCGGTCCGTCGACCCCGGTCCGGATCCTGGGCTTCGACTCCGTGCCGGCGGCGGGCGACGTCTTCCGGGTCACCCCGGACGAGAAGACCGCCAAGGCGATCGCCGAGAAGCGCATCGCCAAGGCCCAGGCCGAGCGGCAGGCGCAGAAGGCGATCTCGCTGGATGACTTCATGTCGAAGGTGGCCGAGGGCGAGATGAAGGATCTCAACCTCATCGTCAAGGCCGACGTGCAGGGCTCCACCGAGGCGATTCGTGGCCAGCTGGAGAAGCTGCGCAACGAGGAGGTCCAGGTCAAGATCATCCACACCGGTGTCGGTGCGATCACCGAGACCGACGTGATGCTCGCCTCCGCCTCCAGCGCCATCATCATCGGCTTCAACGTGCGGCCGGATGACCGTGCCAACCGGGCGGCCAATGACCAGGGCATCGATATTCGCCTGTACAATGTCATCTACGACATCGTCGATGATATCAAGGCGGCCATGACCGGCATGCTGAAGCCGAAGATCGAAGAGGTGATCCTCGGTCGGGCTGAGGTGCGCGAGACCTTCAAGGTGCCGAAGGTCGGCATGGCGGCCGGCTGCATGGTAGTCAACGGCAAGGTGACCCGCAACGCCCGCTACCGCCTGATCCGCGACGGCGTCGTGGTCTGGAACGGTGAGGTCAACGCCCTGCGCCGCTTCAAGGAAGAGGCGAAGGAAGTGGCCGAGGGCTACGAGTGCGGCATCACCCTGGAGAACTACCAGGACTTCAAGATCGGCGACATCCTGGAGGCTTACGAGCTGAAGGAAGTTAAGGCCGTAGGCTAGGCAGAATCGATCGATCGGGCCGGTGGTGGCATGGGGCTGCCACCGGCCATTTCCAACCCGGGAGGGAGCGCCCATGTTCATCGCCTCGATCCGCCTGGAGCTCTCTATCCCCCATGCCAATTCGCTGAAGGCGAAGCGCATGGTGGTGGGCAGCCTCCTGGACAGGGTCCGCCACCGCTTTGGCGCCGCTGTGGCCGAGGTGGGCGAGCAGGATCTCTGGCAGCGCTCGGTGATCGGTATCGCCCTGGTCTCAGGGGAGAATACCCATGTGCGGGAGATGGCCGATCGGGTTGTCGGGTTCGTGGAAGCGAACTGGGAGGGCGAGGTCTGCCAGATTGAGGTCGAGATCCTTTAAGCGGATTGAGATCCTTTCATGAGGGGTGAGCCTCGAACTCGCCGGGATCGTTACGAGAGGAGTGGTTCCCATGTCTTCCAACCAGCGTGCGGCCCGTGTGGCCGAGGAGATGCGCGGCATTCTCGCCCAGCTGATTCGCGATGAGGTCAAGGATCCCCGCATCGGGTTTGTCTCGATCGTGAAGGTTGAGGTCTCTAACGACATCAGCCATGCGAAGATCTATGTCTCCGTGCTGGGCGACGACAAGCAGAAGAAGGATTCGCTCCGGGGGCTGACCAGCGCCTCGGGCTTCATGCGCAGCGAGATCGCCCGCCGGCTCCAGCTCCGGTATACCCCCGAACTGCACTTCCTGCTCGACGAATCGATTGAGCACGGGCAGCGGATCGCCAAGCTCCTGGTGGAGGTCCAGCGGGAGCAGAAGGAGAAGGAGCAAGAGGGGAAGGGTGAGTAGCGCTGCTTATTGACCTGAAAACAACGGCGCAGATGCTGGCGCAGTCACAGCGCATCCTCTTCTTCATGCATGTGCAGCCCGACGGCGACTCCATCGGCTCCAGCCTGGGGATGATCCGCGCCCTGAAGCAGATGGGCAAGGAGGCGGTCATGGTCGGGGTCGACCCGATCCCGCGCATCTTCCACTTCCTCCCGGGCTGGGACACGCTTTACGTGCCCTGGCAGGAGGTAGAGGGGGAGTGGGATCTCTCCTGCTTCCTCGACTGCGGCGACATGGAGCGGGTGGGCGACGCCCTGCCGCTGGTGAAGCGGGGGAAGCGCACCCTGAACATCGACCATCACACCACCAACGGCGCTTACGCTGAGTACAACTACCTGGACTTCTCGGCGGCGGCGGTGGGCGAGGTGGCCTACCGGCTGCTCCGTGAGATCGGGGCGCCCATTGATACCGATACCGCCACCTGCCTCTACACCTCGCTGGTGACCGACACCGGCGGCTTCCGCTACGATTCCACCGGGTCCTCCACCCACCGGGTGGCGGCGGAGCTGATCGAGCTGGGGGTCAAGCCGTACGAGGTGGCCAGCCAGATCTTCGAGAACGAGTCCCCCACCCGGCTGGCGCTCCTGGGCCGGGCGCTCTCCACCCTCAAGGTGGATGCGTCGGGCAAGGTGGCCTACATGGTAATCACCCGGGCGATGCTGGCGGAGACAGGGGCCGGGGATGATGAGATCGAGGGGATTGTCAACTACGCCCGCAAGCTCTCCGGGGTAGAGGTCGGCATCCTCTTCAAGGAGACCAACGGCGGCGACCGGATTCGCGTCGGCCTGCGCTCCCGGCGGGTGGTCGATGTGGGCGCCATTGCCGTCACCTTCGGCGGCGGCGGCCATGCCCGGGCAGCGGGCTGCACCCTCGCCGCGCCCATGGAAGAGGCGGTCGCGCAGGTGCTCGCCAAGGTAAAGGCGGTCGTGTAGCATGGATGGGGTTCTGAATCTCCTGAAGCCGCCCGGTATGACTTCCCACGATGTGGTGAGCGTCGTCCGGCGGGCCCTGGGAATCAAGAAGGTGGGGCACACCGGCACGCTGGATCCCGGCGTGGCGGGGGTCTTGCCGATCTGCGTCGGTCGGGCAACCCGGCTGGCGGAGTATATCGCCGGCGAGGACAAGGCCTACCGGGCGGAGATCACCTTCGGCGTCACCACAACGACGCAGGACTCCTTCGGCGAGGTCCTGTCCGACCAGGAGGCTTCGCATCTGACCCGGGGCGACATCGCCTACTCCCTGGCCCGGTTCCACGGGCCGGTGATGCAGGTGCCCCCCATGGTCAGCGCTGTGAAGGTGGGCGGCAAGCGGCTCTACGAGCTGGCCCGCCAGGGGGTTGAGGTGGAGCGGGAGGCCCGCCAGGTCTATATCCACCGGATTCAGCTGCTCGACTTCCGCCCCGGGCCCCGCCCCGTTGCCTTTGTGGACGTGGTCTGCTCCAAGGGGACCTACATACGGACGTTGGCCCACGACCTGGGGCAGATGCTGAAGGTCGGGGCGCACATGTCCTACCTGGTGCGGACTCGCTCAGGCCCCTTCAGGCTGGAGGAGGCCGCGACCTTAGAGGAGCTGCTGGCGGGTCGGGCTCCGATGCTCCCGCCGGCGGCGGCGCTGGGGGAGATGGCGCGGGCGACCGTCTCCGGGCCGGCGGCGGAGCGTCTCAAGCATGGGGTGGCTCCAGCCCTGCAGGTCGATCACCCCGACGGGACCACCGTCGCCCTGCTCGATGAGGGCGGCAACCTGCTGGCCCTGGCGGAGGCCCAGGGCGGTCGGGTTCACCTGCGAAAAGTCTTTGCATGAGAGGTAGCTCATGGAACTGGTAACAAGCACGCGAGAGGTGCCGGTACGGGGCAGGGGCAACCTGGTGGCCATCGGCAAATGGGACGGCGTCCACCTGGCCCACCAGGAGATCCTGGCGGCGCTGGTGGCGGAGGCCCGGCGCACGGGCGGTCAGTCGGTGGCGGTGGGCTTTCACCCGCTGCCCATGGCGGTTCTGCGTCCGGAGGTGGCCCCGCCCATGCTCCAGACGCTGGAGGAGCGGGCCGAGATGATGGCGCAGATGGGGGTCGATGTCCACCTGGCCTTCCCCTTTGATCCTTCCTTCGCTGCGCTGACCCCCGAGGAGTTCGTGCGCGATGTGCTGGTGGGGCAGCTCCGGGCCACGCAGGTGATGGTGGGCTTCAACTTCACCTTCGGCCGCGGCGGTCAGGGCACGGCGGAGACGCTCCGACAGCTGGGGGAGGCGCACAATATCCCGGTGCGGGTCTTCGACCCGGTCCGGATCAACGGGGAGAACGTCTCCTCCACCGAGGTGCGCTTCAACGTGGCCGAGGGCAAGATGGAGACGGCGGCGGGGCTCCTGGGCCGGCCCTTCTCGATTCGCGGGACGGTGATCCACGGCGATAAACGGGGGCGGCAGATCGGCTATCCCACGGCAAATATCAGCCTGGCAGAGGGGCGGCTGCTCCCCGCCAGCGGGGTCTACGTGGCCCGGGTGGTCCTGCTGGGCCCGCCTGTGGCGACCTCTCTTCCCCGAATCCTCTCCCCCCGAAGCGGGCCGGCCCACGGGGCGATGCTCAACCTGGGCTTGCGCCCCACCTTCCGGGGGACTGAACTGCGCTGCGAGGCGCACCTCTTCGACTTCAGCGGCGACCTGTACGGCCAGGAGGTCCAGGTGGAGTTCCTGCACCACCTGCGCTCGGAGCGGCCCTTCGCCTCACTAGATGCGCTCAAGGCGCAGCTGGCGGCCGACGAGCAGGCTGCCCGGGCCTACCTGAAGGACCATGGCTAGGGAGCGGTTGGACAAGCTGCTGGGCCACATGGGGCTCGGCAGCCGCAAAGAGCTGAAGGCAATGGTAAAGGCGGGCCGGGTGATCGTAAACGGCGTCGCCGCCCGTGACCCCGGCATGCAGGTGGACCCGGAGGCGGCGGCGATCACGGTGGATGGTCAGCAAGTGGTCTACCAGCACCACTTTTACGTCTTGCTGCACAAGCCGGGCGGGGTGATCACCGCCACCGAGGACCCGCGCCAGAAGACGGTGCTCGACGTGCTGCCCGACGAGCTGCGCCACCGGGACCTCTTCCCGGTCGGCCGGCTGGACAAGGATACCGAGGGGCTCCTGCTCCTGACCACCGACGGCGAGCTGGGCCACCGGCTCCTCTCGCCCCGGTGGCACGTGCCCAAGCGGTACCTGGCCCGGGTCGACGCCCCGCTGGAGGCGTCTGACCCGCCGGCCTTTGCGGCGGGCATCGAGTTGGAAGATGGTTATGTCACCCTGCCCGGCGGCCTGGAGATCACCGGCCCACAGGAGGGGATCGTCACCATTCACGAGGGCAAATACCACCAGGTGAAGCGGATGTTCGAGGCCCGGGGCAAGCAGGTGGTCTACCTGAAGCGGCTCTCGATGGGCCCGCTGGAACTGGGCGACCTGCCCTACGGCGAGGCCCGCCCGCTGCGTCCGGACGAGGTGGCCGCCCTCTACGACTCCGCCGGGCTGCCGCAGCCCTGATTCCGGCCCGTGGCAGGACTTGCCCCGATTTGTCGGGTGTGGTAAACTAGGCGATGTCGTCAAACCTGCGACTCGGTTTGTCCGCTGACTCCGGCGGTTTACTGGGTTGGAGGCGCTTGCCGAAAAAAAGGAGGTTGTTTCCCATGCCGCTGTCCCAGGAGAAAAAGCTGGAGATCATCAACCAGCACAAGACCCACGAGGGCGACACCGGTTCCCCGGAGGTCCAGATCGCCCTGCTGACCACCCGCATCAACGAGCTGACCGATCACCTGCGGGTCCACAAGAAGGATCATCACTCCCGCCGGGGCCTGCTGAAGATGGTCGGCCAGCGCCGTGCGCTGCTCGTCTACCTGAACGGCGTCTCCAAGGCTCGCTACCAGGACATCATCGGCAAGCTGGGCATCCGCGACGTTCTCAAGTAAAGATGCAAGCGACCGGGCCGCAGGGCTCGGTCGCTTTTTCGCGCTGGTGGGGTTTTTTTTAGGACAATGCCACGGATTACGCGGATTTAACACGGATTTTCACGGAACTGCATGGCCCCTGGGGGTAACGAAATCTGTGGGATAGTTTTCGTTGCTCCAGGGGTTCTACGAAAAATCCGTGTTAATCCGTGAAATAATCCGTGAAATCCGCGGCAGTAAAGACTCCCGTCTACCGAACAAACGTCGCCCGGTCCCAGATCCCGAAGCGCAGGAGCTCCACCGCTTCGAACTGGTTGGGGCCCTGGTACTTCACCCGATAGATGGCGGTGCCGGCGCCCTGCTCATCTAGCAAGATCAGGGTGCGCTGGTCATCGGCCAGCATCACCCGCAGCTGGCCCAACTGGACCCAGCGGGCGAAGATGACGGTGCGGGCGCCGTCAGGCTCGTCTACGTAGACGTGCCAGGGGTGGCCGTCGTCCCAGCCCACCTCCCCGGTCTTGGGGTCGACGGCGGCGCTGTTCAGCACGGTGACGGTCTCCTCCTGACCATCGCCGTCCAGGTCGGCCTTCAGGGTCTGGCGGTAGGTCCACTTGTCGGTGCCGCCGGGGATATCCAGGTAGCGGGGCTCCACCAGGCTGGCGGGAATGGCGCCGCTGCGCCCCTCCTTCAGGTCGCGCTGGAGCTTGCCGGCCAGCTCTCTCAGGCGGTCGACCTCCTTAACCAGGCGCTTGTTCTCCTGCTCCAGCCGATCCACCTCGGCATTGCCGGTGCAGCCGGCCAGGAGCAGCGCCAGCAGAATCAGGTAGATCTTCAGGGGTTTCGTCACGGCAATCGCCTCCTCTACCTGTAGGACTCGGCAGGGGCCGTGTGGGTTTCAGCGAAGAAAAAGGGGACAGAGACCGAACGATTCGGGGAATGCGGGCGGTCAATGAGGTAGAGAGAGGTGATCCGCGGTGCAGAGCGATACCAGCCGCCGGGAGGCGTTTGCCACCCTCTATTCCCAGTGGGCACCGCGCCTCTACCGGACCGCCCTGGGCATTCTCGGCAATCCGCACGACGCTTCCGATGCCCTGCAGGAGGCCGGTTTGAAGGCCTACCGCTACTTCGACTCCCTGCACGACGCCGATGCGGGCGCCGCCTGGTTGACGCGCATCTTGATCAACGCCTGCTACGACGTGGGCCGCAAGCGCTCCCGGACGGTTCCGGCCGGGCTGGAGGTGGCCTCTGGCGTCGCCCCCATGGAGGGCGGCGTGGCCGGGGACTGGGAGACGATGCAGGCTTTGAAGTTTTTGCCGGAAGAGCAGCGGACCACCGTGGTGCTGCGCTTCTTCCAGGACCTGACCATCCCCCAGATTGCGACCGTGATGGGCGTGCCCGAGGGAACGGTGAAATCCCGCCTTCACGCCGCCCTGTCGAAGCTGCGACATCAGTTCAGCGAAGCCGGAAAGGAGGGAGCCCAGTGAGACCCTATGTGGTAGGTGGCGCGTGCCACCGTGTGCAGCAGCAGCTTGACAACGCTCTGAGCGAGGGGGTGCTGGAGCTCTCGCCCGAGTTGGCCGCCCATGTGGGGCGCTGCCCCCAGTGCGCCCCGGCGGTACGGGAGACGGAGGCGCTCTTCAAGCGGCTCCGCAGCGCCCCGGCCGCCCTCGACCTGGGCCCTGTGCCCGGGGTGGTCGATACGGTCCTGCAGCGCATCGCCGCCGAAGGGCCGGCCACGCTGGTCAAGTTGACCGAGCGGGAGCCGAAGAGCGACCGGAAGCGGACCGGGCACCTGCGCTGGCTCCTGGGTCAGGTGGCTGCCATCGCCGCGATTCTCTTTGTCGCCGTGGGCGGGCTTACCTACCTGACGCTGAAGGTGAACCACGCTGTGGGAGGGGCGGAGCCCTCCACGGTGGTGGAGCGCTGGGTGGAGCCACTGGAGGACTGGACCCGGGCACTATTCGGGAAGATGCGATAGACCTGGGCCTTGTCAGAGGCCCTGAGGAGGCGCCGTCTCGGCGCCTCTCATTTTTTGCCCACCGGAGGCTCATATTTCCTGTACAGAGGAGGAGAAGATAAGCAAAGTGTGGAAACCAAAGGGGTTAGGAAAACAAGTGCCAATGGGAAGTGCCGCTGGGTAGCGGCGCCCGGCGGGCGTACGGGCTGAAGGGCCCGGCGCGGGTACCGTCCGGAGCAACTCACGGTCCTAGGCACAGAAGGAGGACCACAGTGACCGCAACGTTTTCAATGGAGCTCGGGGGGCGCACGATGACCCTCGAGACGGGCCGCCTGGCGAAACAGGCCAGCGGTGCCGTGCTGGTTCGGTATGGCGACAGCGTCGTGCTTGCTTCGGTTGTCGGCAGTGCTTCGCCTCGTGAAGGAATCGACTTCTTCCCGCTGACCGTCGACTACGAGGAGCGCCTGTACGCCGTGGGCAAGATCCCCGGCAACTGGTTCCGGCGCGAGGGCCGGCCGACCACCAAGGCCATTCTCTGGTGCCGCCTCACCGACCGTCCGATCCGGCCGCTCTTCCCGGAGGGCTACCGCAACGATGTGCAGATCGTCTGCAACATCCTGTCGGTCGACCCCGACCAGCCCGTGGAGATCATGGGCATGATCGGCGCCTCGGCGGCCCTGACCATCTCGGACATCCCCTTCCAGGGGCCGATCGGGGCGGTCATCATCGGGCGGATCAACGGCGAGTTTATCGTCAACCCCACCACCGAGCAGGCGGAGCAGTCCGACATGCACCTGGTGGTTGCCGCCACCGAACAGGCGGTTCTCATGGTGGAGGCCGGCGCCAAGGAGGTGCCGGAAGACGTGATGCTCGAGGCCATTCTCTATGGCCACGACGTGATCAAGTCCACCATTATCCCGACCATCTTGAAGATGCAGGCCGAGGTCGGCAAGCCGAAGCGGGAGGTCACCCTCTTCCTGCCCCCGCCCGACCTGGAGCAGGCGGTGCGCGCCGCCGCCACCGTGCGGCTGCGGGAAGCTGTCCGCAACCCGGACAAGCTCGCCCGCGAGGAGGCGGTTGCTGCCGTTGGCGCCGACGTTCAGGAGCAACTCGCTGAGCAGTTCCCGGACTCCGGTAAGAAGATCTCCTCGATCCTGAAGACGATCCTCAAGGAGGAGGTCCGCCGGGCGATCATCGACCAGGGGATTCGCCCCGACGGCCGCGGCCTGGCCGAGATCCGGCCGGTCTCCTGCGATATCGACCTACTGCCCCGTCCCCACGGCTCGGGCCTCTTCCAGCGTGGCCAGACCCAGGTGCTCTCCATCGTCACCCTGGGCACCATGGGCGATGTGCAGCGGCTGGACGACCTGACCCTGGAGGAAGAGAAGCGGTACCTGCACCACTATAACTTCCCACCGTTCTCCGTGGGCGAGGCCCGCCCGATGCGCGGCCCCGGCCGCCGGGAGATCGGCCACGGCGCCCTGGCTGAGCGGGCGCTGGAGCCGGTGATCCCGCCGGAGGAGGAGTTCCCCTACACGATCCGCGTCGTCTCGGAGGTCTTGGAGTCTAACGGCTCCACCTCCATGGGCTCCGTCTGCGGTTCCACCCTGGCGCTCATGGCGGCCGGCGTGCCGATCAAGGCGCCCGTGGCCGGCGTGGCAATGGGCCTGGTAGAGGACCCCGAGACCGGCAAGTACGCCGTGCTGTCCGACATTCAGGGCATCGAGGATGCCCTCGGCGACATGGACTTCAAGGTGGCCGGCACCGCCAAGGGCGTCACCGCCCTCCAGATGGACATGAAGATCTCCGGCACCGGCCGGGATATCCTCGGCAAGGCGCTCTCCCAGGCCTACGAGGGCCGGATGCACATCCTGGAGAAGATGCTGGAGACCATCTCCGAGCCGCGCAAGGAGATGTCGCCCTACGCCCCGCGGATCATCATCATGAAGATCCATCCGGACAAGATCCGGGACGTGATCGGCAAGGGCGGCTCCACCATCAACAAGATCGTCGAGTCGACCAAGGTGGGCAACGTCAAGGTCGATATCAACATCGAGGATGACGGCACCATCCACATCGCTTCGATCAACGAGGAGGCCGGCCGCAAGGCGGTCATGATGATCGAGGCGATCACCAAGGACCCCGAGCCCGGCATGATCTATGTGGGCAAGGTGACCCGCCTGATGAACTTCGGCGCCTTTGTCGAGATTCTCCCCGGCAAGGAGGGGCTGGTCCATATCAGCCAGCTGGCGGAGGAGCGGGTCGGCAAGGTGGAAGATGTGGTCAACGTCGGCGACGAGATCATGGTCAAGCTGACCGAGATCGACAAGCTGGGCCGCATCAACCTCTCCCGCAAGGAGGCCCTGCGGGACCAGAAGCGGGCCCAGGGCGGCGAGGACAAGTAAAGAACAGCAGGGGGGCTGGCGGCAGTGGTGCCCGGCCCCCTGGCTCTCTTTTTCTCTGGCTCTATGGACGCGGGTTACCTGTAAGGAGGGACCGGGTTGTCGTTCTATCGCAAAACAACGCTGCCGAGCGGGCTGCGGGTGATCACCGAAGCGATCCCTCACGTCCGGTCGGTCTCCGTTGGTGTCTGGGTGGGAGCGGGCAGCTGCTTTGAGCGGCCTGAGGAGATGGGCGTCTCCCACCTGATCGAGCACATGCTCTTCAAGGGGACGAGGAGTCGCACCGCCAGGGAGATTGCCCGGGAGATCGACGGGCGTGGCGGGATGCTGAACGCCTTCACCGCCAAGGAGCACACCTGCTACTACGCCAAGGTGCTCGACGAGCACCTGCCCATCGCCCTGGATCTGCTGGCCGACATGCTGCTCCACTCCCGCTTCGACCCGGCCGACCTGGACCGGGAGAAGAGCGTGATTCTCGAGGAGATCAAGATGTACGAGGATGTCCCCGACGACCTGGTACACGATCTCTTCGCCTCGACCATGTGGCGGGACCACGCCCTCGGCCGGCCCATCGTTGGGACCGCTGAGACGGTGCGGGACCTCTCGCGGGAGGCGATCCTTTCGTTCATGGGCCGCCACTATGTGCCGGGGAACATGGTGGTTGCCGCCGCCGGACACCTGGAGCACGAGGCGGTAGTGGAGCGGGTGGCCGCCGCCTTTGGGGAGGTGGCCGGGGGGCCGCCCGGATCGGTCTGGCCCGCCACACCCGGGGAGGTGGAGCGGCCGCGGGCGGTGGTCCGGCCCAAGGAGATCGAGCAGACCCACCTGGTGCTGGGCACCCGGGGGCTGGCCCAGGAGGACCACCAGATGTACGCCCTGCACCTGCTGAACACGGTCCTGGGTGGCGGGGCATCCAGCCGGCTCTTCCAGGAGATTCGTGAGCAGCGGGGGATGGCCTACTCGGTCTACTCGTATCACGCCAGCTTCCGCACAACCGGGAACTTCGCTGTCTACGCCGGGGTCTCCCCGCAGATGGTGGCGCCCGTGCTGGAACTGGTGGTCAGCCTGCTGGAGCAGGTGGGGCGAGAGTCGATCACCCCGGACGAACTGGCGGAGGCGAAGGAGCAATTGAAGGGGCAGATCATGCTGGGGCTTGAGTCCACCTCAAGCCGGATGACCCGGCTGGGGCGGGGCGAGTTGAGCCTGGGCCGGGTGCTCAGCCCCGATGAGATCATCCAACGGATTGACGGGGTTACCAGCGTGGCTGTCGCCGGTTTGGCCCGGCGCCTCTTCCTGGAGGAGACGCGCGTCCTCTCTGCCGTCGGGCCCCTCCCGGCGGAGGTAAATCTTTCCCACTTTGGCTTTGCGGAGGTACAGCATGGCTGAGCGACGCTTCGCGCCGGTCTCCGGGTATGAGGACAAGGTCCGGCTGCCCGTCCGGAAGACCGCCCTGTCGGCTGGTTACGACCTGGAGGCCGCGGCAGATATAGAGGTGGAGCCCGGGCGGGTCGCCCTGGTGCCCACTGGGCTGAAGGCTTATATGGAGAAGGGCGATGTGCTGATTCTCGCGATTCGCTCCAGCATGGCGGTCAAGCGTGGGCTGATCCTGGCGAACGGGATTGGCGTGATCGATGCCGACTATGTGGACAACCCGGAGAACGAGGGGCATATTCTGGTTGCCGTTGCCAACCTGGGCAACCAGGCGGTACGGGTCGCGCAAGGGGAGCGTATCGCCCAGGGGATCTTCACCCGGTATCTCACCACTGCAGCAGATGAAGCGACCGGTGAGCGGCGGGGGGGTCTGGGCTCCACTGGATCGCGGTAGGTGAGAAGTGCACGGGCTGGGACTATTTGCTTGTCGCATGAACCATCCTCTGGTACACTGAATCCGAAGGGTCTTGTTCGGGGGGTGGCGCCCATGGCGTCGGATGCAGGAGGGCAAGCGGAGAAGGACCGTCTGGCTCAGATTGAGGAGCTTCGAGCGGAGCTGCACCGGCGTATGGGCGGGCACTACGACCCCCGGCAGATGGCCCGTCTCGTGGGAATCAGCCAGGAGCTGGACAAGCTTGTGGTTGAGGTGACACGACAGCAGTGGAGTGAGGTCAGAAAAAAACAGAAGAATCGATCATAACGGAACGCTCCACACAGC
Source organism: Bacillota bacterium (assembly GCA_049325315.1). Taxonomy (GTDB): domain Bacteria; phylum Bacillota; class Sulfobacillia; order Symbiobacteriales; family Symbiobacteriaceae; genus JAWLHU01. The sequence continues at coordinate 15,522 of JBMONB010000212.1, read as the reverse complement.
ATTTGTTGGGCGTTCCACTTTTTTGTGTCTGTCTGCTATGCCTAGAGAATCTAGGCGTCTATCCATTTTTCATGCAAGATAGTGGAAGAAATGTAGGAGGGGTAGCAGGAATTTGGCTCACGATTGTTGAAGACAGGTTTACATATTTTAGTTATGGACCCAACAGTGGAGGTGTAAAAGTGGAGAAGTCCGGGATTGCGGATCAACAGATGGTGGTCTTCGCCGTGGGCCGGCAGGAGTACGCGGTGCCGATCACTGTAGTAAAGGAAGTTCAAGCCTGGACGATGCCGACCCCTGTTCCCGAGGCTCCGCCGATTGTGGAGGGCGTGATCGACCTGCGTGGCGAGATTATCCCGGTGGTCGACCTGGGACGCCGGTTCCGGACCGAGCGCCGGAACCAGGGAGAGGACGCCCGAATCATGGTGATGGAGCTTCAAGGCCGTCATGCGGGTTGGATCGTTGACGAGGTGGTGGAGGTCCACACTCCTGCGCCCGGCGCCGTCTCTCCACCGTCACCTCTTTTGATGAACATGGCCGCCGTGGCCAGCGATCCGGTGGTTTCCGGGATCTTGAAGATTGGCGACAACCGGCTTGTCGTCGTTCTCGATGCGCCTCGGGTGCTGGAGGCTGCCCTGCGGTAACAGAGCCAAGTCCATGATGGGAGGGTTTGTTGTGGCGGAGCAGGAACAGAGAGAGACCGTTACCCAGGTGGTGGTCTTCCAACTGGGCACGGAGCTGTACGGTGCTGACATCTCAGTGGTCCGGGAGGTCGGCCCTCTTCAGCGGGTGACCCGGGTGCCTAAGACGCCCGCTTATATCGAAGGGGTGACCAACCTCCGTGGGCGCGTTATTCCGGTGATCGACCTCCGCAGGCGGCTTGGCCTGCCCTCGAAGGCAGCCACCAAGGCGACCCGCATCGCCGTTGCAGAACTGGAAGGCGGTCAGATCGGCATGGTGGTCGATGCGGTGCAGGAGGTGCTGCGCATCCCGGCCAGCGCCGTGGAGCCGCCGTCACCGATGTTCTCTAAGATTGATAATGAAAACGTAATGGGCATCGCCAAGGTCGACGACCGGCTGATCATTCTGCTGGACCTGGCCCGAGTCCTGGTACGTGAGGATAGAAAGGCCGCGGTCGGCCCGTAGCGAAGCGGAGGGCCGATCCGCCGGAGGGGCCGGTAACGGCCTGCGAAGCAGGGCGTTGAAGGCGAGTAAGTTCGCGGTCGGCCCGTAGCGAAGCGG
>JBMONB010000212.1:0-14183 GCA_049325315.1 Bacillota bacterium | reverse complement strand
CGCGGTCGGCCCGTAGCGAAGCGGAGGGCCGATCCGCCGGAGGGGCCGGTAACGGCCTGCGAAGCAGGGCGTTGAAGGCGAGTAAGTTCGCGGTCGGCCCGTAGCGAAGCGGGGGGCAAGCACCAAACGCCGAAGGACTGCGATTTTAGCCCATCGGGGTTTGGTGCGCCGAGATCCGCCGGAGGGGCCGGTAACGGCCTGCGAAGCAGGGCATGCATAAAGAATTATGCTGTAGCGGGCATTAGGAGGGGTAACCGGTATGGGCTTTGGGTTTGACACGAGTGCGGAGGATATCAAGGTCTTCCTGGATGAGGCAGAGGAGATGCTTCAGACCATGGAAGGCGGTATTCTCCGGCTTGAGAAGGAATCAGACGACCCGGAGGTCCTCCCAGAGATCTTCCGGGCTGCACATACCCTGAAGGGATCCTCAGCCACCCTGGGTCACCAGAAGATGGCCGAGTTGACCCACTCCATGGAGAATGTGCTGGACAAGCTGCGCAAGGGGAAGTTGGCGGTCTCCACCGAGGTGATCGACATCCTCTTCGCCTGCCTGGACGTTTTGAAGGCATTCAAGGAGGAGATCGCGACCGGCGAGGAGGCCGATATCTCCACCGCCGCAATCCTGGAGCAGCTGGCCGCCCTCGACCGGAGCGGCGCTTCACCGGCTCAGGCAGCCAGTCCCGCGCAGGCGGCAAAGGTGGCCCCGGCTGCTGCGCAGGCGGCGGGCCCGGCTCCGGCAGGGTTACCCCCCCTCGACCCCACTGACGAGGCGGCGTTGACCGGCGCAGGAAGTCGGGGGATGATCGCCGTCTGGGCTCACCTGTTGCTTGACAAGAACGCCACCATGCCGGCCGTGCGTGCCTTTCAAGCGCTCCTGGCAGTCGGCGACCTTGGTCAGGTTGTCCGCTCCTGGCCCAGCCAGGAGGAGGTGGAGGAGGACAAGGTCGGCGAGGAGATGAAGTTGGTCTTCGTCACTCGGGAGACGGTGGACGCGGCCCGTGCCGCCCTCGCCGCCGTGCCTGAGGTCAGGATTCAGGCCTGCGACATCCTGACCCTCTCTCCGGCCGCCCCTGCCCCGGCGCCCGCCACGACGGCAGCTGCCGCGGTGGCAGAGCCCGGGGTCACGCTGGCCGAGCCCCTCGATGAGAGCGTCGAGGAGCGGGAGCCGGCCAGGAAGGAGAGCGCGGCGCAGGCCAAGGCCGGGAAGTCCACCGCCAGCCGCACTGTCCGGGTCGATGTCGAGGTGCTCGACAACCTGATGAACCTGGTGGGCGAGCTGGTGATCGAGCGGACCCGTCTGCTCCAGGTCCTGACCCGGCTGGAGGTGGAGCGGGACGGCGACGATCTCTCCCAGATCATGTCCTCCGCTCTGGCTCAGGTGGGGCGGCTGACCGGCAACCTCCAGGAGGAGATCCAGCGGGCCCGCATGCTGCCTGTGGACAACCTCTTCCGAAAGTTCCCCCGCATGGTGCGCGACGTGGCGCAGCGGGCCTCCAAGGAGATCGACTTCATCGTGCACGGCGAGGAGACCGAACTTGACCGCTCCGTGATCGAGGAGATCGGCGATCCGCTGATGCACCTGCTCCGCAACGCCATCGACCACGGCGTCGAGGCGCCTATGGACCGGCTCAAGGTGGGGAAGCCCACCAAGGGCAAGGTGATCCTCGAGGCGTTCCACGAGGAGAACCACATCATCATCTCCGTGCGCGATGACGGCCGCGGAATCGATCCGCAGAAGATCCGGGCCAGCGCTGTGAAGAAGGGGCTCATCTCCGAGGAGGCGGCCCGCCGGCTGCCCGACCAGGAGGCGGTCCACCTGATCTGGGCCCCGGGCTTCTCCACCGCCGACAAGGTCTCCGATATCTCTGGGCGCGGCGTCGGCCTCGATGTGGTCCACAAGAACATTGAAAAGCTGAACGGCTCGGTGGAGATTCGCAGCGAGGTGGGCAAGGGGACCGAGTTCCGGGTTAAGCTGCCGCTCACGTTGGCGATTATCCGGGCGCTCCAGGTTGAACTGCTCGATGCCGTCTACTGCGTCCCGCTGGGTTCGGTCGTGGAGACCGACCGGATTGCCACCAGTGAGATCAAGACCGTGCGGCAGCGCGAGGTGATCGTCAAGCGTGGCGAGGTGATCCCCCTCCTGCGGCTGGTGGACGCTTTTGGTCTCAGCAGGCCCGATGGTTACACGGAGCCCGATGAGGTCTTCGTCGTGATCGTGGCGGTCATGGGTAAGCAGCTGGGCCTGGTCGTCGACAACCTGATCGGTGAGGGCGATGTGGTGATCAAGCCGCTCGGCAAGTTCATCGGCGACATTCCCGGAATCTCGGGCGCAACCATCCTGGGCGATGGCGACGTGGCCATCATTATGGATATCTCCAGCCTGGTGAACTCGGTTCAGGCGGAGATGAACCGCCTCGAACTCGTCCGGAGCTAAGGGGGGGGTCGAAGGCAGGAATGAACCTCCAGCAAAGCGAATTTAGTATCCTTCAATCGATCGTCATCAAGGCGCTGCAGGACAGTTCGCAATCCCTCTCGAGCATGACAACGGGAGCCATTCAACTGCAGAACCCCCGACTTTCGTTCTTGCCGCTGAATGTGGTGCCCGGCATCGCCGGAGGGCCCGCCACCGTTGTCTGTGCGGTTTACCTGGGAATAGAAGGTGACCTCTGCGGGCACCTGATGCTCCTGTTCGGGAAGGAAAGCGCCTGCGGACTGGTGGATCTCCTCATGGAGCAGCCGGTCGGTACGACCACAGAACTCGATGAGATCGGAATCTCGGCACTGGCCGAATCTGGCAATGTCTGCGGCTCGGCATTCATGAACGCCATCTCCGACCGAACGGGGCTGAAGGTGGTTCCAACAACGCCGGCGGTGGTGGTGGACATGGCGGGTGCCATCCTTGAGGCGGTGGTAACCGAACTCTATCTCAACGGAGATGAGGTGCTGGTGGTCGAGACGGGCTTTAACGGCGAGTTGCCCGGGCACTTTTTGCTGATGCCCGATACCGAATCGATGGCCCGGTTGGTCGCTGCCCTCGAAGGGATTCAATGAGTACCGAAACGTTCCCGGTTGGGTTGGGAGAGTTGAAAGTCGGCTCCAAACCCGGACAAATACTGGTCTGCTACGGGCTGGGTTCGTGTGTGGGACTGACGGTTTATGATCCCGTTGCACACGTGGGTGTGATGGTCCATGTGGTCCTGCCCGACAGCAGTCTGAGCCGGGGGCAGGCTGCGCCTCCCGGGAAATTTGCCGACACGGGCGTGGTGGCCGCCATCGAAGAGGCGGTCAGGGCCGGGGCCAAGCGGTCCCGTCTGGTCGCCCGTATCGCTGGCGGCGCTCGCATGCTGAATGTGGTCGGCGCAGGGTCCAAGCTCGACATTGGTGCCCGCAACAGCGAAGCGGTTCGGGCCGCGCTCGCCCTGCACAAGGTCCACCTCACCGCCGATGATACCGGTGGTACCTATGGTCGGACGTTGCAGTTGTTCATCGGCACCGGTCGCCTGCTGGTCAGCACGGTCGGTCGGGGCGAGCGTGAGCTGTAGGGTTTCGAAAACTCGTGGGAGGGAACCGAATTGCCCAAAATTCTTCTGGTGGATGATGCCGCGTTCATGCGCATGCGGTGCGCCAAGTTGCTCACCGAGAACGGGTACGAGGTCAGCGAGGCGGAGAACGGCCAGGAAGCGATCAGCAAGTATCAGAGCTATCAGCCCGACCTGGTACTGATGGACATCACCATGCCGGTGATGGACGGCATTACCGCGACCAAGGAGATCAAGGCGCTGGACGCCAACGCCAAGGTCGTCATGGTCTCGGCGCTGGGGCAGCAGACCATGGTCATTGAGGCGATCAAAGCTGGGGCGAAGGACTTCGTGGTGAAGCCCTTTGAGCCCGATAAGATCCTGTCGACGGTCAAGAAGTTCGTCGGATAGGTCAGGCGGGGGGAGCCAATGAACTCTCGTCAGGTACGCGTCTTGGTGGTTGACGACTCTGCGTTCATGCGGAAGGTCCTTACCGAGTTGCTGCAGTCCGATCCGCAGATCACGGTGGTCGGCACGGCCCGCGACGGCCAGGACGGGGTCGAGAAGACCGGGCAGCTTCAGCCCGATGTGGTCACCCTCGATATCGAGATGCCGAAACTCGATGGCTACGGGGCGCTTCGGGAGATCATGTCCCTCAGGCCCACCCCGGTGGTGATGGTCTCGAGCCATACCAGTCAGGGGGCCGAGGCGACCATTCGGGCGCTGGCGCTGGGCGCCGTCGATTTTGTGGCCAAGCCCTCCGGGTCCATCTCCCTGAACATGCACATCACCCGTGACGAGCTGGTGGCCAAGGTGAAGGCGGCTGCCGGGGCGACGCCCCGCTTCCGTCGTGCCGCAGCTGAACTCCCTCCGGTCCGCCGGGAGATCAAGGCGGTGGCCGCAGCCCTGTCCATGCCCGGGTCCGCCGACGGGACAGGCTTGCCGCGCCAACTCGTGCTGATCGGCTGCTCCACAGGCGGGCCAGGCGCTCTTCATCACATTATTCCCAAGTTGCCGGCGAACCTGCCGGCAGCGGTCCTCGTCGTCCAGCACATGCCTCCTGGCTTCACCAAGTCGCTGGCACAGCGGCTGGATGAACTCTCTGCCATTCGTGTCAAGGAGGCAGAGGAGGGCGACCGGGTCCGGTCCGGTCGGGTCTTGCTAGCTCCGGGCGGCTATCACATGACGGTCGATTCGGAAGGGCAGATACGCCTCACGCAGGATCCGCCCATGCACGGTGTCCGTCCCGCCGTCGACAAGACCTTCGAGTCGGTGGTGCCCATGTGGCAAAGCCGGATGGTAGGCGTTATTTTGACGGGCATGGGGTATGACGGCGGCAAGGGCATGGTCGGCCTGAAGAAGGCCGGCGGCCGGACGATTGCCGAGGATGCCTCGACCTGTGTCGTTTACGGGATGCCAAAGGTAGTCGCGGAGCTGGGGGCGGCCGATCAGGTCCTTCCGGTCCATGAGATTGCCGATGCCATCACCAGACTGGTGCGAGAGGGGTAACAACAACCCATGAACCTGTCGGGTTATCCGGTATTCCGTCGGACGGTTCTTGATCTGACAGGGATTGATCTTGATTGTTATAAAGGCACACAGATGGAGCGCCGCCTGCAGACAATCATGCGCCGGGCTGGCGTGGGAGACCTGAGCGCCTATGCGAAATTACTCACTGCAACACCGTCCCGGGTGAAGGAGTTCCAGGATTTTCTCACGATTAATGTCTCAGAATGGCTGAGGAATCCGGAGAAATTTGACGAACTACAGAAGGTAATCCTCCCTGATCTGTTGAAGAAATCGCCAAAGCTGCGTATCTGGAGCGCCGGCTGCTCGAATGGCTCGGAACCCTATTCCGTAGCGATGCTGCTGGATGAACTGGATCCCCATGGGCGACACCAGATCATTGCCACCGACCTCGATGAAGAGATTCTCAAGGTAGCTCGGGCCGGCATTTACCACGAGAAGGACGTCAAGAACGTCGCCCCTGCCCGTCGATCCAAGTACTTCATCGGGCAGCCCGGGGAGACGGTCATGGTGAAGCCGGACCTGAAGGCGAAGATCCAGTTTGAACGGCAGAACCTGCTCTCCGATCCATTTCCGCAGGACCTCGATCTCATTCTCTGCCGCAATGTGGTCATCTACTTCACGGAGGAGGCCAAGGATGAGCTGTACCGGAAGTTTCACCGGTCGCTCAAGCCAGGTGGCATCCTGTTTGTCGGCGGAACGGAGAGCTTGCTAAGAGCAAGAGAACTGGGCTATGCCAGCGCTTCGCCCTTTTTCTATCGGGCCGTGAAATAGCGGGGTCTAGCTCATACGGTTTATAGAAGGGAAGGATAGACCAAGTGAAGGCAGAGTTTGTAAACCCCTTTGTGACGTCTGCGTTCCAGGTCCTCCAGACCGAGACCAGGACGGAAGTCACACAGGGACAGGTCTCACTAGCCGAGTCACCCCTGGTCTCCGATGAGGTGACCGTTCTGATCGGTGTGGTTGGCCGCGCCCAGGGCCTTGTGCTCTACGGCATGTCTGAGCAGACCGCCAAGGCGATCGTCTCCGCCATGACTGGCGAGGAGATGGCCGTCTTCGACGGCATGGCGGAGTCCGCCGTCGCCGAACTCGGCAACGTGATCACCGGCCTGGCCTCCGGTGAGCTGGAGCGCGCCGGTTATCCGTGCAAGATCGCGCCGCCCTCTGTGGTCGTGGGTAAGGGCACCTCGATCTCCACGCTTTCCATCAAACGACTGGTGATCCCCCTGGATACCAAACTGGGGTCGATCACCGTCCACGTGGCATTGCGGGAGACTTATTGACAAGGTCTGGGCGGCAAGGGTATGGTGAAACCATCCGCCAGGCCTGTCATACACCGTGGCCAGTGGAGCGGCTAGCGATCAAGCCCCAGGGCTTGCGCCAGCCGCTTGTTCTCTTTGGTGGAGTTTATTTCGATAAAGGACAGAAGCATTTCATCCGGAAAGCAGAGGTGGCATCAGATGCAGTCGATTCGTGTCGTGATCGCCGGTGTCACCGGGAAGGTCGGCCGGGTGATCGCCCAGGCCGTGGCCCGGGATCCCGGCTTCACCCTGGTGGGCGCCGTCGCCAATGAGTATATCGGGAGAGATGTCAAAGAGGTGGTCGACCTGGAGGGCGGACCGGCGGGGGTGGTGATCCATGCCTCCATGGCCGACTTCATCGCCACCGGCGAACAGGCCGATGTCCTGGTTGATTTCACCGTGGCCGCCGCCGCCCGGCAGACGATCCCCGCTGCCATTGCGGCGGGAATCGCCCCGGTGGTGGGGACCACCGGTTTTGAACCCGGCGAGACACAGCGCTTTGCCGAGGCCTGCCGGCAGAAGGGGATCGGCGGCGCCTTCATGTCCAACTACGCCGTCGGGGTCATGCTGATGATGCGGTTTGCGGAGGAAGCCAGGCGGTTCCTGCCCCATGTGGAGATTATTGAGATGCACCACCACACCAAGCTTGACGCCCCCTCTGGCACCGCCCTGCGCACCAAAGAGCGGCTCGAGCGGGCGGCCGGTGACCTGGCGGCGCCGCCGGTGGCGGTTCATGCCGTAAGGCTCCCAGGCCTGGTGGCTCACCAGGAGGTGATCTTCGGCGGCCCCGGCCAGACCCTGACGATCCGGCACGACGCCCCTTCCCGCGAGGCGTATGTCCCCGGTCTCTTCATGACCTGCAAGTGGGTCCTGAAAGAGAAGCAGGTCGCCTTCGACCTGGAGACGGTCGCCTATAACCGGTAGCCGCCCTTCCGGGCGGGGGAGGCCCCGCCCCCGTCGCACCCCCGCCAATCCGGCCCCATAGTATGGGGTGAGGCTGCGTAGGATTGGAGGCTTGGGGCGATGAGCGTGCACGGGAAGACCGTCGCCGTACTCGGCGGAGACCGGCGAATGGCCGAGGCGGTTCACTTCTTTCTCCGAGCCGGCGCCAAGGTCCGACTGGCGGGTCTGGAGTGGGATGACCGCTTCGCCGGGGTGCAGGTCTGCTCCTCGGGCGCCGAGGCGCTGACCGGAGCGCAGGCAGCGGTCCTGCCGGTGCAGGGGGCCACTCAGGACGGAAAGGTCTTTACCGTTCCCGGGGCACCCTCCTGCCAGATCGATGTCGAGGCGGTGCGCCGCCTGGAGCGTGGGGCCACCCTGTTTGTGGGGATCGGAAATCCGTACCTCTCCCGCATCTGCGAGGAGGCCGGCGTCCCACTGGTGGAGTACCGTGAGACCGATGACTTTGCCACCTGGAACTCCATTCCCTCAGCGGAAGGAGCGATCCAGATGGCCATGGAGGCCACCCCGTTCACCATCTTTGGGAGTCGCTCGCTGGTCGTGGGGTTCGGGCGCACCGGCAAGGCGGTGGCGCTGCTCCTGAAGGGGCTCTTCAGCGATGTCTCCGTCGCTGCCCGCAGCGAGGTGGATCTTGCCCGAATCTGGGCCAGCGGTTACCGGCCGGTTGCCTGGCCGGAACTGGTCCAGGCGGTCACCGAGGCTGATCTGATTTTCAACACCGTTCCCGCCTTGGTGCTGAGCCGGTCTGTGCTGAGCGGCGCCCCGCGTCACGCGGCGGTGATCGACCTGGCATCGGCCCCCGGCGGCACCGACTTTGAGGCCGCCAAAGAGCTGGGACTGACCGCAAAGCTGGCGCCCGGGCTTCCCGGGATCGTGGCGCCCGTCACCGCCGGCCGGATTATCGCCGAACTCATCGTCCGCCACCTCGAACGGAGCCAACGAGAGGAGGGGGAACGGTGAGCGCTGGGAAACTCGCCGGAAAGCGAATCGGCGTGGCGATGTCCGCCTCGCACTGCAACCTGGCCCGAGCGATGACCCAACTGCAGATGCTCAAAGATGAAGGGGCCGAGCTGGTGCCGATCATCTCGGCCAATGTCCGGTCCACCGAGACCCGGTTCGGCAAGCCCGATGACTGGATCACCCAGATCGAGCAGATCTGCGGCCGGCATCCACTGATGACGATTCCCGAGGTGGAGCCCTTCGGCCCGAAGGTGCAGCTCGACTGCCTGGCGGTGATGCCCTGCACCGGCAACACCATGGCGAAGCTGGCCAACGCGGTAAACGATACACCGGTCTGCATGGCGGCCAAGGCGCAGATGCGCAACCACCGCCCCGTGGTATTGGCGATCACCACGAACGACGGCCTGGGGATGAACGCCCGGAACCTGGGCGCTCTTCTGGTCACCCGGAACATCTACTTTGTGCCCTTCCGGCAGGACAATCCCGAGGGCAAACCTACGTCGGTCGATGCGGATATCGAAGGTTACCTGCTCCCGACCATTCTCTCCGCCATGGAGGGAAAGCAACTTCAGCCGCTGCTGCTTGGGCCCGCGATGGGCTGAGCAAGGTCCGCAGATCAGGCAGGGCGGTTGCCTCCATCTACCTGCGAACAAAGAGACTCCGAGGAAAGGATGCTTACACAGATCATGAAGAACATCGCGGTCGTAGGCGCCACCGGCGCCGTCGGTCAGGAGCTCCTGTCGCTGCTTGAGGCCCGCAACTTCCCTGTCGGTACCCTGCGTCCCCTGGCCAGCGCCCGCAGCGCCGGCTCCACCGTCACCTTCCGGGGAGAGACCGTGAAGGTGGAGGAGGCCACCCCCCAGTCTTTCGAGGGGATGGATATCGTCTTCTTCGCCGCCACCGGCTCGCTTTCCAAGGAACTGGCCCCCGCTGCCGCCGAGGCCGGGGCGATCGTGATTGACAAGTCCTCCACCTGGCGGATGAACCCCGACGTGCCCCTGGTGGTTCCCGAGATCAACCCCGAGGATCTGCGCAAGCACAAGGGGATCATCGCCAGCCCCAACTGCACCACCATCGGTCTGGTGATGGCGCTCAAGCCGCTGCACGATCTCTGCCCCATCACCCGGGTGATCGTGACCACCCTGCAGGCGGTCTCGGGCACCGGCAAGGAGGCGATCGAGGAGCTGGAGAACCAGGTGGCGGCCTGGCAGGGCGGTCAGCGGGAGGGCGAGCTGGCCCACGAGGTCTACAAGCGGCAGATCGCCTTTAACGTGCTGCCCTATGCCGAAACCTTCACCGAGAACCTGTATACCACCGAAGAGCTGAAGCTCTCCGCTGAGACCCGCAAGATCATGGGCGTTCCCGATATGCCCGTCACCATGACCTGCACCCGGGTCCCCGTCTTCATCGGGCACTCCGAGTCGGTCCTGTTGGAGTTTGAGCGCAAGGTCACCCCGGCGGAGGCCCGGGAGGCGCTCACCCGGTTCCCGGGCGTCCGGGTGGTCGATGACCCGCTCCAGTTCGGCTTCCCCACCGCCATCGACGTGGCGGGCACCGATGACACCCTGGTCGGTCGCATCCGGGAAGACCTGACCAACGACAAGGGACTCTGGATGTGGATTGTCAGCGACAACCTGCGCAAGGGCGCCGCCACGAATGCGGTGCAGATTGCGGAGAAGCTGATCCAGATGCAGTTGGTGTAGTCCAGAGGAGAGGAGGATGCGGGGGCGCCGGTCCCCGACGCCCTCGCAAACATGACCATGCGGATCATCGTGCAGAAGTTTGGCGGCACCTCCGTGGCCACCGCCGAGGGGCGAAAGATGGTCGCCCGGCGTGTGGAGCAGGCGGTGCGAGATGGGTACGCCACCGTTGTCGTCGTCTCGGCGATGGGACGGGAGGGCGCTCCGTACGCCACCGACACGCTGATCCAGCTGGCCAATACAGCCTGTACCGATCTGGCCCCCCGGGAGATGGACTTGCTTCTCTCCTGCGGTGAGATCATCTCCAGTGTGATCATGGCAGCGATCCTGAAATCCCATGGGATTCCGGCTACCGCCCTCACCGGTGGGCAGGCGGGGATCCTGACCGATGAGAACCACGGCGCCGCTCACATTCTGAAGGTCGATCCGACCCCCATCCTCAACCGGCTGCGGCAGGGGCTGGTGGTGGTAGTCGCCGGCTTTCAGGGGGTGACCCGGACCGGCGAGATCACCACCCTGGGGCGCGGGGGTTCCGACACCACCGCTGCAGCTTTGGGCGGGGCCCTCAAGGCCGAGGTGGTCGAGATCTACACAGACGTCGACGGCGTGAAGACCGCAGACCCGCGGCTGGTCCCCGAGGCCCGCACCCTCAGCGTCACCACCTATGACGAGATCGCCCAGATGGCCCACTACGGGGCCAAGGTGGTGCACCCGAGAGCGGTGGAGATCGCCATGCAGCGCCGGGTGCCGTTGCGGATTCGCTCCACCTTCGAAGATGGATTGGGCACACTGATTACCTACAGCCTGGAGGCGGCGGGAACCACCTGGAGCGAACTGGTCTCCGACAACCCCGTAACCGGGGTGACCCACGTCACCGGACTGGCGCAGGTGGTGATCCGGGCCGGGCAGGCGGAGCGGGCGCTGCCCGTCTTCCGGAGCCTGGCAGAGAGCGGGATCTCTGTGGACCTGATCAATGTTTCGCCGGAGGTGAAGTCCTTCTGTGTGGAGGAGCGCAAGGCTGGTCAGGCCGAGGCGATTTTGCGGGACCTGGGGCTCGACCCGGTGGTCCGGCACGGGTGCGCCAAGGTCTCGGTGGTCGGCTCCGGCATGCGGGGACGCCCCGGCGTGATGGCCACCGTGGCCGAAGCGCTCGCCGGGGCAGGCGTCGAGATTCTGCAGACAGCCGACTCCCATGTGACCATCTCCTGTCTGGTGGAGGCCACCCAGCTCCAGACAGCCGTACAGGCGCTCCACGACGCCTTCGGGCTCGGGGGGGAGGGCGCCGGCTCATCCAACTAAGCCGGCCACCCGCCCGGGCCCTACACACCCGTACATCCAGCAACTGACAAGGAGGGAACCTTCGTGCCTACCTTTGGACGGCTTTTGACCGCCATGGTAACACCGATGACCGAGAGCCTCGAAGTGGACTACAAGCGAGCGGCAGAACTGGCCCGCCATCTGGTCGACTCCGGATCGGACGGCCTGGTGGTCTCCGGTACCACGGGCGAGTCGCCTACCCTGAGCAAGAGCGAGAAGCTGCGCCTGTTTGAAACCGTGGTGGAAGCGGTGGGGGAGAAGGCGCCGGTAATTGCCGGTACCGGCTCGTATAGCACGGCGGAGTCGATCGAGCTCTCCCGTGAGGCAGAGAAGACTGGCGTGCACGGCCTGCTGCTGGTCACACCTTACTACAACAAGCCCCCGCAGGAGGGCCTTTACCAGCACTTCCGGGCCGTCGCCGAGTCGGTCAGCCTCCCCTGCATTCTGTACAACGTGCCCTCCCGCACGGCGATCAACCTGGCGCCCGAGACCACCATTCGCCTGGCCCAGATTCCGAACGTGGTGGGCATCAAGGAGTGTGCCGACCTGGGCCAGCTGGCCGATGTGCTGAGCGGGGCGCCTGAGTCCTTCCGGGTCTGGTCCGGCGATGACGCCAATCTGCTGCCCTATCTGGCGGTGGGCGCCTACGGGATCGTCAGCGTGGCCAGCCACCTGGTGGGTCCGCAGATGAAGGAGATGATCGAGGCCTACCGGGAGGGTCAGGTGGAGCAGGCAGCCGCCTGGCACCGTCGCCTCCTGCCCCTCTATCGCGGCCTCTTCGCCGTGACCAACCCGGTCCTGGTCAAGGCCTCCCTGGCGATGACCGGCTTCCCGGTAGGGCCGCTGCGCCCGCCGCTGGTGGAGCCCAGCGAGGGCGAGAAGCGGGCGCTGCGCGAGGCCCTGGCAAACGCCGGTCTTCTCTAAGTTGCTATTCAGACAAAAACGAAAACATCAGAAAAACCGCAGTTATGGACGCCTGATGGCGAAAATTGACCGTCAGGCGTCCAAAATGGTCCGAAATGGGGGTTGAAGGACTCTCCCCCATTGTTGTTTCATAGAAGCGTGGAATGGAATAGCTTGTACCCGATAAAGGCAAACCCGGTGAAAGCCGGGGACGCAAAGCCACGGGTCTACCGTCACCAGGGCGAGTTGGTCGCAGGTGACTACGACAGCCGGTTGCCGGGGTACAACAGGTAGAGTTAACTCTAGCCTGTTGCCTTGGTTAACCATGGGCGACGGGCTAGTTCATTTTCACGGTCGGACCGTCTGCGATTCTGTGAGAAAGGAGGCGTGGGTTTTGTCCACCGGCGAGATGGCGGAGCGGCGGAATCGGGGCCTGGTACTGCTCAACCGGGGACTTTTGGTAGCGGCCCACGAGGAGTTCCAGGAGTGGCTTAACCTGGTGGAGGGAAGCGGAGACCCTGCCCAGGTGATCCCCCCGCTAAACGCCCTGGCGACGGTGGCAAACCGCAAGAAGGATGTAGAGGGCGCGTACCGGTTCGCTGAGCGAGCGTTGTCTCTCGCCAAGGGGCCAGCGGCGCCGGAAGCGGAACGGGTGAAGACCTATCTCAACCTCGTTCTCTACCTCACTCAAATGGGGCGACTGGACGAGGCGCTCCAATGGGCGGGACGTCTGGCAGGTCTTATGGCCGACCCGGAGAATCCCTTGAACCTCACCTATTGGATGAACCTCAGCAACCTGTACTGGCGCCGGCAAGAGTGGGTTCCCATGCTGAACGCCTCCCGGGAGGCTCACCGACGGGCGGTAGCGGCCGGGAACAACACCATGAGCGCCAGAGCTCTCACCAATCTGGGGATTGCCAACCTTGAACTTGGTCTCTATGCTGAGGCCGAGGATCAATTCTGTAAGGCGCTCGCTACCCCCGAGACCTCGGACCCCGAGGTGGTCGCTTACGTCAACGCTGAACTGGGCCGGCTGTTCTTCCTGCGCGGCGAGCACAACGAGGCCCTTACTGCCGGGCGAAAGGCACTGGAAGCCCTGGTAACTGGTGTCTCGGTGTTCGACAAGGAGGTCGTCGCCGCCGTTGGGCGCCTGTTCGGTTCCATTTTCGGCACATATGGTCAACGGAACCTGGCACTCAAGTACCTGAATCGGGCTGCTGCCTACTACAGCCAGTTGGGGCTCCGGGCGGAGTGGCAGCGGGCGACCGACTCCATCGGGGCGCTGCTGTCGGGTCCCCGGCAGCCTGCACGGCAACAACTGGTTGACGAGGTGCAGCGGCTGGACTTCTTAACCGCGGTGCTGGACATGACCGATGACCTGGAGAGCGTGGACCCCTATCTGCGGGGGCATTCCGAGCGGGTGGCCAGCCTGGCGGTAACGTTGGGCGAGGCCTGTGGACTGGGTCAGGACTCCCTGTTGGTTCTGGGGCTCGCCGCCTGGCTGCACGACGTGGGCAAGGTGGCTGTCGATGCCGAGCTGCTTCAGAAGCAGGGAGCGCTGACCGAAGGCGAGCAGGTTCGGGTGGCGATGCACTCCACCATCGGGGAGGAGATGCTCAGACCTTATGGTCTCCCGCCCATGGGTCTGAAGGCGATTCGCCATCACCACGAAAGATTTGACGGAAATGGCACACCTGATAAACTTTCGCGGGAGGAAATTCCACTCATGGCTAGAATTATTGCCGTGGTGGATATGTACGACGGGCTCACATCTGACCGAGCGAACCGTGCGGCACTCTCACATTTCGAGGCAGCGGAGGCCTTGAAAGAGATGGCCGGACGGGAATTGGACCCGAGTCTGGTCGGCACATTCATCGAGATCCATCAGGTATAACCAAGGAGGTACAATCATGAAGAAGCGCATTGCGGCGTTCCTGCTGGTGATGATTACCGTTCTGTCTGTCGCTGCCTCCGCTTCCGCCAAGGCCTTTGACGGC
>JBMONB010000211.1:0-2733 GCA_049325315.1 Bacillota bacterium | reverse complement strand
CTCTACTACATCCCTGTACTCACCTCGTGGGTGGTTGTCGCCTTTGTCTTCAAGTACCTGTTCAACGGCGGCGGCTCCCCCATCAACTACATCTTCCGGGATGTCCTCCACATTCTTCCGAAGTACGTCGACTGGCTTCAAAACCCCTGGACGGCCCAGGTGCCGATCATGAGCCTGGGCATCTGGAAGGGGATCGGCTGGAACATGGTCATGTTCCTGGCCGGCCTCCAGTCGATTCCCCGGGAGCTGTACGAGGCGGCGGCGATCGATGGCGCCGGGCGCATGCAGTCGTTCCGGCGCATCACCCTGCCGCTGCTCCGCCCCGTGCTCCTGTTCGTGCTGGTGATGCTGACCATCGGCGGTTTCGGGGTGGGCATCTCCGTTCAGTTGCTGACGAACGGCGGCCCGCTGAACCAGACCCAGGTGATCATTACCTATATGTACGACCAGGGCTTCAAGTACTTTGAGTTCGGGTACGGTGCGGCGATTGCCGTCTTCCTCGGCCTGGCCCTCTTCGTGGTCAGCTTCGTGCAGTTCAAGTTCCTCCGCAATAAGGTCGAGCTCTAGGAGGTGTCACCCGTGAAACTCTCGTGGCCTGCCCGCCTCCTGCTCCAACTTGCCCTCGCCGGCGGAGCGTTTCTCATGGTGACGCCGTTTCTCTACATGCTCTCGACGGCGCTGACCCGGTATGCCTACACCCTGCCGTTCCCGCCCCGGATCATTCCCGAGGCCCCTACCTTCGAGAACTTCGTCCGGGCCTGGGGCTCTAACCACTTCGGCCAGTACGCCTTTAACAGCCTGATTATCGCCATGGCCACCGTGGCGGCCGTGGTCTTTGTCACCTCGCTTACCGCCTATGGCTTTGCCCGGTTCGAGTTCCCGGGCAAGGAGGTCCTCTTCCGGATTCTCCTCATCTCCATGATGATCCCCGGCATTGCCGCCATGATCCCCACCTTCCTGGTGATGCGCGACCTGAACCTGATCGACAGCCGCATCGGGCTGGTGACCCTCTACACCGCCGGCGGCATCGCTTTTAACACCTTCTTGCTCCGGGGCTTCTTCGAGTCGCTCCCCAGGGAGCTGGAGGAGGCGATTCTGGTGGATGGCGGCGGCCGGTGGACGATCTACCGGCACGTGGTGATCCCGCTCTCGCAGCCGGCCCTGGCCACGGTGGCGATCTTTACCTTCCTGGGTGCCTGGGATGAGTACTGGTGGGCGCTGATGCTGATCAAGGATGAGGCGAAACGGACCCTGCCGATTGCCATTCGGCTCTTCCAGGGGATGCATGCCACCAACTACTCCCTGGTCTTTGCCGCCTCGATCATCGCCTTGATCCCCGCGATTCTCTTCTTCAGCTTCGGGCAGAAGTACTTTATTCAGGGACTGACCACCGGAGGGGTGAAGGGATGAGACGCACCCCGCTCGTGGTTCTACTCCTGCTGCTCACTTTGGCGGCAGCCGGGTTTGGCGCCCTGCCCGGCGCCAGAGTGACCGCCATCGCTCCGATTCAGGGGATGGTCAAACCTGGTCAGCCCGCACGCTTTGTGGTCGATGTGAACCGCCCCTGGTACGACCCCCGTCCGGTGACGGTGCGAATCACCCGGGGGCTCTCTGTGGAGCCCGTGGCCACGCTCACGACCCGCGGCTCCACGGTGGAGTGGACGCCGCCCGCCCCCGGCGGGTACGGTGTGACTGCCGCCCTGGGCAAGTACCGGGCCTCCACGGCAATCGACGTGGGCGATGACTGGACGAAGCGGCCGCGCTACGGCTTTCTGAGCGACTTCGGGCCGCAAGATGCGGGCCAGGCTGACCGCTTTGGCGCTATGGCCCGGTACCACCTGAACGGCCTGCAGTTCTACGACTGGATGTACCGCCACTCCGACTACCTGCCGCCCGCCGAGGAGTTTGTGGATCCGCTGGGCCGGACCCTCTCCCGGAAGGTGATTCAGGAGAAGATGGCCCTGGCCCGGCAGCACGGCATGGCCGCCATGGCCTACACCGCGATCTACGGGGCGCCGAGGGAGTTCTTCGAGCAGCACCGGGAATGGGCGCTCTACACCCCGGCGGGGCACCCCATCACCTTCGGTGACGGGTTTCTCTACATTATGAACCCGGAGAAGGGCTCCCCCTGGTTTGACCACATGGTGAGCGAATATGGCAAGATCGTCCGGGAGATGGGGTTCGACGGGATTCACCTGGACCAGTACGGCGACCCCAAGTCGGGCTTCCGGTACCCGGGGCGCGGGGCAAAGGTGGTGGACATCGCCACCGCCATCACCCACCTGATCGATGCGACCAAGGCGGAGATTGGCCCGGACAAGGCAACGGTCTTCAACGATGTGGGCGGCTGGCCCCTGGCCGACACCGCCCCGACGACCAACGACTTTGTCTATATAGAGGTCTGGCCGCCCCACGTGAACTTTGAGCATCTGGCGGAGTTGATCCGGCAGGGGAGGCGGCTGTCCGGGGGCAAGCCGGTGGTGCTGGCGGCCTATATCGACCCGGCCTACGAGCCCTCTGTCCTGCTGACCGATGCCGCGATCTTTGCCAACGGCGGCTACCACATTGAGCTGGGCGAGGGGAACGCCATGCTGGCCGACCCCTACTTCCCCAAGTACAAGCCCATGTCGCCGGAACTGGCCGAGCACCTGCGCCGTTACTACGACGTGGCGGTCCGCTACCAGGACCTGCTCTATGGCCCGGACCTGAAGCCATGGGAGACCGAGGTGACGG
>JBMONB010000210.1:0-36840 GCA_049325315.1 Bacillota bacterium | reverse complement strand
GGGGTAGCACCCCCAAAAAAAGCTGCTGAACCTTTGTCTTAAGCTTCATACTCCCTTTATCTGTATACAAAACAGCCCCTGCGTCCGCTTTGCGGACAGCAGAGGGCTGTTTTGTCAGCAAGCTGAGGGGGCACTATCCAGTGCCCCCTCGCTGTCTTTTCGGACTAGGTAGCTGCTATCTTCTGCCGGGCGTGGGCTACAGCAGCGCTAGCAGAAAGCCATGGATTCGTTAGTGGGGGGCTTAGCCAGAGATGAGGGTGGCCCGTGTGGGCAATGGTCTTCCCCCTTGTCCGTGTCTTTTTCGCACCCTTGCTATCAGCGTTCGGAGTCCCCTTGAAGGGAGCCCCTGATAATAGTTGGAGAGGGTGGCCGCATGGAGCGCCGTGTGCCAGTCCTGCGGTGCTGCAGCTTTTCTAACAGGCGAGAAGGGTTCTCGCAGTGAGAGCACGTCCGCCCCTCCCAGACGTAAGAACCGGAGTATATACGCCAGGTCCGTGACGTTTTCACTTAGTTGGCTGTAGGCCTCGACAACGACCAATCGGGTTGCCCCCCGGTCGCAGAGCCGTAGCACAGCTTCCAGTCCAGAGCGCTTTCACCAGGCGGCCGTGCAAATGTCCAGATGTTTGGCTGTGGGAGTGATGCCCCAGTCCAGGGCCGCTGTGGTCAGCGCAACCATACGGCGCTTGATGATCTCTGCCAAGAAGTGCTCCGTGCGTAAATAGAGGGATGCCTGCACAATAACCACCTCCCTTGATTTCACTGATCCGTAAGGATACCATCCGGGGCAGTCCGCTAATAACAGCGGTCCATTTCATTGGCGTTTGCTGCGCCGACTCGGACAGTCAGTGTTCTGACCTGGCCGAATCATGAGGGGGGCATCGGTTAGTGCCCCCCTTGCTATCGTTTTGGGCTCGGTGCCGGTTCTGACTGCTGCACTCGTAACCTTGGGCTGCTGCCCATGAATGCAGTGCGCGCACTTGGTAGTGAGCCGGTCACCCCATGGTTTGTGAGGGCACGTACAGTACGACTGTACTCACTGGGTTGCCCTCTCTAGTTGCAATGGTTCGCTTAACGTTATACAACACAACGTAGCAACAAATAAACACACAGATGCTGGGTGGGTTTGAGGGGCAGGGAAATACAGGAAGACGCGTGATCGCACAGTCCCTTGTGTATGCACAGACAGCGATCGGGAACCTCCGTGCAGGTCAAACGGTATCGTGATCCGTTTTCCCATGGCCCCTGTACAGTGCGCCGAAAGTGGGGCAAAGAGATCCGAAATGAACGACCGCAAACGATGAAACGTTCGCAGTCTCTTTGCACGATGGGACCCCGAGCACCGGCTGGTGCTCGGGGTCCCAATTGCCAGAGGGTCTCCAGGGCTTTTCTGGAGCGGTACTGAGTAGTACCGCCGTCCGGGCGCTCTACGACCTGCTGGACCGCACGGTCCATCCGTTCCTGTATATCGCTGACTCCAGCCTGACGCCCAAGGCGTTCTACCGGGAGGTGCTGGAGCAGTTCGGGCTCCAGGTTCCGTTCCACGCCCGGCAGGTCCGGCGGCGATACGATGAGGCCATTCTGGAAGGCTACCGGCGGGACGGTCGGCAGCCCGTGCTGGTCCTGGATGAGGCCCACCTGCTTGGAGAGCCGATGCTGCAGGAGATCCGGTTCCTGATGAACTTCCACATGGACTCCGTGGCTCCCCTCAGCCTGATCCTCGTTGGCCAGCCGGAGTTGCGCAGCAAGCTGCGGCTCAAGACGTTCGAGGCGATTGTCCAGCGGATTCAGGTGCGCTACCACCTGGCCTGCTTGTCCGAAGCCGAGGTGACCGGCTACATTGAACACCACATGCGTCAGGCCGGCGCAGACCGCCCCATCTATGCAGAGCAGGCCGTGAAGGCGGTCGCCCTACACTCCCGAGGATTGCCGCGGCAGATTAACAACCTATGTACAGGTTGCCTGTGGGACGCCTGTGCCCGTGGACAACGCGCTTTGTCGAGGAAGCCAACGTACAGCGGGTCCTGGCCGAGTTTCACGATACCGACCGGGCCAACGTGGGCTCTCCCTGGTAGAACCCGGGCCGTCGCCGTTGGCGAGCAGAAACTGCCGCTCGCTGACGGCGCTCGACGGCGAGCGCCGTCCAGCGGCGGCAGTGACACATGGTGGGTCAAACTTGAACCGCGAATGACAGCGGCTACATAAGTGCCTTGTGCCACGCCCCAGGTGGCTGAGTATGGGCGCCGACATGAGTGGTATCAGGAGGTGTATGCAACCTAAGCCCGGGGAGTGTGCTCCCCAGGCTTGTTTATTCATGTCGGATGGTTACTCACGGGTAGCGTAGTCGTGGCCCCTAAAAGACATAGACCCCTCTGGTCGGCAGCCTCTTCACTCCAGCCCGCCTGCGGTCTGGCACCCCGTCTGGGTCTCGCTGTTGACCTGGAGCACCTAACCTCCAAAGAGGTGCACCGACTGCTGTCGGAGGTGCGTGGCATAGGCATGGTTCACCAACTCCAAGAGAGGGAGGCGTCAGGCATGGTGGGCCACCCCATCTCTATAGCGTTTGTCTAGGCGGTGAGATATGGGTGGATTCTGATTCTCCATCGGGCTACAGGCACCGGTGGTCATCGTCGGCACTGAACCAGGGGTTGGTCTGAGTACCGCTGACTCCGAAATCCCTCTGGTTATTCCTTCGGGCGACGTGCTGCCCTTCGCTTCCACCACGTTGAACAGAAGGTTGACTCGCTCTGCAACCCTGTTTTTTAGAAATATGCCCTATTTTTTACAAGATTTGTCGAACCAATGGAAGAGATTATCCGTATTACTTGATGGAAGCAGGGGGCGGTTCCCAAAGGCACAGCAATTCGAGTAAGGGGGACAGGTCAAAATGAGTGCTGTCAGCCTTCGGGATCGTTCCTTCCGAGTCGAGGAGGTCAGTATTCTCCGGTCGATGATTGCCCCGGCGCTTTTGATCGGTGGCGCTTTCCTGGTGGGCATCATCGTTGGTGCTGTTGCTGGGTGCTCTAAGCAGTAACCCAAAAAACCGGAGGAGGGGTTGTCCAATGACCAATCGATTCGATGTTCAGGCTGTGAAGCGAGTGTTTTCTCCCGTTTTGCCCGCAGCGGCCGTGCTGGTGTACTACTGCGTTGGCGCTTTCGGCGTCGGGTTCGGCGTTGGCTACACCATCTTTGGGCCCTAACGAGCTTGGGCGTAGTGTAGCTTAGCAAAAAGGGAGCCTCTGCGGAACCGCCCCCTATTCCCTTCACTTGGAACTGGAGGTGGCACGAACGTGTTGCGTGTGCCCACTCATGTAGTCATTAGGCAACCGCTAGTCCCGCAGGGGGACTATATGATTGAGGACACACGATCACAAAGACTGTTTCGGTTGGGAAATATGGAGGGGCAGATCCTCGATCTGGTCCGCGTTGGAGACGTCCCATCGGCCGAATACCTGGCGGAAACCACCTTTGGTAAGGGATCATGGGCAGAGTTTGTCCGTGAGTTTACGAAGCTGGGCTTACTGACTGAGCGAGAATCACATCCCGATGAGGGCAGCGCCACCAAACAAACCAGATGGCGACTATCTCTCCCAGGGATCACAAAACTGTGCAACCTGCTTGTGGTAAATCATAGCGTAGCCACTTATGCGCAACTTGCCACGGTTCTGCTGGTGGGAGTGGTTTTCTACACCCTATCGGGCAACCTGTCCTTGGTGTTGTTTAACAGCCCGATAGATAACACGGGGATACTGTGGGCCTCGTCACTCTTAATCCCTGCATTTGTGGCCCATGAACTAGGCCATATGTTTTGGCTCCGGGTGGCTGGGGGAGAGGTCGGGGAGACCGGTCTCATGTTGTGGTATGGCACGCCGGCTTTCTACGTGGATACATCGGATGTCTGGCGGTTGCCCTCCAAATTCGATAGGGTTCGCGTCATGCTTGGTGGAGTTCAAGCACAGATGCTCTTCACGGCTGTATGTGCGTTGGCTCTAAGTCAATTCTCCCAAGCAAGTCAGACCACCGCGGCCTATTTCCTGGTGCTCAGCACGTTTACAGCGATAGGAAATCTGTGGCCTTTGGGCAAGACAGATGGGTACTGGGCCCTCGCAACTCTGTTCAACCGCCCAAACCTTCTTGAGGAGTGTCAGGCCGCCATGGCTCAGGTCCTTGGAGGCCACCGTTTGAGTCCTGGCCTGCTACTCATGTCCGGTTACGCTCTGTTGTCAGCTGCCTTTCCCGTTGCCGTTCTCTACGCCATCCTCTTTGCGGTGTACCCAACCGTGGCTTTGTCTGACGGACTTACATGGGCTTGGTGGGGGGGCGTGGTCTTCGTAACCAGCTGGGTTGCTCTGAACGTCAGCCGGTTTGTCTTAACACTCAAGACAAATCGGTGGACCAAGGTAATCCTGGCCGCCGTCGTTCTTCTTGGGGCATGGAGAGCGTGTAGTGCTGAACCAACCCTCCTAACGGTTGCAGAGTACGATTCAACATTGAACACTGTAGTTTTGAGAAAGACACTGCCGCCGGGGGCCTACCAGGTAATGGAGCCGCGGAATGGCTTACTCCAGGAGTCCAGGTCAATTGGGGCTTTAACCATTCAGCCAGACGGACGTAGGTCCCTCGTTCTTTGGCAGTCATCTTCTACGTCCTTGTTGCTTCAGTACCCTAGAATGCCCATATGGAAGCAGGCACTCTACCAGCTTACTGGAGGGAAATGGCATGATTACGTTTGACGGGGTCTCCAAGAAGTTTGGATCTGAGTACGCAGTTCGTACACTTGACCTGAAGATCGAAGTGGGTGAAGTCTTTGGCCTCCTAGGCGAAAATGGAGCAGGGAAGACAACCGCCCTCAGGTTACTATCCACCTTGCTTGTGCCAAATACGGGCAGCATCACGGTTTGCGGGTTCTCCACAGTTAAGGAGCCGGCCGCCGTTCGCCGGAACATCGGTGTCGTCGTCGGAACTAGCGGGGTATACGACCGACTGACGGTTCGTGAGAACTTAAGGTACTTCGGGCGAATGTATGGTATCAAGGGGAACGAGCTTGAGAGAGCGCTTTCTGATGCCATTGAGCAAGTCGAACTGGTACGATTTGCAGACAAACGAGCCGGAGACCTGAGCATGGGCAGCAAACAGAAACTGGCAATCGCCCGGGCGCTCCTCCACAATCCTCCGTTACTCGTACTAGACGAGCCCATGAATGGGTTAGACGTCTCGGCTCAGAGGGCTGTTCGCCAACTGATCCTAGACCTTGGCACGCAAGGAAAAACCGTTATCTTCTCTAGCCACCAACTGGCAGATGTGGAGAGACTGTGCGATCGTATCGGAATTCTTTCAAGTGGCATCCTGGTTGCTTGTGGTCCGCTTGACAGCCTAGTTATTCCGGGTCGGACCGAGGATCTGGAGTCTCTGCTCATCTCCTACCAGAAGGAGGTAGCTATCCATGCTCAGTGATGTCCTGGGAGTGCTCCACAAGGAACTTCTAGACGCATGGCGAGATTGGAAGACTTGGCTGTTAGCCCTCCTTCTCCCCTTGGTCCTTTCCCCCCTGATGATCCTGATAGTCGCATGGTTGGCTGGCAGTTACGCGAATGAAGAGGCGCCGGTTGTCATGCTGGTCAATCCCGAAGTAGCCCCAGAGCTGACGCAAGTTCTTATGTCCGTAGAAGGGGTCGAGTGGCTACATTCAGATGCAGATGCTAAGCCAGACTTGAGGCTAGTGTTCGGTCCCGCAGACGGTACCCCTATGAACAGGACAATCACACTGGAGTACGACAGCGGATCCAAGACAGGCCCGAGATCTGCGCTTACCATTCAGAGAGTCCTTGACAGAGTCGCTCTAGATGTGGCTCGGCGTCAGCTTGCCGGCGAAGGGCTAGATTCTGACCTGATCCCTATGCTTCGGGTATCCCTCAAGGACACTGGGAATGCCCCTGACACCAGTTCAGCCCTGCTGTCAATGATGCTACCCATGATGCTCCTGGTGTCGGCGGCCACAGGAGGAATCTATGCAGCCGTTGATGCAGTAGCGGGGGAGAAGGAACGTGGGACGCTTGAGGTTTTGTTCTCTACACCGGCAAACCGTAGTGCACTCTATCTGGGGAAATACCTGGCCATACTTGCCCCGTCATGGCTGTCAATGGCGTTCGCCGTCCTCGGAATCTTCGCGGGAGTTGCTGCAACCAAAGTCGTGTTCCCAAGTTCCACCCTGCAGTTCAACTTGTCCATGTCCTCTGGCCTTCTTTTGCTCTTGGTAGGTATAGTTGTGGCCAGCCTATTCGCAGCGATCAATATGGCGCTGAGCACCCTGGCTAAGAATTATCGGGAAGCGCAATCCTTCACCAGCCCTGTAGCCATGGTGCCAATGCTGGTTGCTACTTTTTCGACCGGGCTCGATTTGGAAACAGCTAGTGGTGGGTTGTTTGCGGTGCCGATTCTGAATGCAGCCATGTTGGTGCGCGAGTTGCTGTCGGACAGGTTTGTAGCCTCTCACTTTGTGATGACCCTGGTGATTATGGGAGCCATGAGCGCTCTAGCCTTAGCCTTGGCTAGTCGCCTGTTCCACCGGGAGGGAGTGCTCTACCGTTCATAGACAGGCGGGCAACAGTGTAACTGATCACAGCAATCATCACAAACCCTCCCAGTACACCAAGCAGACCGGAAGCGTTGATGATAACGCCGTTTGCGACCGTCTCAACGGTAACAAATCTATCGGTGGGCAGGGATTGAGGATTTCGGAGGAAGTCCTTTAGGACGAGCGAAATCGAACCGATGATGATGATGAGGGTCCACCAGGCCGAGAGATGTGATAGGAACTGGAGAACTTGGGGTGGCAGACTTGATACCTTCCGGGCGCCTTCCGGAACGTAGATGTCGGTACCTTGCTCGTGGTCATAAAACAGTGCAGACGACGGATACGACAGCAGGCTGATGAACATCCATACATCACCGCAGGCCCCAACTGTGTTGGCGATGAACGCCAAGCCCACCCAGGTTGTGACACACGGGGAACTGAGAAGACTCAAGCCTAGGGCAACGGCCCCCAGAGTAAGTGGAGCTAGAAGGACAATCATCATCTCGGACCGCTTCAGTGGAGCACTGGTCGTCACGAAGGCGTAGGGAACGCCGCCCCTGACGCCGGCCCCCCACCGGACCTCCTTGCTGATAAGCCGCATGCTCAGACCGTGCGCTAGCTCATGGACGACGATTACACCGAGAAACAACGGAATTGCCCAGATGGTCAGGCCCGACTGCTGAATGCAGCTCAGGGGTAGGAAGACCCCCGGGGCGTTACTGTTCATAGTCGGTAGCCCAACCCCAACCAGGAGTACAGCTAGCACAAGAAGCACGTTGCCAAGGGCCACCCATTCAACCATATGGTGTTGAACAGACCAACGATCCGCCAAGACATAGCCAGGTCGAATCGGTTCCAAACAAATCCCCTCCTAGTCCTCCTTTAATTCGTCCCCATTGATGGACACGTATCTTTGTCTGGAAATGTTCGAAGTTAACCTACTGAAATGTCAAGCCTTTTGTTCTTACGTTCTCAGAGGAGGGTGCTCGAGATCACCGAGGAAGTTCCAAGCTACATCTCCTTTCCTCCTTAGGTGTTACCAGTGAATAGTGAGGGGGAGCGCCTTTGCGGCTGCTCCCTTCTTGCTGTTACTTGCGTCTGGATTGTCCGTTCATTCCCCTAAGGGTACTTGCCTGCCACTTCGTACAGGACCTAGGGCTCTCCAGAGCAGACCCAGGCATGACGTTAGTCACTGCCTAGGTCTGCTTTCGTATGTTTCGCACGTTTCTGCATGGGGACGTATCCAGAGGAAGGACTCTGGATCGAACTGGTATAATACCGAAAGTATATCAATCGAAATTTCGGCTAGCAGTTTTCTTCGCACTAAGGAGGCGCTGCTGTGTCCCTCATCCTTCCGCAGGCAGGTCAGACGGTAATGGTTCGGTCCCGTCTGGGCCGTGTACGTGATGTGCGGGTTCACTCGCACCCCCTCACCGGCGGCAACCTTCACCTGGTCGAGGTGGAGTACCTGGACGACCGCCGCTTCCCTGAAAGCGACACGATTATATGGGAGCGAGAGGTTGGCGCCAACATCGCCACCCGCATTCGCCTTCCTCGGCTAGATGCCGGACAGCCAGACCCGCCCTCCCGGTATCAGGCGTTTGTTAACGCCATTCGCTGGTCCGCCGTCAACCGGCTGAGCGACCCCAGGAAGGAGGAAGGCCCGGCGCAGCCGTTGCTCAGCCCCTGGTACGGAGCTGTGCAGGTGGAGGACTACCAGCTATACCCGGTCCTCAAAGCCTTGGAGATGCCCCGCATCTCTCTCCTCCTGGCTGACGACGTCGGCCTTGGCAAGACGGTGGAGGCTGGCCTGATTCTGAGCGAACTGATCGCACGGCGGCGGGCCCGCCGTGTGCTGGTTATCTGCCCGGCCACCATCCAGATTCAGTGGCAAGAGGAGCTGCGCTCCAAGTTCAACCTGGACTTCAGGCGCATGGACCGCAGCATGGTGGAGATGGCGCTCCGCGAGTATGGGGCTGACGCGAACCCCTGGTCCACCTTCCCCCACCTGATCACCTCCATGGACTACCTGCGCCAGCCAGCCGTCTTGGAGCAGTTCAAGGCGGCTACCACGGGCATGTACCGGGGAGACAGCGGCATTCTGCCCTGGGACCTACTTATCGTAGACGAAGCGCACAACTTCACGCCGAACCGCTTCCACGACGACAGCCAGCGTACGCAGATGCTGCGGGAGATCAGCGCTCACTTTGAGCATCGAATCTTCCTGACCGCCACCCCTCACAACGGCTTCACCGTCTCCTTTACAGGGCTCCTGGAACTGCTCGACCCGGTTCGCTTCCAGCAGAAAGCCGAACTCAGCACGGGGGATCAAAAGCAAATCCGGGCGGTCATGGTCCGCCGGCTCAAGTCGGAACTGAACGCTCGGTCCGTTCGACCCCGGTTTGCCAAGCGGCGAGTGAAGGCACTGCAGGTGGACCTTACTCCCGAAGAGGTGGCTCTTTTCGAGGCGCTGAAGGCCTACCGGGACCAAGCGGATGTCGTCCTGAGCGAGTCCAGGGCTGAGCGGCAGATGGGACGCTTCCTCTTCAGCCTCTTTACCAAGCGGCTTCTCTCAAGCACCTATGCCTTTGCCCGGACCTGGTGGTCTCATGTGGACGGTTTCGGCTTGGGTGACGGCGACCTGGCCACGGCGAAGGCGGCTGCCGACCGAGCCGAAGTCGTGGTGGAGGATGATGAAGAGAAGGCCACCCGTGAGCAGGATGTGGCCCGCCAGGGGGCGGCCTGGCTCCGTACATATCAGACCAAGCTTCGTACATACGTTGACAATCTCTCGAAGGCCGTTGAGGCAGCGGGCTGGCCACGGGACCGTGCGATGGCCGATGAGATCACCGGCAAGATGCAGCCCCCTGACGGACGTTGGGCAGGACTGCTCTCCTGTCTCAAGCAGCACCTCTACCAGGGCGACAGCCTGCGTCACGACGAACGGCTGATCATCTTTACCGAGTACAGGGACACCCAGCGCTACCTGCTCTGGCGGCTGCGGACTCAACTGCAGCTCTCAGAGCCGGAGGTCCTGCCGCTCTTCGGCGGAGCCTCCTTGGAGTTGCGTGAGGCCGTCAAGGAGCAGTTCAACAGCCCCGAGAGCCCCCTGCGTCTCCTGGTGGCCACCGACGCCGCTTCGGAAGGCCTGAACCTCCAGACCTCCTGCCGGTACGTTCTCCACCAGGAGGTTCCCTGGAACCCGATGCGCATGGAACAGCGGAACGGCCGCGTCGATCGTCATGGTCAGGCTCGCGATGTGACCATATTCCACTTTTCCTCCGACTCCAACGCCGACCTGAACTTCCTTGCGTATGTGGCCGGGAAGGTAGACCAGGTGCGGGACGACCTGGGCTCGGTGGGCCAGGTCTTTGACAGCGCCATTCAGGCCCACTTCGCCGGCCAGGCGGTGGGCCAGGCTCACCTGGAAAAGCAGTTAGCGGTCGCACGGGAGGAGAGCGAGGAGCGAACTGACCTGACCCACCGGGACAGCGGCGAGGAGGCGCAGATTCGCCATCAGTTGGCCGATCTGCACCTGCAGGAGCGACAGATGGGCTTCTCCCCCGGTACCTTGGCCCAGCTCTTCCGGGAGGCGGTTACCCTCTCAGGTGGTGAGGTGCAGGAGGCGGGCGAGCCCGACGTACTCCGGCTAACCGTGCCTCCCCCCGCCTGGAAGAAGCTGCTGGAAGAGTCGTTCCGCGGACCTTCTGGCCAGGCGGCAACTCATCTGCCCAAGCTGGCCTTCGATCATCGCCTCTTTTTGGAGGTGGTGGAGGGGCGGGAGATCTTCCGGTACCGACCCGACACAGTCCTGCTCCGGCTGGGCCATCCGGTCATGCGGCGGGCCCTGGCTATCCTGCGCCGGCACTTATGGGAGCCCGGCAAAATCCAGCGCTGGACGGTGGTGGGGCAGCCGAACCAGCCCTACGAGGCGGTCATGACAGTGACCGCCCTAGTGACCGCGACCAACGAGCTGCGGGAGCCCATAAATGAGGAGGTACTCACTCTCCCCTTGGTGGTGGAGGGCGATTACATTACCCCCATGGATGAGACCCTCTGGGCAGAACTGAGCCGGGACAGGACCTATCCGCTGCCCCTGGCCGATATCTCCTTCTGGGGCGACCGAATGGCTGAGTACTGGCCCGACTTCCAGAAGCAGATTGACCGGCTCCTCGAGAAGCGGCGCAACGCGGAAGAGAAGCGAATCGCCGACTGGCTGACCCGCTGGCGGGAGAAGGAGGCCACCCGGGAGGAGAAGGCCTTCGCTGCCCGGCTGAAGGAGTTGGAGGCAGGCCGTGACGTCAAGGCGGTGGAGGCACTGCAGAAGAAGCTCGTGAAGGCGCAGAAGCGGGCACAGCAGATGCTCTTTGACCCCGAGGAGCAGGCGATCCGCCAGGCGGAGGTGGCCCGGCTCCAACGGGAGCTTGACGATGCTAACTTCGAGTTACAGAGCAGCCATGTGGAGGCGCTGCGGCATCGCCTGTCGCGTGACCGGGAGCGGGTGATCACCCAGGTGATTCCCCGCCGGTTCCAGTTGGCCCACTTCGACCTGCACCCGGTCGCCGTGGAGCTTCGGGTCCGCACCCACTGACGCGAGGAGGAGAGCCGACCATGTCGGAACTGGATCGGACCTTTGCCTGGTATGGCAACCTGCGGCACCAGGGCCTGCTGATCAGCCCGGCGGTGCTTCTGGAATACTTCCCTCCGGCTGGGCGCCCGGCCACCGCATACGAGTACGAGCGGCTGCGGGACCGCTACAACCGATTCCTGGCCCAGATCGACTCCAACGGAGAGGGTGGTGCGCTGCCCGTCGAGCCGGTGCGCGCCTGGATTGATGCCCTGATGACCGGTCCCCTCGGTCATGCCCCGGAGCGATGGTGGAAGCAGGATCGGCTAGACGCCTGGGCGGTGAAGCTCCCCACTGGCGAGCGGCACAGGCCACATCGCGCCCTGATGGGATCTGACAGTAAACCGGTCCTGCTCCTCTGGTTTGATGAGGCGCGTCGACTGGGAATTGGACGCTCGAAGAATCAGTACGCCCGCTTCCTCTCTGTCCTGCGGGGCGCGGGCGTGAAGCTGGGCCTCTTCACCAACGGCCTTCAGTTCCGGCTCTGCTACGCCGGCCTTGATCACGATGCCTGGATCGAGTGGGAGGCAGAGGCCTGGTTCGCCGGGGCGGAGACCCGGGACCAACTGCACGGTTTCCTCTCCCTGCTGGGCCAGGATGGCTTTGCCCCCCGGGGAAGCTATACCTTCCCGCTGTTGGAGGCGGTAGAGGCCTCCCGCACCCGGCAGGGCGAACTGGCCCAGGTGCTGGGCGAGCAGGTCCGCCAGGCGGTAGAGAGGCTGATGGATGGGCTCCCCAGCGCGCTGGAGCGGCGCCCTGAACTGGCAGCCTCCTTGACCGGTAACAGCGGTCTGCCGCTCTCGGAGGCGGAGCAGTGGCGGGCGCTCTACCAGGGGGCAACCCGATTGATCATGCGGCTGGTGGTGGTCCTCTACGCCGAGACCCGTGACCTCTTACCCCGCTCCAACGCCTTCTACCACCAGTCCTACAGCGTCGAACAGCTCTTCGCCAACCTCCAGGATTCAGCCAGACAAGAGCCCACCGAGATGCGGGAGCGGAAGGGAGCCTGGAAGCAACTGCTCTCCCTCTTCCAACTGATCCACCAGGGCAGCGCACACCCGGACCTGCCGGTTCCCGCTTATGGCGGCCACCTCTTCGTGTCGGGCGACCCGGAACATGAGGACCCGGTGCGTCGGGCCCTGGCCCTCTTCGAGGCGGACGAGTATGACCTGAACGACTACGACGTTTACGAGGTGCTCCGGCTGCTGAAGATCGGCAAGCTCCGGGTCCGCCGGGGCCGCGGGTACAAGTTAATGACTGGCCCGGTCGACTTCAGCGACCTGCGCACCGAGTACATCGGCATCATGTACCAGGGCCTTCTCGACTACGAGCTGCGCCGGGTGGGTGATGACCCGA
This sequence comes from Bacillota bacterium, assembly GCA_049325315.1. Taxonomy (GTDB): domain Bacteria; phylum Bacillota; class Sulfobacillia; order Symbiobacteriales; family Symbiobacteriaceae; genus JAWLHU01. The sequence continues at coordinate 24,286 of JBMONB010000210.1, read as the reverse complement.
TGGTCGTGCTGGGCATCGGCTCTGAGCCGGTCCTCCCGCTCAGCCTGCTGGAGGGCCTGGATGACCGCGGTCTAAAAGACTTGATCTCCAAGTTGGGTAAGGTCGACAAGAGTGCCTCCCACGAGGATGAGGAGGATGAAGCCGAAGAGGCCGCCCCCGCCGAGGAGGCGGCAGCGGCCCTGATGGAGGAGACCGAGGAAGAGGCCGAAGCGGAGAGTGAGGAGGAAGCTCCCCAGCAGACCCACCAGCAGCGGGCTCTGGCCTGGGGCTTGCGGGCCGTCGAGATCGCCGGCCTGATCAAGAAGCCGAAGCGGGGCGCCGAACTGCTCTACGAGAAGGCGCGGGCCAAGGCTGCCTCCAGCCTGGTGAAGGTGGCGCTGGAGCCGGGCTCCTTCTACCTGGTCCGCTGGGGCGGCACCCGGAAGGGCTCGGGTACCTTTTATACCCGGCCGCAGCTCTCCGTTCCTCTGACGCACCGCACGTTGGAGCCGCTCTGCTACGAGAAGCTGAACGACGCGAGCCTGATGCCGAAGAGGCCGGAGGAGATCCTGGCGCTGAAGGTCTGCGACCCGGCCATGGGCTCGGGGTCGTTCCTGGTCGCGGCGCTCAACTACCTGACCGATGCGCTCTTGGCCTCCCTGCAGGCCCATGACCGGCTGAAGGTCCAGGGGGAGGAGACGGCCGTGATGCTCTTGGGCGGACCGGCCTCGGGGCGGGAGGCGGATGAGCTGATCCCCTGCCGGCAGGAGGATCCCCGCTTTGAGGAGTTGCTGCGGGCGCGGCTGAAGCGGCACGTCGTGGAGCGGTGCATCTACGGGGTAGACCTGAACCCGCTGGCGGTGGAGTTGGCACGGGTCTCGCTCTGGGTGGAGACGATGGACCGGAGCCTACCGTTTGAGTTCCTGGACCATAAGTTGAAGGTCGGGAACAGCCTGGTAGGGACGTGGTTGCATCGCTTTGAGGACTATCCGGGGCTGGCTTGGGCCAGAGATGCAGGCGATAAGCAGCATGAAGGCGTTCGTTTTAAGAAGGGCGAAGGGACGAAGCGGCTTAAGGAGATCTTCCAGCAGCAGGTGCTGCCCGAGTTGTTCGAGACCGTGATGATTCGGGCTCTGGCCGACAACTGGGCGATCACCTCGGTGGAAACGCTCCGTGACCGCTTCGCTAGAATGCGCCAGATCCAGCGGAACGAGACAGAGCGGGAGGAGTTTTACCGGCGGGAGATCGTGGGCAGCGAGGAGTACCGGCACCTGCGGGCAGCGATGGACCGGTGGTGTGCCATTTGGTTCTGGCCCATCGACGGTTCGGTTCTGCCATTAACCCCGAGGCGGTTCGATGAGCCCACCACAGAGATTGATGCGACCGTGAACAGGCTGCGTGAGCAGTACCGGTTCTTTCACTGGGAGTTAGAGTATCCGGAGGTGTTTGTAGTGGACACCCCCGGGTTTAGTGCTGTTCTTGGTAATCCACCTTGGGACATTCAGAAGCCCAACTCGCTGGAGTTCTTCGCTCAGTTCGACCCGATCTATCGTACTTACGGGAAGCAGGAGGCTCTTCAGCAGCAACGACGGATCTTCCAGGATTACGCCGAGGCAGAACAGGGCTGGATCACCCATCTGGCGCGCTTCCGATCGCTCAGCAACTGGGTGGCCAACGCTGCGGATCCATTCGATGTGCCCCTGGGGCGGCAGGCCCAGGCAGAGCAACTGGCACGTCACTGGAAGATGATCCGAGCTCAACGACCGCACCTGGTGCCGGCTGAGGTGCCGTACCGGTACCAGGGCGGAGCTGACCTCAATACCTACAAGCTGTTCACGGAGATGTCCCATTACCTGATGCGTACAGGCGGTCGGATGGGACTGCTGCTTCCCTCGGGCATCTACGGAGACAAGGGGGCGGGAGAGCTCCGGCGATTGCTGACAGAGCAGGGTAAGTGGGAGCGACTTGTGTCCATGGTCAACGAGCGCTTCATTTTTGAGGGCGTGGACCACCGCTTCCGGTTCTGTGCTATCCTGGCTGAACGTGGCTACAAGGGTGACGAACTGAAGGCGATCTTCCGGATCACCGTTCAAGACGCGCCGAGGCTGGAAGAGGTCGCATCCTTGCTCGACGGCGAACCTGTGGGGGTCATGCCAATTGGTGTGGCCTGGCTAAAGCGGTTCGGAGGCCCTGATCTCCAGATCCCTTCCTTCAGAGGCCCAGAAGACAAGGAGATCTTCGACGCCATGTGGGCAGTTCGGGAGACAGTCGGCGATGCCCTGAAGCGATACCCAACTGTAACGTTCTCCAACGAGTTTCACATGACTGGGGACTCCCACCTCTTCGTTCCCCGCAGCCGACTACAGTCCACGGGGCTGCTGAGCAACGACGACGACACCCGCGATCCCAGGGTTCGAGCGAGACTCCTCGTGCACGGGTTCCTGCCTTTGTACGAGGGCAAGCACATCTGGCATTTCGACGCTTTGTTTAGTGGGGATCACCAGCGCTTCGTGCGGGTGGATGATAAACGCCTTGTTACGTGGCGACAGGTTGTCTGGAGGGACATCTCAAGCGCCACTAACTCTCGTACTCTGATCACGTCGGTCGTAGGCGCTGCAACATATGGCAACACGCTATGGACCATCGACGGACTGCCTGCTGAGTTTACCACGCTGCTCTCCGTGATCCTGAACTCCTTTGCCATGGACTTCATCGTGCGTGCAACCATGAGTGGACACGTCACCTTGTCGGTCTTCACGTCCCTGCCCTGGCCCCGTGTCCCTGAGTCAGGGCCTGTCCGGGAGCGACTATTACGATATGGCTCCCTTCTGAACACGCCGGGTGCGATGTCTAATGACGAACGGTTGCGAGTTCGGTGCCTGGCTGACGCCCTGGTCGCCTATTTGTATGGACTCTCGCCGGAGCAGTTCACTTATCTGGTAGGGGCATTTCCCGCCTTCGATAAGCGGCTGCCTTCGGATCTGCGCTTTCCCTCCCTGGCCGCAGCCTGTTATCGCGACCTTGCCCGTAGTGGATATGACTGGCTCAGCCTGGATTCCTGGCAACTGCCGGGAGAGGCCAAGGGGCTGGAGCGCTGGACAACGGACCAGTGGACGCCTTCCGGAGGCTGGGAGCAGGCCTGGGACGAAGCCCGTGCGATGCTGAGTGATATCCAGTGGGCGATGCTTAGGGGAGAGCATCAGCCTTCACCGGCGGTTCTGGCTGAGGTTGCTGCTTCACGACAGCCAGGAGGTCACGGGAACCACGCAAAGACCAAAAGCAAGGGCAAGCGCTCAGGTAGCATCCAAACCAAGCTCTTCGATTAGCGCCCACGGAGACTCAGCCAAGGAGGTACTAGGCGGTGCACCAGGAACACGAAGCGTTGCTGGGCCGATGGCGCCAACTGCCCAAGCACGCCGGCAAGGTCTTCATCGCCGACGGCATCATTGACCCGGCCCGGTGGGAGCGGGCGCCCCGGCGTGTCCTCTTACTCCTGAAAGAAGCCTACAGCACGGAACAGGAAGCCTTCTACCTGCGAGCCTGGCTTCGGGAAAACGGCCCCCGGTACAACATCTGGCGTAACGTTGCGAAGTGGGCCTATGCACTCCAGAACTGGACCGAGACCAACCACCCGTCCGCCCCTGAGGATCTTCAAATCCTAACCGAAGCCCTGTTGAGCGTCGCCGTGGTCAACATCAAGAAGAGCGACGGCCAGACGCAGTCTCGGCAGGAAGATCTGATGGACTATGCCATGGCCGACGGCGAGTATCTGCACCGGCAGATTGAACTGATCAACCCTGATCTGATCCTCTGCGGCTCCACCTTGGCCTATGTTCTGCACGTGTGGAAGGACGAGTCCTTCCGCTCGGGGCATCCCCAAGTCTGGAAAGTAGCCGGCCGACCGGTGATTGAGTTCTGGCATCCGGCTGTACACTGGCCTCACTCCCTGCTTTATCACGCCCTGGGCGGCATGTTGTCTGCCTCAGGCCTGGCCCAAATGCCCCGCCGCTAAAACCTGTCTGGAAGGGAGCAGACCAGCATGGCGGAGAAGCAGTACGATGCCGATGGCGAGTGGGATTTTGCGGACGAGGGCCCCGATACGAGCGCCATGCAGGAGGTAGCCGGCCGATTCGCCGACGGCCTCCATGCGGTCCCGGCTGCACCCATGACCCTCGACCTGGGAGTTGCCAAGGTACGAGCGATCCCTGGCATCACGTCAACATCTTAGTATGAAGGCCGTGACTTTGAGTTTCTCGGCGGCTGCCATAGCTACACCGTCGAACTGCCGAACCGCCGCCGGGTAGAGGTCTCGCTTCAGCTTTGGAAGAACAAGCAACACCATCATCGCCTCTTCGCCTATGTCAAGAAAGGCATGCTCTTTTCCCTCAACCTCACCCTGGGGAAAGAGCAGGGCATGCTTGTCCGACTCGAGCAGCAGTTGAAGATCGTCAACGGCCGGTATGACTTCCCAGAGTTAGCCAGGCCCATGCGCAGCAAGCGGCGGGATGACCTGGTCGCAGTCTTGCGGGGTCTCGGCTACGAGGTCAGTAATCGCAATTGGATTGACCTTGCTACCTACGACGTCGAGCGCTATGCCTTCATGGGAACCACGGGGGAGAAGTTCATCCGGGACTTCCTCATTGTCGCCCTGCTGAAGGGGCACTTCATGGGGAACAAGGGATACACGCTGGAGTAGCCGCGGAAAAGGGGGCCTGAGCATGGCTGCCTGCTGGAAGATCAGTCCTGGGCGCGATGGCGAGATGCTAAGCACCTTTTTGAGCCGGAAGATCATGGCGGTCCGTTACCGGGAGTTTGGCGACATCCGGGCGGCCACCAAAGAGCAGGTGAGGGCCCTGGCCCGCCCGCAGGGGTTCTTCTGGATCGACGAATGCACAGAACTCAGGGCACACGCGTAGGCCAAACAGAGCGAGGTGACCCGACCGTGCCTATTAACCCCATTCTCTTCTCCCACCAGGTCAACGAGCAGTTCAGGCGCTGGCAGCTCACCGCCTTCCCGCTGACCGACCGGGACCTTTACGCCCAGGTCCGGGAGATGCTGACCCAGTCCCCTACTGGGGCCAGCCCACTTGTGAAGGGACCCTATGTTTCGCTCTCCCGCTCCTTCCGGCAGGGGGCCGCCGTCAGCAGCCTGGTGGCCGAAGGGCTTGCACACCCCAAGCTGAGCCACATCGCCGAGTTCCCGCGCCTCTTCGCTCATCAAGAGGAAGCGTTCCGGGCGGTCAAGGCGGGGCGGCACTGCCTCATCTCCACTGGTACGGGCTCCGGCAAGACGGAGTCCTTTGTCTACCCGATCGTCGACCACTGCCTGCGCCTTCAGGCTCAGGACACCACGCCCGGCGTGGTGGCGGTTCTGGTCTACCCCATGAACGCCCTGGCTCAGGACCAGCTGGACCGCCTGCGCCGCCTGCTGGCCGGCACGGGCATCACCTACGGCCTCTACGTAGGCTCCACGCCGGCCACCGGTGATGTGCCCGGAGGCTTCCTCCGCCTGCCAAAGGGGGCGGGGGCCGCCGACCTCGAGATTGCCCGGAGAAAGCACGCCGGCAGCGGGCTGACCGTCGTTCCCTACGAGGAGAAGCTCTCCGAGGAGGCGATGGCCGCCGATCCGCCCCGGCTCCTGCTGACTAACGCCAAGCAGCTGGAACTCCTGCTGACCCGCAGCAAGGACCTGGGAATGTTCGACGGGGCGCCGCTCCGCTTCATCATCTTTGACGAGGTTCACACCTACTCGGGCTCAGAGGGGGCCGAGGCGGCCCTTCTGGTCCGCCGGCTCCGCTCCTTCGCGCGTAAGCGGGCCGATGAAGTCCTCTGCATCGGCACATCGGCTACGCTGACCGATCCGGAGTTGGGGGACTCGGTAGGCGCTCATTTTGCCCACCGCTTTTTCGGCGTTGACCCCAAAAAGGTGACCCTGGTCACCGAGCGCTATGAGGAAGAGCAGTGGCCAGATGAACTCAGCGTGCCCAGCCCGCCCGGCACTGATGCCCTGACCCTGTTGGATCGATCGCTCCGGGCACTCGCCAACGACGATATGAAGCTGCTGGCCGACGTCTTCCAGCGGCTCACCGGCAAGCCGCTCTCGATGAAAACCTTCTGGTCCACCGCTCTCTACGACACCCTGAAGCAGAACGCTTTCGTCAAGGCGGTATACGAAGGCTTGGCCGAGCCCTGCCACCTGGCAGATGCCGTGCGCAAGATTCACAACCGGCTGGGTTGGGATCCGACCGCTACGGAGGAGGCACAGGCTTACCTGCTGGCCTATCTGGTCCTGGGCGCCGCCGCAGAGAAGGATGGCAACCCGCTGCTGCGGCCCAAGGTCCACTACTTTGTTCGCGGGCTGGAAGGGGTGGCGGCCACCCTGCAGCGCGAAGGACGGCCCCGGCTCTACTTCTCCGGGCAGGAGGCGCAGGAGGCGGAGCCGGAGACGGCGCCCGGCGCCATCTTCCCGGTCTCGGTCTGCAAGACTTGCGGACAGCACTTCTTCAACACCTACCTGCGGCAGTTCGCCGTCACCGGTGAGCGGAGGCGGGTAGCTGAGGGCGGGCAGTTGGAGGGACCCACGGCGATCTGGCTTCCCGCTCCGGACCAGGAGGAAGGAGGCTCGCGGGTCCTCTTTACCGACCGATTCGTGGCCGAAGAGGCCGACGAACTGGATGAGGCGGCCCAGTCGAAGGTTAGGCAGCGCTTGGCGGGGAAGCATCTGGACCTCTATGCCTGCCGCCGTTGCGGTACCTTCCATAAGGATTCCACCCCCACATGCATGAAGCCAGAGTGCAGTCATGATGAGCCGCCGGTCCATGTCCGCGTCGTGGGCCAGGTGGGGAAGATCACCAACTGCCCGGCCTGCGGTCACCGGGGCCCTGAGGTGGCGGGCCGTACCCTGGAGCCCATCCGACCCCTGCGGGCGGTCACCACGGCCGATGTCCATATCCTGGCCCAGGATATGCTCGGGGCGGTGGAGCCTGAGCAGCGCAAGCTGATCCTCTTTGCCGACAATCGCCAGGACGCCGCCTTCCAGGCCGGTTGGATGCAGGACCACGCCCGCCGTTACCGCTTCCGCCACCTCATCTGGGAGACCCTGACCCGCGCTGGCCACGGTCTGGAGGTGGCCGATCTGGCGGATCAGATCTACCGCCGGCTCAAGTCCGACCGGGAGCTGGCCCGGGTCCTGGCGCCCGAGCTCTTCCGTAACCCCATGCACTCGGAGCACAGCAAGCGGTTCGATGAGAACATGCAGCTCTTCGTCCGGTTCACGGTGCTGCGGGAACTCGTGATGGGCTACATGCAGCGGGATGGCCTGGAACCATGGGGTCTCATGCGGGTCGATTACCGCGGAATCTCGCCCAACAGCAGTCGCGTGAAGGCCTGGGCGTCCGAACTTGGCCTCTCTGCCACAGATCTGGCTGAAGGGATTAGCACTCTGCTGGACGCCTGGCGCCGAGACAGGGTCCTCTTTGACCCCTTCACTCGAGTCTTCTCCAAGTATTGGCGCTCCAGCGACTGGGAGGTGGAGCAGGGGCTTCTCCCCTTTATGGAGGTGCCGCCCAGGGGGGTCAAGCTCCAGCGAGAGACCGGCGACAGCCCCACCTACGCCAAGCAGCTGATCGGCCAGAAGGCGACATCGTATGCCCAGGGCCTCCTTCGCAAGTGGGGGCTCTCCACCGACCAGGCGAACCGGTTCCTGGAGGCGCTCTGGCAGCACCTGACCGTGGAGACGCAGATTTTGCAGCGCGCGAAGTTGGAGAGCAACAAGGGCAAGCAACTGGAGAAGGCCCAGGGGGTCTACCAGGTCCATCTGGATAAGCTGGAACTCTCTCATCAGCAGGTGCGCTACCGATGCACCGTATGCCAGCGGCTGCACGCACGGCCGACTCCCAGGCTGGTCTGCGCTGGACACAACTGCCCTGGCTCTCTGGTGCGAGAAGAGTCGCCCCGGGACAACTATAACGTCAGCCTTCTCCTGGGCCTGGGGGAAGGGCAGGAGATCGCTCTGCTGCGCCCGGCCGAGCATACCGCCCAGGTGCCGGCCGAGGTGCGCAACAAGATTGAGGACCAGTTTAAGAAGCCGAAGGGGGCCTACAACTGCCTGGTGGCCAGCCCTACCCTGGAGATGGGCGTCGACATTGGCGCCCTGGACATGGTACTGCTACGTAACGTTCCGCCTACCTCATCGAACTACTGGCAGAGGGCGGGCCGGGCAGGACGGCGCCACCGCATGGCGGTGGTCTACACCTACTGCCGCCGCAGCCAGCATGACAGCTACTTCTTCGAGGAGCCCATGCGGCTGCTCTCGGGTCGGATCACTCCGCCCCGATTCAATCTGCGCAACCCGGTATTGATCCGCAAGCATGTTCATGCGTCGCTCCTGTCAGAGCTGCGGCGCATGGAGCGCTCGCCGCGCCAGGCCGGGCTTGATGCGGAGCAGGCCGCTACCCTCACAGCCGCTCTGCGGGAGGCCTTGCCGACCTTTATCTCCGAGTATCTCTACCTGCCCGGCACCACGGAATCGGGGACTCGCCTGCACCGCGCCGAGCCGCTCCAGGTGGATGCTTACGCCCGGGTCATCGCCACCTACCAGAATCGGCTGCTGCCAGTGATCCAACAGATTTTCACCGAGGGGTGGCCCAGCGAGGCGGCCGACGAAGTGACGAGCGACCGGATTACCGAGTACCTCAGCAGTACCGCCGATCACCTGCAAAGGGTTGTGGACCGGATCTGGAACCGCTTCAGTTCAACGAGGCGCGTCCTGGCAACTCTGAACCGCAAACGGGAGCAGGGGACGCTGAGCCCCGAGGAGGAGAAGCTCCTGCGCCGGTGCGACGGCTACTTGAAGTCGATGTCCTCCAACAGCCAGGAGAACTACACCCTGACCGTGATGGCGGTGGAGGGGCACCTGCCGGGCTACGGCATTCAGGAAGGGCAGATTGAGGCCAACTTCCGGCGGAGTGCCGGCATCTCCGCCACCATTCCCGAGTTCGCCCTAAGGCGCTCCCCCATCATGGCCGCCCGAGAGTTTGTGCCAGGGAACCTGCTCTACGCAAACGGCTCCCGGTTCAAGATAAACCGCTACCATGTGCCGGTCAGAGAGCGACTGGAGCCAGAGACCGTCCATGTGGACCTCCCACGCCGGCGGATCCACGGCGGGGAGAGCAGTGGCTATGCCGAAAGCGCTCCTCTTCCCATGCCGGTGGTCGAGATCTCGGACTGCGACCTTGAGCACATCTCTCACATCAGTGACGAGGAGGGCAACCGGTTCCAGGTTCCGGTGATGATGTTGGGCCAGCTGCTGCCCCGTCACCGCGGGGGCTCTCTGTACCAGGTGAATGGCCGCAACCTGCAGCACATGCGGGGCCAGGCGATTCGGCTGCTCAACGCCGGTCCCATGGACCAGGTGACCCAGCCCAAGCCCAAACTGGGCTACCCGGTTTGCACCGTCTGCGGGCACGTCCGTTCGCCTTACGCTTCGGACGAGGAGTTGAAGAACTTCCGGGCCCTGCACAAGTCTACCTGCGGGCGTGAGGTGGAGAACGTGGGCTTCACTGCTGAGGCCCAGGTGGATGGGTTCTGGATTCCCGACCTGGAGAGCGCCTCCCAGGCGGCCAGTCTGGCCGAGTCGCTCAGACTGGGCGCCCAGCAGGTGCTGGAGATGGATCAGGATGACCTTCAGGTTCTTCTGCTTCAGAACGCGCAAGACCGGTACGACCTCTTCCTGTACGACCCCATGGCCGGCGGCTCCGGGGTGCTCTCCCAGGTGCTGCGGCAGTGGCATGAGGTCCTGGCGGCAGCCCGAGAGGTACTGACTCACTGCCCGAGTGGGTGCGAGAAGGCCTGCTACGACTGCCTGAAGGATTACGGCAACGTCCTCTACCATAAGCATCTCGACCGGCACCTGGCCCTGAAGGTATTGGAGGGCTATGACGATGCGCCGGTCCACGTGACCGATTTGCCGGCGATGGATTCGCTGAAGCAGGTGGCGGGTACCGGTGCCACCAACAAGGCCGAGTACCGTCTGGCTAAGCTCCTGGCCTGGCACCAGTTTCCTAAGCCCGAAGCGCAGGTGCGTATCGACCTTCCGCCCGGTCTGGGGATCCCCTACACCATCACAGATTTCCTCTATGAACTGCCGTCCGGCTCCCGGGTCGCAATCTACCTCGATGGCCTCTCCAAGGGGATTCATGGGAACGCAGCGCAGCAGCAGAAGGATCTCCTGATCCGGGATGCCCTGGAGGACATGGGTGTCCAGGTCGTCGATATCCCGGCATCGAACCTGTCCGATGCAAAGGGGCGGCTGCTGTTTATGAAGCGATTGGCTCGGGCGCTGGAGCGTCGGGAGCTGACGCAGGTACTGGAGCAGGACGAGAGTTGGGATGTGGCGGAGTAGGTCGGATACCGCCGGAGCTGCGTCTGCTGGAGTAGCGGTAGAGGTCTTTGCGCCCGATGGCAGAATGCGGTATGAGCTTTTAGGACGTGCGGGACGCCATATCGGGATGATCACTCGCTGTCGGACCCGAATATTAAGAAGAGCCTGGACCTGCACAACCCTGCAGGTCCAGGCTCTCTTTCCTGACACGTACCTTTCGAGTTTAGTTGCAGAGTTGAAAGAAATACTTAGCACAAATTTGCCCAAGTTGTTTACAACAATTGGTATTCATGGTAATCTACAATACAAAGGGATTTTACCTGCTAGCGAGACTTTAGCGAAAGTCGGGGTGCTGCATATGGCGACATGGGAGTGGGTGGACTTCTGGGCAGATATCGCAGCACTTGCGCTCATTGCGCTCCATCTGACCAACATCGGGCTCTCCAGTTGGAGAGCCTGGCGCAGGGGGCGCCCCACAACCCTGCTGGGAGCGGATGCGACCACCAAGACCATCGGCATGGGGGCAGCCCTCGGCTGCTCTGTGCTTGGCGCCTACACAGCATTCTCCGTACTGGCACCACTACATATGCCCGTACCTGCCCTGTTCGGCGTGCAACTTGGTGTGGCCTTCCTCTTCGCCCTGTGGGCCTCCCGCCTGTACGACCGCTGGCTGTCCCAGCCCATCTTTCGGTGGTTTGCCGGGGAGGGGGTAACGCAGGGTGGCTAAGTGGCGACTCCGACTCTTCTGGGCCGGCGTCCTGGCGGTCTTCACCGCCTGGGCGGTCAGTTCCTATCTGGGCTCCCTCCAGGAGAAGGCATCCCTGGTGCTGGCTGCACAGGAGATCCCTGCCCGGACCCAGATCACCCGCGAGATGGTGCGGGTGGTGGAGATCAACAAGGCTGACCTTGAATCTCTCGCCCCCGACTCGTTCCACTCGGCTGACCAGGTCGTCGGTCGCTATGCCCGCCGGGCCATCCCGGCTGGGGAGATCCTGCGGGACCGCCGGGGAGACCTGACCGAACCGGGTATGACCCCGGCCTCCGGCTACGCCGGCGAGGGCGCGCTGGCCGACTTCCTGCCGCCCGGGACCCGGGCCGTCACCGTCAAGGTCGACCAGGAAGCGGTCCTGGGTGAACATGTTCGGCGTGGTGACCGGGTTGACATGGTCTTCACGTCCAAGTCGGACTCCACCGGCGGTGTCTACGCCAGCCTTGTCGTACAGCAGGTGACCGTGCTCAGCATTGACCGCAACGAGGATGACCCGGATGACATTCTCGTCACTCTGCTGGTTACCGGTCAGCAGGCCGTACAGATCACCCTGGCCAAGCGGACGGGCGATGTGGATCTCGTGCTGAACCCGCCGGACCCGGGCGACCCCCTGGAGGTGCGTGCAGTCAGCCCGCTTATCTTCACGGGGCAGGCTGACCCGGCTCCCGCCCCAGCAGGGGACCTGGCCGGTTCAGTGCCACCCAACCCGAAAGGCAACAAGGGCCAGTAGCGCCCAGAGACGGGGGTGATGGCGATATGTCCAACTCTCACGTGATTGTCCTTCATGGTCCGGCCGGCGGAGTGGGGAAGAGCCTCATCGCCCTTCACCTCGCCTACCTGTACGCCAGCAAGGGCCTCTCGACCGTGCTGGTTGACCTGGCCCAGTACGGGGCGATCGCACCCTGGCTGCAGATTCCCCGGGGGACCAGTGCCGGCCTGGCCGGCATGCTGACGGCCCTGGAGCAGGGCGGTGTGGCGGATGGCCGTATCCGCAGCACACTGGTGCCGGCTCCGGGGATGAAAGAGAACCTCCAGCTGGTCCTCTCCAGCGGCCCCGCCAAGATGGACCGCATCCAGTCACCGGAGGTCGAAGCGCTGCTCGGCCACCTCAGCGGCATTGCCCAGGTGGTGGTGGTGGACACCGGCAACGAACTGTCGGCTCGCCTCCTGGGGGCCTTCCTGGCGGCGACCAAGATTGCCATTACCGTTCAGCCGGCCGTGATTGCCGGCTGGCAGACGATCGAACTGCTCGACCTGATGCGGTCTGCCTACGTGAGCCGGGACAAGCTCGGCGTGATCTTCAACCGGGTCCAGCCGGGCGGCCGTTACGGGCTGGAGGAGTTCGAGCAGGCCATCGGTCTGCCGACCCTCGGCCGGATCCCCGAGGCGGCCGGTCTGCGGCGCGCCCCGGAGCAGGGCGGCCCGCCGGCCATCCACCGGAACACGCCGGGGGTTCGGGCGATCCGGCAGGTGGCCCACCAGCTGATCCCGGTCTTTGCGGCAAAGGAGTTGAGGCGGTCGTGGCTGTAGAGCAGGCGATCCGCTCCATTCAGGAGCGACTGCGCAGCGCCGATGCCGGGCCGCAGGCGGCCGAGCGGCGGACGCTGCTCAAGCTGCTGGTCCAGCAGGTCCGGCAGCGGCTGGCCGAGGCCACCGAGCTGGATCCCCACAGCCCGGAGGCCCGAGAGACCGCCAGGCGGCTCGTGCAGCGCTTCCTGGCCGAGGAGGAGTCAGTCCGCCCGCTCCTGGTGCTCTCCCCCGGGGAGCGGTCCGAGGTGGAGGAGCGGGTCGTTACCACCATGTTCGGCTTCGGCATCCTGACGCCGTTCATCGACGATGAGTCCATCACCGAGATCATGGTGAACGGGCTCGACAAGATCTTTGTGGAGCAGAAGGGTGATATCACTCGGGTGAAGGACCGGGAGGGGCAGCCCCTGGTCTTCAACGACCGGGGCGAGGTGCTGGCGGTCATCGAGAAGATCGTCTCCCCCCTCAACCGCAAGGTGGATGAGTCCGACCCCATCGTGGATGCCCGCCTGCCCGACGGCTCCCGTGTCTGTATCGTCCTCCCGCCGGTCGCCCTTGATGGGCCGACCATCACCATCCGCAAGTTCCCGAAGGAGCCCTTCTCCCTGGATGACCTGGTGGCGCTGGGTGCCCTGAACAACGGGGTAAAAGCGCTGCTGGAGCGGTTTGTCCGCACGCGGGTCAACATCCTCGTCTCGGGTTCGACCGCCAGCGGCAAGACGACCTTCCTGAATGCCCTGGGCATGGTGATTCCATCTCATGAGCGGATCGTCACCGTGGAGGATGCAGCGGAGCTGAAGCTGACCCAGGTGGAGAATCTGGCCCGCATGGAGGCCCGGCCGGCCAATATTGAGGGGCGGGGGCGCATCCCGATTCGGGAGCTGGTACGCACCGCCCTGCGGATGCGTCCCGACCGGATCATCGTCGGGGAGGTCCGTGGCGGCGAGGCGCTGGACATGCTGCAGGCCATGAACACCGGTCACGATGGTTCGCTCACCACCGCCCATGCCAACTCGGCGCAGGATCTGATCAGCCGCCTGGAGACGATGGTCCTCATGAGCGGGATGGAGCTGCCGGTTCAGGCGATTCGGCAGCAGATCGCCGCCAGCGTGGAGATCATCGTTCACCTGGCCCGGCTTCCGGGCGGCAAGCGGTATGTGACCCAGATCTGCGAGGTGCTTGGCCTGGAGGATGGCCAGATCGCTCTCGCTGATCTCTTCCGCTGGGATCCGGAGACGAAGGATCTGGTCTGGACGGGCAAGCAGATCACCCACACCGAGAAGTTCTCCCGCTTCGGCCTGGCGGTGCCAGACCTGGAGGAGGTGAGCTTCCTGTGATGCTCGCCGCACTCGGCGCCGGGTTTCTCGCCTATCTGCTGGCGCTGGCCGGCATCGGGTACTACTGCGGGGAAGCACCGGGAGGCCTGGACCGCCTCCTGGCCCGGCTGCGCGGCGATGCCCCCGCCAGGCGCCAGCCCTGGTGGTGGTCCGATAATGGCCAGCTGAACCGTCGCCAGCGGGTGGCCCTCACCATCGGCGCAGCGGCTGTTCTCGCCCTGGGCGGCCTCCTCTTCTTCCGGTCCACCACGATGGCCGTGATCCTCGTCTGCCTGTCGCCCGTGTACCCCTACACCCTGGAGCGATCGCTGCGCCAGAAGCGGCGGGAGCTCCTCACCGCTCAGTTTGGGATCGCCCTTCAGGCTATGGCGGCCTCGCTCCGGGCCGGCGCATCCCTGCGGTCGGCCGTGGAGCGGGCGAAAGTCGACGCTGCCCGCATGCTGGCGGGGCAGCCGCTCACCCCCATCGTCGGCGAGTTGGAGCGGATTGAGAAAGACCTGCGGATGGGCTTCTCGCTCGAGGAGGCACTCGTCCGCTTTCGGGATCGAGTTCAGTTGGAGGATGTCAGCGACTTCGTCGGAGCCGTTCTGCTCTGTCGAGTCAGGGGCGGCAACGTCGCCACGGTGATGGCCTCCATCGCCGAGATCATTCAGGACAAGATCGCCATTCGCCAGCAAATCCTGATGCTGACAGCAGGCAAGCGTGCCGAAGCCAACATGGTCACCTTCGGCCCGCCGGCGATGGTGGTGCTCATGGGCTTTCTGACCCCCGAGTACCTGACGCCGCTCTACGAGCAACTCGCCGGGCAGGTGATGCTGGCCGTGGGCACAGCCCTCCTGGTGGCGGCCTTTGTGATCGGGCGGAAGGTGCTGGAGATTGAGATCTAAGGGGGGCTGGGCGTGACGCCGTCGCTGTTAGGAGTGCTGGCCGGGGCGGTTGTGTTCCTCGCCCTCGGCCCCGGAGCCATGCCCGGTCGCCCGACCCCTCTGACCCGGCTCTATGCCCGGTTGGGGGCCACCCCTCAGGCAAAGGGGGATGTGGCAGCCGGCGCCCCCTGGGTGCGGAAGATGCCCGTCCGGCCGCTGGTGCTCCTCCTTCGGGCCCTGATGCCCGGGTCGTACCGGGAGAATGTGGAGCGGCTGCTCCGAGTCTCCCGGCTGGAGCGAACGCACCGGTATGAGGACATCCTGGCCATGAAGATCACCTACATGGGCATCGTCTGGTTCTATCTCGGCCTGATGCTCCTGAAGAAGCCCGACCCGGTTCTGGCCGTCTTCCTCGGGTTGATGGGGGTACCCGCCTTTGTCTACCCGGACATGTGGCTGAAGGGCAAGGCGCAGCGACGCCAGGACCAGGTAAGAAGGGAACTGCCGGCCTTTCTCTCTGCCCTGGCTGTGGCGCTGGAGGCCGGGCTCCACCTGATGAGCGCAATCGGTGAAGTCTCCCGCAACCGGGCCGGCATCCTGGGCGAGGAACTGCGGGAGGCGGTCGAGCTGACCGAGCGCGGAATGGGGGCCGCCGAGGCCTTGGAGGCGGTCACCACGGAGATCGAGGTGCCGGAACTGACCATGGTGCTGACCGGTCTGCTCCAGGCCTTTACCAAGGGATCCAGCCATGTGGTTGATACCGTGCGGAAACAGGCCTCCGAGGCCTGGCTTCACCGGAAGCGCCGGGCTGAGCAGTTCGCCCAGACGGCCTCCGTCCGGCTGTTTCTGCCCATTGCGCTGCTTGCACTGCCCGGCTTCATGGTCTTCATGCTGGGGCCGGCGGTGCTGGAGGTTATCGGGTACTTCATCAAGTGAGAGAAGGGGAGGATGCTCCATGCTGATGATGTGGGTCAAGGTTCAGAACTGGATGCGCCGTCAGGAAGGGCAGGCGCTGAGCGAGTACGGTGTCGTGATTGCGCTGGTGCTGCTGGCCTGTATCGCCGGGCTCATTGCCTTCCGTGAGGAGATCAAGACGGTGCTCTCGGACATGACAGAGGGGATGAAGAGCCGGTAGCCGTGGCGCGGGAAAGGAGGGGGATCCGATGCGCAGCGCAGCGTCGTACAACCGGCTGCGAAGCACAGGCGGGCAGGCGCTCGCCGAGTTTCTGGTCGTGGTCCCCCTCCTGCTGCTCTTATTGATGGCGACGGTCGGCTTCGGCCACCTGATCTTCACGAAGATGGTGGTTGTGCAGGCGGCCAACCGGGCAGCGCGGCTGGGCTCTGTGCTCTTCGGTGACAGCACCGTGTCGACGAGCGAGGCACGCAAGCAGACCCGGGAGGCGGCCCTCTCCACCCTGAGCACCGCGCTGAACGGCGATGACCGGGAGGTGACGGTGACCGAGGTGGGGGACGACCTGAAGGTGACGGTCCGGTACCGGAGCACCGTCTTCGTGCCGCTGCTCCGGCCCTGGCTGGGGTCGGAGTTCTCGGTGGAGCATGAGTCGGTCTACCGGGTGGAGCGTGACACACCATGATCAACATCCGGCGGCAACACGGGTTCTCCATGGCGTGGTTCCTGGTCACCATGCCGGCACTGCTGGTCTTCATGGGCCTAGTGCTGGACATGGGCGTAATGATGCTGCGCCACCAGCAGTTGGACTCGGCGACCGATGCGGCAGCGCTCGCTGCGACTGACGCCTGGGATCGGGAGTTCTGGAAGTGGAGCGGGAAGGTCATCATCGATCCCACCAAGGCTGAGACTCTGGCTCGGGAGTACCTGGCCAAGAACCTGCCGGGAGCACGGGTGACAAAGGTGCGAGTAGATCCATCGAATCGGGTGCATGTCGAGACGGAGATGATGGTGCCCTTCTTCTTTCTCCGGATTCTCGACTGGACGGAGAAGCCGGTGGAGAGCTACAGCACCGCGGTCAGGGGCAACTGAGGCTGGACGAGACAGCAGAAACCGCCACTCGTTACCGGGAGTGGCGGCTAGAGGGGAGGAATTGGCGTGTGGATTTGGCTCAACGGATTTGCACGTCCCGAGACATTGGGGACGGCTGGTTGCCAGACCGTCTACACGGACTGGAAGCTGACCGATGAAGAGCGACTGAACGAGCATGCCTGGGTGGTGGCGTACCGGCACTACGAGCGCACCCGGACGAATACGTGCACCGGTCAGTCGACGACGGAGACGAAGACGGAGGGGCCAACACAGCTATGGCCTGCCGTCCCCCGGCAGCGCGTGGTGGATGTCAGCCGGCCGCAGCCGCATGAGGGTGTGGCGTCCGGAACTCCTTTGCGATCAACCGATAGTGTTGGTCGGGAGGTTATTGAGGTTGGACCCGGAACGGCGATCCATGCCCCTGGGTTTCTGAACTCCCTGCCAGTGAGCAATACCCCCATGTTTCCACTGGGGGCTGTGTTGCTGGCTGGGGCGGTGGCGTATACGCTCGCGGTGAAAGGGCGGCGCACGCCGACTGCTGACCCAAACACTTCGACGACTACCGAGCGGGTCTTAACGCCTCCTCCCCGCCCCGGTGAAGCTCCGGCGTCGTACCGGGAGGAGAACGGCGAAATGGTCGCTTCGCCCGAAGTCGTAACTCGATCAGACGGGACCTGGACCTGGCACTGGAAGTCCCAGTACAGGACGGTCATGACGAAGGTTGAGGTCGAAGAAGAGGTTGAGGTGAAGGTGTCCGAGCAGGTCCAGGAAGGCTTCAAGCCTGTATCCAAGCGGGTCAAGCAGACACGTACGGAACGGGTGAAGGTGGGGACCAGGATCCAGTGGGAGAAGGTTTCACTGGGAAGGCAAAAGCGCCAGGTGCCGAAGACCCGGCTGGTGGACAAGGACGTGGTCGTAGGGTACAACCACGTTCAGTACCAAGACGGATTTGACATTCGCACCCGGAAGCCTATTTACCGGACTGAGGCCGTCCCCATCGTGGAGAAACGCTCGGTCTGGGAGACCTACTACGAAGAGGAGTGGTACGAGGACTTCGACATGGTGCCTCGGCCAGTCGACGTTTTTGAAGACCGTACGGTCGAGGAGTACGTTACGGTCAACACCGTGGAGCCGCTCTACGTCACGCAGATCGTGACCAAGAAAGTCAAGCAGATGGTCGAGAAAGAGGTACCCGTCAAGGAGTTCATCGGCTGGACCGGAGAGTGGTCCCATGAGTCGGCAGTCGTAGACAAAGTGCTAAATAAATCAGCAGCGCCGCTGGCTGGCCATAATCCGGCGGGAAGCGCCACGGTCGTTGAAGCGTTCGCGATCGACGGTATCGAGACCCTCGATCAAGCGTTAAAGATGAAGGAAGCGCTGGAGCAGGAGCGGCTGCGAATTCCCCACCAAATCGCTGGGCTCGAGCGACTTATACCGCGGATGCCGGAGGAAGACAAAAAGGCAATCCGGCAGGCTATCAAGGAGTTGCAGGACACGCTTACCGCCATTCCTGCGTTGATTGAGGCCGTTGACAACAAGATTCAGTGGTTCATGGATCATCTGCCTGACGACCTCAAGCGGTTCAAGCACCACTTTGTAGACCTTGAAAAGGAATACTGGCATCGTGTGATTCGTAACGGGAAGTCCACAGCAGATGAGTGGCGCGCTGGAGAGTATCAGTCGTTACTGGAGCTTGAGGAGGTGTATAAGACAGTTGAAGGGTACCGCGAATTTGTATCCCGCATTGTAGCAGAAGCCTCGGACATTCAGGAAGCCTACTCGAACCTCCATCAGGCCAAAACCCAGTGGTGGATAGCTCACCTGGCCGGCATGCCTACTGAGGTCTATAAGCAGCAGGCTGATGCCGCAAGGGAGAAGCTTGCAGCTCTCGATCCTGATGCCGCTGCTCTGTGGGGTGGGACGTGGGAGTTGGAGAAGGAGTACCTGAGTAGGAAACAGCGGTTTATGGACGTCTACGAGACCTACTGGAAGGCGTTGTTCGATTGTGATCAGGACGAAGTCAATAGGACCCAAGATGAGTTGGACCACATTCTTGTTTCATTTGACTCGGAAATGGGCCAAACGATCAGGACGAAGTGGACTGCAAAGATCCGGAAGCGTTACCTTAGCACACTTGCAGTTCTGGCGGGGGCCGGAAACTCTGATACGGCTCGTGGGTATGCACACGCGCAGCTAGCGTTTTGGAGGAAACACTTGCCGACCCTGTCGAAGCGGTGGGAACAGGAGGCCCGGGGATCGCTGGTTGCAATGCCCCAGAGTTACTCGGATGTGCTTCTGTGGAACGTCTTTCAGCCTTCTGGGATTACGGAAGAGCAACTACTCAGCTTAGTCAGTGAAAGGGAACATCCCACTCTGTACCGAGCCTTGGAGGATGACGGGCTGGCGGCTGCGATTATCGCAGCCGATCAAGACTCCGAGAACCCCATCAACGCACTCTTCACATTGGCTCGCCTAGTGCACGAAACTGGTTGGGGTACGGCCAACTGGTTTTCTAGCAAGCGGAACACGGGTGCCTTCATGGTTAACAAAGAGTTGCTCAACTTCTCCTCGTACCAGGAGAGCATCGAGTTCGACCAAGAGAATCTAAAGCGGTTATACAAGTCTCAGGGTTATTTGAACATAGCAACGATCGCGCAAAAGTACGCTCCCATTGGACAGAACGATGGTCTTGATTCCGATGGGTCCCTTCTCAATCCTTGGTGGCCCGGTAACGTGGCAGAGTTGATTCTGGATTTTGGTCGGAAGATTGGACCGGTGACCGCCAACGCCCAGAACGATGATTGGGTACTTGATATAACCAACTCAGACGAGGTCCGCCGAGTGCAACAGGCTGTTTCCAAAGTATGGGCGGGCAGTAGGTTCCAGGAGTTCTCGGGTGTCTGGGATCAGTGGACTCAAGCTGCGATCGCTCAGTTCCAGTATTTCAACGACCTACCGATTACCGGCGCTGCAGATGACATCACACTCGGTCTTTTGTTAGACGGGGGACTGTTCGCGCCCAAGCGGATTACCAAGGTACCTGGTCCCAACGGAACCATCACCTATCTGGGACCTGGGTATCGGCGACTATGGCCTGAGCACAACAGGGTCACCGGAAAGGAATGGGTGAATTCTGAGGCTGTCGAGTCAGTAGCTGTGCCAACGGATTTCTGGCTCACCCTTGATCAAAAGCTCCACCCACCTTTGGATTCGCTTAAAGTGACAGACCACTCTGGAACCAGAGTCAGCCCGGTTGATAACAAGACCCGCGCTCACGCCGGTACTGATTACCGAGCTGTCACGGGCACAACCGTGAAGGCAATCTACCCAGGCAAAATAGTCAAGGTTGACTATGATAAGGCTATCTTCGGATATCGCGTTGTGATTGAACACCATGACGCTCTCGGAACCCCGTTCTATTCTTTCTACGCACATTTGGATGACGTATCCATGGCTGAAAGACTACTCGAAGAGGGCGGTCAGGTTAAGAGTGGGACTAGCATAGGACTCTCTGGCGGGACGCCCAACTACGCTCCGCATCTTCATTTCGAGCTTTACAAGGCCTATGGTCCTGCCCCCGGCAGTTCCGATGCAAAACCAGCCTGGAATTGCGCCGACCATTGGAAGGTCTTTGCAAGCAGTGAAAGCTTCTTCGAAGTAACGTAGCGACTTCCCTAATGACCTGGAGCACATATTTTGGACTTTGAGGGAGGGGTCGATGCATGAAGATGCGTTTCTTAGCCGTGGCCATAGTAGCCCTAGTTGTGGGGTGTTCAAGTCCGGTCCCTGTGACCCAGGTCACCACACAGCCACCTGCCCCACTTTCTGATCAAGACGCAATTCTTCATGGGATAGCAATAGGTATGGCAGCGGAGGATGCGAGGAACCTGTTATCTAACCCGACGCTTGAAGAGTCCTCGGAACAGGGCCAGTATTGGTGGGAAGGAGGCATGAGGGGCGTTGCTGTGTTCTTCAAGCAAGGGATTGTCTGGCGAGTTGATGACCAAGTTGGTCCGTCGCCCAGGGGGTTAGAGATTGGTGACGAGGCAGGGAGGGTGGAACAACTCTACGGAACTCCCACCAAGGCCATTGACGGCTACATGCACTATCTAACCCCAAGCGGCACACGAATGGTGATACAGGTGCTGGATGGTCGAGTCGTGGAGATGATGGTGATGAATGAACGAGTGCTAGATGCGTCTCCCGAACAGGGACGAGAGGTACAGCAGGAAGAGCCTGTCTTGCCGTTTGGACCACAGGACCACGTTCTCGCCGGTATCGAAGCTTGTTCTCCGATAACCGACCTGCGCAAGGACGATCGACTCTTAGAGACATTAGGTTCGAACGACAGAAAGACCAGTCTGGAATTCATGACATCGGACAAGTTTCTCCACATCTATCCACGAGATTTCACGTCATTCCGCGTTGACTTCATCGTGGCACTTGGTGGGGCTTACGAGACGCACCGCGGTGTTCGCGTCGGTGATCCGTTTTCACGAGTCAAGGCCTTGTATGGGGTTGAGAAACCAGGTGATTCGGACGTCGCTCTTGACTTTAAAGTGAACTCCCGTGGGCGAATTGAGAGAATCACGCTACGCTGCATCCGCTCTGGATCTCCCTCCTCTAAGGATGATCCTAACAACAACCAGCCCACGAGCGTTACTTTTGATGCGCTACTAGTAGGGGTTGGTCGTGAGTTGGTCATGAAGCGAGGATACCAGACATTCGAGTACCCCTTGGCTGAGGGGGCGCGTCTCCTACGCAACGGGAAGCCAATCGTCCCTACCGAGTTGCAGTCTGGAATGCGGGTGCGTGTAACTGTTAAGGACAACGCGATTGTGCAGTTAGAGGACATCTCCACGCCGGAATCGGCTCCGTAGGTTCCAAGGCAGAATTCCAGCCCCACAACCACACGAGGCCTCAAAGATCTACCACCGGGATAGTTAGCTTGCTAGGCCATGGCGCGTCACGTCGGGGAGTGAGGCTCACCCAAGCCGTAGCCCCCTGTACATCCCTGGATACGGGAGGATGCTGAGTGAGACGCATGCTTCTAGCTCTCCTAGCGTTCGGTCTTGCCGCTGGTTGTTCGGGAGCCATACCGATCCGTACGCTGACGCCAGCGATCGACAGCCAAAGCCCGGAGTGGCCCGATGGCGTCTTTGTTCAACAGGGTGAGCTCCACCGTTTGGATCTGGAGACTCAGTCGGTTCAGTTACTCGTTCCCTCTGATGGCGATACGGACTTTACTACAGAGTCTGCGATCTTTACGGGCGATGGAAAGGCACTGCTCATTCATCGGGACAAAGAGGGCAGGGACAGCTGGTGGGCAGCGACGGCCGACGGGTCAGACCTGAGGCGGTTACCACTCCCGACGGACCGCCAGGTGCGCCAAGTCCTTCGGTTCGGCCTGACCGAGTTTGTTGGGTTTCTTGCAGACGGTCGTCTGGTTCGATTTAACCTAGCGGGTAGCTATGAAGCATGGGAGCCCGCGGCGGAAGATAGCCCCGTTCCGGGCACTTCCGCCGCGGGTTCTCCGACCGGCAATGCCGTTGCCTATGTCGCTCACTCGGGCGTAGTCGTCCTCCTGCCCGGCGATGGTGGCCTGAAAGTTGCCTGCCGTGCTATCGGCACGCAGATCTTCGGCTGGTTAGGGAACGAAACCCTCGTAACCGGCGATGGAGATGCCCTGCACGTGCTGAATCTACCCTGTGGCAACTCGAATTCGGTTGCATATCGGTCGGTCTTTGGCGACAGTTCGGGTCTCATTACGGTCTCCGCTCATCCCCAAGGTAAGGTGCTATATGCCGTCAAGCGATCATCCATCCCCTCCGGTGGCAGCACAATCGCAGCCATCGATCCCAGAACGCTTCAGCCACTAGCGTCCTTGCCGGGCCATGTACCGACTGACAGCAGAGGAGCCCCACAATTCTCACCGCTTGGACGCTATGAGGTCTGGCCTGTCAAAGGGCACAGTGGCCCTGCTTACGCCGCTTCCGCCGTAGTAGTTGAGGTAGGTGGGGGTGAAGTACTCCAGGTGGTGGATACGAATATGGTCTCGGTGGCCTATTCGTTCCACCCCCGCGATCTCGGGTTTGTGTTCACTGACATTTCGAGGCGCGGGACGGCACTTGTATATCAGGATAGGGATGGGCGCCGGCATGATCTGAAGGTCTCGATCGAAGGATGGCCGATTCGCCGGTTCGAGTGGAACCCAGGGTCGGGGGAGGAAACAGGGCCGTAGGGATGGGGCTGCCCGTAGGGAGTTCTCCCGCATCTGGGGCCCAATCATCCCCGTTCTCTCCCATTCCTACGCGGCTGACCGAGCTGAAACCAGGGTGGGTCCGTAGTCACTGATGATGGACCAGGAGGGATGCGGCGTGAATCTGATTGGCCGGTTCGTTCTGTCCTTCATGACCGGGTACCTCATGGGTGCACTGCTAACCGCTGTTCTTGTGGCTCTTTGCGCCCTCACGGTTGTGCTCCAACTCATCACTGAGATCCGCTTGTTCCCTGGGTTTACCCTCTTCAGGATAGGTGTGTTGGAGCCGAAGAGGGTTCATCTGACGGTGGAGACGCCCATGGCCTTTGTACCACTGCTCCTTATGGGTGCTGCCGCTTGCCTCACCTTGGCGAAATCTCACCTGCGGAGGACAGAACGGTAGGTCGTGAGTGGGTGCGGGAATCCCGTAACCTTTATCGGCCGGCGGTTGAGAGGAGAAGAAAGCGTGATCACTCGGCCTGACCGGTTACTAAGAAGGGCAGCAGTGGGACTGGTCATCACCGCCCTCTGGCTAGTCGGATGCTCCAGAGAGAGCACTCACGAGCCCGCATCCCGCACGGCTGTGCCGGCTCCGGTGGATCAGACGAGCCGACCAGTAAAGCCGGGAGTTCCTCCAGCCAGCGGCGCGAAGACAGACGGCCCCTTCAAGCTGTCCACTCACCTGGAGCCTCCCACTGAGCGGGCCGTGTTCAAGCCCGTAATCATCTACGTGGAGAGGCGGGGCAAGGAATCGCGGTTCCTGGTGACCGCTACTCTCAGCCCGAGTCTCCGGGCAACTCTGAGCCCTCCCTTAACTTGGTCGGATGAGGTTGCTGTCTCTGACGACGGACGTTGGATTGCCTACGTTCGCAAGCTAGATCCGGGCAGTACGAGGCTCTGCCTGGTCGGGGTCGAGTCGGGCGAGCGCACCTGCTGGGACACACACGAGGGCGCATTTGGCCGAATCGCCTGGAAGCCGAAGACGCACCTTCTGTGGGTCAAGGTGGGTGAGGCTCTATTTGAGGTCCAGACCTCCGGTGATACCCTGTCAGTCATAATCACCTGTAAAAGGTTATCACCCGGTTGGGGTGTATTTAAGTTTCCATAGGTAGGGCTTCGGGGAAAGGGCCAGGGATACCATGCTGCTCGACGGCTTAGGGGGGACT
>JBMONB010000209.1:0-37050 GCA_049325315.1 Bacillota bacterium | reverse complement strand
TCCCCTTCTCCCGGCCGCCATGGCTCTTCATGCCCCAGGGAATATTCCAGACGTACTCCACGATCCGGTGGTCGCAGAAGGGGACCCGGGCCTCCAGGCTGGCGGCCATCGACATCCGGTCCTTCCGGTCCAGCAGGGTCGCCATGAACCAGGTCAGGTTCAGGTAGAACATCTCACGCCGTCGGGCCTCGAGCGGGTCTTCCCCCGGCAGGCGGGGCACCTCGTCGATCGTCTCCCGGTAGCGCTGGGCCACGTACTCCTCGGCCCCGACCGAGCCCGTCAGGCCGGGCTTCAGCAGGCGGGCCCGCTCCGGCAGCATTCTGACCCAGGGGAAGGTAGCTGCGCCCAGCGCCTCCTCCTGGTGGAACCAGGGGTAGCCGCCGAAGACCTCGTCGGCGCATTCACCGGAGAGCACCACCGTCGCCTCCTGCTTGATCGCCTTGCAGAAGAGGTAGAGCGAGGAGTCCACGTCGGCCATGCCGGGCAGGTCCCGGGCCATGGTGGCCGTGGTGAGCGATTCCACAAGCTGCGGGGTGTCGATCAGCACGTTGTGGTGGATGGTGGACAGGAACTCCGACATCTGGAGGGCGAAGGGGGCGTCGGGGTCGGGCTGAAACTCGTGGGCCTGGAAGTACTTCTCGTTGTCCCGGTAGTCCACCGACCAGGTGTGAAGCGGCCCGGCGCCATCGTCCCGGAAGGAGGCCGCGGCGAAGGCGGTGATCGCGCTGGAGTCCAGGCCGCCCGACAGGAGCGTCGCCACCGGGACATCGGCCACTAACTGGCGGCGAATCGCATCGTGCACCAGCCAGCGCACCTTCTCCACCGTGGTCTCCAGGTCGTCTTCGTGGGGTCTGCTCTCCAACTGCCAGTATGTCTGTACCCGAGTGCCATTCCGGTCGTGCAGCAGCCACCGCCCCGGGCGTAGCTCGTACACGCCCTTGTAGACCCCGTGCCCCGGCGTGCGCGACGGGCCCAGGAAGAAGACCTCGGCCAGCCCCTCTGCATCGACCGCCGCTTCCACCTGCGGGTGGGCGAGCAGCGCCTTCAGCTCAGAGCCGAACAGGAAAGCGCTGCCACGCGTCGTATAGAACAAAGGCTTCACTCCGAGGCGGTCCCGCGCCATGAAGAGCCGCTGCTCGGCGTCGTCCCACACGGCGAAGGCAAAGATGCCGTTCAGCTTCTCGGTGCAGGCCGGGCCCCACTCGATGTACGAGACCAATAGCACCTCCGTATCCGAGTGCGACTGAAAGGTATGTCCGCGGGCCTCCAACTCCGCCCGCAGGTCGGGTGTGTTGTAGAGCTCGCCGTTGTAGCAGATCACATAGGTACGGTCGCCCCTCTGCCGGAGCATCGGCTGCCCGCCGCCCTCCGGGTCGACCACCGTCAGCCGCCGGTGTCCGAAGGCACAGCGCGGCGAGAGCCAGTAACCCTGGGCATCGGGCCCCCGAAGCGCCAGCGGCGCCGTCATTGCCTCAAGAATGGGGCGCTGGCTTGTCAGGTCCTGATCCCAGTCGATCCAGCCGGTGATTCCGCACATGTCATGATTCCCTCCGAATCGGGGAGCTTTGCACACTTCATGGTACTCCTGGCCCCGGAGGGTGTGCTTCCGTGTCAACTTTCGCGAGAAGGACGCCACAGGGAAAGGATGAACGCCCAATGGCCCATCTGCTGAACCAGACCTGGGACCTGGATTGCTTCTTCGAGGGTGGCAGCAAGTCGCCGGCCCTGCTGGCCTACCTGGAGTCACTGGAGGGTGACTTGGCCTCCCTGCGGCAGCGGGCAGCCGGCCTCGCCACCGAGGTTGAGGCCTGGGCAGCCTTTCTGAATGATCTTCAACAGGCAGAATCAAAGCTGACCCATGTGGGCTCGTACGTCTTTGGACTCATCGCACAGGACCTCCGCGACAAGCAGGCGGTGGTCCTTCATGGGCGGGTTCAGGAGATGGAGGCCGCCCGCCAGGCGGTGCTCACCCTGCTCGAAGCGCGCATGAAGGAGGTTGCCGATGAGACCTGGCAGGCGCTCCTGACCGACCCACGCCTCCAGCCCCTGGCCTTCAAACTCCAGGAGCGGCGGGTGCGGGCAGCCGGCAAGATGGACACTGCCCGGGAACTGCTGGCCAACGACCTGGCCACCGATGGCTACCACGCCCTGGAGACCCTGCGCACCTCCCTGGCCGGTCGGCTTGCGATCCCCTTCGATGGGGAGGAGTTGTCGCCCGGGCAGGCCTACAACCGCTTCTCCGACCCCGACCGCATCAGGCGGCAGGCGCTGGCCGCCGGCTGGTTGGAGGCGTGGGGGAGGGAGGCGGAGCCCATCGCCCATGCGCTCAACCACCTGGCGGGTTTCCGGCTCAACCTTTACAAGCACCGGGGCTGGGATTCGGTGCTGAAGGAGCCGCTGGATATGAACCGGATGACCCGAGCCACCCTCGACGCCATGTGGACGGCAGTCGAGTCCAGCAAGGGCAAACTAACGCAGTACCTCGACCGGAAGGCAAAGCTGTTAGGCGCTGAGAAGGTGGCCTGGTATGACCTGGACGCCCCGGTCAACAGCGCCACCCGCAAGGTGAGCTACGAGGAGGCGGCCCAGTTCGTCGAGGAGCAGTTCCGTAAGTTCAGCCCCGCCATGGCTGAATTTGCCCGGAACGCCTTTCACAGCCGCTGGATCGAGGTGGAGGACCGGCCTCACAAGATGGGGGGCGGCTACTGCACATCGTTCCCCGAGAACAAGGTCAGCCGCATCTTCATGCTCTTCAGCGGCGACCCCGGCGGCGTCGCCACCCTCGCCCACGAATTGGGCCATGCCTACCACTCCCACGTCATGTTCGACCTGCCCCACATGATGCAGGACTACGCCATGAACGTGGCCGAGACCGCATCCACCATGGCGGAGATGATCGTCTCCTCGGCGGCGATCAAGGCAGCGCGGACCCGGGAAGAGAAGGTTGCCCTTCTGAACAACCGGCTGGGCGAAGCCGTTATCTACCTGATGAACATTCACGCCCGCTTCCTCTTCGAGGTTCGATTCTACGAGCGACGGGCAAGGGGGCTGCTTTCTGTTCCCGAGCTGAATGAGCTGATGGAGACCGCCCAGAAGGAGGCCTACTTTGGCTCCCTGGAGAGCTATGACCCGCTCTTCTGGGCGAACAAGGGCCACTTCTATGACACCCGTGTGCCCTTCTACAACTTCCCCTACACCTTCGGCTACCTGTTCAGCGTCGGCATCTACGCCCGGGCGTTGGCGGAGGGGCCCTCCTTCGCTCCAAAGTATGACGAACTTTTGCGGGACACCGGCCGGATGACGGTGGAGGATCTGGCCCTCCGCCACCTGGGTGTCGATCTCACCCGGCCCGCTTTCTGGGAGAGCGGCCTGGCAGTAGCCTTCGGCGATGTGGAGGAGTTCCTGAGGCTTACAGCAGAATAGCATTGCGGGTTGCCCACCGCGTCTGCTATCTTGGGAGAGATGGGGAGGTGGGTTCGCGGTGGATGTGGTCGCCTTTATCGGCCCGGCGGGGAGCGGCAAGAGCCATCGCGCCCAGATCGTCGCGTACCAGAATCATTGCGAACTGGTGATCGACGACGGTCTCCTGATCAACCGGGAGGGCAAGATTCTTGCCGGCAGCAGCGCCAAGCGCGAGGATAACAAGATGGCCGCGGTGCGCCGTGCCATCTTTCATGCGCCGGAGCACCGGGAAGAGGTCCGCAGCCTGCTCTGGTCGCTCAAGCCGAAGCGGGTACTGGTACTGGGCACCTCCGAGGATATGATCGTCCGCATTTGCGACGCCCTGGACCTGCCCCACCCTGAGAAGATCGTCCTGATCGAAGAGATCGCCTCACCTGCTCAAATCCGCCTGGCCCGCCGCAAGCGGAGCCATGAGGGGAAGCACGTGATTCCGGCGCCTACCTTCGAGGTGAAGAAGACCTTCTCGGGCTACATGGTCGATCCGCTCCGCTTCTTCTTCAAGAAAGAGCACGAACTGGACCCGGTCACCATGGAGAAGTCGGTGGTGCGGCCGACCTTCTCCAGCCTGGGTAAGTTCTTCATCGCTGACACCGTTGTTGCCGCCATCGCTACCCAGGCCGCTGAGCGGGTGGAGGGGATCGGGCGGGTCGGCAAGGTGGTGGTGGAGAGCAGCCGGGAGGGGGTCTTCGTCGAGGTGGAGGTCATGCCCCGGTATGGCTACCAGATCTTCGATGTGCTCCGCGAGGCGCAGGCTGCGGTAGCGAAGGAGATCGCCCACATGACCGAGCTGAATGTGCTGGAGGTCAACCTCGACGCCCGCCGGTTGCTGGTGGAATAGCCCGTCAGGGCACGTTACGGAATAGCCTGAGCACAGGGGGGATACCCTGTGCTCTCTCCATTCTATTTCTGCGGATGGTGGTACACGGCCACCGGACAGCCGCTCCCCGGCTGCCTGGGGAACTGGTGGTTCTGGGGCGCGCTCCGGCCAGCCGGCCCCTGGTGGTGGTGGGACCTGCCCGGGCTCGGCGGACCGGCCACGGCCCGCCGGGTCGGCCCGGCGGGGCAGCAGGTGACGGTGGAGCCGGGCGCGCAGCCGGGCGTCCAGGTCGGCCCCGGTCCCGGCCTGTTCGGTAAGCCCGTGTGGGCCGGGCTGGGGGAGTTCCAGCCCCAGCCGCTGCCGGGGGCGCAGTTCGCGGCCCCGGTCGGCCCCGCGGGCCCGCTGGGCGCCCTCTGGGCGGAGCAGGCCGGACCGGGCATCCCGCTGCCATGGCTGATGGGCCCTGGCGCGCCCGGCGTGCCCATTGTGCCGACATCGCCCGGCGCGGCGGGCGAAGAGATCGGGCCGTGAGAGAACCCCCTGCACACGCCTGAGCGGCGATGCAGGGGGTCTTTGCCAGGTTCATTCCTTCTCGGTCTTCTGGTAGGCGGGCCAGCTCTTGCGCCCCGGCGAGACCACCTCGCGCACCTCCGGCAACGTGGGCCAGACCCGTGCCAACACGGCGAGGAGCTGTGTGAGGTTGCCCCGGAACGTGATCGAGCCCTCGCTGTCTGCCGGCATCCCGGAGATGCAGGTCGCGTCGAGGATAACCTCCATGCCGTCGAGGTTGCCCTCGGCCCGAACCTCTGTCTCCAGGAGGTTGGCTGGCTCTTCGCTGACCTTGATCTTGCGCTGGCGGCAGGCAGCTAGTAGTGCTTCCTTCCCCTCGATCACCTGCATCCTCCTCTTGCTGTGACACGGTCATTAGGATGTCATTATAACGACTTCTCCAACGAGAAAACAGACTTGCATCATATGGGATCTTTTGGTATAATAGCGTTGAAGGTGCCACTCCCGATGCGGGGAGTGGCACCTTTTTCGCGTGAAAGCCCGCCTGTTAGAGGTTCTTCACCAGCCAGTAGCGGCCGGAGGTCTTCACGTACCCCATCTGCTGGTTTATCGCCAGCATCGGTCCATTGCTTGCTTCGTTCTTCGTGGTCATAAACGACGCTCCGTACTCCCTGGCGAACTGGACTGAGAGCAGCTTCAGGGCCAGGCCGAGCCGCCGGCCGCGGTATTCCCGGAGCACCCCCGTGTACTCGGTGTAGAGCCCGCCCTCATCGTCCTCGCGCTGGAGCAGCGTCATGCCAACGAAGCGGTCGCCGTCGACGGCGATGAACAGCCCCTCAGGCAAGGTTTTCTCATCGCCGAAGATCCCCTCCCGCCACCGTTCGAACGAGGGGTAATCGTCGGGGTCGGTGCCGGCGTAGCCCGGGGTGTCCAGGTCGGTCACCTTGTACAGCTCGTAAACATTCCGCTCGGTCGACTCGTCGCCGGGCAGGTCGGCATACCTGACAAACCGGATGCCGCTCGCCTCTGCCTGCTCCAGCACCCCGGCGAAGCGGGACGGATCGAACTGGGGAAGCCTCAGGGCTGAGGTAACCTGGTGCTCCTCCACGGTGAAGTTATGGCGGCGGGCGAACTGCGCCGCCCTCTCGTCGTCATCCTCCACGCCGGTCATGAGTATGCTTCCGCCCTGGGACCGAACCCAGGCTGCCAGATCGGCCAGCAGGGCTGAGCCGATGCCCTTCCGGCGGGCGCCGGGGGCGGTGACCAGGGTGAAGAAGAACCGTCCGGGTTGGGCGCCGGGGCGCCACGACGTGTTGGCGTAACCGAGCAGGGCGCCGGACTCGTTTACAGCCACCGTGCGCGACCTGAGCCCATTCGCCGGGAACGCAGTGTGATTGGCCTCCAGCTGCTCGGGGGTGAGGGGCTCGGTGTTTACCGTGTTCAGCAGGGCGGCGAGAGCGGTGAAGTCACCGGTGAAGGGGCGCAGGGAAAAGTGCATGCGGGCCTCCTTGCATGGCAGAAATGGACATGTCGCGGAATCCACATGTTCTACGACGCCAGAACCCGGGGGATTGTTCCCGGTTGCCCCGGATCGCTGCCAGTCCGGGGAAGGCTATGGCAGAGAAGGGGGTGAGGAGATGCGCCGAACCATGGCCGTCTGCTGTCTCTTGATCGTGCTTCTGGCGGCATGCGCCCGCCCCAGCGTGGGGCTGCGCATCGCCGGCTCGACCTCGGTCCAGCCGCTGGCTGAGGTGCTGGCGGAGGAGTACCGCCGGGCGGGCGGAAGGCGTGTCAGCATTCAGGGGGGCGGGTCCACCGCCGGGCTTCAGGCGCTCCGCAACGGGGTGGCAGACCTGGCCGCCGCCTCCCGCCGCCTCACGCCGGAGGAGCTGCGCCAGGGGCTGGTGCCGCACGTGATCGGCTATGACGTCCTCGCGATCGCCGTGCATCCCACGAACCCGGTGGATGAGCTGACGCGCGCCCAACTCCGCCGGCTCTTTGCCGGAGAGGTGACAGACTGGGCCGAACTGGGCGGGCGGCCCGGGCCGGTCCACCTGTTCAGCCGGGAGGCGGGCTCCGGCTCCCGGCAGGCCTTTCGGGAGATGGTGGGGCCGGTCAGCGCGACGGCCCTGGTCCAGAGCAGTTCCGGGGCGATTCGGGTCGCCGTGATGCACGACCCGCAGGCGGTGGGCTATATCAGCCTGGGGGCGGTGCAGCAGGGCGGGGTCAAGGCGCTCCGCATCGCCGGGCGGGCGCCCGGGCAGAACGGCTACCCGCTGGTCCGGCCGCTCAGCCTGGTCACCATGGGGGAGCCGCAGGGGGAGGCGGAGGGATTCCTGCGCTTTGCGCTCAGCCCGGCGGGCCAGCGGCTGGTCCGGGAGGAGGGGGTGCTGCCGATCAGCGAGTAGCCCGCACGTCTGCCCCTGTGCCTGTCCGGCATAGGATTCAGCAAGAGGAGGGGACCACGGAAATGCGTGACCGTGCGGCCCGCTGGATCTTGCTGTCCATGGCGCTCACCTCGTCGGTGGGCGTGCTGCTCATTGCGCTCTTTGTGCTGCTGGAGGGCTGGCCCGCCATGCCCGCCCTCCTTGGCCCGGTCTGGAGCCCGGAGGATCACCGCTTCGGCATTTGGCCCATGCTGGCAGGTTCCCTGGCGGTCACCCTGGGCGCCCTGCACCTGGCGGTGCCCGCCGGCATCGGCATGGCGCTCTTTCTGACCGAGGTGGCCCCGCCAGGGCTGGCCGGGGTGGTCCGGCCCCTGCTTCAGGGGCTGGCGGGGGTGCCCAGCGTCGTCTACGGCTTTGTGGGCATGAGCCTGCTGGTGCCGGCGATTCGGGCAGGCCTGGGGGGACCCGGCTTCAGCGTGCTGGCAGGGGCGGTGGTCCTGGCGGTGATGATTCTGCCCACCATCGCCGCTGTGGCCGAAGACGCTCTGCGCGCCCTGCCCGCCGCCCTGCGGGAGGGCGCCTACGCCCTGGGCGCCACCCCCTGGCAGGTGGTGCGGCGGGTGCTGCTCCCTGCCGCACGGGCAGGCCTGGTAACGGCGGTGGTCCTGGGCATGGGCCGGGCGTTGGGCGAGACCATGGCGGTGCTCATGGTGACCGGCAACGTCGCAGCCCCGCCGCTCTCCCCGCTGGCCCCGGCCCGCACCCTTACCGGCAACATCGCCATGGAGATGGGCTACGCCACCGGTCGCCACCGGGAGGCGCTCTTCGCCGCCGGCGCCCTGCTCCTGGCCATGGTCCTGCTGGTCAATCGCCTGGCCCGGCGGGTGGGGGGTGGGTGGCGGTGAAAGCGATTCTTTCCGCCCTCGCCCTGCTGGTGGCGGGGATTCTGGCCGGTCTGCTGGCCCTGCTGGTGGCGCGGGGGGCCGGCGACCTGAGCCTCGCCTTTCTGCTGGGCCTCCCGGCTCGGGCCGGCAGGGACGGGGGTATTCTCCCCGTGCTCGCCGCCACCGGCTGGCTGACCACCGGGGCGATGGCCCTCGCCCTTCCCCTGGGGGTGGGCACCGCCCTCTACCTGCAGGAGTACGCCAGGCCCGGCCGCCTGGTGGAGGCGATACGCAGCCTCACCGAGACCCTGGCGGGCGTGCCCTCGATTCTCTTCGGCCTCTTCGGCTTCTCCCTGTTCGTGGTGCGGCTGGGCTGGGGTTGGTCGCTCCTCTCGGGCAGCCTCACCCTGGCCCTCATGCTGCTGCCCACCGTGATCAGGACCAGCGAGGAGGCGCTGGCCGCCGTCGACCGGGCGCTCCGGGAGGGCGCCGCCGCCCTGGGCGCCACCCGGTGGGAGACGGTGCGCCGGGTGGTGCTCCGCCGAGCCGCCCCGGGGATTCTCACCGGGGCGATTCTCGCGCTGGGCCGGGCGCTCGGGGAGACCGCCGCCGTGCTCCTCACCGCCGGCAGCGACCTGGCGATGCCGATCTCCCCCACCGACCCGGGCCGGTCCATGGCGGTTCACCTGTACATTCTCGCCACCGAGGGGCTCTCCGACGGACGGGCCTACGCCACCGCCCTGGCGCTGGTGACCGGGGTCCTTGCGGTCAACCTGTCCGCCCATTATCTCTTGGAGAGGGGACGCCGATCATGAACCTCAAGATGGAGAGCCGGAACCTACGGGTCTGGTACGGCACGACCGAGGCGCTGCGCTCCGTCAGCCTGGGAATTCCCGACCGGGCCGTCATGGCCCTGATCGGGCCGTCGGGCTGCGGCAAGTCGACCTTGCTCCGGGCGCTCAACCGCCTGCACGAGCTAACGCCGGGGGTGCGGGTTGCGGGCCAGATTCTGCTCGACGGCCGCTCCATCGGGCAGCTGGCGCCCGAGTCGCTTCGCTGCCGTGTGGGTATGCTCTTTCAGCGGCCCAATCCCTTCCCCATGTCGGTCTTCGAGAACGTCGCCTTCGGGCCCGCCCTCTTTGGCGTAAAGGGGGACGAGCTGGATCACATTGTCGAGCAGTCGCTGCGGCGCGCCGCCCTGTGGGACCAGGTGAAGCGCCGCCTTCGCAGCGACGCCACCGCCCTGTCCGGCGGGCAGCAGCAGCGGCTCTGCCTGGCTCGCGCCCTGGCCATGGAGCCCGAGGTGCTCTTGATGGACGAACCCTGCTCTGCCCTGGACCCAGCAGCCACCGAGGCGATCGAGGAGTTGATTCGCGAGCTGAGCCATACCGTCGCCGTCGTCATCGTGACACATTCCATGGGTCAGGCCCGGCGGGTGGCCGACCGCATCGCCTTTTTTGAAGAGGGCCGCCTGATCGAAGAAGGGCCGTCTGACCAGCTCCTGAGCACCCCACAACGCCCGGAGACCCAGCGATTTCTCCACCGGGAGACCGGTCGGTAAGGCTGCATTCCAGGTATCATTCGTATGCAGATCGGGCATGTGAGAAAACCTGACATACAGTTGACACACCCCAACAGCGCGCGTAAACTGACACCAAGTAAGGTCGATGTCAGAATACCTGACATGAATATCGCGGTGAGGGGGTGCAGGATGAAGGATGAGGCTTCCGCAACGCCTGTCTACTCCATGGGGGTGGCAGAGCGGCTCACGGGTCTGACGGCTCGACAGATCCGATATTGGGAGAAGCATGGTCTGCTGGCTCCGTCCCGGACCAGGGGCCGACAACGGATGTACTCCGAGGCCGACATCCTGCGGCTGAAGGAGATCAAGCGGCTCATGCACGAGGGGATGACCCTGGAGCGGGTCAAGGCGTACTACGCCGCCCGTGAGGCCCGCCGCACCACCACGGTGAACGAGACGCCCAGCGAGCGGTTCTCGGAGCGGCTTCCGACTCACCTCTCCGGGCCGGCACGTTCTCTGTACACGGGTGGGAACCGGGCCGAACTGCAACGGTTGATCGACCGGAAGAAGAGCACCTAGCGAATCCAGAGATGAGCGCTCCGCCTGCAAGGCGGTGCTGTGGGGTTTTCAAAAGACATTGCAAAGGGGACGTTCGAGATGGCCAGTGCCAAGGAAGTTCTTTCGATGATCGAGGAGAAGGGGATCAAGATGATCGACGTCAAGTTCGTCGATCTGCCCGGCGTGTTCCATCACCTGACCGTCCCTGCAAGCGTGGTCGACGAGGAGGTTCTGACCAAGGGCATGCCGTTCGATGGCTCCTCGATTCGGGGCTTCCGGGGCATTGCCGAGTCCGACATGGTGCTGCTCCCCGACCTGGACACCGTTGTCTTTGATCCGTTCGTCGAGGGGCCGACGCTCTCCATGTTCGTCGACGTGAAGGAGCCGGGGCTCAAGGACTACGCCCGTGACCCCCGCGGCGTCGCCCGCCGGGCCGAGGTCTACCTGAAGAATTCGGGTATCGCCGATGTCTCCTACTGGGGTCCGGAGTTGGAGTTCTTCATGTTCGACGGCGTCCGGTTCCAGACCGGGCCCGATGCCTCCTTCTACTTCATCGAGTCCGGCGAGGCCCACTGGAACGTTGGCCGCGGCGACCTGCCCAACTCGGGCTACAAGGTGAAGTACCAGCAGGGCTACTTCCGGGCGCTGCCGATCGACGACCAGACCAATATTCGCACTGCCATGACCCTCCAGCTGCAGGAGATGGGCTTCGTGGTTGAGCGTCACCACCACGAGGTGGCCTCTGCCGGGCAGAACGAGATCAACTTCCGCTTCTCCACCCTGACCGACGCTGCCGACAAGGCTGCCATGTACAAGTACGTGGTCAAGAACGTGGCCCGGGCCTACGGCAAGACGGTGACCTTCATGCCCAAGCCGCTTTACAAGAACTCCGGCTCCGGCATGCACTGCAACCAGTCGCTCGCCAAGGACGGCCAGAACCTCTTCTACGCCGAGGGCGGCTACGCCAACCTGAGCCAGACGGCGCTCTGGTACCTGGGCGGTATTCTGCACCACGCCCCGGCGCTGCTGGCCTTCACCAACCCCACCACCAACTCTTACAAGCGGCTGGTTCCCGGCTACGAGGCGCCGGTCAACCTGGTCTTCTCCAAGGGGAACCGCTCGGCGGCCATCCGGATTCCGTCGGCCTTCTCCACCCCGAAGACCACCCGTATCGAGTTCCGCACCCCCGACCCGATGGCCAATCCCTACCTGGCCTTCGCCGCTCAGCTGATGGCCGGTCTCGACGGCATTCGCCGGCAGATCGATCCGATCAAGGCTGGCTTCGGCCCGCTCGACAAGGACATCTACCACCTCTCCGACGAGGAGAAGGCGCAGATCGGCGCCGTTCCCACCTCGCTGCGCCGGGTGGTGGAGGCGCTGCGGGAGGACCACGAGTTCCTCCTGGAGGGCGGCGTATTCAGCAAGGAGCTGATCGACACCTGGATCGCCCTGAAGGAAGAGGAGATCAGCGCCCTCGAGACCCGTCCGCAGCCGGTCGAGTTCGAGATGTACTTCGACAACTAAGCCCGGGTCCTACCCACAGGTCACCCTCCGCCCATGCCGGCGGAGGGTGATCATCTTACCCCGAATATGGCCCAAATTGGGCCTCTCAGGCCGGTTGTCAGAGAATACTGCTGACCAAGAATGACCAGACCCTAAACGACCAGTTTATCGAATTATGCGGGATTAGTGTGTTGTGCTACAATGGAAGGACACCAGGAAACGCCTGGTATATTTCGGCTCTGCGGCCCGCTCCCAGCGAGCCGCTGCAACGGGAGGGTTGTCCATGGATCGGTTCTCCTACACGGAACTCCGGTCACTCATTGAACACTCGCAGCGGGATTCTGTCTCGATCTACCTTCCGACCCACCGGGTGCGGGAGGAGGCACAGCAGGACCCCATTCGCCTAAAGAACCTGCTCCGGGAGGCGGAGCGCAGCCTGGTCGAGCGCGGTGTTGACGCCGCGACAGCCAGGGGAGCGCTTCAGCCAGCCTTCGATCTCATGGAGGACCGCGCCTTTTGGCAGCACCAACGGCATGGCCTGGCGCTCTTTCTGAGCAAGGGGTTCATACGCTATTTCCGGCTTCCTATTCGCTTCGAGGAGAGGGTGGTGGTGGCCGACCAGTTCTGTCTTCACCCGCTCTTCTCGCTGCTGAACGGTGACGGCGACTTCTATCTGCTGGCGCTCAGCCTGAATGAGACCCGGCTCTTCCGGGGCTCCCGCTTTCACTTCGAACGCATGGAACTGAAGGGGGCTCCGGGCTCTCTGGACGAGGTGACCGCCCGCTACGAATTGCAGCAGCAGATTCAGGTACACGGCGGCGGTCGCGGTGACCTTCGCTTCGGCCATGGCGACCCGACGGATATCAAGAAGGACTTCCTTGTGAAGTACTTCCGGGAGGTCGACAACGCCGTTCGCGAGACCCTGGGCCAGGAGCGCACACCGTTGGTGCTGGCCGGGGTGGAGTCCAACATGCCGCTCTATCGCGAGGTGAACACCTATGCGAACCTGGTGGAGGAGGTAGTGCCCGGCAACCCGGACGAACTGCATCCCGACGACCTGCACCGCCAGGCCTGGGAGGTTATCGCCCCCCGCTTCCGGCAGCGGCAGAATGAGGCTGCCGCCGCATACGAGCGGCTGGCTGGCACCGGCCGGACTGCAGGCTCGATCGCCTCGGTTCTCCCTGCCGCCTACCATGGCCGGGTCGAGTCGCTCTTTATCCCGGCGGGCCGCTCCATCTGGGGACGCTTTGACCCGGAGACCGGCGCAGTGGACCTGACCGGTGAGCAGGGGCCCGATGCCGTAGACCTTACGAACCTGGCCGCCGTTCACACCTATATGCAAAAGGGCGCTGTCTACGTGGTCGAACCCAGCGAGATCCCCCGGAACGAGGAAGTAGCCGCGGTGTTCCGCTACTAACCCTACAGCAGAAGCACAAAACGCACCCCAAGCCTTGTTTAAAGGCTGGGGTGCGTTCCCTTTGGTTAAGGCTACAACTGTGTCAGGGTCGTAATCCGGCGCACACCAGCGGGCGCGGGGCTGCTGCTCCCCCGCCGGTCCAGCCAGACCCCCTGCATGCCGACTGCCGCAGCGGCGGCGGCGTCATGCTCCGCCTTGTCGCCCACGTAGAGCGACTCCGCCGGGGTGACGCCCAGCGCCTCCAGGGCATGGTGGAAGATACGTGGGTCGGGCTTGGCCGCCCCAACCTCACTGGAGATGAAGACGAAATCGCCGAAGAACCGGTCGAGGCCGGTCTTCCGAAGCTTGGCTCGCTGGTGGTCTCCGGGCGGGCCGTTGGTGATAATCGCAAGACGGGTCCCTGCAGCGGCGAGTCGCTCCAGCACCGGCAGCGCATCCTCGTAGGCGGGGTCGAAGTCGACCAGCGCAGCGACAAAGCGCTCAGCCACCTCGGCCGCGACACCGCCGGCGAGCGCCTCCCGCCGCCACTTCTCCTCAATGGGCAACCGCCCGATGGCGACCTCTGGCCACAGGCTAAGGTTCATGGCCCTCGTTCGTTCGGTGTCGGCGCCGGCCGCAGCCAGAAGAGCATAGGCCCTCTGCTCCCGCGGGTCGTATGGAATCAACGTATCATCCAGATCAAAGATATAGGTTGTAATCATACGGCAATGTATTTGATCATACAAGCCTATATCCCTTCCGGTGCATGGAACCGATGGAATGTGCAGACGAGTGCTCCTTTGGTTTCGCAAAAGGTTGGCACATTTTTTGCATATACCGCCACGAGGAAACCGGGGGGCGGAGGGCGAATACCCTGCAGTAACAACAATTCTGCGGAGGTGATGAGCGTGCGACTCGGCTTCGGACTCCAGATGCAGCAGACGCAGCGCCTCATCATGACTCCAGAATTACGCCAGGCCATTGCTGTACTGCAGAAGCCGGTCGCCGAACTGAGCGAGATGATCGAAGGGGAGCTGCTGGAGAATCCTTGCCTGGAGACGGAGACCAAGGAGGAGACGGGCGAGGAGCTGATCGAGCCCTCTGAGGCCAGCCGGCTGCTGGAGTACCTCGGCAGCGGCGACGGTGGCGGCGGGACAGCCTATGGTGGGGAAGATGAAGTTGGCTTTGAGGCCTTCACCCCAACCATTCCGACTCTCCACGAGCACTTATCGGCTCAGCTCTTCCTTTCTGGACTTCCCAACAGTGAACGTGCCATTGCGGAGTTCCTGATCGGGAGCCTCGATGATCACGGGTACCTGACCATCACTCTCGACGAGGTGGCTCAGCGCCTGGGTGTCTCCTTGGATCGGGTGGAGAACGCCCTGCAGGTGGTTCAGTCATTTGATCCCGCCGGGGTGGGGGCCCGCTCGCTGCAGGAGTGCCTGCTGCTCCAATGGGCGACCGTCGATGACGGCACTCCCTATGTTTCGGAGTTGATCGAGCACCACCTGGACGATCTGGCAGCCGGGCGCATCCCGCGCATTGCCGAGGCGCTCTCTACCACCTGTGCCGAGGTCCAGGCTGCGGCTGATATGATCCGCACCCTCGACCCCAAGCCGGGTCGTCGCTTCGGCCGCCCGGACGAGACCCGGTATGTCGTGCCCGATGTAGTCGTCGAGCGGGTTGGGCGAGAGTACGTGGTGGTGGTCAACGACAACCCCATTCCGAAGCTGCGGGTCAACAACCAGTACCGGCGCATGCTGAACGGCCAGGTGGAGAGCGAGGCCCGCAAGTTCGTCGAAGAGAAGATCCAGTCGGCGCTTTGGCTGATCAAGGCGATCGAGCAGCGCCGCATGACTCTCTACCGTGTGACCGAGGCGATCATTCAGTTCCAGCGGGACTTCTTCGACCACGGGCTCCGCTACTTGCACCCGCTCACGCTCCGCGAGGTGGCTGAGGTGGTTGGTGTTCATGAGTCGACTGTCAGCCGGGCCACATCGGGGAAGTATGTACAGACCCCGCAGGGGACTTTTGAGTTGAAGTTCTTCTTCTCCAGCGGTGTCGATGGCGCACAGGGTGAAGGGGTGGCGGCGGAGTCGGTCAAGAAGCTGATCGCCGACCTGATCGCCAAGGAGGACCCGACCGAACCGCTTTCCGACCAGGTGCTGACCGACCGGCTTAGCCGGCAGGGGTTGAAGATCTCCCGCCGCACGGTGGCCAAGTACCGCGAGGAGATGGGCGTACCCAACTCGGGCAAGCGGAAGCGATACGTCTAGGAAAAGAGGAGTGCCAGCCATCCACACGGACGGTTGGCACTTTTTGCGTCACACCCGCCAGTAGAAACCATCGGCCCGGTTCATCAGGCCGGTCATGATAAACTCCCGCCGCAGGGTGGCGTAGTCCTCATGGTACCGCTTGATCACCTCATTCACCTCGGTCTCCGGGTACCGCCGCCCCGTCTCAAAGTGACTCACCAGCCACTTGAGCACGATGTCCCGCTTCTTGCGTTGGGCCGGAATCTCCTTGAGCCGGCCCCCCTCCATGAAGCTGCGGAGCACCTTCTGGGCGAACTTGTCCTCACTGAGGTCGGCCCCCGCCACCTCCGCCAGCGTCTCCGGCGTCAGCAGGTCCTTGGACATCGCCCGGAGGCTCTCGGTGTTCAGGCGGTAGAGGTGGGTGTTTCCCTCGGCCCGCATTTGGACCAGGTCCAACTCCTTCAGACGGTTCAGGTGATGCGAGACCGTGGGCTCTTTCAGATCCAGCGTGGCGGCAATCTCCTCTACGCTACACTCCCGGTTGGCCAGCAGCCCGACAATGCGCAGGCGGCTCTCGTCGGCCAGCGCCTTAAAAAAGGCCAGCAGCGTTTCCAGCTGTTCCGGCGGCATATCTAATTCGACCTCCTTCTAATTAGATTTATATCAAATTAGAAGGATGGCGTCAAGGGGCAGCGTCGCCTGACCTGGTTGTGTCCTCACATTATTCCTGAATATCTGCCTGGGGGCAGCGCTGCCGCAGCACCTGGAGGAACTCTGCCTGATCCGCTGGCGAGATGATAATCCAGCGCCCCTTCCCCCACCTGACCTCCAGCCGGTTCAGGGATAGGGCGGGAGAGGAGAGTGGGTTGCCCGTGCGCCGGACCCTGGTGACTTCAGCCAGCGGAACCCGCCAGATGAGAAAGGCGGAGCGGACGATTACCTCTTGATCCGTCACCGTGTAGCCCGTCGAGTACCAGATCCAGATCGTGAGCGCACCCACCAGGGCGATGGGAAGCAGACCTGCCAGTATGAGGGTGAGCCACCCTTCATCGGGCGGGCTGAGCACACCCGCGATCACGATGGCGACCAGAATACCGGGAAGGAGAATCCAGGTCATCGCCGCAAACCACCAGGCACGCTCCGAGGGGAAGTAACGCAAAGCGCATCACCTCACGCAGACTCGTCGGTCAACAGCTTCACCTTGAACATCTTGCCGATGGTCTCCAGGAAGGCGCGGGCGGTGCCGCTCCAGATCTTGCCCCGACGGTGGATCAAGATGTTCTGCCGCTTCAGGTTCTCGCTGTTCGCCAGCGGTACGGCCACCAGCTGCTTCAGCTTCAGTTCGCCCTCGACCGTCGACTGGGGGAGCATGGTCAGGCCGAGACCGAACATGACCATGCGCTTTGCCGCTTCGATCGAGTCCAACTCCATGGTGACATGCGGCACGAAGCCGCTGCTTGCCCACCACTGCTCCACAAGGGCCCAGTACCCCGACGCCCGGTCGGTGGTGATCATCGATTCACCGGCCAACTCCTCCAGGCTGACCTCCGCCCGCTCTGCGAAGGGATGGGCCGGATGAACAACCAGCAGAATCGGCTCGTCGGAGAGCGGCACCACCGCAATCTCGGCATGGCTGAGGAGCGGGGCGTGAACCAGGCCGACCTGTACGGTATCATCCAGTACCAGCTGCTGCACCTGGTGGGAACGGCCGGTGCGGACCAGCACTTCCACCGCCGGGTGCGAGCCCTTGAACCGGGTCAGAATCGGCGGGAGAAGATAGGCCGACGTTGTCAGGGCTGAGCCGACCATGAGCGTTCCGCCCGTGGCGGTCTCCAGGTCCTCAATGGCCTGGCGTGCCCGCTTGATGTCCTGCAAAACCCGCTCGGCGTGGGGCAGGAGGATCCGTCCGGCATCGGTCAGCCGAACGCCGCGCGGCTTGCGCTCAAACAGGGTCTGGCCCAACTCTTTCTCCAGTGCCTGAATTCGGGCGGTGACCGACGGTTGGGTCAGAAAAAGCCGCTCAGCGGCCCGGTTAAAACTCCCTGTCTTCGCAATCCACCAGAAGGCTTCCAGGGCCTGGATATCCATCCCCGCGGACCCTCCTCCGACAGAATTCGTGCGCTACTACCACCATACCATAAGACTCGCAAATAGAGCAGGGGGGAGCGATTGGCACCATCAATAAGTGAGAGCGCTGCC
The DNA here is from genome assembly GCA_049325315.1 of Bacillota bacterium. Taxonomy (GTDB): domain Bacteria; phylum Bacillota; class Sulfobacillia; order Symbiobacteriales; family Symbiobacteriaceae; genus JAWLHU01. The sequence goes on along the minus strand of JBMONB010000209.1, from coordinate 19,557 downwards.
GCGGCATACCCATCCCCGGAGGGGGAATGCGCCTTGCCATACGACCGGTTGCAGGCTGTTCAGTATGCCGCCTTCTGGTGGAGCGGCTACAACCCGATGTTCCGGGCCTTCCCGGGGGAAGATGGCACGAACTTCGTCTCCCAGGCGCTCTGGTCGGGCGGGATGGACATGGAGGTGACGAACCGGCGAGACAAGGGCTGGTGGTACCTGGGGCCCAATGAGCAGTGGTCCTATTCATGGACGGTAGCCCACAGCCTGCGCTGGTACCTGGAGACCTCCGGGCGCGGCAAGAAGCGATCCGCAGCCAGCGAACTGGAATTAGGCGATGTGATCAGTTACGATTGGAACGGGGATGATGTGTGGGATCATCAAGCCATTGTGGTCGGTTTCGACCCGGAGGGTGAGCCGCTCATGGCTGCTCACTCGGCCCCGTCGTGGGGCCGGCCCTGGCGGTATACCGACTCCCCGGCATACACGCCGGCGACGAAGTACCTATTCTGGCACATCTCCATCCCCTGATGGCGTCAATACTAGCAGGCTAGAAGGGTTTTTCCATTCGATGTGGTACAATCTTTTGTAGAGTGCTTTAACAAAGTCTGTGCAACCAATGAGCCCCCCGCGTGGGGGGCCCCAGCCGAGAAAGGTGGACGAGCCATGCCGCTGATGACTGTGCGCGACATCGATGTCAAAGGCAAGCGCGTGTTCGTGCGGGTTGACTTCAACGTGCCGCTGGAGAACGGCGTGATCACCGATGACACTCGCATTAAGGCTGCTTTACCGACCATTCAGCACCTTGTGGAGAACGGAGCCATCGCGATCTTGGCCTCCCACCTGGGCCGCCCGAAGGGGAAGCGGAGCGAGGAGTTCTCGCTCAAGCCCTGCGCGGAGCGTCTGCAGCTTCTGCTGGACCGCCCCGTGGTCTATGCCTCGGACTGCATTGGCGACGCGGTGGAGGAGTTGGTGAAGAAGCAGGAGCCCGGTACCGTAGTCCTGCTGGAGAACCTCCGCTTCTACAACGAGGAAGAGAAGAACGATCCCGAGTTCGCCGCCAAGCTGGCGCGCCTGGGCGAGATCTATGTGAACGATGCCTTTGGCACCGCCCATCGGGCGCACGCCTCCACCCGGGGCGTGGCGGATCTCATGGCTGTCAAGGTCGCCGGCTTCCTCATGCAGAAGGAGGTCGACGTGATGGGCAAGGCGCTCTCCAGTCCAGATCGCCCCTTCGTGGCGATCATTGGCGGCGCCAAGGTCTCCGATAAGATCATGGTGATCGAGAACCTGCTGACCAAAGTCGACCACCTGATCATCGGCGGCGGCATGGCCAACACCTTCCTGCGGGCCAAGGGGTATGCCACGGGCAAGTCCCTGGTGGAGGAGGAGAAGGTGGAGACCGCCAGGGAACTGCTGGCCAAGGGCGGCGACAAGATCCTGCTGCCCAGCGACCTGGTGGTGGCCGCCGAGTTCAAGGCCGATGCCGAGCACAGGGTGGTCTCGGTCGACGCCATTCCCGACGGCTGGATGGCGCTTGATATCGGCCCGGAGAGCGCCAAGGCCTTTGGCAATGCGATCAAAGATGCGATGACGGTGGTCTGGAACGGGCCCATGGGCGTCTTTGAGATGGAGGCCTTTGCCCGGGGCACCTTCTCCGTGGCCCAGGCGATGGCAGACAGTCAGGGATGCACCATTGTCGGCGGTGGTGACTCCGTGGCCGCGGTGGAGGCTGCCGGACTGGGCGACCAGATGACCCATGTCTCGACCGGCGGCGGCGCCTCGCTGGAGTTCCTGGAAGGTCGGGAACTGCCTGGCGTTGCCTGCCTGGCGACCAAGGCTTAAGTGGGTCTGCTTAACTGGCTCTTCGGGCGCCGGCGGGATGACTCCCCCGCGGCCAACTGGATCGCCCAACGCGCCACGGCCGACCCCGAGACCGTGATCCACGAGCACTTTGCGGCGCTGGCTGCCCACGACCTCGACTGGATTCTCGCCACGCTGACGCCCGAGCGGGGCCGGCTCTACACCGGCCCCACCACCATGGACAAGCGGCGGCTCTCGATCAAAACCGCCAGGGTGGTAGGGCTTCAGCCAGAGGCAGATGCCCCGGTGGAGCCCGTGCCGGGGTACCCGGAGCAGGCAGCCTACCGGGTGGAGTACGAGCTGGAACTGGGCGAGGAGCGACGGGACCCCAGCCTCAGTGAGGGCCGCCAGTGGGCGTACTACCTCCTGGTCCGTCAACGGGCCGGGAAGCCATGGATGATCGCCGACTGGGGCCGGTAGCGGGTCCCTGCCTGGATGTTGTGAGGAGGATTTCCTTATGCGTACTCCTGTGATCGCAGCCAACTGGAAGATGCACAAGACGCTGGCGGAGGCCCGGGGCTTTGTGGGTGACTTCCTGCCCCAGGTGGCGGGGCTGAACGGCGTTGAGATGGTCCTCTGCCCACCCTTTACGGCCCTTAGCGCTGTCGCTTCCGCTCTCTCGGGCTCCCCGGTGGGCGTGGGTGGGCAGAACATGAGCAAGGAGACCCAGGGCGCCTTTACGGGCGAGGTCTCCGGCCCCATGCTGAAGGATGCGGGCTGCGCCTACGTGATTCTCGGCCACTCGGAGCGGCGGACGCTCTTTGGCGAGAGTGACACCCTGGTCGGGGAGAAGACCCGGGCCGCCTTTGCCCATGGCCTGGTGCCGATTGTCTGCATCGGCGAGACGTTAGCGGAGCGAGAGGGCGGACAGACCGACTCGGTCAACCGGCGGCAGTTGCTGGCGGCGCTCGAAGGGCTCTCGCCGGAGCAGGTAGCCTCTTTGGTGATCGCCTATGAGCCGGTCTGGGCGATTGGGACCGGCAAGAACTGTGACCCGGCGGATGCCCAGGCGACCATTGGCGCGATCCGGGGCGTTATGGCGGAACGGTTCGGAGCCGAGGCAGCCGCTGCGGTCCGCATTCAATACGGCGGCTCGGTCAAGCCCGGCAACATCGCCGACTACATGGCTCAGCCCGACATCGACGGCGCCCTGGTGGGTGGCGCCAGCCTTGACCCCGCCTCCTTCGCAGCGATCTGCAAGGCGGCGCGCTAAAACCCCCCTGTATGCTGGAAGGGGCCGGACGCTTGCTGCGCCCGGCCCTTCTCTTACCGCTATAGCTGCTCCTGCACTGCCCGGACCTTCTCCTCCATGGTGCCGGTCCGGTCCCGGCGGTCATCGATCTTCATCGCTGTGGAGACCCGCTGGGCGCCGGCGGCGAAGACCGCCTCCTGCGCCTGGCGGACCGCCTTCAGAATCAGGTCCAGGTCGCCCTCCAGCACGGTGGACATGGGGGTCAGTTGGACCTTCAACCCCTCGGTCTCGACCAGCACCTTATGCGCCTGGGCAACATACTTGCTGACGGACGGGGTTGCCGTTCCGAGGGGAGTAATGGAGACTTCAACGATGGCCACGGTCAATGGCGCCTCCTCTCAATGGTTCTACCCTTCCAGTATACCCTGACTCGCCGGTACGTGGCAGGAGAATCGGGCGTGCCGGAGAATCCCCGTGACAGCGCAAGCGAGGAGGGTGCTCATGCTGTACCCGGAGTTGGATACCCCTTGTATCATTGTTGATCTCGATCAGGCCGAGCGGAATATCCGGCGAATGCAGGCCATTGCCGACCAGGCAGGCGTGAAGCTTCGGCCCCATATCAAGACCCACAAGTCCCCCTTCTTCGCCCAGATGCAGGTTGCTGCCGGGGCGCGGGGTATTACCTGTGCGAAGCTGGGCGAGGCAGAGGTTATGGCCGATGCGGGCTTTACCGATATCCTCATTGCCTACCCGCTCATAGGGCCTGCCAAGCTAGAGCGGCTGACCACCCTGGCCGCTCGCGTGGAGCGGCTGGTACTCACCCTCGACAGCTACGAGGTTGCGGAGGCGCTCTCCAGCGTGGGGGAACGCCTGGGGCGTCCGCTAGATGTCTACCTGGAGGTCGACACCGGCCAGCACCGGGTCGGCCGCCAGCCAGGCGCCGATGCGATCAACTTCGCCCGCGGGCTTGACCGCTTCAGCGGCATACGGTTGGCCGGGGTCATGAGCCACGCCGGCCCTGCCTGGAAGGCGGGAAGCGAGGCGGAGGCGCTCACCTTCACCCAATCGGAGGCGTCGGCGCTCAATGAGATCAAGGCCGCCCTGGGGCGGCCTGACCTGGAGGTAAGTGTGGGCGCTACCCCCACCGCCCACCTGGTGGGCGAGACAGCCGGTATCACCGAGATGCGGCCCGGCACCTACGTCTTTTATGACCGGAACTCCCTGACCCTGGGCCTGGTCAGGGAGGAGGAATGCGCCCTGAGGGTTCTCTCCACCGTCGTCAGCCATGCCGCTCCGGACCGGGCCGTGGTCGATGCCGGCTCCAAGTCGCTGGCCATGGACCCCAGCCGCGACGGCGGACACGGCCATGTGGTGGGAAGGCCCGAGATCGCGGTGGCGAAGCTGACCGAGGAGCACGGGCAGCTGGAGTTCCCTGCCGGCGCCCCGATTGCGGTGGGGCAGCGGCTCCAGATTGTGCCGAACCACGTCTGCCCTGCGGTCAACCTGTTCGACCGGGCCTACGGTGTCCGGGATGGTCAGGTGGTCTGCGAGATTCCGATTGCGGCGAGAGGGAAGAACACCTGAGTCGTGGGCTATCGCCCGGCGCTTCGCACCTGCATGCGGAAGACGGCCTGCACCAGGGCCGCCTCTTCCGCCTCGCCTAGGGCCTCAAAGCGACAGGCAATGGCGTACTGCCCGGCCTGTGGCTCGACCCGGACCACCCGAGCCAGGATCCCCCTGTGGCTGCGCCGGTCGGGGGTCTGGAAACTGACCAGCAGCTCCTGACCCTGGCGAAGCGGGGTGGGGGAGACCAGTTTCAGCCCGCCCCCGCTCAGGTCAACGCCGGTGCCCTTTCCGATGGAGGGCAGGGGTTTTCCCGCCTGGACCAACTGAAAGGTGATGTCACCCGAGAAGGGCGCCCGGGCGAACCGGCGGCGCTGAACGGTTTCCACCCGACCGGGCAGGGCGAGAAAGAGGCGGGTGGATCCCTCTTCGACCGGTGCCGCCGGACGTGCCTGGAACTGGACCATACCGGAGGGTGTGAAGACCTCTACCCCAAAGCGAATATGCGGCTCCAGGGGAGGGAGAGGGCTGTCCACGGCGAGGACGAGACCACCTGTGCGGACCTCTTCGATTTCCCCGTTTACCTGGGAGACAGGGTCACGCGGGGTAGCCAGCGCCAGGAACAGGAGATGGACCGCCATACCTCGGAGACCTGACAGAATGGAGTAGGTCGACGTGGAACCCGGATCTGGCCCGTTGGCCGTCCGTCGGACTCCCTGGGTATTTCTGGTCGGCATCGCTGCTCCCCTCCATCTGGAACAGGTTGGATCACCACAAGAATACCATAAATTGTCTTTAACGACAAGGGATGTCTTTGCCGTGGTTTTCCTACGAAGGGATTTGACAGCGGGTACCCCGTAGGGTAATCTGTAGAACAGGGGGGTTGCGAATGAATATCAGAGAGCACAATTCCGCGCTGTACGAGGATCTTATGCGGCGTCTGAAGCGGATCGAAGGGCAGGCCCGAGGCATTCAGCGGATGCTCGAAGAGGGTCAGGACTGTGAGCAGGTGCTGATCCAGTTGGGCGCCATGAAGGCAGCAATCAACCGGGTCGGCATGAAGGCGGCGGCTTGTAGCATGGGCTTCCAGATCTCGGAGGCCATGAAGCGGGGGGACAACCCTGCCGACGCCGTCGACGACGTGATCGAGCAGTTTATCAAACTGGGATAAGCACGAAAGACCGGACGTAGCCGGTCTTTCTGGTGAGCTTGTGTTATTGTACCGGAGGCGAAGGGGAGGCCCTTCGCCCATTTGCGTTACCACCGCACGGAGAAGGGTGTGGTGACGGGCCGAACCGATTCCGGGGTCACCTCCATCAGCCAACCGTCTTGCCAGACGCCCTCGTGTTGTTCGTGGGCGGGGAGAATGCGGACCCTGCGGAACCCGCATTTCTCATACATTCGGAGGGCCCGACTATTGCCTGCCACCGGGTCTACCACCACCCGCTCGGCCCCTTCCATTTCGAACAGGTAGGCGAGCATCAGCCGGACCATGCGCGTGCCGAGACCGCGGTTCCACCACTCTGGCTCACCGATGAACTGATCGATGCCGAACACAAGCGCGGTCTCGGCATAGCCGTAGGCAGTAAGGCTCTCCGGGTCCAGCGGGTAGAATTGAAGGTACCCCAGTGGCGTGCCGTCAAACTCCACGATGCACGGAACCTCATGCTCGGGCAAGGTTTCATAGAACACGTGGCGGACCTTGGCTTCATCGTGGGGGTTGTCCCGCCCCTCGTAATGGGCCAGCACACGGGTATCGGAGAGCCAGCGCGCCAGGTGACCAACGTCGTCGGGGGTATCGGCCAGCGGGCGGATAGTCAGGTGGCCGTCGGTGACGCCCGGAAAGGACTCCATACAGGTTACCTCCTGATGGTACTCACCTGTAGGACTCGATTCGCCCGGCAAAAGGTTCGGCGGAGGGATCGCTCCCCCCGCCTTGTGTGCTACACAGCCGCCAACTGATTCAGGGCACTGTCGAGGATCTTGTACATCTCGTTCTTCGGCCGGAAGCCGACGAGCTGACCGACCGCCTTGCCCTTGTGGAAGAGGATCATGGTCGGAATCGACATGACCCCAAACTGACCGGCCCAACGCTGCTCCTCGTCGACGTTCAGCTTCGCGATCTTGATCTTGTCGCCGTTATCCCGGGCGTATTCCTCGAGGACCGGGCCGATCATCTTGCACGGGCCGCACCAGGGGGCCCAGAAGTCGACCAGAACCGGGAGCTCAGCATCGAGAACTTCCGCCTGGAAGGTTGCATCCGTAATGGGAACCGTGTACTGCGCCATGTGGGATATCCCTCCTAATCTACTTATACCCGGTATGGTATACTGTCGTCAAATAAGACGTCCCTGCCGGCTTGTCGGATACGGGTCTGCCTTGACATGGGGGCAGCGTACTTGTAGCGCCCGGAAGGTGGCCTGGTGTATGCCCACAGACTACACGCGAATGACCTCAAAGGATGCAGGGGAAACCCCTTCCATTGTGGAAAAGGGCTTTGGTAAAATGACTTTGCATAAGTCGCTCTGTAATGGACCGGTTTCCCGTGCAAACTAGCAACGGAGTTCAGGAGGTGACCCGGAACTTGGCCGCTTATCGCAGACCTGTGGCGCTTATCGTGCTGGACGGCTGGGGGCTGAACCCAGACCCCCGGGCCAACGCGGTGGCGATTGCAAAGCATCCAAACTACGACCGCTACGTGGCCCGCTATGCCCACACCACCCTGACCGCATCCGGCGAGGCAGTAGGGCTCCTACCCGGGCAGATGGGCGACTCCAACGTGGGCCATTTGAATTTGGGCGCGGGCCGGGTGGTCTACCAGACCCTGGTCCGCATCTGGCGGACAATCCGGGATGGCTCCTTCTATACGCTGCCCGCCTGGCAGGTGGCAATGAACCGGGCAAAGCAGCCGGGAGCGGCGCTGCATATCATGGGCCTCGTGTCGGATGGCGGTGTTCACAGCCATATCGACCACCTGCTGGCCCTGATCGACCTGGCCAAGCGGGAGGGGATTGAGCGGCTCTACATTCACGCCTTTCTCGACGGGCGCGATGTGCCGCCCCAGTCGTCCCCGGGCTTCCTGGCCACGGTAGAGGCGAAACTGAGGGAGGTCGGCATCGGCCAGATCGCCACCGTCTCCGGGCGCTACTACGCCATGGACCGCGACAAGCGGTGGGAGCGGACCGAGAAGGCATTCGTGGCCCTGACCCAGGGCGTGGGCGAGCGGGCCTGCTCGGCGGACGAAGCGGTTGCCCGCGCCTATGAGCGGGGCGAGACCGACGAGTTTGTCCTGCCGACGGTGATCGACGGGGTCGACGGCAAGATCGGGCCTGACGACGGGGTGATTTTCTTCAACTTCCGGCCGGACCGGGCGCGGCAGATTATGCGCGCCCTCCATGAGACCGCCTTCGACGGCTTCAAGCGTCCGGTTAGCTTCCGCCCGGTGACCCTGGTCTCCATGACCCAGTACGATCAGACCTTTGCGGAGATTCCCACCGCCTTCGGGCCGGAGTTTGTCGATGTGCCCATGGGCCAGGTGGTGGCTGAGGCCGGCCTGCGCCAGCTGCGCATTGCCGAGACGGAGAAGTACCCCCACGTGACCTACTTCTTCAACGGGGGCGATGAGCGGACGTTCCCGGGCGAGGAGCGGGTGCTGATTCCATCCCCGAAGGTGGCCACCTACGACCTGAAGCCCGAGATGTCGGCCTACGAGATCGCCGCAGAGGCGGTGAAGTGGATCGAGCAGGAGAAGACTGACTTCATCGTGCTCAACTTCGCCAACCCGGATATGGTGGGCCACACCGGAGTGCTGGAAGCGGCGGTCCGGGCGGTCGAGGCGGTCGACGAGTGTCTGGGCAAGGTGGTCGATGCGCTGGTGGCGAAGAACGGCGCAGCGATCATTCTGGCGGATCACGGCAACTGCGACCAGATGATCGACTACGAGACGGGCGGCCCGCACACCAACCACACCCTTCACCCGGTCCCCTGCATTCTGGTGGATGAGACCCGGCTCGACGCAAAGCTGCAGGAGGGCGTGCTGGCGAATGTGGCCCCCACCCTGCTGGAGATCATTGGCCTGCCCAAGCCGGCGCAGATGGATGCGGATTCGCTGCTGAAAAAGGGGTAAGGCAGTCTACGCGGCGTAAACCATAGCGGTTGAGAGATCTCTGGAAGGAGCATGATGAAGATGACGACGATCATGAACGTGCACGGCCGCGAGGTCCTGGACTCCCGTGGCAACCCCACGGTGGAGGTGGAGGTCACCCTGGCCTCCGGCGTAAAGGGCCGGGCCATCGTGCCCTCGGGTGCATCTACCGGCGCCTTTGAGGCGGTGGAGCTGCGCGATGGCGAGAAGGGCCGGTACCTGGGCAAGGGCGTGCTGAACGCCGTCCGCAACGTCAACGAGATCATCGCCGACGAGATTATCGGCATGGATGCGACACTGCAGGTGGAGATCGACCAGGCCATGATCGAGCTCGACGGCACCCCCAACAAGGGGAAGCTTGGCGCCAACGCCATTCTGGGCGTCTCGCTGGCCAGCGCCCACGCCGCCGCTCAGGAGTTGGGGCTGCCGCTCTACCGGTACATCGGCGGCCTGACCGCCCGGACCCTGCCGGTCCCGATGCTGAACATCATCAACGGTGGCAAGCATGCCGACAACAACGTCGACATGCAGGAGTTCATGATCTTCCCGGCGGGGGCGCCCTCCTTCGCGGAGTCGCTGCGCATGGGCACCGAGGTCTTCCACTCCCTGAAGTCGGTGCTGAAGAAGAAGGGCTACAACACCGCCGTCGGCGATGAGGGCGGCTTCGCCCCCGACCTGAAGTCGAACGAGGAGGCGATCACCGTCATTCTCGAGGCAATCGAGAAGGCGGGCTACAAGCCGGGCGAGCAGGTCTTCCTCTGCATGGACGTCGCCTCCACCGAGTTCTTCCACGACGGCAAGTACGTGCTGGCCGGCGAGGGCGGCAAGACGCTTTCCACCGAGCAGCTGATCGACCTGTGGGACAGCTGGACCCGCCAGTACCCGATCGTTTCGATTGAGGACGGTGTGGCCGAAGACGAGTGGGACGCCTGGCAGGAGCTGACCCGCCGCCTGGGCGACCGGATTCAGCTGGTGGGCGATGACTTCTTCGTCACCAACACAGAGCGGCTGGCCAGGGGCATCGCCACGGGCGCCGCCAACTCGATTCTGGTCAAGGTGAACCAGATCGGCTCGCTCACAGAGACGCTGGAGGCGGTCTCTATGGCGCACCGGGCGGGCTACACCTCGGTCATGTCCCACCGCTCCGGCGAGACGGAGGATGTGACCATTGCCGACCTGGCGGTGGCGCTCAACTGCGGGCAGATCAAGACCGGCGCTCCCAGCCGCACCGACCGGGTGGCCAAGTACAACCAGCTGCTCCGGATCGAGGAGGAGCTTGGCCTGGCCGCTACCTTCCGGGGGCTGTCGGTGATCAAGGGCCGGAAGTAGGTGTAGCTGATAGCGCAATGATGCCGCGAAACCTGTCGAGGTTTGGCGGCATCTTTGTCATGTTCGTGGGGAAATAGTTGACGCGTCATGTATCTGGGCCTATACTCGGAGTCATGAAGCAGAAATCGTTTGTGACGAGACGCCAGGAGGCGGCGATCAAGCTGCTGGTGGCAGCGGATCTGGTACGGAAGCGTATGGCTGCGGCGGTGGAGCCCTACGGTGTAACCCTTCAGCAGTACAACGTGCTCCGCATCCTCCGGGGCGCGGGTGAACCCCTGCCCACCCTGGAGATCGGGGACCGAATGATCGAGCAGACCCCGGGTGTCACCCGCCTGATCGACCGATTGGAGCAGAAGGACCTGGTCGCCCGCCGGCGGAGCAGCGAGGACCGGAGGGTCTACTACTGCTCGATCACGGCGGAGGGCCTGAGCCTGCTGGCCTCCATGGATGCGGTCGTCGACGCCGCCGATGACGCCTCGGTCGACCCGCTGGACCCGGACCAGACCGACAGCCTGATTACCCTGCTGGATACCCTTCTCAGGGGTTCCAGGTGATCCGTTGGAAATATGCTTTATTAGTCAACTGATCACTAGTCATGTAAATTGCACGGGAGGGTTTGTGGTGGGGGAGAAGACAGAGATCGTACGGGCCCTGTATGAAGCGTTTGCCAGGCGGGACACCGCTGGTATCGCGGCGCTGTTCGACCCGCAGATTGAGTGGATTCAGATGGAGGGCTTTCCGGAGGGGGGGCGCCACATCGGCCCGGAGGCGGTGCTCAACGGCGCCCTGGCCAAGTTCCGGGTCAACTGGGAGCGCTGGCAGGCGGTAGTCGAGGAGTACCTGGAGGCGGGTGACCGTGTGATCGCCCTGGGCTACTACACGGGTACACACAAGCAGACAGGGAGGGCCATGCGGGCGGCCTTCGCCCACTTCTATACGGTGCGGGACGGCAGGATCGTCAGGTTCGTCCAGTACACGGATACCCTGAAGGTCGCAGAGGCCGCAGTGGGATAGGTCCGAATGGAAAAGGCCGCCAACCCGTACTTCGGGTTCGGCGGCCTCTCTGCTTATGCCTTACGCCGGTTCCAGCCGGACGGCGCAGACCTTGAACTCGGGAATCTTGGCCAGCGGGTCGAGCCGGTCGATGGTCAGCAGGTTGACCGCCGCCTCGGCGTAATGGAAGGTCATGAAGATCGAGCCGGGCAGGGTCCGTTCCGTCACCCGCGCCTTCGCCCGCACCTCGCCCCGGCGGCTCGTCACCCGGACCCAGCCGGCATCGGACAGGCCCAGCCGGACCGCATCCTCCGGGTGAATCTCCACCAGCGCCTCGGGGGCGATGGCGTCGAGCCCCTCGGAGCGGCGGGAGATGACGCCACCGTGCCAGTGGAAGAGGACCCGACCGGTGGTCAGGATATACGGGTACTCCTGGTCGGTGGGCTCGGCGGGGGGCTGGTAGCGCACCGGATGGAGCTTGCCCCGCCCGCGGGGGAAGGTCTCGGCGAAGAGGAAGCGGGTGCCGGGGTGCGACTCATCGGGGCAGGGCCACTGAATCCCCTGGCCCGCCTCGAGCCGCTCCCAGGTGATCCCCTTGTAGTCAGGCACGCACTCACCGATCTCGGCCAGAATCTCCCCGGGGTGGGCGTACTGCATGGGGTAGCCCATGCGGGTGGAGAGGTCGCAGAGCACCTGCCAGTCGAGCCGGGCCTCGCCGGGGGGTTCCACCGCCTTGCGGACCCGCTGCACCCGGCGCTCGGTGTTGGTGAAGGTGCCCTCCTTCTCGGCGAAGGCGGCGGCGGGAAGGACCACATCGGCCATTTCGGCGGTTTCGGTCAGGAAGATATCCTGCACGGCCAGGAACTCCAGCTCCTCGAAGCAGGCCCGGGCGTGGTTCAGGTTGGGGTCGGTCAGCATGGGGTTCTCGCCCATCACGTAGAGCCCCTTTACCTTGCCCTCGCCCATCAGCTCGGTCAGCTCGGTGGAGGTGAGGCCCGGCCTGCGGGAGAGGCGGACGCCCCAGAGCCTCCCCACCCGGTCGAGGTGGGCCTCGTCGTTGGAGCGCACGTACCCGGGGAGCAGGTTGGGCAGGCAGCCCATGTCGCCGGAGCCCTGCACGTTGTTCTGGCCCCGCAGCGGGTTGAGCCCGGTGCCGGGCCGGCCAATCTGGCCGCACAGCAGCGCCAGGTTGGTCAGGGTGAGGGCGGTCTCGGTGCCGTTGTGGTGCTGCGAGATGCCCATGCCCCAGAAGATGCCGGAGGCGTTGCTGGTGGCGTAGAGCCGGGCGGCGCCGCGGATCGCATCGGCGGGGACGCCGCTGATCTCCTCGGCCCACTCGGGGGTGCAGTCCTTTACCGACTCGGCCAGCTTCTCGAAGCCCTCGGTCCGGTCATCGACGAACCGCTTGTTCCAGAGCCCCTCGGCGATGATCACGTGGGCCATGGCGTTGAAGACGGCGGTGTCGGTGCCCGAGCGCTGCTGGAGGTGGTAGGTGGCGAATTCGGCCAGCTCGATCTCGCGGGGGTCGACCAGGATCAGCTTCGCCCCACGGGCGATGGCCGCCTTCATCTCCAGGGCGATGATCGGGTGGTTCTCGGTGGTGTTGCTGCCGGTGATCAGCAGGCAGTCGATCTCGTCGCGCAGCTCGCCGATGGAGTTGGTCATGGCGAGGGAGCCGATGGCCATGTTGACCGCCGTCACGGAGGAGGCGTGGCAGAGCCTGGAGCAGTGGTCCACGTTATGGGTGCCAATGCAGGCCCGGACCCATTTCTGAAAGAGGTAGTTTTCCTCGTTGGTGCACTTGGCGCTGGAGAAGCCGCCGATGGCGTCGGGGCCGTGCTGCGCCTTGATTCCGTTGAGCCGCGTGGCGATCAGGTCGAGCGCCTCGTCCCAGGTGGCGGGCTCGAGGGTGCCGTACTCGGGGGTGCCGCGGCGGGCGCCGGGCTTGCCGCCCCGGCGGACCAGCGGCTGGGTCAGCCGGCCGGGGTTGTGCACGTAGTCAAAGCCGAACCGGCCCTTCACGCAGAGGTTGCCCCGGTTGACCACGGCGTCGGTGGGGGAGGTCACCTTGTAGATTCGCTCGCCCACGGTGTGCAGTTCCAGGGTGCAGCCCACGCCGCAGTAAGAGCAGGTGGTGGTGGTAGCCCTCGTCGCAACCGCCATGGCTAGGCTCCCTCCTTTCGGGCAGGGGTTCCCGGACCGGTGAAGCCCGCCGTGGGCGACCAGAAGAGCTCCGGGCTCTCCAGCAGGCCCTCTTTCCGGGCGTCGAACTCGGCCAGGGGCATGAGGGCGCCGGTGGGGCAGACGCCCACGCAGTTGCCGCAGAAGACGCAGGGGCTGTTGGTCAGGTCATCGCCGGCGGCGCCGGCCCCGACCGAGATCTCGTGGCCCCGGCCGATCATCTGAATGGCGAAGGTATGCTGCACGTCTTCGCCGCAGGCCCGGACGCAACGCTGGCAGGCGATGCACTTGGCGTAGTCGCGGGCGAAGAACGGGTTGTCGATGATCGGCTCCCGCTCCCTGGCGGCGTTGACCGCTGCGGGGTAGCGGCCCGGGTCGGCGCTGTAGTAACGGGCGTAGGCCAGCAGTTCCGGGGCGGCATCGGTCTCGACCTCGGTCATCAGCAGCTCGAAGACCATCTTGCGGGCGTGCCGGACCCGATCGGAGGCGGTCTTGATCACCATACCCGGCGAGACGGGGCGGGAGCAGGAGGGGACCAGGGTGCGGGAGCCGTCCATCTCCACCACGCAGGCCCGGCAGTTGGAGCCGCAGTTGAGGTGCGGGTGGTAGCAGAGGGTGGGGGTGTCGATACCGAGGCTGAGAGCCGCCTCCCGGATGGTGGCGCCGGCCTTGGCCTCCACCTCCCGCCCGTCGATTGTCAGCTTGATCGCCACTTACTGCACCCCCTTCAGCTTCAGGAGGCTGCGCACCGGGTTCATCGCCGTGTGGCCCAGGCCGCAGATGGAGGCGTCGGCCATGGCCTGGCCAATGTCACGGTGCAGGGGAATCCACTGGGTCTGGCCCTCGGCGAACCGGTCGACCAACTCCTCCTGGCGGGCGGTGCCCACCCGGCAGGGGACGCACTTGCCGCAGGACTCCTCGGCGAAGAAGCGGGCGGCGCGGCGGGCCACATCCCACAGGTCGGTCTCGGCGTTGTAGACCATGACCGCGCCGGAGCCAACGGTGGCGCCGGCGGCAGCCATTGCTTTGAACTCCAGCGGGGTGTCGAGCTTCTCCGGTCCGATGAACATGCCGGAGGCGCCGCCCATGAGCACCGCCTGCACCTCGCCCACCGGCCCGCCGGCCAGGTCGATCAGCGCCCGCAGGGTGGTGCCCATGGGGACCTCGTAGACGCCGGGGCGGGTCACGTCGCCGGCGATGCTGAACAGCTTGGGCTCCCGGGCGTTCCACGCATCCACACCAAGGGTGAGCAGGGGGATCAGGTTATGCAGCGTCTCCACGTTGTTGATCAGGGTGGGGCGGTCGAAGAGACCGTTGGTGGTGGGGAAGGGCGGCTTGACCCGGGGGGCGCCGCGCTCGCCTTCGATCGATGCAAAGAGGGCGGTCTCCTCACCGCAGATATAGCGGCCGCCGCCGCAGCGGATCTCAAAGCCGACCCCGCCCAGAAGGCCTGCCTCTCGGAAGGCCGCCAGGGCGGCGCTGCAGCGCTCCACCGCCAGCGGGTACTCGCCCCGGATGTACACGTAGATTTGGTCAGCGCCTACGGCATGAGCGGCGATGAGGGCGCACTCGATCACGCCCATGGGGTCCTCCTCCATGAGCACCCGGTTGGTGAAGGTGCCGGGCTCGGACTCATCGGCGTTGACCACCACGTACTTTGCCGCCCCGTCAGGGCCCGGACCGAGGGGGGTCGGGGCCACCAGAACGCCCTCCCACTTGATGCCGGTGGGGAAGGCGGCGCCGCCCCGGCCCACCAACTTGGATGCCTTCACCTGCGCTACCACGTCGGCGCGGGTCATCGACCGTGCCTGGTCCAGCGCCGTGAGGCCGCCCGCCTGCCGGTAGCTGTTGAGGTCGGTGGGGGTGTAGCGGCCGCAGCGGCTGAGCAGCATGGGCTGAGAGTCGTCGGGCCAGGCGAACCGGGCCGGCTGTGTCGCCGTGATCTGCCAGGCGCCGAAGCCCCCGAAGGCCAGGGCCGGCTCGGCAGCGGTGCGGGTCTGCAGGGCAACGGGCCCCTGCTCGCACCGGCCCAGGCAGGGAGCGCCATGGACCGTATGGCCCGACTGCTGGAGCGCCTGGATGAACTGGTCGTACCCCGGGCGGCAGCGGCAGACAATGTCGTCGCAGTAGTGGGTCACCGTGCCCGCATGCGGCTCGCTGGTGAGGAGATCATAGAACGAGACCAGTGCGTTTAGATCGGCCAGGGGAATACGGCTGCGACGGCTGGCATAGGCCAGGGCCGGTTCCGGCAGGTGGCCGAGACGGGCCTGAATCGCCTGTAGAAGCGGCAGCGCTTTATCTTTGCGTACCGGCGCCACGGCTGCCAGCGCCTGCTCCACAGCCGCTTGAATCTCCGGTGGGGCGGGCGGCTCCGCCCGGTGAAGCCGGCGGCGGCGGGGGCTGACCTGAGTCATGGGCACCCTCCTTACTATTCGCCCGAATCACTCCGGGCAGTTGGCGAGAAACTTTCTCCTTCCCTATGATTATTCGTTTGTTCCGGATTCCCCTCCAGGTAACTTCATGGATCGTCTGGAGTCACCCCCTTTCTCTGTTACCGTAGAGGGTCGGTTCTCGTCTATTCAGCATGGAGGTGCGTAGCCGGTGAGATTGATTGCGCCGATTATGGTAATTCTGTCGCTGCTGCTTGGTGGGTGTACCGGTAACGGGGCCGGTCCACAGGGTCCGGCGCCCCCGCAGCACGGCATTGCCCGGTCCGATGCAGAGGCCCTGGTGGGCCGTTACTTGCAGGAGAAGGTAGAAGGCCGGTTCGACGCGGCCAACCAGATGCTGCATCCACGCATTCACAACGTAGCGTGGGCCAGGACGCCGGAATGGACCCAGTGGGAGATTGTAAACGCCTCCGAGGTGGAGGAGGGCTGGCTGGTCGAGACCCGGGAGCACCGCACCCATGGACCGACGCTGACCTCCTCTGTTGGCAGGGCGTACTACCTGGTGGTCAAGGGCGAGGGCGGCAAGCTCTTTGTCGACGTGCCAGAGCTGCGCTGGTCGGGTGAGAAGGGCAGCCGGTACGCCACGGTGGCCACCAGTGCCACCCCCGACCAGGAGAACCCCAACCGCCGCCTGGTCATGACCGAAGGGGGCACGCGGGTACTGGCCGAGATCGAGCCAGACCTGCCGAAGGTGTTCCGCCCCTTCGGCGCTGGGCCCGATGTCCAGTTCGGCGTAGGGGACAACGGCTGGGGCGCCCTGGCGCTCTCGCCCGACCTGACGACGGTGGCCTTTGTCACCCGCGGCACCCATGCCTTCTTGGGCCTGGTGGACCGGCAGGGCGCGGTGAAGGGGCTCGACCTCTGGTTCGAGGGTGGGGCCGGTGAACTGGCCTGGTCTTTCGATGGCCGCTACCTGGCCGCCACCAACGCCAGCCCCCGCGGCATCTTCACGCTGCAGCTGTGGGATCTGACCGCCGGCCAGCCGGTAAAGGTGACCGGACTCCCCGACGGGCAAGATGTCAGCCACCCCCAGTGGATCAACTCCACCCTGCATCTGCGGGCCGGCGTCCAGCGGTGGATGGTCGACCCGGTCACCGGACGGGCTGTCCCCTCCAAGTAGCCTTCATTACGGGTTCGATAAGGAAAAGATTGGACAGCGGTCACAAACTCCCAAGTTGTACGATTTTGGCGGGTGTGGTACAATCGAAAAGCTGAATTGGCGCTTGCGGGGGGGTGAAGGGATATGATGACGTTCGTGCTGGTGCTCCACACCCTGTTTGCGATTGGTCTGATTACCACGGTGCTGCTGCAGTCCGGCAAGAGCGCGGGCCTTTCCGGCTCCATCGCCGGTGGCGCCGAGCAGATTTTCGGCAAGAAGAAGGGCATGGACGAGGTGCTGAACCGGTTTAGCACGGCCTTCGCCATCCTCTTCATCGTCTCGTCGTTGGTCCTGCTCTTCCTGGAGACCCGGGCGTAAGCCACGACCGAAGACATTAAGAGGCCGGGCGCTGTTGCCCGGCCTTTTCTCCTTGTCCTGACAACGGAGGTCCTGACAGATGACGCTGCTGCAACGCCGTGCCGCCAGCTCGATCTACCTGGAGCGCGGCCCTATCGCCTGTCTGATGCTGCATGGCTTCGCGGGCTCGCCTGCCGAGGTCCGCCCCCTCATTGACTGCCTGGCTGACCACGGCATCTCCGTCTCCGCTCCCCTGCTGCCGGGTCATGGCACCTCGCCGGAAGACCTGCGGGAGACCCGCTCTCGTCACTGGGTGCGGGCTGCTGAGGCCGAGTTGGCCGCCCTTCAGGAGCGGTTCGGCCGGGTCCACGTGGTCGGATTCTCCATGGGTGGCTTGATCGCGCTCTACCTGGCTGCACACCACCAGGTCGCTTCGGTCACGACCCTGGCTGCCCCCATTGAGTTGAGCGACTGGCGGCAGATCCTGGTGCCCCTGGCCAAATACCTGATTCCCTACTACGAGTCCAAGATTCGCAACCCCGAGATTGCCGCCCAGCTGGATTCCAACTATGAGCGCATGCCAACATCGGCGATCCACTCGCTGCTTCGCCTTGCCCGCCGGGTGAGGCGAGACTTGCCGCGGGTAACCGCCCCCGTGCAGGCCCTTCAGGGCGACCTTGACAAATGGATCGCCCCCGGCAGCGGGGCCTATATTCTCGAGAAGGTTGCCAGCCACGAAAAGCGCATGGAGCTGCTCCCAGGCCGCCGGCACTTCGTGGCCCTGGAGCGTGGTCGCGATGAGGTCTGCCAGAAGGTCATCCGCTGGATTGAGGCCCACAAGGGCTGATAGGCCTACCTCGTAGTCTCAAAGCGCTAGCGTCAAATGAATCTTTCCCCGAATAGCCTAGACTGCCGTTTTACGGTAGCATTTTACCAGGGTTTGTGAAATGCATCACAAATCGAAAGGGGATAGAGTCATGATCGGACCAATCTTGCGACGCGCCGAAGCGGGTCGCTTGCCCAGCCGCCGCGAAGTGCTGCTGCTTCTACAAGCCGGGGGCAATGAATACCTTGCCCTTCTCGATACCGCACGCCGCATCTGTCATCGCTTCAAGGGGGAGGAGCCGGCGCTGCGCGGCTTGATCACCGTTGCCAGAGACGAGCGCGTGGATCAGACCCTGGAGGAGGCGATCAGCGCTCAGCGCCTGGGATGTACCTCGGTGGTAGTCCGGCGGGACGGGCCCATGCCCGATGTTGACGCGGTGGCCTGGCTGATTCGGCAGATCCGGGAGCAGACCGACCTGCAGGTGGCACTCTGTCTGGGCGAGCGATCCTATGAGGCCTACGCCACCTGGCGGCAGGCCGGGGCGACGGAATATGTGCTGCCCCATGAGTGCGGGAACCCCGGGCTATACTCCAGCCTCTACCCAGGACACTCCCCGGCGGAGCGGCTGACCCGCTACCTCTGGCTGAAGGGGCTGGGCTACCAGGTGACAGGCGGCCTGCGCATCGGCCTCGACGGGCAGACAGGTGAAGGGTTGGCCGATGACCTGGAGATCCTGCGCAACACCGATGTCTCGGGGGTTGTCCTGCGGCCGGCAGAGGGCACTGCGAACCTGCTGCGCATGGTGGCGATTACCCGGCTCTGCCTGCCCGAGGCGGACCTGTGGCTGGCGACAGACGATGCCGTGCTTCAGTCACAGGCGCTCACCTGTGGCGCCAGCCTGCTCGTCACCTCGATGCCCGGTGAGGGGGCTGACCTGGAGTCGATCCCCATCGCACTGGCACAGGCTCTGTAAGGCCGAAAGAATGCAGGACCGGGGTCATGTGACCCCGGTCCGACTCGTTTTGTAGGACCTGTCTGCAACCTTGTCGAATCTCACAGGGAGCCTGACATGCGGGGAGAATACAAGGGGACCGATTGGGAGAAGCCCTTCCTGGAAGTCGCCCCTCACCTGATCGCCTGTTTTAAGGTGGAGCAGCGCCCGAAGCTGGCGTTCACCATGGAGTCGGCCGCCATTGCCACAGGGTTCGTGATCGCAGCGCTCCACCATGCGGGGTTGTCCTGTCTCACTCACACGCCGAGCCCGATGAACTTCCTGCGCAAGGCGCTGGGGCGACCGGCGAACGAGACGCCGTTCTTGCTGCTTCCCGTCGGCTACCCGGCAGAGGGGTGCCGTGTGCCGAACATCACCAGGAAGCCGTTGGAGCAGATTCTGACCATCATGTAGGGTCGGAAGGACGTCACGCCGGTGTAGGGGTTCTGTCGCCGCCTTGTGAAATTATGGACAAACCCACCTTGACCTTCCAGCAACTTTGATGGTAGAATAAAGTTGCTTGAGAAACGGAATATACTGGACCCGCCTGTTCGCTGAGTCCCTGCAAATGAGCAGGGAGC
>JBMONB010000208.1:0-37312 GCA_049325315.1 Bacillota bacterium | reverse complement strand
TGCTGGCCATGAGGACCCCGCAGCACAGTGACCACCGCCTAATTATGTTCTTGTAAGTATAGTCTAACAAAAAAGGAAGCAGATCGCGAGTGCGATCCGCTTCCTACATGAGTTTGTCAACAGCCTGCACGGGGGAGGCGATGATCGCCTCCCCCGTTCCTACCCGAACCGCCGCCGGAGGATGGACGCAAGGGTAGGCTCCCCAATCTCCTGCAGCTCGTATCGGACCCGCAGCACCGGCTTGTTGGGCCGGATCACCCGGGTGATATCGATCGGGGTCGCCGAGACCACCAGGTCGCAGTCGCAGGCGTTGATGGTCGCCTCCAGGTCCCGCATCTGCTTCTCCCCGTAGCCCATCGCTGGCAGAAGGATCCCGATCTCCGGGTACTTCTGGAAGGTGTCCGCAATCGACGCCACCGCCCAGGGGCGCGGATCGACAACCGCTGCCGCCCCGAACTTGCGGGCCGCCACCACGCCGGCCCCGTACTTCATCTCCCCGTGGGTCAGGGTCGGCCCGTCTTCCAGCACGAGTACCCGCTTGTCCCGGATGGATTCCGCATCGTCCACGAAGATGGGCGAGGCGCCATCCACCACAAGGGCGGACGGGTTGACCGCAGCGATGGAAGCCCGAACCCGCTCCACCCCGTCGGGCGAGGCGGTATCGACCTTGTTGATCACCACCACGTCTGCCAGCCGCAGGTTGGCCTCACCCGGGTGGTAGGCCAACTCATGCCCCGGTCGGTGCGGGTCCACCACGGTGATATACAGGTCGGCCTTATAGAAGGCGAAGTCGTTGTTGCCGCCGTCCCAGACGATGACGTCGGCCTCCTTCTCAGCCTCGCGCAGGATTGCCTCGTAATCGACGCCGGCATAGATGACGGCGCCCAGGTCAATGTGCGGCTCGTACTCCTCCCGCTCCTCAATCGTGCACTTGTGCAGATCGAGGTCGGCATACGAAGCGAACCGCTGCACCCGCTGGCTGGGCAGGTCCCCGTACGGCATCGGATGCCGCACCGAGACAACCCGCAGCCCCATCTCCCGCAGCGCCCCCACCACCCGCCGGGAGGTCTGGCTCTTGCCGCACCCGGTCCGCACGGCGCAGATCGCCACCACCGGTTTCGTGGAGGGAATCGCCGTCTGAGCATACCCCAGCAGCGAGAAGTCAGCCCCCGCCGCCAACGCAATGGAGGCACGGTGCATCACGTACTCATGGGGAACATCCGAGTAAGCAAAGACCACCAGGTCGACCGAAAGCTCCCGAATGAGCCGGGGAAGGTCCGCTTCATCGAAGATCGGAATGCCCTCGGGGTACAGCTCCCCCGCCAACTCCGCCGGATACCGCCGCCCCGCAATGTCGGGAATCTGCGTAGCCGTAAACCCCACGACAAGGTAGTCCGGATTGTTCCGATAGACCACGTTAAAGTTGTGGAAGTCCCGCCCTGCCGCTCCTAAAATCAGGACACGCTTAGGCACGGCTCTCTCCTCCTCTCACAGTCCAGAGTGGCACAGCCCACACAGCAAACCTCCGGGTCATGGGAAAGCCAGAACGCCACCTGCTCCTCCAAGCTGTCGGCGAGAGGCACGTCACAGCACCCCCGGCGCAGAGAAGAGCCGCTAACCAGTTCAGCCCCACAGTGCTTGCAAACAGACATAGAATCACCTCCTGGTCTTGCGGGACACCACCGATCGTGGGCACCCCTCGGCGCCTACGCTCGTCGGTAAGGGGCCGTACGCTCCTCCAGCGCTAATGGCGCTGCCGGGGTACCCCCGACCGGCGGGGTTTATGCCCCACCTGGTCCGCTTACCTGGTCTTCTTGCTTGGATACATGCTCAAAGAAGTAAAGTCAGAAGCGCCTTCTGTAGATGCAGGCGGTTTTCGGCTTGGTCGAGGACGGCTGACTGTGGGCCATCCATTACCTCGTCTGTGACCTCTTCCCCGCGGTGGGCCGGCAGGCAGTGCATGAAGATGGCGTCGGGCTTCGCTCGGCGCATCATCCGGTCATCCACCTGATACTTCCGGAGCGCCTGCTTCCTCAGCTCGGCTTCGCCCTCCTGGCCCATGGAGGCCCACACGTCGGTATAGACCACATCTGCCCCCTGAATCGCCCCTTCGGGGTCATCTACCACCACGATGCCCTGGGCCCGGTCCACCACCCTGGGGTCCGGCTCATAGCCCTTCGGGCAGGCCACAACCACCTGCATCCCGAACTTGTATCCCGCCTCCATCAGCGAGTTGGCCACGTTGTTCCCGTCGCCGATGAAGACCAGCTTGAGCCCTTCAAGATGCCGCTTCTTCTCCCTTATCGTCATCAGGTCGCCCATGGCCTGGCAGGGGTGCTGCCAGTCGGTCAGGCCGTTGATCACCGGAATCGAGGCGTACTCGGCCAGCTCCTCCACGTCGCGGTGGGCGAAGGTGCGAATCATGATGCCATCTAGATAGCGGGAGAGCACCCGGGCGGTGTCGCCGATCGTCTCGCCGCGGCGGAGCTGCAGGTCGTTCTGGTTGAGGAAGAGCCCGTATCCGCCGAGCTGGTAGATGCCCACCTCGAAGGAGAGCCGGGTCCGGGTGGAGGATTTGGCGAAGATCATGCCCAGGGTCTTGCCCCGCAGCGGCTGGTCGACGATGCCGGTCTTCATCCGCAGCTTCATCAGGTCGGCGGTGGCCAGGAGTTGGTCGAGCTCTTCGGTGGTCCAGTCATGGATGGTAAGAAAATCGCGGCCCTTCAGACTGACGGACATCTCTCCTACCTCCTCACGATCACGGTCCCTGCCTCTCCGGCCACGGCCTGAGATGCTTGCTTCAACGATGCGATGACCCCCTGGCCTCCGGTCTCCTCAACGAAGCGGCAGACCGCCTCCACCTTGGGGCCCATGGAGCCGGGCTTGAAATGGCCCTCTGCCTGGTAGCGGCGCATCTCGCTGACCGCCACCCGGTCCAGTCGGAGCTGGTCCGGCTGCTTGTAGCGCAGGTAGACGGCCTCGACGTCGGTGAGCACGCAGAAGAGGTCAGCCTTCAGCGCCACCGCCAGCCTTGCGCCGGCCAGGTCCTTGTCGATCACCGCCTCACAGCCCACGAGCCGGTCGCCATCCAGGTAGACGGGCACGCCGCCGCCGCCCGAGGCGATGACGATGGCGTCGGACCCTACCAGGCGGGTGATCAGATCCTCTTCCCAGATGCGAATCGGGTCGGGTGAGGCGACCACCCGCCGCCAGCCGCGGCCGGCGTCCTCCTTCATCTGCCAGCCGCGATCCCGCATCGCCTTCTCGGCCCGGGCCGGGGTGTAGAAGGGGCCCACCGGCTTGGTGGGGGCGCTGAACGACGGGTCGGCGCGGTCGACCACCACCTGCGTCACCAGGGAGATGACCGGGCGGTAGATCTTGCGGTCGCGCAGGATGTTTCCCAGCTGGTTCTGAATCCAGTAGCCGAGCATGCCCTGGCTCATGGCGCCGCAGACGTCCATGGGCATGGCGGGGACGGTGCCGGACGCCTCCTCCTGCTGGATCAGCAGGTTGCCGACCTGCGGGCCGTTGCCGTGGGTGATCACCACCCGGTGGCCGGCCTCCACCAGATCGGCAATCTGGTGGCAGGTCCCGGCGATGTTGGCGGTCTGCTCGGCGGCGGTCCCGGCCTGGCCGGGCTGCAGGATGGCGTTGCCGCCCAGTGCGATGACAAGGGTGGCCATGGGCCACCTCCTTCGGTGGATGAGGTGGGGGAGGAGACCCCTCTGTTTATACAGTATTGCATAAACACATCTGCATGACGTTCCCTTTTGGCCTCATCAGTGCGAATCGTTTGAATCAACCTGGATGGGTGAGAAGTACTACAGCGCACGGGTCGGCCCCTACGGCATGGGGAGATAGCAGGAATTCAGCGGGTGGGAGAAGAATCCAAAGACATTTGGGATACTAGATTGCGGAGTCCAAACCCCAAAAGAGATGGGGGATTTTTTATGCGAAAAGAGATTCTCGTCACGGTGGACATCGCGGAGACTCGAGCCGCCGTCCTCGAAGAGGGCGAGCTGGTGGAGGTCTTCATCGAGCGGCCGGTTCACCAGCGGGTCGTCGGCAACATTTACAAGGGCAAGGTGGAGAACGTTCTCCCCGGCATGCAGGCGGCCTTCGTTGACATCGGCCTGGAGCGGAACTCGTTCCTCTATGTGGATGATGCGCTTCCCGGACGGGCGGAGATCGAGGGCGAACAGGTGACGCCACGCCCGGCTCAGAAGCTGACGATCAAGGAGATCGTCAGGCCCGGCCAGGAGATCATCGTGCAGGTGGCCAAGGAGCCGATCGGGACCAAGGGCGCCCGTGTGACCCGCAACCTGACGCTGCCGGGCCGGTTCCTGGTGCTGATGCCGCAGGTGGACTATATTGGCGTCAGCCGCCGCATCTCGGATGAACGGGAGCGGGACCGCCTGAAGAGCCTGGCGCAGAAGGTGAAGCCCAAGGGGATGGGCCTGATCGTCCGGACCGTGGCGGAGGGCGCCCGGGAAGAGGAGCTGGCGCAGGACGCCGCCTTCCTGGAGCGGCTCTGGCAGCGGGTCTCGAACAAGGCGCAGGCCTCCGGGGCGCCCAGCCTCGTCCACCGGGACCTGGGGCTGGTCCACCGCCTGGTGCGAGACGGCCTCGACGACACGGTCAGCCTCTTCATGATCGACGACAAGGAGGAGTACCAGCGGGCCCTGGAGGTGCTGGAGCTGCACGCCCCGCACCTGAAGGACCGGCTAAAGCTCTACACCCGGGCTGACCAGTCGCTGTTCGATTTTTACGGTGTGGAGATGGAGTTGGAGAAGGCGCTGAAGAAGCGGGTCTGGCTGAAGAGCGGTGGCTATATCGTCATCGACCAGACCGAGGCGCTGACCGCCATCGACGTGAACACCGGCAAGTTTGTCGGCACGACCAACCTGGCCGACACCGTTTTTAAGACCAATCTTGAAGCAGCGAAGGAGATCGCTCGGCAGCTCCGCCTGCGGGATATCGGTGGGATCATCATCATCGACTTCATCGATATGGAGGTCACCGACCACCGCCAGAAGGTCCTGAAGACCCTGGAGGAGGAACTGAAGCGGGATCGGACCCGCGCCAATGTGCTGGGCCTCACCCAGTTGGGGCTGGTGGAGATGACCCGCAAGAAGTCCCGCCAGAACCTCGACGAGGCGATGACCAAGCCGTGCCACTACTGCGACGGCCGGGGCAAGCTCTTCAGCGAGGAGACCATGGCCCACCGGGTCCGGGCGGAGATTCGCCGGATCATGCGGCAGTCGCACAGCGAGGCGCTGCTCATGGAGGTTCACCCCTCGGTGGCGGCGCTCTTGATCGGCCCCGGCGGGGCGAACCTGCGGGAGCTGGAGAAGGAGTTGGCCCGCACCATATACATCCGCGGCAACAGCGAGGTGCACCTGGAGGAGTTCAACCTGAAGGTGCTGGGCTCCAAGGCCGAGGTGGAGGAGCGGGCGCTGCCGGTGAAGACCGGTCAGGTGATCGACGTGAAGGTCGACGAGGCGCACGTCAGCAACCCGAGCGACGGCATCGCCCGGGTCGACGGGTACGTGATCGATATCCAAGACGGCGGACACATGGTGGGCAAGGTGGTCAGGGTAGAGGTGGTCAAGGCCTTCCGCACCTACGCCAAGGGGCGCCTGGTATAACGCAAAAAGGCTGCGTGAGCTTTACCTCTCACGCAGCCTTCTTCTATGCGCTCTTCTGGGATATGAGCCGCTGCAGGAGCAGCATGGCCAGGGCGCCGGCGGCTACCAGCGATACGGAGGCCCGGGGCCCGGCCCCCACCATGAGCGCCCCCTGCGTCCAGGGCAGCAGCGCTCCGCCGATGCAGCCCAGCGCGATCACCAGGCTTCCCGCGGTGCCCGGCGCCTGGGGGAAGCGGAGGGTCACAATGCCGACGGCGGTGGGGAAGATGGGGCCGAAGCTGAGGCCTAGCAGGAGGATCGCCGCCACCGAGAACAGGGTGGAGCCCGTGGAGAGGGGCAGGGCGACCGCCCCTGCTGCCGCCCCCGCCAGGAAGAGGCGGAGCAGGCGGTCCGGCGAGAGCCGGTAGCCGAGGGCTGCGGCCAGCAGGCGGCCGGCGGTCAGCGCCAGCCAGAAGGCCGAGGTGATCAGGGCGGCCTGCGCCTGGTCCAGGGTGGTGGTCTGGGACATGTAGGCTGTGGCCCAACCGCTCACGCCCTGCTCGGCGCCAACGTAGAGCAGGAGGAGCAGGCCGAAGGACCAGGCCAGGGGGGATCGCAGGACGGCACGGGCTCCGCTGGCGGCGCTTACCGTGGCGGGAGCGCCTGCCCGGCGGGGGAGCAGCGGGACCAGCAGGGCGGTCAGGAACATCAGCCCTGCCCCGAGCCAGAGGCCGGAAAGCCCGGTTCCCCAGAGGCGCATGGTCAGGCTGGCCGCGGCCGGGCCTGCGATAGCACCGGCCCCGAAGAAGACGTTGAGCAGGTTGAGGGCGGAGACGGTGCGCTCGGCGAAGAGCCGGGCGATCAGGATCGTGGCGGCAATATCCACCGCACCGTGCCCCACACCGGTCAACATCGCCAGGGCGAGCATGGCCGGAAGGCTGGTCGTAAGGGTAAAGGCCACGGTGGACAGGCCGGTCAGCAGAGCGCCTGCCAGCAGCACCGGCGCCTGGCCAAAGCGGTCGGTGATCGCCCCCGCTGCCGAAAGGGAGAGCAGGGCCCCGAGGAAGATGGCAGTGAAGAGGCTGCCGACCGCAGCCAGGCTGCTGCCGGTGCGGGCCGCCAGGTCGGGGAGGGCGGGCCCGAGCGCTGCGGTCACCATTCCGAGGGCCAGGAACGAGATGCAGGCGATGAGCATGGCGCCGGTATGCTTCTGGTTGCTCATCGGGTGAGATCCTGCCGCCAGAGGCTCTCGGCGCTGGTGGAGATGCCGGCTGCTCCGGCAGCCAGGGCGGCCCTGACCTGGGCCATCGTACGGACCAGCCCGCCACCGATCACCGGGCAGGAGACCTGGCTGGCCAGCAGGCGAATCCCCTCCGGGGCGATGCCCGGCATGACCTCCAGCAGGTCAGGGGAGACCTTGCCCACCTGCTCCAGGGTGGCGTGGGCCGACTGGGAGTCCACAAGGAAGGTCCGCAGGACCGTGGCCAGCCCCAGCGACCGGGCCTGAGACACCATGACCGCCCGGGTGGTGATCACCCCCGATGGGCGGGCGGTCTCGGCCAGCCAGCGGAGCGCCTGGGAGTCACGCCCGAGCCCTTGAACCAGGTCGAAGTGCACGAAGATCTCCTTGCCGTGTTCCCGTGCCTTGCGAACCTGCTCACCCACGCTGCCAATGTCGGTAGAGAGCAGGAAGAGAAAGCGCTGGGGGCAGGTTAGCGCGGCGGTCAGCCCGTGTTCGTCTCGTACTGCGGCGATGATCGGCGAGGTTTGGAGCAGCTTCCGCATTGATGTCGCCACGGGCGTTCCTCCTTACAAGAGCCATGGAGGGTGAGTTCGGCGGTCGGCCCCTAGCGCTCCTGCTGCCAGGCGAACATCTTTCGCGCCTCTGCCCTGCAGGCAGCGATCTCCTCCAGCTGACGCTCCTCGCTCCAGCCCAGCATGGCGCCCATCTCGGCGGCCAGCGCCTCCAGGTAGGGCCGGCCGTTGCAACGGGTGAAGAGCATCAGGTCGGTGCGGCGGTGGACCACGTCGAGCAGGCGGACCGCCATCTCCGCCTTCACCGCATACCGGGCCTGCGCCCGGCGCCAGCGGACCTGGGGGTCGCCCTCGGCGATGGACCGCGCCTCCGCCGCCACCTGGGCCAGGGCGGAGCCATAGCGGTCGGCCAGCAGGGCGACGAACTGGGGCGAGACGCCGGTCTCCTCCGCCAGCGCCCGGTTGGACTCCGGGGTGGGCACGACGCCCACGGCCCCGGGCAGCGGGGCGATGCTGGCGGCGACGTGCTCCGGCCCCTTGGTCGCGGGGAAGATCTCGTCGACCAGGTGGCTGGCCATGGCCCGGAAGGCGGTAAGCTTGCCGCCGGCCACGGTGAAGAGTCCGGAGGGGCTGGAGAAGAGCTTGTAGTCGCGTGAGGTGGCCGAGGGATCGGCATCGCCCTGCGGCTTCAGCAGGGGGCGGAAGCCGGCCCAGCCGGCGATGATGTCATCGAGGGTAAGCCGGGTCTCGGGGAAGAGACGGCGGGCCGCATCGATGACGTAGTCCACATCCCACTTCGTGATGGCGTAGTCGGTGGGGTCGCCGAGGTGATCTGTGTCGGTGGTGCCGATATAGGTACAATTCCCCGATGGCACGGCGAACATCATGCGGGCATCCCGGCCGCGCATCACCACTGCATGCTCGATCGGCAGCCGGTCGTGGGGCACGACCAGGTGGATCCCCTTGGTCAGGCGGAGCAGTTCGGGGGCGTTGGGATCATCGAGGCGGCGGACCGCATCGGCCCACGGCCCTGCTGCTGCCATGATGCGCCCGGCGGCGATGTCGAAGGAGTCGCCGGTCAGCTGATCCTTCACGGTGGCACCGGTGATCTGTCCGTTGGCATCCTTCACAAAGCGGGTGACTGCCAGGTAGTTGGCTACCGCCGCTCCGTGGTTAACGGCAGACTGCACCACCTCGAGGGTGAGGCGCCCGTCATCGGTCCGGGAGTCGGCATAGACGGCGCCGCCCTTGAGACCTTCCGACCGGAGCCACGGCTCCCGCTCCCGCAGCGTCCCCGGCTTCAGCATCTTGTGCGGAATCGGGTTGGTCTTGCCGGCGAACCAGTCGTAGAAGGTAAGGCCGATATGGAGCATCCAGAGCGGGTCGGGGTCGCCCTTGTAGACGGGGAAGAGGAAGGGGGTGGCCTTCACCAGGTGGGGAGCCATGGCCAGCAGCCGCTGCCGCTCCTCCACCGACTCGCGCACCAGCCGGAACTCCATGTTCTTCAGGTAGCGCAGCCCGCCGTGAATCAGCTTGGTGGAGCGGCTGCTGGTGGCCCAGGCAAAGTCGTTCGCCTCCACCAGGCCCACCTTCAGGCCCCGAAGGGCAGCCTCCCGGGCCACGCCCGAGCCCGTGATACCCCCGCCGATCACCAACAGATCGAAGCGCTCGGTGGACAGGCGATGGATCATCTCTGTACGGTTCATCACTCATACCTCCTGAATATGAAGAAAGATACCAATGGCAGCGAGGCACCGCGGGAAGCGGCACCTGAGCCTGCCGATGGTATCTCTTTATCTCTGCCATCGTGCTGCCTATGCAATTGAACAGGCCCTGGAAACCCAAAAACATCGGAAAACACAAAAACCGGGCAGCCATTGCCGTTGTCGACAATGGCTGGCCCGGCTTTCTCATTATCTCTGCCGTGCCACACGCATGTGTATGTCCAGGTGCTAAACCCGGTCTCTGTGAACGTTTTCGCTCAGGGGGCGCCGAATTCCTGCTGGGGCCACAAGAATACTCGCCCTTTAGGCGTACAGATCGGACGAAAGGTAGCGCTCGCCGCCGTCAGGGGCGATGGTGAGCACCCGCTGGCCCGGCTTCATCTCCCGGGCGGCGTTCAGTGCAACGTGGACCGCTGCCGCCGCGGAGGCGCCCAGCAGCAGCCCCTCGGTGCGGGCGAGGTTGCGGGCCATGGTCTGGGCATCGGCGTCGGTAACGTGGCAGATGCGATCGTAGATGGTCCGGTTGAGAATGACGGGAATAAAGCCAGGGCCAGTGCCCGGAATCTTGTGCGGGCCAGGCTGCCCGCCCGCCAGCACCGGGGAAGAGGCGGGCTCTACCACGTAGATCTGCAGGTTCGGCAGGCGCTGCTTCAGCACCTCGCCGGTGCCGGTGACCGTTCCCCCGGTGCCCGCCGTGAGCACGAAGAGGTCGAGCCTGCCCTCCATCTGCTCCAGGATCTCAAGGGCGGTGGTTCCCCGGTGAGAATCTGGGTTGGCGGCGTTCTCAAACTGCTGGGGAATGAAGGCGCCCGGAATCTCAGCGGCAAGCGCCTGAGCCCGGTCGATTGCCCCCTGCATCCGCTCGGGCGCAGGGGTAAGGTGAACTTCTGCCCCATAGGCCCGCAGAATCTTGACCCGCTCCTCCGTGGCGTTCTCGGGCATGGTGATGATGCAGCGATACCCCCGCACGGCGCAGACCAGGGCCAGACCGATGCCGGTATTGCCCGAGGTGGGCTCGATAATCGTGGACTCTCCCGGGCGGATCAGCCCGGCGGCCTCCGCGGCCCGGAGCATGTTGAGGGCAGGCCTGTCCTTGACGCTGCCGCCTGGGTTCCGGCCCTCCAGTTTGACCCAGACCTCCGCTCCCGCGGGGTCCACCAGACGGTTCAGGCGCACGACGGGGGTGTTGCCGATCATGTCCAGGACCGATTGAAAACGCATGGTAATGCCTCCATTCCAACCCGATCAAAAGGGGCTATTCCGATAGGATTGATATTCTATGATCATAAACGGGGGCGCCGCCGCTGTCAACAGAGCGAAAAGATGAGAACCCACCTTGTCAGTAGGCTATTGACAAGGAGAGATCTGGGGCCGTAGAATGGCTGCAAAGCCAAAATAGGTAATTCCGATTGGTTTACTAAGATATAGGGGTGGGCGACCATGAAGAACCAGGTGTTTCGGGTGAAGATGATCGCGATGCTGCTCGCAGTGGCGCTGCTTACGGCTGCCTGCGGCGGGGCGCAGGGAACCGGCAAGAGCGTGACCCCGGCGGAGACCAAGGCGCCGGCAGCGGCCGCCGAGGCGCCGAAGAGCCTCAAGAAGATCAAGGTCGGCTACCTGAACGTCATGGATGACGCCCAGGCGATGCTGGCGAAGGATGCGGGTTTCTACGAGAAGCACGGCCTCGATGTGGAACTGGTTCTCTTCAGCAGCGGCACCGACCTGATCAAGGCGCTGGTGGGCGGCCAGCTCCAGGCGGGTGTGCTCGGCTTCACCAACGCCGTCTCCTGGGCGGCCAAGGGCGCCGACCTGAAGATCGTGGGCGGCGCGCAGATGGGCTACCACTCGATCGTGGTCAAGAAGGGCAGCGGGATCAAGACGGTGGCCGACCTGAAGGGCAAGCGGCTGGCCTCTCAGCAGGCGGGCTCCACGGCAGATATCGTGCTGAACGGCGCCGTTTTCCCCCAGGCCGGCCTGACCCGCAAGGACCTGACCCTGGTCTACGTCGACCCCGCCCTGGCGATTCAGTCGCTGGCCGCCGGCCAGGTGGACGCCGCCTTCGTTTTCGAGCCCTACGAGCAGCTGGCCAAGGCGACCGGCGATGTGGAGGCCATCTATGAGGTGGGCAAGGTCTGGCCCTTCCCCTGCATGGTGGTGATCACCACCGGCAAGGCGCTGACCGAGGACCGGCAGGCGATTAACAAGGTCCTGGCCGCCCAGAAGGAAGCGATCGAGATGATGCAGAAGGACCCGGCCGGCTCCGCCAAGCTGATTGTCAAGCGGTTTATTCAGGAGGAGGAGCTGACCGGCCCCTCCGGCAAGGTGAAGGCGGTCGACGTGATCCAGCAGGCGATCGAGACCCAGATGTTCCACTGGGAGATCACCCCCGATGAGGTGAAGCGCATGGAGGAGATCGTGGAGATCATGGTCGCCCAGGGCGTGCTCAAGGAGAAGGTGGCGATCGAACCGCTGCTTGACCTGACCTGGCAGAAGAGCGGCGCCGCATCCCACGGCCACTAGGTGGTGAGACGATGAACCCCCAGCGCTGGCGCCCAGCCCTCTCCTACCTGGCGGCGATCGCTACTTTGCTCTTCCTCTGGCAGGTCGCTGCCTACATCTACCCGCCCTACCTGATGCCGGAGATCTCCGTGGCAGTGGATCGCATGAAGGAGATGCTCAAGACGGCCGAGTTCCAGGCCGGGATCAGGCAGTCGTTCCTGCGGCTGGGCGTGGGCTACCCGCTCGCCTGCGCCGTGGGGGCGCTGCTGGGCCTGCTGGCTGGACTCTCCCGCTCCTTTGCCCGGTACCTGCGGGGGCTGATCTCGATTCTCCAGTCGGTCCCTCCGATCACATGGGTCCCGTTCCTGGTGATCCTCTTCGGCTTTGGCAATATCCCGATTATCACGGTGATCACCATCGCCAGCTTCTTCCCCATGGCGCTCTCGGTCCTGAACGGGACGGAGGGGGTCAACCGGACCCACCTGGAGCTGGCGAGGGTGATGGGCGCCTCCCGGTGGCAGCTGCTGGCCAAGGTCTACGGGCCGGAGACGATGCCCTCTGTGATCACCGGCGCCCAGGTCGCCTTCGGCAACGCCTGGCGCTCCCTGATCGCCGCCGAGATGGTGGGCGGCGCCGGCAACGGCCTGGGCTGGTCGATCCGCTACGCCGGAGACACGGCGGACATGGCCGGGGTCCTGGCAGGGATCGTGCTGGTCGGTGTATCGGCCGCCCTGATCGACCACCTGGCCCTGGAACAGTTCAAGCGATGGGTGCTGCGCTGGCGCAGCGTCGAGGGAGGTGAGGCAGCATGAGCGGCGGCATAAGGATTCAGGGTGTAAACAAGCGGTTCGGCGGGCTCGATGTGCTTAGCGATATCAACCTGACGGTCCGCCCCGGTGAGTTTGGCGTGATCGTAGGCCCCTCGGGCTGCGGCAAGTCGACCTTGCTGCGCATGGTGGCTGGCCTGGAGCGCCCCGACCAGGGCCTCGTGCTCTACGGCGGCAGCGCCGTGACCGCCCCCAGCCCCACCCGCACCATGATCTTTCAGGAGCACGCCCTCTACCCGTGGCGCACGGTGGAGGCGAACGTGGGCTTCGGCCTTGAGTTGGCCGGCGTTCCCGGTTCGGAGCGCAAGAAGAGGGTGGCCGAGGTGCTGGCAAAGGTCGGCCTGAAGGGCTTCGAGCGCTACTACCCGCACCAGCTCTCCGGCGGCATGCGCCAGCGGGCCTCCATTGCCAGGGCGCTGGTGATGAACCCCGAGGCGCTCCTGCTAGATGAGCCCTACGGCGCCCTGGACGCCATGACCCGGCTCACCATGCAGGACGAGCTGCTCCGCCTCTGGCAGGGCAGCGGCAAGACGATGCTCCTGATCACCCACGACATCGAGGAGGCGCTCTACCTGGCCGACCGCCTCTGGATCATGAGCCCCCGCCCCGGCCGGATCATGCGGGCGATCGAGATCGACCTGCCCCGCCCCCGCAGCCGGACCGACACCAGGTTCGTGCGGCTGCGGGAAGAGGTGTTGAGCGCCCTGCACCTGGCAGCATAATCAGTCTGGCCCACAGGGTTTGCCCCTGTGGGCCTTTTCGGGACATTTGCCACCGATTTCACGGATTTTACACGGATTTACACGGATTACCGGGTGTACCCCGTGCGGGCCACAATGTAGAAGTACCTCTCGTCGTGCAGGTCGCGTAAAAAATATTATTATAATGATGTTTTCTGTTCGCGTGCAGGGGCCTACAAATCCGTGATAATCCGTGTTTAAATCCGTGAAATCCGTGGCAAAAAACAAGCCCGCACAGGCACGCATTGACAGCGCCAGGGCGCGCATGCTAGACTTACTTGTCGCCTGCGCGCGTCTATTTCACGTGTAGACAAGTAGCGGGGTGGCAACCGCACGGGGCAGGTTCTCGAAACACTTTTGAAAAGATCTTCCAAAAGTGTACCTGGTCCCGGCGAGTCTACATCTCGGAGGTGTTCCTTTTTGACTTACGCGATCGTGGAAACGGGCGGCAAGCAGTACCGGGTTCAGGCCGGTGATTCCCTGCGCGTTGAGAAGCTCAACGTGGGCGAGGGTGAGACCGTCGTGTTCGACAAGGTCCTCGCGGTCGGCAAGGATGGCCAGGTTACCGTCGGCGCTCCCTACGTGGACGGCGCCAAGGTGACCGCCAAGGTTGCGGCTCAGGGCAAGGCCCCGAAGATCATCGTCTTCAAGTACCACAACAAGACCAACTACCGGCGCAAGACCGGTCATCGCCAGCCGTTCACCGCGGTGACCATCGAGGCCATCGAGGCGTAATCCGGTGATCAGTGTCCAGGTGCGCCGAGCGCCCGACGGTTCCGTGGTCGAGGTGCGGACCGAGGGGCACGCCGAGTTTGCACAGTACGGTGAGGACATCGTCTGTGCGGCTGCAACGGCCCTGGTGGTCACAGCGCTGATTGGGCTGAAGCGAGTTGCCAAGCACCCCTATGAGGGGAAGGCCAGCAGTGGCAAGGCCTACTGCAAGCTCCTGCCTGGCGGCACGCCGGAATCGTCCATGAAGGCCCAGGCCATCCTGGAGACGACGGTCCTGGGGCTGCGGGATATTGCCAAGGATTATAAAGATTACATCCGCGTGACGGAGGGAGGCTAACAGCATGCTGTTGCAGCTTTTTGCTAGCAAGAAGGGCGTCGGCTCGACGAAGAACGGTCGTGACTCGAACCCGAAGTTTCTTGGCGTGAAGAAGTATGACGGTGAGATCGTCACCGTTGGCCAGATCCTTGTTCGCCAGCGTGGCACCAAGATCCACCCGGGCAACAACGTCGGCAAGGGCAAGGATGACACCCTGTTCGCCCTGGCGGACGGTGTCGTGAAGTTCGGCCGCAAGGGCGCCGACAAGAAGCAGGTTTCGATCCTGCCCATCGAGGTCGTCGCGGAGGCCTAAGGCTGTACGCCACGCCCCAGCACCCTGCGGTGCTGGGGCTTTTTCTCAGCGAACGAGAGAGACGAACCGTCCTTCGCCATGGAATGGCGGCGTGACGCCAGTCCGTGGCGGGATGCCTCGTCAAGTGGCAGGGGGAGGTAGGGGCTCCACCCCCTTCTGCACTCTAAGGAGGGTGGCCGATGTCGGACGAGCTTACCCGGGCACTAGCGCTTCTGCGGTCCCAGCGGCACAGCTTTCTGAACCACCTTCAGGTAATCAGCGGCTGGCTCCAACTCGGCAAGAGCGAGCGGGCGGCCCAGTACATCGCCCGGGCGGTCGCCCTTCTGGAAGCCGAGAGTCGGGCGCTCCGGCGGATCGATTCGCCCGAGGTTGCGCTCTTTCTCATGGAGATGGGGATCGAAGCGGAGCCGTATGGTGTCACCCTTCGGTGGCGGGTCGACGGTGCGGTGGACCCGGCGCTGCTGCCGGCGGCGCGCCGGCAGGTGAAGGAGGCGCTGGAGCAGGCTGCCCGCCTGCCCGAAGGCGGTCGCTCCCTCACGATTAGGCTGGGGAGCGCCATTACGGTACATACACCACCCGCCTCGGGCAAAGGATAGCGACGAAGAAAATCGGTCTGGGATGTGATTCCATGTTTGTTGACATAACCCGAATCTACGTGAAGGGCGGCGACGGAGGCCGCGGCTCCAACTCCGTCCGCCGGGAGAAGTATGTCCCCGAGGGCGGGCCCTGGGGCGGCGACGGAGGCCGTGGCGGCAGCGTCATCTTCGTGGTCGACACCGGGCTGAATACCCTGGTGGACTTCAAGTACCAGAAGCACTTCAAGGCCGAGAAGGGCGAGATGGGCGGCAAGAAGGGCATGCACGGAGCCAGGGGCTCCGACCTGGTGGTGAAGGTGCCGCCCGGGACCATCGTGAAGGATGACGATACCGGCGAGATTCTATTCGACCTGACCGAGCCCGGCAAGCAGGTAATCGTCGCCCACGGCGGGCGGGGCGGGCGGGGCAACATGCGCTTTGCCACCCCGACCAACAAGTGCCCCACCTTTTATGAGAACGGTGAGCCCGGCGAGGAGCGCTGGATCGTACTTGAGCTGAAGGTGGTGGCTGACGCGGGCCTTGTGGGCTTCCCCAACGCCGGCAAGTCCACCTTCCTCTCCGTGGTCAGCGCCGCCAGGCCCAAGATCGCCAACTACCCGTTCACCACCCTGAACCCTGTGCTGGGCGTAGTGGAGACGGGCGACGGGCGCTCCTTTGTGCTGGCCGATATTCCGGGCCTGATTGAGGGCGCCCACGAAGGGGTCGGTCTGGGCCATGAGTTTCTGCGCCACGTAGAGCGGACCAAGGTGCTGATCCACGTGCTGGATGGCGCCGGCACCGAGGGGCGGGACCCGCTGGAGGACTTCGAGATCATCGCGCGGGAGCTCCGGGAGTACAACCCGGAGATCGCCGCCCGGCCCACCCTGGTGGCCTTTAACAAGATGGACCTGCCCGAGGCGCAGGAGAACCTGCCCCGGGTCCGGGAGGAGCTGGAGAAGCGGGGTTACCGGGTCTTCCCGATCTCCGGCGCTACCCGTGAGGGGATCAAGCCCCTGCTTCAGGCTGCCGCCGACCTGATCGCCGCCTGGGTTCCGCCCGAGCCGGAACTGCCCGAGGTGGAGAAGGTCTACCGGCCGAAGGAAGACGAGTGGCACATCTACAAGCAAGACGGGCTCTGGCACGTGGCCGGCAAGGAGATTGAGCGGCTGGTGGCCATGACCATGTGGGAGAACGACGAAGCGGTGAAGCGGTTCCTGAACATCCTCAAGAAAAAGGGGATCGAGGACGCCCTTCGCGACTACGGGGCAGAAGACGGTGACACGGTGCGTGTCGCCGATATCGAGTTTGAGCTGACCAGCGAGCCGATCAGCAGCTAAGAGGAGAGGACCAGGCGTGGAGTTGCGCGGGAAGCAGAAGCGGTTTCTGCGGGCGTTGGGTGTGAATATGGACCCGATCCTGACGATCGGGAAGGATGGAATCAGCGAGAATACCATCGTGCAGGCCGACGGGGCGCTTCGGGCCCGGGAGCTGATCAAGGGGCGGGTGCTCCAGACCTCGCCCGAGGAGCCGTCGACGGTGGCGGAGGAGATCGCTGAGCGGACCCGTGCAGCGCTGGTCCAGGTGGTGGGCCGGAATTTCCTGCTCTACCGCCGCAATCCGGAGGAGCCGAAGATCGACCTGTCCAGCTAGGGCGGGGCGCTCTGGCGCGCCAGCGGGGAGGTAGAGCTATGCCCCATGTCGGGATTCTGGGCGGGACGTTTGATCCGATCCACCTGGGTCACCTGGCCCTGGCCGAAGGGGCGATGCACCTGGCGAGGCTGGACCGGGTGATCTTCCTGCCGAACCGGCAGCCGCCCCACAAGCAGGGGCGGCCCGTCAGCGCGGCCGCCCACCGGGCGGAGATGGTGAAGTTGGCCATCGCGGGAAACCCCCGCTTTGAGTATTCCGACCTGGAGTTGAGGCGGGAGGGGCCGTCGTACACCATCGACACGGTGCAGGCCTTCCAGGCCCTCCACCCCGACTGGCGGCTGGCCTTTCTGGCGGGCATGGACTCGCTGCTGGAGATCACCACATGGCGGGACTACCAGACCCTGCTGACGCAGGTGGACCTGCTGGTGGTCAACCGGCCGGGCTTCCCCACCGAGCAGGGGGAGCAGATGCTTCACCAACTGGGGCCGCAGCTCAGCCGCCGGATCCGCATCTTGGAGATTCCGGGGCTGGCGGTGGCCGGGCGGGACCTGCGCCGGCTGGCCGGACAGGGGTATCCCCTGCGGTACCTGGTCCCGGAGGCGGTGGAGCAGTACATTGCGGAACAGCGGCTATATCATGGGCCCCGATCCATGCGTTGAGAGGCAAGGAGCAGGCGGCTGGGAAAATCCAGCCGCCTGTCGCTTCTCTGTCGGCTATCTGGCTCGCTCAACCTTCTCCACGGCAAGCTCAATCTTCTCGAACAGCTGGCCATTGCGATCGATGAGCGAGTAAGAGACCGGCCAGGCGCCGGTGAGTTCATAGCGGGCCATCTCCGCTCCGGTCCGGTCCTGGATGACCAGGAAGACTGTCTGACCCGACCGGCTGGCCGCGGCTTCTGCCTGCCAGGTGGCCAGGGTTGGGTCATTGGTCGCCGCTCGCTCCAGGGTGATGTTGCTGTACTTCACACGGCCGGGCCGCTTCCGGACGTAGGAGTCATTCCCGCCGCCCACGGCCCGCAGCTGGAGGATATCCTCTAGCTGGGTAAAGCCGGTGATGACCTCCTGCACCTCTGAGCGCATCAGTTCCACCGCCTCACCCTCACCGTCGGCCTCGTCAAGCAGGTCGCTCAGGGCGGCACTCGCTGTTTTGTTGGAGCGAGAGGAGTTATGATCCTGCGCCCGCTGCTGCACCACGTGCGTCAGCTCGTGAGCCGCCTCGCGCAGTTCCTGGACCAGCTTGAGAGCAGCGGCCTGTTTCTCCTTGTCCGACCAGAGGGGCTTCTTCAGCCCCTGTTCCAGGTGGTTGATGGAGTTGCGCATGTGTACAAGCACGCACTCGCCATCGGTGCAGCGGGCCACGCCGGTCTCCACCACTGGGGCCAAACTCTCCAGGCCACCGAAGCTGGACACCGCTACAGTAACATCGCCAATCAGGAGTTTTGTCTCATAGAGCGGGTTGGTCTGTGCACCCGTTCCGGCCTGGTAGAGCGGGTTCTCTGCAGCCCGTACCAGTGGCGTAACCAGCAGCGCCACCAGAACGATGCTCAGGAGCAGGAGCCGGTTACCCTGGAAGATTCGCATGCCGAGCGCCCTCCTTCTATGCCAGTCATTTCACATTCTATATGATTATCTGTCCATTAGCCACACGAAATCGACACGGCGATCCTAGCTGCACCTGTGGAGAAATATGGAGGGCGCAATCGATGTGCCGGCGGACTCCCGCAGGAAACTCTGAGATTATCGCGAACGTCTAAGGATCAATGGAGGTAGTGTGACGTGACTGGATGGGGGTTATTGGAAGAAGCCGTAAGTCAGCAACTCCGGGGTGAGCGTCTTGCTCACACCTACCGGGTGCTGGAGGCCGCCCGCGCCCTGGGCGTCCGCTACGGCGCCGATGCCGA
This sequence comes from Bacillota bacterium, assembly GCA_049325315.1. Classification (GTDB taxonomy): domain Bacteria; phylum Bacillota; class Sulfobacillia; order Symbiobacteriales; family Symbiobacteriaceae; genus JAWLHU01. Next base: position 18,654 of record JBMONB010000208.1, on the reverse strand, counting down.
CCAGGTCTCTGTGGCCGCCCTCATGCACGACTACGCCAAGGCCATGAAGCCCGCCGAACTGCTGGACCACGCCCGGCAGCGCAACCTGATCGTCGACCCGGCGGAGGAGGCGCAGCCGCATCTCCTGCACGGACCGGTGGCGGCCGCCCTCTTGCGTGAGCAAGGGCTGGTGACCGATCCGGCGGTGCTCGATGCGATCCGCTACCACACCACGGGGCGGGCCGAGATGAGCCTGCTGGAGAAGGTGATCTGGCTGGCCGACTATATTGAGCCGGGCCGGTCATTCCCCGGGGTGGAGCAGATTCGGGCAGAGGCGGAGCATGACCTCGACCTCGCCCTGCTCCATGCGCTGGATAACTCCATCGTCTACGTGATCCAGCGAGGCTGGCCGCTGCACCTTTACTCCATCTACGCACGCAACGCACTTTTGTAGGCAAACCCATCGACCAGGAGGTGGCCCGGTTGGACAGACGCTATTCGAGCCTGCTGGGGCGCTCCGCCCGCGGCAGCGTCGGGTCGGGCCTCGACGGACTTGACGGTTCCGGCGGGGGCCGCCATACCGCCCGCCCTCGCCGCGGCATGGGCCCGTGGCGGATGGCTGTCCTGGCCGTGGCGGCTATCATTACCGGCAGCGTTATCTACGTGGTCTCGTCGGTCGGAATGGCGGTCGGTGAAAGCTATACCCCGATCCCGCGGGATGTGGCCCCCGAGGTGCGGGCGGCCCCGGTCCGGGAGGGCGAGCGGATCAACATCCTCTTCATGGCGCTGGACGACGAGGAGGTTCGCTCCGATGTGATGATGCTCGCCTCGGTGGATATGGAGCAGAAGCGGGTCGGCGTGATCTCCATCCCACGGGATACCCGGGCCCTGCTGGCCGGCAAGGGTACCATCGAGCGGATTAACCATGCCTACGCCTATGGCCTGGGCGACAAGGAGTTCCCCGCCAACCTGCGGGCGTTGAAGACGGTAGAAGACCTGTTGGATGTCCGCATTCACTACACCGTGGTCCTCAGCATGGGCGCATTTACCCGTGCCATCGATGAGATCGGCGGTGTGGTGGTCGATATCCCCTTTAAGATGGAATACGATGACCCCTATCAAAACCTGCATATCTATTTTGAGCCTGGGCGTCAAAAACTTAACGGCCAGCAGGCGCTTGAATTTGTACGCTGGCGCCATAACAATGATGGAACAGGCTATCCGGACGAGGACCTGGGCCGTATTCGTGCGCAGCAGCAGTTCATTCGCACGGTGATCGACCAGGTGATGAAGCCGGGGAACCTGGCCACGCTGCCGAGCCTGATCACCAAGCTGGCCCGGTATGTGGAATCGACCGTGGAGCCTGCACGCCTGGGGTCCATGGCCCTGCTGGCTGCCTCGTTGGACAAGGCTGCCATTGAGATGGCGACCCTGCCCGGCATGCCGGCCTACGTGCTGGACCCCGTGGAGGAGAAGCAGGTCAGCTACTACATTCACGACCCGACCCAGACCCGCCAGATGATGGACCGTCTGGTTCACGGCATCGACCCGGCCGAGGCGGCTAAGGTCACCGTAGAGGTGGCGGCCGCTCCCGGCGACGAACGGGCTGCAGCCGTGGTGGCTCGCCTGGCGGAGCAGGGCTTTGTCGCCTCACTTAGCGCCCCGCCCGATGGGAAACTGCCAGGCAAGACCCGGGTGGTGCCCACCACCCGCGAGAAGACCCGCAGTCTGCTGGTGGCTCGATCCCTCATCGCCCAGGGCTTTGAGGTGGAGATGGTGGAGGAGCCCGATCCGAATGCCAACGGGGTGGTCCGCGTGATCCTGGGTGCTGATCGCTAAGCCGTCAGGTATCACCAAAGACTATCGAATATTCAGGAGGAACCTGCGCATGCAGATGGAATACGGTAAAGTAGACGGAACTCGATCTACGGGAAAGGGGAATGCCGGGTTGGTGGAATCCGCCGATATGGCTCAGCTGGCCGCGCATGCCGCCGGTGAGAAGAAGGCCAAGGAGGTCCGCATTCTGGATATCCGCTCGATCAGTGCAGTCGCCGACTACTTCGTCATTTGCTCTGGCACCAGTAACACCCACATTCGGGCCATCGCGGACAGTGTGGAGGAGTTGCTGACGACCAAGGGGCTCCGACTGCACCACATGGAGGGTTACCAGAACGGTCGATGGATTCTGCTGGACTTTGGCGACCTGGTCGTTCACGTTATGCAAGACGACGAGCGCTCCTTCTATAACCTGGAGCGGCTCTGGGGCGATGCTGTCGAGGTGGATGCCAAGATTCCCGCTGCTGGCTAAGGAACGAGAACGTAAGCCCCTGGCGCTTCTGGCGCCGGGGGCACCTTTATTTTCCTTCCTGTCATAGCGCTTCCACCGGCGGCAGGAGCCGCTCATTGACGTTCAAGTTTACATAACCTATACTTAATCTGCTCCGAAGGAATTAATTATCAGATACCAGGCATGACAGAAGATGGATTCAAAATCGACGTATCCTTCGAGGAGCGAATTACGTTATACCAGGTGTCTTCACGTGATCATAAAGGAGCCACCCGGCAGACCAATGGTTCTTTCCTACGAACAACGTACGTATATACAACATAGAAAGGGGGGTTGGTTTCGATGCACGAACAGCAGACCCAGCGCCGCCGGCCTCGCCGGGGGACCAGGCGCAGGTTCTGGGCGATGGGGCTGACAGCCGTCTCGCTCCTGTTAATTGGCTTGACTCTGGTGGGCTGCAGCGTCGTCGCAGCCGCCCCGGAACTGAGCCAACTAGACTGGTCGACCAGCACCGTGATTTACGACCGGAACGGCGAGGAGGCCTACCGGCTTCATGGTGGCGAGAACCGCACCGTGGTGAAGCTCGCCGAGATTCCTGAGCATGTCCGCAACGCCTTCATCGCCATTGAGGACCCCAAGTTCAAGGAGCACCGTGGCGTCAATCCGCGCGGCATCGCCCGGGCGGCCTGGCGGTCCACCCTCCACGTGCTGGGGCTGCCGGGAGGGCGGCTGGAGGGAGGCTCCACCATCACCCAGCAGCTGGCCCGTGACGGCTGGCTGAGCCATGAGGTCTCGATCAAGCGCAAGCTGAACGAGGCCTGGATCGCCATTCAGCTGGAGCGCACGTACTCCAAGGATCAGATCCTGGAGATGTACCTCAACCAGATCTATTTCGGCCGCGGCGCCTATGGCATTGAGGCGGCAGCCCGCACCTTCTTCGGCAAGGAGGTGGGCGAACTCAACATCGCAGAGGCGGCCCAACTGGCGGGTATGATTAACGGCCCGAGCTACTATGACCCCTATGAGCACATGGAGGATTCCATCGACCGGCGCAACCTGGTGCTCGACGCCATGCTACGGGAGAAGATGATCAGCGTCGAGCAGTACGAGAAGGCGAAGGGATTCAAGCCGGTCCTGGGCTCCAAGAAGCGCAAGGCGCAGGCGGAGGGCAACGACTTCGTCGACTACGTAATCAGCATTCTTCAGGACACCAAGCCGGGCCTGGCGGAGCGGTACGGGGTCAAGCTGGGCGATGTGGACTCCATTGCCCGGTCGGGCCTGCGGGTCTACACCACCCTCGACCCGAAGCTCCAGGAGCTGTCGGAGCAGGCCGTGGCCGAGATGATGGCCGCCGCCGACAAGCAGCACTCCATCGGGGCCAACGGGCCCAAGCCCGAGGCGGCTGTCGTGGCCATGAACCCGAAGAGCGGCGAGGTGCTGGCGATTGTCGGCGGGCGGGACCGGGAGGCGATGCTTGAGTTCAACCGGGCGACCGACGGGCTGCGCCAGCCGGGCTCGGTGATCAAGCCGATCGTTGCCTACCTGCCGGCCCTGGAGGCGGGCCTCTCCCCGGCGACGGTTCTCGACGACGCCCCGGTGATGCGCTCCAACGACGGCAAGACCGTCTGGCCGCAGAACTACGACTTCCGCTACCTCGGCCTGAAGCCGATGCGCTTCGGCGTGGAGCAGTCGATCAACCCGATGGCGGTCCGGGCGATGCAGGCCGCCGGTGGCCCTGCCAAGGCGGCCGACTACGCCCGCCAGTTCGGCCTGACCACCATCGGCAAGGATGACGAGAACCTGGCCCTGGCCCTGGGCGGCATCTCCAAGGGCACGACCGTCCTCGATATCGCCGCTGCCTACAGCGGCATTGCCAACCTGGGGCTGAAGATCGATCCGGTGGTGATCACGAAGATCGAGGACCCGAACGGCCAGGTGCTCTTTGAGGCGCACCCGCAGAAGCATCAGGTGGTGAAGCCCTCCAACGCCTACCTCATGATCGACATGCTGAAAGATGTGATCAGGAAGGGAACCGCCTACGGCTTCACGGGCGGCTTCAACGGCTGGCCCGCCGCCGGCAAGACGGGCACCACTGAAGACAACCGTGACGCCTGGTTCACCGGCTTCACCCCGGACCTGGTGGTCACCGTCTGGAACGGCTACGACAACCCCGACAACCACCTGCCCTGGACCGGCGCCTTTGAGCCAGTGAAGATCTGGAACCGGATCATGACCGGGGCGGTGACCCAGAAGCCTGCCGACTGGACCCGTCCGGCCGATGTGGTTTCCGCGGCGGTCTGCCGGGCGACGGGCATGCAGCCCAACGAACTCTGCCCGAAGGACCAGGTGGGGCAGGAGCTGTTCGTGAAGGGGACCGAGCCGAAGGGCGCCGGCGACCTGCTGGTGAAGGCGAAGGCGGTCCAGGTGACCGTTAAGACTCCCGACGGCAAGTCGACGTACCGGCAGTGGAAGCTCTGGCAGATGGGCTGCCCGGGCACCCCGGTGGAGCGGGTCTTCATTAAGCGGCCCCAGCCGCGGGTGACCCACCCCACCGACCCGTGGAACCCGAAGTATGTCCCGGCCGATGCCTATAACGAACTGCCTACCGAGACCTGCCAGCGAGGCTCCTTCTGGGAGTGGTTGCTGGGGCCCGGTGACGGCAAGAAGGAGCAGCCACCGCCGGAGCAGGGGCAGTCTGACACCAAGACCCCTGCCCCTGGTCAGAGCGAGCGGCGGAAGCCGAGCAAGCCATAGAGCACGAAGGGGGACTCGCGATCTAACGCGCGAGCCCCCTTCTTCTATGGTCCGGCCTTTTTTGCCAGCCGCTATAGACCTTCGTGTCATTTCGGCAATGGTCCATAGCTGCTGGAGGGAACCTCTCAGGCTTGGCCGAATCCCAACGCTCATGCATAATCTGCGGCGTGTAAAGGGCAAACCCGTCGCGAGGCGGGGGCGCAAAGCCACAGGGCTCTCGGAGCTGGCTGGGTTGCCATCCGTATTGGTTGGTGCATTGCACGCCCGCGCCTTAGGAGGCAGGGGCACTTGCAGGCGAATGAACGAATCGGTGAGTGGGTACGGAGCCTGAATGCGCATCATGCGAATCTGCGAATAGCTCTGGAGCCGGAAGCGGTGGAGGCCGAGTGGCAGCCAGCGGTTCGGGAGCTTCAGGCTTTCCTGGATCAGGTCGCTTCGACCCTGATGACCCTGGACCAGGCGGTTACCAAGATGGGTGTCAAGGAGGCGCTGCACGTCCTGCAGTTGCGCCGCCTGACGGAGCTGATGGAGGCCCAGAACGGCGACGTGCAGCGGCTGGGCAGCGCCGTGGAGGAGCTGGCGCAGGGCGTCACCCGTGTGGCCGAGGACACGCACCAGGCTGCAGAGGCGGCGGGGCGCATGCGGGAGGCTGGGTCCGACAGCCTTGAGGTGATCGGCAGGGTTCTCCAGTCCATCGGGGCGCTGGAGTCTCAGGCCAAGGAGGCGCAGAGCTCGGTGCTCAACCTGGTCGAGCAGACCCGCGCTGCGGCGGAGGGGCTGCGGGCGATTCAGGGGGTGGCAGCCACAAGCAAGCTTCTGGCGCTCAACGCAGCCATTCAGGCGGCGCATGTCAACGACCGTGCCTTCGCCGTCGTCGCTCAGGAGATGCGGCGCCTTTCCGACCGCACGGAGCATCTGGTCAAGCAGATTGAGGGCCAGGTTACAGGCATGGAGCAGGCGATTACCGTGGCCGCGGCTGCTATGCAGTCCATGGCCGATAAAGCGGGGAGCACGGGGGAGCAGGCCAACCACGCAGCCAGCGGGCTGGAAGCGGTCCAGTCGCTGCTGAACCAGGTCTCCGAGGCGGTCGAGTCGATTGCTGCGGTGGCGGAGGAGCAGGCTGCCTCCACCGAGGAGATGGCGGCCACCGCTCAGGACCTGAGCGGGCGCGTCCAGGCTGCCGCAGAGTCGATGAACCTGACACGCAACCTGGCCATCTCCGAGGTGACCGAGCAGGCGCAGGAGGCCCTGGGCCGGTTCTACATCGGGTCACAGACCGACCGGGTGCGCAGCCTGATGGAGCGGGCCTGTGCCCAGGTGGAGGAGACGACGGAGCAACTGGTGGCACAGGGCCGCGTTCGCTTTAACGACCTCTGGGACTACAACTACCAGGAGATCAAGGGTGGGGCGATTCAGAGCCTCTCCCGGATCTTCCGGGTGGATCGTGTCCCGGCCCAGGGCTTTAAGCCGGCCAAGTACATGACCCGATACGACCAGCAGATCGACCTGCCGCTGATCGATCTCATGGACCAGGTGATTGCGCAGGGGCGGGTCCAGTTCTGCACCGTGCTTGACCTAAACGCCTACACCGCGGTGCATGGCCGCAATATGGCCCAGGACTGGACCGGAGACTTTGAGCAGGATCTCCGGACCAACCGGATCAAGCGGCTCTTCACCTTCGATGCCAACGCCCGGAAGGGCTCTCGGGTCGGGCTGCCCGCCTCGCTGGTGAACAAGGAGTTGATCAAGGGGACCGATTTGGCCGGTCTGCCGGGTCCGGGTCAGTCTCGCCCCTTCCTGCTTCAGACCTATGCCCTTGATTCCGGCGAGGTGGTCCTCGCCATGTCGATGCCGCTCTTTGTGAATGGGAAGCGCTGGGCGACGCTCCGGGTGGGATACCAGCCGGAGGTCGGGAGCGTCTGATCAACAGCCGGGGTCTTCCCCGGCTGTCTTGCTGCGCTGAGAAACTGAGACCATTGCAGCCGGCGAAACGTCCATTATAGGAGACCTACCTCGTACTCGGGAGGAACCCCTATGCGCCGGGCCGCACTGCTCCTCGCCGTTCTCATGATCCTCGCCGGATGTGGGCCGAAGAAGGCCGAACCGGACACATCGGCCCCGCCGCCCCCGCCGCCGGTGGAGACGGCTGCTCCTTCGCAGCCCAAGGAGCCGGAGGCCCCGGCCCCGCCCACGCCGGCGCCCCCGGCGATCTCTGATGAGAAGCTCACGCAGCTCATCGCCTATTTCCTCAAGCGGAAGGGCGTGGCGGTGGATGCCGGCGGCCCGCGCCTCTTTCCCCTGCAGTTGAGTCAGGTTCCCGCCGGTCACACCCGCATGGTGGCGGTAGCGAACAACATGAAGTTCTATCTCTTCGCCATCACCGCTGACGGCTCGCCGGCGCTCTTCGGCCAGATGGATGACGCGATGGTGAACATGGCCAAGCTGGAGATCTCGGGCAAAGGCGATCGCATTCACATCTGGAGTCAGGCGCCCTTCCGCGCCTCCGAGCTGCGTGTCGAACTCAGTTGGAACGGCAGCCAACTGCAGGAGGTGGGGAGAAAGGTAGCCGATCCCACCGAGGCGTATTTCGTGGCCCGGCAGAAGCTGATCGATCAGAAAGATATCGACGGGTTGATGACCATGGGCGGAAGCGGAAAGGATATTCTCTACCCCCAGTCCAGCGGGCTCTACTGGTCACAGCCCAAAAAGGTGCTGCTGCTGGCCTACGAAAAGTCGTTGGAGCGCTACCGGGCCGGCGAGCTGGCAAGGGCGCTCAAGACGCTCAGCTACGGCGTCTCCAGTTACAGCGCCGTCTACGGCGGTCTGCTGGAGCCCACGCAGCCCGGCCCGGGCCAGTCGATTGAGAACCTGCTGCCGGTGAACGAGCGCGTCCCCATTGCCAACGACCTGGCCTTCTTCCTGGCCGAGTCGGGCAGGCACAGCGAAGCGCTGCCGCTGCTCAAGCAGGTAATCGAGATCGCTCCCGACCGTGCCGTCGCCTATCTCAATCTGGCAGATGTGGAGTGGGAACTGGGCCAGAAGGCCGAAGCGAAGGTCCACTACCAGCGCTACCTGGAGCTGCTCGGGCCCGACAAGGTCCAGGCCCCGGAGCGGGTAAGCACCCGGCTGAACAGCTAGGCTCGCCCTTGACTTTCCCGACCTCGTGGGCGATAATTTGTTTGTTGTCTCCATATAAGAACGAGGCAAATGGCAGAGACGGGGATCAGTAGAACAGCCACCCCTTTCAGAGAGCCGCCGGTTGGTGCAAGGCGGCAGCGGGTACTGCTCGAATCTCTCCCCTGAGCCGCACAGACGAAACACGCAGTAGTCTGTGCCGGTCCCGGCCCGTTACAGCCGGTTGAGCAGGGTCTCCATGGTGAGGCCAAGCAGGGTGGTACCGCGGGAGCAAACAGGCTCTCGTCCCTTCGGTGGGACGAGAGCCGTTTTTATTTATTTCGGTTCATACACAGAGGAGGTCCCGTTTAGATGGCTGAAGAACGGTTCGATTACCGAGAGGCAGAGCCCCGTTGGCAGAAGAAGTGGGAGCAGGACTCCATCTACAAGGTGGAGCGCGATCCGAACAAGCCGAAGTACTATGCCCTGGCCATGTTCCCCTACCCCTCGGGCAAGCTCCACATGGGCCATGTGCGGAACTACTCCATCGTCGACGTGATCGCCCGCTTCCGCCGAATGAAGGGCTATAATGTCCTGCACCCCATGGGCTACGATTCCTTCGGCATGCCCGCGGAGAACGCCGCCATTCAGAAGGGCGTCAGCCCGGCGGTCTGGACGAAGTCGAATATTGCCGAGATGACCGAGCAGCTGCAGCAACTCGGCTACTCCTACGACTGGGACCGCGCGGTCTTCACCTACCGGGAGGACTACTACAAGTGGACCCAGTGGCTCTTCTTGCAGTTCTTCAAGCACAACCTGGCCTATAAGAAGACCGCTCCGGTCAACTGGTGCCCCTCCTGCCAGACCGTGCTCGCCAACGAGCAGGTGGTCGACGGCAAGTGCTGGCGCTGCGACTCCGAGGTGACCAAGAACAACCTCTCCCAGTGGTTCTTCAAGATCACCCAGTACGCCGACGAGCTGCTGGAGGACCTGAGCCTGCTGGAGAAGGGCTGGCCCGAGCGGGTCCGGATCATGCAGGAGAACTGGATCGGCCGCTCCGAGGGCGCCCGGGCCGAGTTCACCCTGGAGGCGACCGGCGACAAGATCCCGGTCTTCACCACGCGGCCTGACACGATCTACGGCGTCACCTTCATGGTGGTCGCCCCCGAGCATCCGATCGTGGAGAAGCTCTGCACCAGCGGCCTGCTCGATGCGGCCAAGGTGGCGGAGGTCCGGGCCTTCCAGGAGAAGATGAAGTCCTTGAACGAGATCGCCCGCACCTCCACCGAGGCGGAGAAGGAAGGCCTCTACCTCGGCGTCGATGTGACCAACCCCTTCAACGGGGAGAAGGTCCAACTCTGGATCGCCAACTACGTCCTCATGGACTACGGCACCGGCGCCGTCATGGGCGTGCCGGCCCACGACCAGCGCGACTTCGAGTTCGCCAAGAAGTATGACATGCCGATCAAGGTCGTGATCCAGAACGCCGAGGGGACCCTCAAGGCCGAGGAGATGACCGAAGCCTACGTGGAGCCCGGCCCCATGGTCAATTCCGGTCCCTTTGATGGCACCCCCAACCTGGAGGGTATCGGCAAGGTGGCCGCCTACGCCCAGGAGAAGGGCTTTGGCGAGAAGACGATCACCTACCGCCTGCGCGACTGGCTGATCAGCCGCCAGCGGGCCTGGGGCGCCCCGATCCCCATTGTCTACTGCGAGAAGTGCGGCACCGTGCCCGTGCCCGAGAGCGAGCTGCCGGTCCGTATTCCCGACGACCTGAACTTCTCCGGCGAAGGCGGCTCCCCGCTGGCCCGCCACCAGGGCTTCGTGAACGCCACCTGCCCCAGCTGCGGCGGCAACGCCCGGCGTGAGACCGACACCATGGACACCTTCGTCTGCTCCTCCTGGTACTTCCTGCGCTTTACCGACGCCAACAACAGCGAGAAGGCCTGGAACCCGGAGGATGTGAACTACTGGATGCCCGTCGACCAGTACGTCGGCGGCATCGAGCACGCCGTGCTCCACCTGCTCTACTCCCGCTTCTTTACCAAGGCGCTGCGGGACATGGGCCACCTGAAGGTCGACGAGCCCTTCGCCGCCCTGCTGACCCAGGGCATGGTGCTGAAGGACGGCTCCAAGATGTCGAAGTCGAAGGGCAACACCGTCTCCCCCGAGGAGATGATCGCCAAGTACGGCGCCGACTCCTGCCGACTCTTCATCATGTTCGCCGCTCCGCCCGAGCGCGACCTCGACTGGTCCGACGCCGGCATTGAGGGCGCTTACCGGTTCGTTAACCGCTTCTACCGCATGGTAATCTCTGCCCTGCCCGCCTACCAGCACGCCCGGTCGCTGCTGCCCGTGAGCCCCGGCAACCTGGCCGGCTTCATGGGGGCGCTGACCGAGCAGGAGATCGCCGAGGGCCTGGCCAAGGCGGTCCCCAACCTGACCCCCGAGGACAAGGCGCTCCGTCGGATGATCCACAGCACCGTGAAGCGGATCACCAACGATCTGCACGACCGGTTCGCCTTCAACACCGCCATCTCCGGCCTGATGGAGATGACCAACGCCATCTACGCCTACCGGGAGAAGCTGGACGCCGAGGACTGGAACCTGCGGACCCTGGTGCTGGCCGAGGCGATTCAGAAGGCGATTCTGATCATCGCCCCCTTCTGCCCGCATCTGGCCGATGAACTCTGGTCGAAGCTGGGCTACCAGGAGTCGATCCACCTGTACGCCTGGCCTGAGTACGACGAGGATGTGGCCAGGGCCGAGACCGTTGAGATCGTGCTCCAGATCAACGGCAAGGTGCGGGACCGGCTCGATGTCCCTGCCGGCATCACCGCCGCCGAGATGGAGCAGATCGCCCTGGCCTCCGACAAGGTGAAGGCGCTGATCGACGGCAAGCAGGTGGTCAAGGTGATCCCGGTTCCGGGCAAGCTGGTCAACATTGTGGTCAAGGGCTAAACAGAGAGCCGGCTCCCTGCGAAGGGGGCCGGCTTTTTTCATCTTGCAAGGGTTTTGCCCGTCCCGGAGGGAAGTCAGAGGAGTCAAACAACGACGAGGGGGACCTGAGCATGCGGAGTAGCCATTTCGTCTTTCTGGTGCTCGTGCTCACGTTGACCACCGGATGCTCCCTGTTCTCGCGCTCTTCGCCGCAGGAGGCCCCTTCCCCGGTAGAGACGGTGGAAGAGCCCCGCCCCGCGGCAGAGGCTCCTCTCGCCCGGCTGCTCCCTGCAGCGGACCTGCACATGCGGGTCCGGGTCCAAGATGAGGGCAAGGCGCCCTACGAGGTGGAGGAGGAGTGGGTGCGCGAGGGCACGGCCATGCTGGCGACTTACAGCGGCAACCCGTATGTGCGCTGGGAGGTCAACGAAGAGGGGCTCTGGCGGCTGGACCCCAAGGGGGGCGGCGCCCTGCTCCGCTACCTGCCGCCCGTGCTGACCGACGGCGCAGCCTGGCGGCAGCAGAGCGGCGACGCCACGGTCTGGTTCGGTCTGACCCGGTTGGAGAGCACCTGCGACAACGGGGCCTCGCAGAAGGTGGAGTGCTGGGAGCTGACCATGCTGAACCGTGACGAGTTGCTCACCTACCGCTTCGCCGAGTCCACCGGCCCCGTCTATGCCCGGTCCCGCAACGAGGCCCGCCCAGCCGACTCCTTTGTGAAGAGCCTGACCAGCACGCGGCCTGGCAGGTTAGAAGCCGGCGACCGGGCGAAGCTGCTCACAGCGCTGCCGGTCTCTGCCCCGCCGGCTCCGGTTAAAGCCGCCACGCAGGAGGAGTTCCAGCGGGCGGCGACTCACCTGATCGAGCGAATCGGCCGGCAGGGCATCGGCTGGTTCCTGGGACGGATTCAGGCCGGCCATTACGCCCTTCCGCCTTACGGGAAGGGGGTCCGGGTGGCGACCTGGAAGCCCGATGGATTCAGCGGGTGGAGGGAGCTTTCCGACAGCGCCCTGGAACAGACGGCAAGGACGCTCTTCCACGGGGCGCAGGTCACGGTGAAGGGCTATACCGTGGAGCGCTGGGACGAGACCAACCGGCTGCTGGCCTCCGCCACCCTCTCCGGGGTAAACGATGGCGACCTGGCCGGTTCCGGCACCGTGGTGATTCAGCTGGCCCAGACCCTCTCGGGCGACTGGCAGTGGCTCTTGCTGGGCACCGACGACGGCGCCCTGACCCAGAGCCTTACCGGTAGCCCCTGGAAAGCCTACGAGTAAGGTGGAATGCGCGATGCACCGCAGCGGAATCATCTGGGACATGGGGGCCACCGTGGTCCTGCGCATGATGCTCGAGCCCGACTTCGTGAAGCAGGCCTTCCGGGAGACCGGGCTCCGGCCAGCCTCACTCAGCCCAGAAGAGCTGATTCGGATCGGCGCCGAGTGGTCCGGCAAGCAGAACCTCTGGCCCTCCGTCGCCGAGGAGCGGGCCGGCTTCCGGGCCATGGCCCGGGCCTTCCTGGGCGGCGCCGCCGCTGCCGAGGCCGACGTGGAACGACTGGGCGACCGGCTGGCCGCTTACTACGATGTCTACGCCCCGGTCCCCGGCATCCGGCCCCTGCTGGACGACCTGGCCGCCCGGGGAATTCCCATGGCGGTGGTCTCCGAGTGGCCCCCCTCTCTGCGGAAGTTCCTGGCCCACCACGACCTGGACCGGTACTTTCAGGCGGTGGTCTGCAGCGCCGAGGAGGGAATTCTCAAGCCCGACCCCCGGCTGATCCAACGGGGGCTGGAGCACCTCCAGATGGAGACGGGTGAGGTCATCTATATCGGGGATCACCCCGTGAAGGACATCCAGCCCGCCCGGAAGCTGGGGCTGCGCACGATTCACTTCAACCCACGGCGGATGTACCCCGCCGAGGCCCACGAGGTGCATGAACTGAAGGAGCGGCTGGATGCGTTTCTGGCAGGGTAGGCCCACACAGAAGACCGGAACCGCATGGCAGTGCGATTCCGGTCTGGTTAGATATGGTAGTCGACAGTGGTTAATGGTAAAATAAGGAGTGGCAGTAGCGGGGACCGGAGTCCTCCCAAAGGAGTGATGACGCTTGTCCGGTAGGGAAAAGGTGCTCGTCGCGTTGACGGGCCTTGCCTTTTCGGAAGCAATCCAGATCTCTGCACCAACTGCTTCCTGATCTGGTTCGGTGGTGGCTCGGTTCTCACTGAGCCCCCGGTTCCCGGACCGGCCCCCGCTCTGCCACCACTATGATACCCCGTCTCACTCCCTTCATACCGGTTTCAGGAGGAGAACCCATGCGCATCGGGCTGATCAGCGACACCCACATGCCCAGGCGGGCCAAGGCGATTCCGGCCGAGGTGCTCAGCGCTTTTGCCGGGGTCGATCTGATTTTTCATGGTGGCGACCTGGTGGTCCCGCAGGTGCTGGAGCCGCTGGAGCGCATCGCCCCGGTCATCGCCGTCGCTGGCAACAACGACCCGCCCGAGGTGGTGGAGCGGTGGGGCTGGCAGCGGGTGCTGGAGCTCGGGGGCTGGCGCATCGGCCTGGTTCACGGGCACGAGGGCAAGGGGCCCAACACCGTGGCCCGGGCGCTCTCCCACTTCCCCGACTGCGACGTCGTCGTCTTCGGCCACAGCCACAGCGCCTATAACGAATGGCACGGCAAGACCCTGGCGGTCAACCCCGGCTCGCCCACCGACCTGCGCCGCTGGTCGCCCGGCCTCAGCTTCGGTCTGCTCTACCTGGAGCCCGCCGGGCCGCGGGCGGAGATTCGCTTCCTCGGCCGCGCCGGCGGGCAATAAATCGCGCCACTCGCTGGAGAGACTAGTATGAGCAAACCCAGCGGGAGGAGAATGAGAATGGCCGAGCACCAGAGCGCGAACCAGGACCGCCAGAAGCCGTTCAACCCACCGGGGGTAGAGAAGCAGCACAACCACGACCTGACCCTGATGAAGGAGGTCAAAGACGCCCTTCTCACCCAGACCGAGTCTGCCGGTATCGACGTGAAGGTCGCGGTGGAAGATGGCTGGGTCCGGCTCCACGGCGTGGTGGATGCCCTCTCCCACAAGACGGCGGCAGAGGAGATCGCCCGGAAGGTTCCCGGGGTGCGCCGCATTGAGAATGACATCACCGTCGCCAACGAGGAGACCTTCAGCGACAAGGACCTGCTGGCGGAGGTGACCGACCGCATCACCAAGATCCCCGAGTACCGCAACATCGGGGTGCGGGTCCACAAGGGCGTCGTCAGCCTGGTGGGCCATGCCGGCAGCCACGGCGACGTCCAGGAGGCGGCGCGCATCGCTGAGGGGTGCCCCGGTGTGAAGGAGGTCAAGGTCCAGCGGGTCAAGGTCGGCGAGGGGGAGAAGGAAGATGACGCCGACGTCTCCCGCGCCGCCGAGAGGCTGCTGGATCAGATGGGCTATAACCATCAGCACTTTGAGGTCTACTGTGACGCCGGCGTGCTCTTCGTGAAGGGGCTCGTGCCCACCCGCGAGGACAAGAGCCGGATCAAGACCGAAATGCACAAGATCCCGGGCGTCGACAAACTGGAGGCGCTCCTGATTCCCGAGGACCAGATGCTGCACGACGACGAGGTTCACTAGAAGGAAAAATATGGAACGACGGCGAATCCCCCTATAGGGGGTGAGGGGGATGGGGGTTGTCACCCCAGCCGTTCGGTTTGCCGCTCTCGGCCTGATCGTTCTCTGTGTGGCCGGGTTGGTCTGGCGGGGGGTCGTGATCTACCAGGAGGACCAGCGGGCACAGCGGGCAGCGCTGCTGGCTGATGCCGGTCCGGTTGGGCTTGAACCGGGGGTGCCCTTGACTTTTTCCGCGCATACGACCACAACTGCACCCTCTACCTCTCCCGCGCCCGCCCCTGCCCCTGAGAAGCGGCAGCTGGTGGTCCACGTGGCAGGGGCGGTCTCGAAACCCGGCGTCTACACCTTCGAGGAGGGCGCCCGGGTGCACGATGCCGTGGAGAGGGCGGGGGGAGCGTTGCCCGAGGGGGTGCCCGACGCTCTGAACCTGGCGGCGCTTCTCACCGACGGGGCCAAGGTCTACATCTACACCCGGGCGGAACTGGAGCCGGCGGCGGCGCCGCCGCCCATGGCCCGGGAGGCGACCTACGCCCCCGTTACCACCGCAGAGCCGGCGCAGGCGAAGGGGAGCCAGGCCCGGGTGGTCAACATCAACACCGCCTCGGCTGCGGAGCTGGAGTCGGTACCGGGTATCGGGCCGGCCACCGCCCGGGCCATTATCGAGCACCGCACCAAGCGGGGCGCCTTCCAGCGAATCGAGGACCTGACCGCCGTCTCGGGCATCGGCCCCAAGACCCTGGAGAGACTTCGCCCGTACCTCAAAGTGTGAAGCAGAAAGCCCCGCCCGGCGTACACCGGGCGGGGCTTCACTTTCAGGATTCAGAGGAGGTACCGAAGGAGCGCCATCGCCACGATGCCGGCCACCACGGTGCCCATAAGGCTGCGGGTCCAGATCGCCACCGCAAAGGCGGGCAGGGCGGCCAGCAGCTCCGGGTGGGCCGGGGGCAGGGCCAGGCGGCTCTCCTTGACCAGCAGCCCGCTGGCCAGCAGGGCCGACAGGACCGCCACGGGCACGAACTCCAGCCAGCGCAGGAGCAGCGGCGGCAGCCGAAAGCGGCTGAGCACCACAATCGGGAGCATGCGGGGCAGGTAGGTGACCAGGGCCATGCCCAGGAAGAGCAGCAAGATTGAGGGTCGTACGCTCATCATCGCAGCATCACCCCCACCGTGGCCGCCAGGACCGTGGCGACGATGATCCCCCAACTGGGCAGCCCGGCCAGCGCCATGGTCACGGCGGTCAGCGCAGCCACCACGGCAGCCACCTGCCGCCTCGAGGCCCCCTCGCCCCGCAGGTGGGGCATGAGCAGGCCGACGAACATGGCGGAGAGGGCAAAGTCGAGCCCCAGCGCCTCGTGGTTGCCCGCCATCTGGCCGGCCAGGGCGCCCACCACCGAGGCCACAATCCAGGCGGACTGGGCGGTGATATGCAGCCCGGCGACGAAGGAGGGTCCAATCGGCCGCCCCTGGAGCATTGAGGCGTTGATCGCGAAGGTCTCATCGGTGATGCCATAGGTGAGCAGCATGTTCTGCCATGGCTTGTTCTCCCGGAACGATGGCAGGAGCGCTGTGCTCAGGAGCAGGTGGCGCAGGTTGACCAGAAAGGTGGTGGAGAGAATGGCCGGGACCGCTGCGCCTGCTGCCAGCATGTTAACGCCGATGAACTGGGAGGAGCCGGCGTAGACCAGCAGCGACATCAGCCCGACCTCGGCCACCGACAGGCCGGCGGTGCGGGCCAGCACCCCAAAGGCAAACCCGATGGGCAGATAGCCCAGCACGATTGGGGTGGCAGCCTTGAAGCCCGCCCGAAAGGTAGCCGGGGGCAAGATCAATTGCGACGACGGGGCGGACATGGGGTCACTCCTCTTGCAGATAAGTCCTTCGCATATTAGACGTTCCCACTCCGAAATCCTACACGGGTTTGGTGAGGCGGCGTACATTCATTGTCCGGGTAACATAACATGGAGCGGGGGTGAGGCTACCCATGTCCCATCGCGTCGTCGTCTCTACGAGTGCTGCACCGATCTTCTTCTGCCCGGTTCCGCTGGAGCTGACCATCGGCTTTCCGCCGACGTGCCCGGGCCCCAACACGGTCACCCTTGCCAACGGTGCGGTCGTTGACCTGAACCTGCTGGGCGAGATTATCAGCGACTTCTGCCCGGGTGTGGCCGAGCCCAGGACCATCTTCTTGAGCGGGACCCGGGGCTTTATCGACCCGTAACCAAGAAGAGGCGGAGGGGAGCACCCCCTCCGCTTCTCTACATGAGTCGTCCCCAGCTACAGGGGCTGGTAGCGGCGCCGGCTGCCGGAAGAGTCCGAAGCCCGGTCATGAGCCCGTCGCCGTCCGACAGCAGGTGCGGCGCCCGGGTGGCGGCAGACTCCTCTTGTGTGTACCGCTTCTGCAGGTAGGCGTAGGTGAGCGACCCGAGGATCATGGGCAGGATCACCATCAGGCCGATGCGAGCCAGGGTAAACAGCTGCGCTGCCATGTGGTTTCCTCCTGCGACTGGAGTGCGATCGCCGAAATTATACCATACCCCCTAGCGTAATAAAAAGAGAGGAAAAGAAAACCCCCGAATTCCGGGGGTTTTCGGTTCACCGTCATGATGATACCCCTACCGGGTCAGCAGCGCTCTGGCCCATTCCATCTCTGGCCGGTAGTCCTCCTCGGTCTCCACCGGGGTCTCCAGGCAGACGGGCAGCCCCTGAACCGCATCCGACCGCAAGATGCGGGCAATCCCCTCCTCGCCGATGAAGCCCTTGCCCAGGTTGGCGTGCCGGTCCTTGCGGCTGCCGTAGTCGAACTTGGAATCGTTCAGGTGAATCGCCTTGAGATGCTGCCAGTAGCCAATGGAGCGGGCGTGCTCCACAAAGGCCTCCCAGTCCTCGGGCCGGTAGGCGCCGGCGGCGAAGCCGTGGCAGGTATCGAAGCAGAAGCCGATGCGCTCGGGCTGCTTCACCCGGGAGCGCACCTCGACGCACTGCTCCAGGGTGGTGCCCAGCTCGGAGCCCTGGCCGGCGGTGTTCTCCAGGAGCAATAGGCAGGAGCCGGTGTACGCCTCCAGCAGCAGGTCGAGCGTCTCTACCATGCGGCTCATGCCGTACTCCTCGCCCTGCTCCACATGCTTGCCCATGTGGCAGACGCAGCCGACGGCGCCGTACGCCTCGGCGTTTTCCAGGTCCTGCTTGAGCGAGGCGATGGAGGTCTGCTGCAGCTCCGGGTCGGGGGTGGAGAGGTTGGTAATGTAGGGGGCGTGGGCGACCGCCACCAGGCCATACTGGGCCATGAGCGCCCGCCCCTTCTCCGCCTCGGCGGGGTCGGCGGCCTTCCCCCTGAAGGCCCGGGGGTTCTTGGTGAAGAACTGGAACGACTCGCAACCCAGGCGGTGGGCGCTCTCCACGGCGTGGGCGAATCCCTTGCTGATGCTGATATGGCAGCCTAACTTCACGTGTTGCTCACCTCTGCCCTCCAGTATAGACCATCTTGTGCCACAGCACCAACGGTCTAAGCCTGGAGGGCTGTGCGGAGGGCTTCGGCAAACCGCTGGTTCTGCTCAGGGGTGCCCACGGTGACCCGCAGGGTGGTGGGGCGGCCGAACCCGCCGCAGGGGCGCACGATCACGCCCTGCCGCAGCAGCGCCTCAAAGACCGGCTGGGCCGGGCGGCCCAGGTCGATCAACAGGAAGTTGGCCTCCGACTCCGCCCAGGTGAGGCCCAGGTCTCGGCAAAGTTCGGCCAGGTAGGCCTTTCCCTCCCGGTTGACCGCCAGGGTCCGGGTCAGGTGATCCTCGTCGTGCAGGGCGGCCAGGGCGGCGGCCTGGGCGATGGCCCCCACCGAGAAGGGCTCCCGCACGGTGAGCAGGGGGCTCCAGATCTCGGGGCGGGCCAGGCCGTAGCCGATGCGGAGCCCGGCCAGACCGTAGGCCTTGGAGAAGGTGCGGGTCAGAATCAGGTTGGGGTAGCGCTCCAGCA
>JBMONB010000207.1:0-2846 GCA_049325315.1 Bacillota bacterium | reverse complement strand
GAGGGCGCATATTGGCCCGGATCAGGCCGAAAAACGGTGGTTCTGTCACCTCCAGGCTCCTGTTTTTGCAGATTCCGCTACTTTTTCCCACATCGTCAAGAACCTCTCCGGGAATTTCTAGCGGAACGGAGCGCCCTGGTCATTCGCACCCGCACCTGAAAGAAACAGCGGCGTATGAGTATTTCCCACGATTCACTGCAGATGGAGTTTGTCCGCTTCAGGGTTCCTGGGCCAGGCTGAGCCTGAAGGTGAACTCGCCCGTCCGCTGTGCCATGCCGAGCTGGTCCAGCAGCCGGATCAGCGAGGGCAGGTCGATATAGGTCCGCCCGTCGATGATCTTCAGATTGGCCCGGAAATCCGACCGCCCCATCACCAGGCCGGTGTCGATCATGATCGCCAGCCCCTCGATCTGAATGGTGCGCGCGTTCGCATCCCACAGGATCCGTTCCGGAAGGTCGCCGAATCGGAGCGGGCCCGCCTCCTCCAGGAAGGCCCGGAGCGGCAGGTACCAGGTCCCGCCATACCGCACCCCCTGCACCCTGCCGCCGGGCAGGCCCCGCACCTGACCGGCGCCGTCAATGGTCACCGTCCGGTAGGCGATTACCCCCAGGCCCGGGTACAGCCGGCTGATCCCATACCCGGTGCGCTCGCCGGGGGGCGTGTAGCTGAGGGTGGCGATACCCGCAGAATCGGTGGCGAAGCGCTCCTGGCCAAAGCCGATCGCCATGGAGCGGACCGGCTCCCCCTTCGCATCGGTGAAGCGAACCCGCAGGTTGCTGGTCAGGCCCGCCTCCACCACGCCCAAAGAGACCCCCGACCGGGCGTGATGCCGCCCGAACTGGGACTCCACCGTCGGCAGGTCGAGCAGCTCCGCCCGATAGGCCACCGCAAACCGCCCGAACTCATGCTCCCCGCCCTCTGTCACCTTGAGGAGCCGGTGGAACCCCTCCTCATGGAAGGTGACGATCTCCCGGAAGGAGCCATCCGCCGCGACAGGCAGGGTGACCGTCCGCCCCGAGGGGAAGACCAGCTTCAGCGCCTCGGTCTGCTCCACCGACTGGTCCACCTTCCCCGTCACCGGAAAGCTGTCGCCCACGGTGATCTCCGACCACCCAAGAAAGGCGGCCGAGCAGCACCAGAGCTTGGGCAGGGTGTCAAAGCAGACGCCAGAGAAATCGGTCACCCGGCAGGTGGCCGCCGGAGCCGGTGGTGCAAAGGCAAGTAGGGATAGCAGCGCGAAGAGGGCGATCAAGCGCCGAAGCACAGGGTAGATCAACCAAAACACCTCCGGCAGGGTCAACTCTCATGAGTATGACTCCCGCCGGAGGTTCCTGGTTGCAGTTGACGCGGAATCATTAGAAGCGCCGCCCCGGCACCCGACGGTTCGCCTGGGCCGCCGCCTGCATCCAGGAGTTCAGCCGCTGCTCAACCCGCTTCGGCGATAGCGCCTCCAGCGAAAGCACCGCCTCGGTTGGAGCGGCCACCCCTTCCTTAAGCCTCTCCCGAATCACCCCATCGCGGCACTCGATTCGAAGAAAGAGGGGAGGCCGAATGATCCGGAACTCCAGGTAAGGATACCGGTCATCAAACCGGCTGATGGTGAAGTCCACCTCCACCCCAAACGCATCGCCAAACGCCTCGACGCCCTCCAGAACCGGCTTCAAATCCTCCAGCCGCTGACGAAAGGCCCGAAGCGTGGCCACCTTCTGCTCCGCCACCACTTGCTCCTTCGCCTGCAACTCCCTGCCCAGCCCAGCCAGCTTCTCACGCCAATCGCTCAAAGCCCTCACCTCACACCCCCGATCATACACCAAGAAAGAAAGCAAGCATAGCCCAGGGCCGGGGGGTCGGAGGGGGCTGGGGGCGAGGGGCTTGGGTGCGGGGGGCTTGGGTGCGGGGGGCTTGGGTGCGGGGGGCTGGCGCAGCCCCGCCAGGCAAGGCGACAAGGACGACCAGGTAGCAAAGACCGCCGGATAGGGGTACCCTGAGAGCGACATTGGTGTGGGAGCCTAGGGACGGTAGGCCCGCCCCACAGCCGCCGCCGACTGGCGGTGCGCCCCTGAAAGGGCCATTGCTCACCGCGGTTCCAGTCGGCGGCGAGCCCCCCTGCAGCCGTACCGTCCCTTGGCGACGAACCGGGGAGCGACGGGGTGCCCCTATCCGGCATGCTCCGGCTCCGGTTCCGGTTCCGGTTCCGGTTCCGGTCCCGGTCCCGGTCCCGGTCCCGGTCCCACGGCCCGCTCCCTATTCGCCCCGCTTCGCCTCATATCCGGGCGGCACATAGGCACATGCAGGGTCTTCCGCCAGCCAGTCCCCGTAGACCCCATAGGCCCGGGCCCGCGAGCCGCCGCAGATCCCCCGGTACTCGCAGGCGCCGCACTTGCCCTTCAGCTGCGACGGATCCCGCAGCAGCCGGAAGACCTCAGAATTCCGGTAGATCGAGGCCAGCGACTCCTCCCGCACATTCCCCGCCCTCCAGGGCAGAAACCCGCTAGGGTTCACATCGCCAATGTGCGAGATAAACGCAAACCCCTTGCCGTCGTTGACCCCCATGGTCGGCAGCCCCGTAATCCCCTTCTGCAGGAGGATCCGCCGCCAGTGCGGCCCCTCGGTGGACTTGATCGCGTAGTTGACCGTCTGGCTGTAATCCGCCAGCCAGGTCATCACCTCTTCGTGCTCGTCGGGCGTCAGCATGTCCGACAGCTGCCCGCGCCCCGTCGGAATCAGGAAGAAGACCGACCAGAGGGCGACCCCGATCTCCTCCACCTTCCGGGCGATGGCCGGCAGGTCCTTCCAGTTGTAGCGGGTGACGGTGGTGCCGATCTGCACCTCCATACCCGCCTGCT
>JBMONB010000206.1:13934-38209 GCA_049325315.1 Bacillota bacterium | reverse complement strand
TGGCCATGAGGACCCCGCAGCACAGTGACCACCGCCTAATTATGTTCTTGTAAGTATAGTCTAACAAAAAAGGAAGCAGATCGCGAGTGCGATCCGCTTCCTACATGAGTTTGTCAACAGCCTGAGGACCCCCGAATCCCTCGGGGGTCCTGTTCACGGAGCGCCAAGCCGGTCGATCTCCACCAGAATGCAGTCGGGCCCGATCTTGACGATCTTGGTCCAGGGGATGACCACATCGGGGCCTCCCCCCCACAGCCCCATCCAGCGGGCCTCTCCGGGTACCACGATGGAGGCAATCTTGCCGGACTCCTCATCGATCTCGACATCAATCACTTCACCAAGGCGGCGCCCCGTTCGGATGTCGATCACTTCCTTGCGGAGATTGGATGCCTTGGTCACCGCCATGGATAACCCTCCCCCCCAGATCAAGGGCTCTTGCCCAATCCTATGCGGAAGAGGGTCGCCAGTTGACCGCTACCAGATGTCGGTGCTCTCCGACCCCGAGCCTGGGGCGATGATCCCGCCCGAAGGCTTCTGGATCTCATAGATGCGATAGCAGTAGGAGGGGTAGACCAGGCACCAGAAGTTCGCCCCCTGCCCTTCGCCGATCACGACGCGCAGCGCCTTGTACTCCCCGGCGGGCAGATAGAGGTCGCCATAGGACTTGCCCGGGAAGGCGAACCGCCCCAGTTCAGCCCGGACCTGGTAAGCGAAGCTCTGCTCATCGACCACCCGACCGGCGACCCGCTCCAGCGCAGGCAGCGCCTCGGCGATGACCGCTTCCGCCTCGGTCACACTCTCCGCCCCGGCGAGGCGAGGGGCTAGCTCCGCCAGAACCGCATCCCGCACCTTCAGCTTCAGGGCCTGATCCTCGGCGCTGTCGCTGTTGGCAATCACGTGGACTCGGATCAACTCGTCATTCGCAGCGGTCTCCCCTGCCAGAGCGACCTCCGGTAAAGACGCAGCATGGGCGTTGCGGGCCAGTGCCCACCCTGTCGCCACCGTAGAAAGACCCAGACAGACCAACAACCACCCAGCCACAATCTTCCGATTCATACCCATATTCCTCCTCGGTACTTTCAACCTTGTGGTAGCTTCCAGTCTAGACAGGCCTCTCTGTTTTTAAACATGCAGTAGAAAGAAAATTCGTCCTATCCGCCAGGGGCGGACAGGACGAATGGATTGCGGGCAGTCAGACAAACTTGCGCATATGGGTGAGCGCAGCCTTCTCCAGGCGGCTCACCTGGGCCTGGGAGATGCCGATCTCCTCGGCGACCTCCATCTGGGTCTTCCCCTCAAAGAACCGGAGCGTCAAGATCAGCCGCTCCCGCTCGTTCAGGCGGCGGAGCGCCTCGCGGATCGTGATCCCCTCCAGCCACTGGCCGTCCTGGTTCTTCTCGTCGCTCACCTGGTCCATGACGTAGATCGGGTCGCCCCCGTCATGGTAGAGCGGCTCAAAGAGCGAGACCGGCTCCTGGATTGAGTCGAGGGCGAAGACGATCTCCTCCAGCGGCAGCTTCAGCTCGTCCGCGATCTCCTGCACCGTTGGCTCACGGGAGAGCCGGCTCACCAGCGTGTCCCGGATCTGCAGCGCCTTGTAGGCCACATCCCGCAGGCTGCGGCTCACCCGAATCGGGTTGTTGTCCCGCAGGTAGCGCCGAATCTCCCCGATGATCATGGGGACCGCATAGGTACTGAACTTCACATTCTGGCCCAGGTCGAAGTTATCAATCGCCTTCATAAGGCCGATGCACCCCACCTGGAACAGATCATCGACGTACTCACCGCGATTGTTGAACCGTTGAATGACACTGAGCACCAGGCGGAGGTTTCCGGTAATCAACTGATCCCTGGCCGAGTGCTCCCCGCTCTGCATACGGGTAAAGAGCTCGCGCATCTGGGCGTTAGTCAAAACCGGAAGCTTCGACGTATTGACCCCACAGATCTCCACTTTGTTGATCATCATTCCGGGACGATGCCTCCCCCCTGGGGCGCCGAGCGGCGGCCCCATACAACAGGGAGTATGTCCACCGTAACTGGGGGCTATTCCGTTGTCAGGAACTTTTTGGAATGACAGTATAGGGGTTAAAGAGATAGGGTGGGGCTGTGGAAGCTCTTTCTTTGCCGCGGATTTCGCGGATTAACACGCGGATTCTCGCGGATTTGTAGGCCCCTGAAAGAGATATTTTATATATATAAATGGGTCTCGTTCTGCGGTTGCTCGGCGGCCGAGGCTTGCTTCACCCAACTCTTGAGCAGTTCCGTGTAAATCCGCGTAAAATCCGCGAAATCCGCGGCAAAAAAACGTCCCGACCCAGATCAACAACCCGGGTCGGGCGCAGTCACTCACTCCATACGGGAGATCTCTTTCTTCAGCCGCTTAAAGATTCGCTTCTCCAGCCGCGAAATGTAGCTCTGGGAGATGCCCAGCAGGTCGGCCACCTCCTTCTGGGTCCGCTCCCGGCCGTCCATCAGGCCGAAGCGCAACTCCATGATCCGCTTCTCGCGGCCGTTCAGCTTGGTCATCGCCTTGCGCAGGAGGATGCGGTCGACCTCCTCCTCCAGGCCGCGATAGGTAACATCGTTATCGGTGCCCATCACATCGGAGAGGAGCAGTTCATTGCCCTCCCAGTCCTTGTTCAGCGGCTCATCGAAGGAGACCTCGGACCGGGTGCGGGCGGAGCGGCGCAGATACATCAGGATCTCGTTCTCAATGCACTTGGAGGCATAGGTGGCCAGCTTGATCTTCTTGGATGGGTCAAAGGTCTTGACCGCCTTGATCAGGCCGATGGTGCCAATCGAGACCAGGTCCTCCACCCAGATCCCGGTGTTGTCGAACTTGCGGGCAATGTAGACCACCAGCCGGAGGTTGCGCTCGATCAGCGTATTCTTGACGCTGTCATCGCCGTCGGACAGGCGAAAGAGCAGGGCGCTCTCCTCCTCACCGGAGAGCGGCGGGGGCAGCGCTTCGCTGGACCCCACATAATAGATGGGCCTTGGCTTGATTAGCTTGCGGGCTACCAACCAGCGGATAATGCGGGCCCGCACCCGGAAAAGTTCCCACTGCAGATGGCGGATGAATCGCTCCCAGGCGACGGTCATCCAGTCTCTCCCTCCCCTGGTTTGATCACAACTTCCCCTGAGCCTCCCGGAGCATCCCGGGGGACAGCAGGGCCTGGTAATGGCCCTGGGGTCCCAACGGCTGCATGGCCAGGCCGATCAATCCCCCCACCGCAACCCAGCGCCCCGCCCTCCTTTCCCAGAGCGCCAGCTCATCGGGCGTAATGACGAGCAGGGCTCCCCCCTGGTTGCCCACCGCCGAGTAGGGCACCAGCTGGCAGCGGTTCCGCCAGGCCTCCGGCAGCGCCTCCAGGGCATACCAGCCCATGGAGAGCGCCTCCATCACCTCCGGCGGCAAGTAGGGCCGAAGCCTCTCCGCCTCCACCACCGCCACCGGCCGGCGGGTGACAGGGGTAGACAGACTGTTGCCGGAGTCGACAAAGCCGGTCAGAACCAGGCTCTGTTCCCCCAGCCGAATCCGGACCTGGTGGAGTCCATCCCGTACCGTCTTGCGCTCCCCATATCCCTGCCAGAGAAAGGGCGCCCCCATCAGAGCAGCGGCAACCCCTCCAGCGATCAGCGTGAGATAGACAAAGCTCATCGGGGAGCCGATCCGCTCCGTGAGGAACCGCACGGTCCCCCCGGTGAGAACCAAACCCACCCACATGAGGCCGTAAACGGCGCCAAACTGAATGGGCGAGCACGGCCAGACCATCACGGCGACCAGCAGAATGCCGACCACGATGACGCCCACGCTTGAAAGGAACCATCCTCCCCATGGCACCAGAACGGGAAGGAAGGTCAAGGACGCACCAAGAACCGCCGCCGCCAGCACACGCCACCACCGCGGCCTCGTCCAGGAGAGCATCCCGGCAAACCAGAAGAGACAGAAATCGATCAGCAGGTTGATCAGGAACAACATGTCGAGCCGGATGGGATACGTTCCAGACAAGCTCCGCGCCCCCCTTCGAGGATCGCTCCAGTTATCTGTGCCGACCCGCAGCGCAGATTACGAGGCAAGTCCTCGCTTTATGCCACCATCATAGCCCACTCTCGCTGTCGCTTATCGTCGCTTCGTGTCGGGCTATTTTGAGAGGTTTTGTCGACTTGCTCGGATAAAGAAAAAAAGCCCCGCCGGGAGGCGGGGGTGGTCAGCCCCACTAGAATCGGTCTGCCAAACAGAAGGTGGCGGAGTAGATCCGCCACCTCCTTTTCTTTCAAACTTACTGCGGCTTGCGGCGCAGGAAGGCCGGAATGTCCAGTTCGTCGGTGAACGGCTTGATCTCCATCTCCTTGGACTGCTCGCCGGTCTTGCGGCGGCCCCAGTTCAGGAAATCGGTGTCCCCGAAGCCGGTGGCGATGACGGTCACCCGGATCTCGTCGTTGATCGCCTCATCGACCACGGCGCCGAAGATGATATTTGCCTCGGGGTCCGCGGCCTGGGCAATGATCTCCGCCGCCTCGTTGACCTCCATCAGGCCCAGATCCGAGCCGCCGGTGATGTTCAGGAGTACACCCTTGGCTCCCTCGATCGAGGTCTCCAGCAGCGGGCTGGAGATGGCTGCCCGGGCCGCCTCGGTCGCCCGGTTCTCGCCCCGGGAGACGCCGATGCCCATCAGGGCGGAGCCGGTGTTCGACATGATCGTCCGCACGTCGGCGAAGTCCAGGTTGATCAGGCCAGGCACGGCGATCAGGTCAGAGATGCCCTGCACGCCCTGGCGCAGCACATCGTCGGCGGTGCGGAAGGCCTCCACCAGGCTCGTCTTCTTGTCAACCACCTGCAGCAGCCGGTCGTTGGGAATGGTGATCAGGGTGTCGACCTTTCCCTTCAGATGGCCGATCCCCTTTTCTGCCTGCATCAGTCGCTTCTTGCCCTCGAAGGTGAAGGGCTTGGTGACGACGCCCACGGTCAGCGCCCCGAGCTCCTTGGCGATCTCCGCCACCACGGGCGCTGCGCCGGTACCGGTGCCGCCGCCCATGCCGGCGGTCACGAAGATCATGTCAGCGCCGCGCAGGGCGTTGGCGATCTCCTCCCGGCTCTCCTCCGCCGCCTTGAAACCGATATCCGGATCGGC
Organism: Bacillota bacterium; assembly: GCA_049325315.1. Classification (GTDB taxonomy): domain Bacteria; phylum Bacillota; class Sulfobacillia; order Symbiobacteriales; family Symbiobacteriaceae; genus JAWLHU01. Next base: position 33,074 of record JBMONB010000206.1, on the reverse strand, counting down.
GCCGGCCCCCAGGCCTTTGGTCAGCTTCGCCCCGATCTGCAGCTTATGTTGAGCCTGGGCGCTGCCGAGCGCCTGCGCATCCGTATTGACGGAGATGAACTCCACCCCGCGCAGCCCCGCGGCGATCATCCGGTTGACCGCGTTGTTGCCGCCACCACCGACGCCGATGACCTTGATGCAGGCAAACTGCTCAAAACCCGGCTGATATTCGTACACGTCTATGATCCTCCTTGCATGGCGCTAGTGGAACAGGGCCTTCAGCCAATCCCGGATGCGTCCGAATCGGTCCTGTGTCACGGTCTCCTGCGTGGCTGCCGCCTCTTCGCGGGCGAGGTGGGCTCCCCACCAGACCAGCCCGGCTGCCGTCGCCAGCTCCGGCTCCGCCACCAGCGGACCCCGGGCTACGCCGATGCGGGCGGGGAGGCTGAGGCCGTCGGCAGCGACCTCCATCAGCCCCGACAGCCGGCTGCTGCCGCCTGTGAGAACCACTCCGGCCGGGAAGATCCCCCCGTAGCCGGAACGCCTCACCGAGACCGCCGCCATCTGCAAGATCTCCTCCACCCGCGAACCGATAATCTCTGCTAACTTCTTGTCCGAGACCTCACGGACCTTCCGCCCGGACGGACTTACCAGTTCAAATGTTGAATCGGGCACCAGTGCCGGGTCTGCCCAGCCCCGCTCCCGCTTTAGCTGCTCCGCTGTGGCTACCGGCACCCGGAGCACGGCAGCGATGTCGTGCGTGATGTGCTCACCGCCTAACGGCAGAACCGCGACATGGAAGAGGTGTCCCCTCTCGTAGACCGCCACCCCGGTGGTCCCGCCGCCGATCTCCAGCAGCAGCACCCCTTCCTCCCGCTCCCTGTCCGTCAGAACCGCCTCACCAGCTGCCCGGACGGCCACCTGGTAATCCACCACCTCGAGCCCGGTCTCCCGCACGGCCCGCAGGTGGTTCTGAATCGGAAGCGCCTCCCCCGTCACCAGCTGCGCTTCCGCCTCGAGGTTCCGGCCGGCCAGCCCTAACGGGTCGCGCATCGGGCCGTTGCCGTCAAGCCGGTAGGAGCGCGCTGCGACGTGGATCACCTCACGCCCGGCGGGCAGCTCCACAGCGGCGGCTGCGTCCAGGGCACGTCGCACATCTTCCGGGGCAACACCCGTGAGTGGGCGGTGGACCGGCACCTCAGCCGATCCCACCAGGGAGAGAATGTGCGCCCCCGATACGGAGACCACCGCCCGGTTTACCCCCGAGCAGTCCGCCATCTGGCAAGCCTTCTCGACCGCTTGCCGGATCACTCCCCCAGCAGCTTTCACGTCGACGACAACGCCCCGGTGAACGCCGGCCGAGGGCACGAGACCCACGCCGATCACTTGAGGCTCGCCCCCGGCGATTTCGGCCACGGTTGCCACCACATTGGCGCTACCGGCGTCAACGCCCAGAACGAGGTTTCTCTCCACCAGATCCGGCCCCCTTGATTCCAGCGCCCGGCCCGGTATGCCCCGTCAGCCCAACGCCTTCTTAAGTGGATTCAACGTAAGGCAGACGAATCCTGCTCCTGAATTTGGAGGGTCCCATAAATCTTGGGAGTGGTGAGATGGAAAGACCTGCCCCCGGAGGAGCAGGTCACCAGATATCAGTCATGCATGGCGCCCGGCTGCGCGGACGCCTGCTTTTTCCGGAGCGGGCCGAACCGGTTGAACAGCGCCCGGCGAATGATCCCGAGGTTCTGGAACATGCGGATGCCCATCGCCGCCACACCCGCCAGGTAGAGGTCATCTACCCCGATGCGGTCGCCCAGGTAGATCAGCCCCGCAGCCAGCAGGGCGTTGGTAAAGAAGCCAGTGATAAAGACGCCGTTGTCATAGGTTCCCTCCAGGCTGGCCCGCAGGCCGCCAAAAGCGGTATCCAGCGCCGCCAGGACAGCGATCGACAGGTACCGTCCATAGAAGACCGGAAGGGTAAACGGCGAGAGGACACCCAGAACGATCCCCAAGATGAGGCCGGCAAGAATGATCCACATCAGGGCTTCACCTCCTTGGCGGGGGTCGCGTACTGCAGGCGCAGGCTGCTCTTATAGGCCGGCACCGTCACCTGGTTCTCCTTCTTCACGGTCAGCTGGATTCCCCAGAACCGGACCGCCTCCGCCACGCCGCCCTTCATGGTCAGCGCCTGCTCCAGCTCGGTCGGGTTGCCGATCGCGACGATCTCCAGGGGTGGGGCGGTCCGTACCCCGTTAATCGTCACCACGGGCCCCGTACAGCGAATCTCCGTCCGGCCGGTCACCCGCTGCCCATTGATCGAGATCGCCTCGGCACGGGCGGCCACCAGCTCGTTGATCACGCGAAGCACATCCTCATCGTGGATGATGAAGTTGTTGGCGTTCTCACCTGGGGTGACCGGCCGGTTGGAGTCGTTCATCACCACGACCACCCCGGGACCGGTCATGGGGAGCAGCCCGGCATGGATCTGTGCCAACTCCAACTGCTGGGCCAGCGCCTGGTACTCCGCCTGCGCACTGGCCATGTTGGAGAGCTGCCGCCGCAGATCCAGCGCCTCCGCAGCCAGGTCATCCCGCTGCTGCTCCGCCTTTTCCAACTGGCTGGCCAACTCCTCGTTGCGCTGCAGGCGGGCCACATTGGAGAGCGCCACCTGCTTTTGCACTTTGAACTGCATGGACAACATGAAGCCGAGGACTACGCCGACCAGCGCGACGGCCCACGGCAGATGGCGCATCTTGTTCATCGTACATCCCTACTCCCTCGCCATTACTGGCAGCCCGTTGGCAATACCTTGCTCTTCACCCGCAGATCGATGCTGCAGGTAGCCAGCTTCGCGCGGGGGATCTTCTCCCAAAATTCACCGAACCCCTGGAGCTGGATCTGAATAAACCCATCTCGCTCCGCCGGGCTCTCCGGCAGCACTCCCCAGTCAACGGTGGTGCCCCCGGTCATATAGAGTCGAATATAGCGATCTTCCCGCACCTGGACCTCCGAGATCTGCCCCCGCAGCGGCGGGGCGGTCCAGGCCAGCACCGAGAGGACGTCGAGCAGCCCCGCATGCGACAGCCGCTGCCCCCGCAGGGCGCTGGTGACGGTCAGCCCAGCGATCACCGGCAGCCGGTCACCCTCCTCCAGCATGCGCTGGCCGAGGATCGCCCCCTCTTCATCCAACACCAGATAATAGCGTCCATGATACTGCAGAAGCGCCAGCGGCTCCCGCTCCACGATCTCAATCGTCAGCCGGTTCCCCTTCCAGGCAACGGTCGCGGAGCGAATCCGGGGCTCAGCCTCGAGCCGCCGCTGCACCCGATCGGCCGGCGCCTCCCAGCGAAGCATACCCGGCGCCAGTCCGGTCACCTCCAGGATATCGGCCTGGCTCAGCCGCTGATTCCCGGTGATCAGGACCCGCTCCAGTCGGAAGAGAGCTGACCGGTAAACGGCGAAGAGGCAGATGGCCAGCATGACCAGCAGGGCGAGCCAAAACCCCCATCGCCCGCCACGTTCCTGCCCTTCGTCATGCAGTACGTCCTCGTTCTCCATTGATCCGCCTCCGAGTGAAGTGCCCTACAGGTAATTCATTATACTTCATGGCAGGCGGTTCGCAGAGGCGCCGCCCACCGCACAAATCATGTCAAACCGGGCTGTTCTCCGGCACGATCACATCGAGCGCCTCCGGGAGGATCTCGAAGGTGACCGGCAGGTTTCCGGCCACGTCACCATCGAGGTGAAAGGCAACCCGCTGATCCGAGCTGGCTGCCAGCCGGCGCCCACGGGTCATGGTCACCTTCGGATGGCCCACATGCTCACCGGAGTAGATCTTGCCCACCAGCTTCACCAACTCCAGGCGGCCGAGGTCCTCGCCCCAGGCGATCTCGAAGAGACCATCGTTGATCGACGCATCGGGCAGAATCATCATACCGCCGCCATAGTAGCGGGCAATGCCCACCGCCATCAGGAGCAGCCGCTCCGGATTCAGCACCCGGTCATCCAGCTCCACCCGCACCTTCGCCCCGGTAAAGCTGAAGAGCGTCCCGGCAATGCCCAGCAGCGAGGGCAGGGTGCCGCCAATCGCCTTGAGCACCGGGCCGTAGTCGTTGACACGCCGGGAGACCTCGGCATCGAACCCGATGCCGGCGATGTTGAAGAAGTACCGGTAGCCGTGGGCAAGACCGACGTCCATCTTGACCAGGCGGCCCTGAAAGGCGACCCGTGCCGCCTCCTCCGGGTTGCGCTCAATGCCCACGGTGCGCACCCAGTCGTTGCCGGTCCCGGTGGGCACCACGCCGAGGGCGGCCCCGGTGCCCATCAGCCCGTTGCCGACCTCGTTCAGGGTGCCGTCGCCGCCCAGAGAGATCACCCGATCATAGCCCTCCGCAGCTGCCTGCCTGGCCAGCGCCTCACCGTGCCGCGGCCGCTCTGTGAACTTGACCCCGTACTCACCCCACTGCGCCACTGTCGGCTCGATCCGCTTCCATGTCTTCAGGGCGCGCCCATAACCAGCGGTCGGGTTGATGAAAAACAGACACGCGGCAATGACTTCACCTCAAACATTCTCCGGTCCGCCACAGCGGGCGCCGGGAAACTTGTCTTCCGCAAGCGGCCCTTTCGGGTTGGCTCATATCTCCGCAGTAGGATTTTCGTGGCGTTTGGTCGTTCTCCTTCTTCTGGGAGAGCGGGCCTGTCCAGCCGCCGCCGGATAAGAAAGGGGGACCGGCGCACCCCTCCGATCCCCCTTCCGCTTCGCACGCTCTACGCTCGCTCGATCCGGGCGCCCAGGCCCTGGAGTTTCCCCTCCAGGTGCTGATAGCCCCGGTCGATGTGGTAGATGTCCTCGATGGTCGTCTCGCCCTCGGCCACAAGGCCGGCGAGGATCAGCGCCATGCCCTCCCGGAGGGCAGGACACTCCACGGTCGCGCCGGAGAGCTGCTTCACGCCCTGCACGACGGCGGTTCGCCCCTCGGTCTTGATATTTGCCCCGAGGCGCCTCAGTTCATCCGCCACCTTGAAGCGATTCTCGAAGATGGTCTCCGTCACGATGCTCGTCCCATCGGCTACGGCCATCAGGGCCATCATCTGCGGCTGCATGTCGGTCGGAAAACCAGGGTAGGGGAGCGTCTTCAGGTCGGTGGCCCGCAGCCGGGACGGGCCGGTCGCGGTGACGGAGTCCTCGCCCTCCCGGAGGGTCGCGCCCATCTCGCGCAGCTTGGCGCAGACCGCCTCCAGGTGCTCGGGAATCACCCCCTGAACCGTCACCTCTCCCCCGGTGATCGCACCGGCGGCCAGGAAGGTGCCGGCCTCGATCCGGTCAGGGATAACGGAATGCTCCACCGGACCCAACTTCCTGACCCCGTCGACCCGGATCACGTCGAGCCCGGCGCCCCGAACCCGGGCGCCCATCTTGTTCAGCAGGTTCTGCAGGTCAACGATCTCTGGCTCCCTGGCAGCGTTGCGGATCACGGTGGTCCCCTCGGCCAGCACGGCGGCCATCATCAGGTTCTCGGTCGCCCCGACAGACGGGAAGTCCAGGTAGATCTCGGTGCCCTTCAGGCGCCGGGGCACCGTCGCTTCGATGTAGCCGAAGCGCTCCTCGATCTTGGCGCCGAGCAGTTCGAGCCCTCTGAGATGGAAGTCGATCGGCCTCGGGCCGATGGCACAGCCGCCGGGGTAGGAGATGCGAATCTTGCCGATGCGGGCCAGCAAGGGCCCCATCAGGAAAATGGAGGAGCGCATCTCCCGGGTGAAGTCCGCCCCAACCTCGGGGCTGTTCAGCCCGTCGGCCGCAACGTACAGCGTCTGGCCCGAGGGGCCCTCGCCCCCCTCTTCCACCCGGGCCCCCAGCTTGCGCAGAATCTCCACCATCACCGAGACGTCTCGGATCATGGGAGCGTTATGGATCACAGATTGGCAGGGTGTCAGGAGCGCCGCCGCCAGGATTGGCAGGGCGGCGTTCTTTGCGCCACTGATCGCCACCTGCCCCTGGAGCCGGCACCCGCCGGCCACCACGTAGCGCTCATTGCGTTTCACGATGCAAGTGACCTCCCGCGGCTGGAGAGCCCCCGGCCCCAGGAGGTACCGGGCCCCAGATCAGGGCAGGAAGTAGGGGTTGTGGCCCCAGATCTTCACTTCGGCCTCCAGCCGAACTCCAAACCGCTCTTCAACGGTCTTGCGAACCCGGTCCATCAGGATCAGAACATCCTTTGTGGAGGCGTTCCCGAGGTTGACGATAAAGTTGGCGTGCTTCTCGGAGACCTGGGCCCCGCCCACGGTCAGCCCCTTCAGGCCGGCCTGCTCGATCAGCCGCCCGGCGTACTCGCCCGGCGGGTTCATGAAGATCGAGCCCGCATTCGGCAGCTGCAAGGGCTGCGTGGCGCGCCGCCGCTCCAGGTGGTGCTGCATCGCCCGCTGCATCTCGGCTGTATCGCCGGCGTGCAGGGCCATCACCACCTCCACGACGATGGCGGAGGTCCCCTGAAGCTTCGATGTCCGATAGCCAAAGCCGATCTGCTCGGGGGTGAGCCGCTCGGTGCGACCGTCGCCCCAGACGACGGTCGCCTCGGTCACCACCTGCGAGAGATCGCCGCCATGTGCGCCGGCGTTGATCATCAGCCCGGCCCCCACCGTGCCGGGGATGGCGCAGGCGAACTCCATTCCGCCCAGGCCCATCTTCATCACCTGGGTGGCCAGCTTCGGCAGGTTGTAGCCGCCGCCTGCCCTTACGGTCGTCCCTTCGACCGTGTACTGGTTGAACTCGCCGGCCAGCACAAGGACGAAGCCGCGCACGCCGTCGTCGGAGACCAGCAGGTTGCTGCCATTGCCGAGAATGTAAATGGGCAGGGTCTCGCGGCTCGCCAGGGAGAGCACGCCCGCGAGCTCGGTGCGGTCGGCCACCTCGATGAAGAAGTCGGCGGGACCGCCCAGGCGAAAGGTGGTATGTTTCCGCATAGGCTCATCACGGCGGATGCGGCCCGGGTCGCGGATTATGCTACGCAGTTGTTCCTCGATGGGTGACATAGTGAGGCGCCTCCTTTTGCGATGGCCCCTGCCTTGACTTAGCGGGGTCGGTCGGGGGGTCGGTCGGGGCACCCCCTTGCGGCGGTCGGTCGGGGCACCCCCTTGCGGCGGCGCTCCTTCGCCAACGGGCCGTAACGCTGCAGTCTGGTTCGCCGCCGGTCGGAACCGCGCTCGGGCACGGCCCTTCAGGGACGCACCGCCGACCGGCGGCGGCCCTGTTGATTGCTTACGGCCCGTAGGCTCCTCGCTGATGCCGGCTGCGGGGGTACCCGCTCCCTCCTGCTGTTTTACTTAGCCCTGGGTCTTGCTGGCGATGGCCATGATCTTTTGGGCGATCTCTTTGGCGGCTTCTGGCTGGGCCAATGCTTCCAGGGCCTTGCTTATCTGGCTTGCTTTTTCCCGGTCATTTAGCACCTGGGTCAGGGCTTCGGCCAGCTTGATCGGGGTGATTCCCTCTTCTCTCAATACGATCGCTGCGCCTCGCTTTTCCAGCGTTCTGGCGTTCCACTCCTGGTGGTTGTGGGTCACATTGGGGCTGGGAATTAACACGCTGGGGAGCGCCCTTACCTGGATCTCGGCCAGGGTCAGGGCGCCGGCGCGGAAGAGGCCGGCGTCGGCGGCGGCGTAAGCCTCTGGCATGTTATGCACATACGGGAGAACGGTGACGTTCTCGCGCTCACCGTATTGCTCTTTGGTCTGCTCGTAGTAACGCTCCCCGGTGATGTGCAGCACCCGTAGAGATGGCTCGTCCAACAGCATCACGGCATCGGCGGCGGCCCGGTTGAAGTCCCTGGCGCCGCCGCTGCCGCCCATGATCACCAGGACCTTCTCTGCCTCGCCTATGGCGAAGGCTTTGCGGCCCTCCTCCCTGGTGGCGGCTGCTACCTCGGGGCGTACCGGGTTGCCGGCCATGATCAGCCTTGTGCCCTTGGGGAAGTGAGCTTTGGCCTCCTCATAGGGGACGAAGACCGCCCTCGCCCACCTGGCGGCGATGCGGTTGGTCACGCCGGGGAAGGCGTTCTGTTCCTGAATGACCACCGGGCGGCCGGTCAACTTGGCCGCCAGGAGCACCGGGCCGGAGACGAAGCCGCCGGTGCCTACTACCACATCGGGCCTGAACCTTCTTATGTGGACGATGGCGTCCAGGACGCCCTTCAGCGCCTGTAGGCCGCCCTTGATCTTCTGCGCCAGGCCCAGGTTGATCAGGCGGCCGCTGTTGATCACGGCGAAGGGGAGGCCGGCCCTGGGCACCACCTCGGCCTCCCGGCTGTTGGCGGTGCCTACGTACAGGACATCGGCTTCGGGGTCCAGGTGCCGGAGCGCTTCTGCGATCGACAGGGCGGGGTAGATATGCCCGCCGCTGCCGCCGCCGGTGATCAAGTAGCGCATTTGACTCCCCTTTCGGCAAAGACAGAGACTCAGTTTCTACAGTATCTCGAGACCCCCAGGAGAATCCCTACGCCCGAGAGGGTGATCAGCAGGCTGGAGCCGCCGTAGCTCAGGAAGGGCAGCGGAATGCCTGTCGACGGGATCGAGGCGGTTACCACGGCGATGTTCATGGCGGCCTGCAGGGTGATCAGGCTTGTGACCCCGGCCGCCAGCAGGCTGGTGAACCGGTCGGGGGCCTGAATGGCGATCCGGTAGCCCCGCCAGGCGAAGGCGAAGAAGAGCAGCAGCACCAGGACCGAGCCGATAAAGCCTAACTCCTCGCCCAGCACGGCGAAGATCATGTCGGTGTGCCGTTCCGGTAGGTAAAAGTGCTTCTGGCGGCTGGCGCCCAGCCCTACGCCGAAGAGACCGCCGGAGCCGAAGGCCAACAGCGCCTGAATGATCTGGTAGCCCGAGTCGGTGGGGTCGGCCCACGGGTTTAAGAAGGTGGTGATTCGGCTCCAGCGCTCGGCGTCGATCTTGGCCAGGGCGAAGACGCCGGCGGCGCCCACCACCCCCAAGAGGCCCAGGTGCGACAGCTCGGCGCCGGCGGCGAAGAGCATCAGGGCGCCGGTCCCAGCCAGCGTCAGGCTGGTGCCCAGGTCGGGCTCCAACATGATCAGGCCGAAGAGCAGGCCCAGCACCAGGAGCGCCGGGGTCAGGCCCCGGAAGAAGAAGCGGATCTCCCTGGGGTTGTTGGCCAGGTAACCGGCCAGCCACATGATAAAAGCGAACTTGGCCGCCTCCGAGGGCTGGAAGTTGAGCGGGCCCGCTCCCAGCCAGCGCCTCGCCCCCAGGCGGTAGATGCCGATTCCGGGTATAACCACCAGAATCAGCAGGCCGATCGCCACCAGGAGCAGCGTCTTCGAGTGCTTCTGCCATGTCCAGGGCGAGATCGAGGCAAAGCCCCACATGGCGGTGAAGGCCACCAGGACCCAGATTGCCTGGCGCTGCAGGAAGTAATATTGGTTGTCATAATCCTCCTTACCCAACGCGAGACTGGACGTATACACCATGAGAATTCCAATGCCAAGTAGAAGCGCGACCACTGTGATGAGGGTGTAGTCCGGTCCCTTGCGTGCAGTCTGCACGTAGAGCCGACCCCCTCGCTGCAAATTCTATCGGTTGAAGACCATTCCCGGCAGGGCGAACCAGCCGAGGATTGCCAGCGCCAGCCCGGCGCCCCAGAAGAGGCGCAGAACGCGGGTCTCGGGCCAGCCCATTAGCTCGAAGTGGTGGTGCAGGGGCGACATCCTGAAGATCCGCTTGCCGGTCAGCTTAAAGGAGGCGACCTGGAGCATTACCGAGAGCACCTCGATCACGTAGACCCCGCCGACCACCACCAGCAGAAACTCGGTCTTGGTCAGCACGGCAATGGCGGCCAGCGCCCCGCCCAGGGCGAAGGAGCCCACGTCGCCCATGAAGACACGGGCTGGGTGGGAGTTGTAACGCAAAAAGCCAAAGCAGCCACCCACGATCGCCAGGCTGAGGAGCGTCAGGTCCAGGTAGCCCAGCACCGCTGCCACAAAGATCCCGTAGAAGCCGAAGGTGATGATCGCCGAGCCCGCCAGGAGGCCGTCGAGCCCGTCGGTGAAGTTGACAGCGTTGGCCGTTCCCCAGACGATGATCAGCACAAGAATGTAGTAGAGCGGCTTGCCCAAGGTGATCGACCAGTTCAGGTAGGGCAGGGTGATATCGGTCCCCAGCCCCAGCACCTCCACGGCGCCGTAGCCCAGCACCGCCGCCAGCGCCACCTGCGACAGCAGCTTCTCCCGGGCCCGCAGGCCCAAGGAGCGCTTCAGCACCACCTTGATATAGTCGTCGGCGAAGCCCACCAGTCCGTGGCCCACCGTCAGCGCCAGGGCGATCAGGAGCCGGGCCAGGGCGTCGCCCCCCCGGGGAGCGAAGAGCAGGGTGGCGATCACGGCGGGGATCGCAAAGATGATCCCGCCCATGGTCGGGGTGCCCGCCTTCACCTGATGACTGGCATGCATCTCCTCTCGAATCGTCTGCCCGGCCTTCAGCCGCCGTAACATGGGGATCACAAGCGGACCCAGGGCCAGCGCCCCGAAGAAGGAGACGATCAGTGCGGCGGTCAGACGAAAGGAGGTGGTCAGTTCCATGGTTATCGAGCCCTTTCCTGCATGGTATGGCAGCGCATCTGCTTAGCTCTGGCCCAGGTGTTGCTCCAGGGCCTGAACGATCTCCTCCATCTTCATACCCCGGGAGCCCTTGACCAGAACCGTATCCCCCGGTCGAAGCATCCCCCGGAGCAGGTCAACCGCCTCTCCCTTTCGGAGGAAGAAGCGCCCCTTTGCCCCGGCCTCCCCGGCGATCAGCCGGGCCATCTCCCCGACCGCCACCACCTGGTCGGCCAGCCGGGCCGCCTCGGCCCCCACCTCCCGGTGGGCCTGCTCAGCCAGGGCGCCCAGTTCGTACATGTCGCCCAGCACGGCGATACAGCGGCCGGACGCCCCGGCCTGCTCCCGCATGACTCCCAGGGCCGCCTTTACCGATGAGGGGGCGGCGTTGTACGTATCGTCGATCAAGCGCACCCCGCCCAGGGTCAGCAGCCGCATCCGGTTGCCCGCGTTGGCGAACCCGGCGAGCCCCCGGGCGATCTCATTTAGCGACAGCCCCAGCGACAGGCCTACGGCGGCAGCCGCCATGGCGTTCAGCAGGTTGTGGCGCCCCGGCGCCGGCAGCGTGGCCTCCACCTCGCCCTGCGAGGTGATTAGCCGGAAGCGCTGCCCGCTCTCCCCCTCCCGGCGGGGGTCGGCGGCGGTCACCCACCGCTCGCCCAGCCCCTGTGCCTCAAACCCGTAGAACCAGACCTGCGCCTCCGTCGTGGGCGCCATCGCCCGCACGAAGGGGTCGTCGGCGTTGAGCACCGCATGCCCCTCGGGGGGAAGGGCGCGAACCAGCTCCCCCTTGGCCAGGGCGATATTCTCCTGGGAGCCCAGCACTTCCAAATGGCTCAGCCCCACGTTGGTCACCACCCCCACCGCCGGCCGGGTGATGGAGGTCAGGTAGGTGATCTCCCCCAGGGCCCGCATGCCCATCTCCAAGACCGCCACCTGATCGGCGGGGGAGAGGTCCATCAGCATCACCGGCAGGCCGACCTCCGAGTTCAGGTTCCCCCGGGAGCGGAAGACCTGAAAGCGCGCCCCAAGCACCGCCGCCACCATCTCCTTGGTGGTGGTCTTGCCGACCGAGCCGGTCACCCCCACCACCGTCAGGTCGGGGAAGCGGTCCCGCTGGACGCGGCCCAGCCGGCCCAGGGCGATCAGCGGGTCCGGGGCGACCACCACCGCCGCCCCTGGCGCCTCGACCTCCCGGCCGCAAAGAATGCATGAAGCCCCCGCCGCTGCCGCCTGCGCGGTGTAGTCATGGCCGTCTACCCGCTCCCCGGGCATGGCAACGAAGCAGAACCCCGGCTTCACCAGCCGGCTGTCCCAGGTGAACCCCGTGACCGGCGTATCCGGATCCCCCTGCACCAGGCGACCCTCTGTCAAGCGAGCGATCTCTGCGGCCGTAAACAGCGGATTCACTCAGGCCCCGCCCTTTCCCACCCGCGCCTCGATCAGCGAGCGGGCCACTGCCCGGTCATCAAAATCGATGGTGCGGTCCTTAAAGATCTGGTACGTCTCGTGTCCCTTGCCCGTGATCAGGATCACGTCGTCCGGCTGGGCCAGCTCCACCGCCCGGCGGATCGCCTCCGCCCGGTCGACGACGATCTCATAGAAGCGATTCGGTCCCAACGCGGGCACAAGACCCGCCTCAATCTCTTTGACGATGGAGCCAGGCTCCTCGCTTCGAGGATTGTCGGATGTGATGATGGCAAGATCCGCCAGCTCCCCGGCGATGCGGCCCATGAGCGGGCGCTTGGTCCGGTCCCGGTCGCCGCCGCAGCCAAAGACCAGGATCAACCGGCCCCTGGTGAACCCCTGCGCCGTGCGCAGCACGTTCTCCAGCGAGTCCGGGGAGTGGGCGTAGTCCACAAAGACCCCGAAGGGCTGGCCCGCCCGGACCGCCTCCAGGCGCCCGGCCACGCCATCTTCCGCCTCCAATGCCCGCTTGATGGTGAAGAGGTCGACCCCCTCCACCAGGCCCACGGTAGCCGCGGCCAGGGCGTTGTATACATTGAACCGCCCCACAAGCCTCAGGGCAAGAGAAATCTCGCCCTGCGGAGCAATCAGGCGGAAGCTGGTCCCCCCGGCGGTCACGGCGATCTCCTCCGCCCGGACCATCGCCCGCGGGTCCAACCCGTAGGTGTAGACCGGCACCTGGCAGACCGAGCGGTAGTACTCCCCCGCCGGGTCGTCCAGGTTGATCACCGCTGCCTTGCGGCTCTTGAAGCCGGGCTGGTTCAGCAGGGAAAAGAGCTTCGCCTTCGCCTCCCGGTAGGCCTCAAAGGTCTTGTGGTAATCGAGGTGGTCCTGGGTCAGATTCGTGAAGACCCCAAGGTCAAACTCTACATCATCGACGCGGTGCATGTCGAGCCCCTCTGAGGAAGCCTCCATCACCACGTAGGTGCAGCCGCCCTCCGCCATCTGGTGGAGCAGCTCCTGCAGGTCCGAGGCCTGGGGGGTGGTCAGGTTGGCTGGCCGCTCCTCCCCTGCTATCAACGTATGAACGGTGCCCATGAGGCCGACCTTGTGCGACTGGGCCTGGAGGACCGCCCGGACCAGGTGGGTGGTGGTGGTCTTGCCGTTGGTGCCCGTCACCCCCACCACCCGCAGCCGCCGCGACGGGTGCCGGTGGAGCGCGGCGGCCAGGCGGCCCAGCGCCACCTTGCTGGAGGCCACCTGAATCACCGCCACCGATTCGGGCAGGCTCACGGGCCGCTCCACCACCACGGCGACCGCCCCCCGGCGAACCGCCTCCGCCACGTAATCGTGGCCGTCTACCCTCCGCCCGGGCAGCGCCACGAAGAGGGCGCCCGGCTCCACCCGCCGGGAGTCATAGACGACGCTGGTAATCTCCGCATCCGGCTGCCCCTGAAGCAGCCGTCCAACCGCCCGACAATCGTTTACCCGCATGGTATCTCCGCCTCACTTTACCGGAGGTAGCATCTTCTGTATCCCAGTATTTCCACATAATAGCGGTGGAATACCTCCTTGTTCTCACAGCTTTCTTGCAGAATCAAGGAAGTTTTTTCGCTGGAACTTGCAGAAAGATCCGCACCGGTGTTCCCGCCCGGACCCGAGTGCCCGCCGCCGGCTCCTGGCGGAATACCACTCCCGAGCCCTCGCTCTGCATCAACAGCCCCCGCAGCGCCAGCGCCTGTGCCGCCTCCCGGAGAGACTTCCCCGCCAGCGGCGGCACCGTGACCTCCTCCTTACCCAGGGGCGGCGGGTCCAGCCTCACCGTAATCGTCCCGCCCTTGTAGGCGGTGGCCCCCGGCAGCGGGAACTGCTCAGTCACCGCCAGACCACCGCCGGTGGGGGCGAGGGAGAAGCCCGCCTGCCGGGCCACCCGCTCCGCCTCGCCGAGCGGCAGGTTGACCAGCGAGGGCACCAGCGCCCGCTCCGGCTCCCGGGGCGCGGGCGGCTCGTAGGAGCCCGGCTTCGGCTTGGGCGGCGGCAGCTTCGACTTGGGCGCTTCCAGGTAGGAGAGCACCGAACCCATCACCTCGCCGAAGATCGGGGCGGCGATCTGGCCACCGTAGTAGGCGCCCACCGGCTCATCCACCGAGATCAAGACCACCACCTCGGGGTCCGGGTAGGGGGCGAAGCCCACGAAGGAGGCAATGTACTTGCCCCGGGCAATCCGCCCGTCGATCACCTTGTTGGCCGTGCCGGTCTTGCCGCCCACCTTGTAGCCTGCCACCCGTGCGTTCCGGCCCGTGCCCGTGTCCACGACCCCGACCATCAGCTCCTGCACATAGCGGGCCACCTCGGGCTTCATCACCTGCTCCACCACCCGGGGCTCGATTCGCTTCACCAGGTTCCCCTGGTGGTCGTAGAGCGCCTTGCCCAGGTGCGGCCACATCCGCTTGCCGTCGTTGGCGATGGCGCCAATGGCGGTCAGCATCTGAATCGGGGTAACGGTCAGCGTCTGGCCGTAGGCCTGCACCGCGAGGTCGATGGGCGCCGCCCGCTTGGGGTTGATCCACTGGCCCACCGCCTCGCCCGGCAGGTCGATCCCCGTCGGCTTGGTCAGGCCGAAGCGCTTGTGGTACTCGTAGAACTTCTGCCGGCCCAGCCAGATCCCCAGGGTGCCGAAGCCCACGTTGGACGACTTGGCCATGACCATGTCAATGTGGACCGAGCCCAGCGCCTTGTGGTCCCAGTTGCAGACCGACCAACCGTCAATCGTGGTGCAGCCCGAGTCGTTGATCGTCGTCTCCTTGTTGATCGTGCCGCTGTCCAGCGCCGCCGAGGCGGTGATCGGCTTGAAGATCGAGCCCGGGTTCAGGGCGTCGGCCACGGTGAAGATCCGCCGCAGCTTCGGGTCCGAGTTGCCGCCCAGCAGCGGGTCGTAGCGGGGCCACTGGGAGAGCGCCAGGATCTCGCCGGTCTTCACCTGCATCACCATGATCGTCGCCCGCTGCGCCTTGGTCTCCAAGATCGCCCGCTCCACGTCGCGCTCCACGATCCGCTGCAGCCCGGTGTCGATGGTGGTCTGGAGCGTCAGCCCCGGGGTGCCCATTCGCACGTGGCACTCGCCATCCTCCATGGGAACGCCCCGGGCAGTATATTCACACTGGATCTGTCCGTTCTTGCCCGCCAGGTACTTGTTGTAGGTCAGCTCCAGCCCCTCGATCCCCTGGTGGTCCAGGTTGGCGATGCCCAGCACATGGACCGCCAGCTCGCCCTCGGGGTAGTAGCGGCACTTCTCGGGGGCGAAGCCGATTCCAGGAAGCTTCAACACCTTCACCTGCCGCACCGTCTCCGGGTCGACCTTCCGCTTTAGCCACTCAAAGAAGGTCGGCCGGTTCATACGGGTCTCCAGCTCCTCGGGCTTCATCTTCAAGATCGGCGCCAGCGCCCGGGCCGCCGCCGGCTTGTTCTTGACCAAAATGGGCTCGGCATAGACCGACTCACAGACCTTGTTGGTCAGCAGCGGGTAGCCGTTGCGGTCCAGAATCTCGCCCCGGTCGGCCTGGATCGGCGTGGGGCGCATCCGGTAGCGGAACGCCTTGTCGGAGAGCCAGTCGCCGTAGGCGATCTGCAGATAGGACATCCGTGCGATCAGGCTGGTGAAGACCAGCCCAAAGATGCCGATCAGGGCGACGGTGCGCCTGCGGTTCATTACCCCCGTAGACATGGCAAGTACTCCCTTCGAATCAGTCAAACCGCCCCGGCGGGCCACCGCTAGTCTATTCGGAAGTCCTTCGGGGCAGAAGAACCGCCCGCCCCGGGCTGAAGGAATCCCCGTGGGGGAAGGCGAAAGACCGATCACGTATTCCGATAAAACACTTCGATGAAAGGGGGCCGGCGCCATGGCCCTTCTCGATGTACTGACGCCGCGCTTCGCTCTCCCCAGGATCGAGGCTCCCAGAGCCATCAGGCGGATGGTCCGGGTCTTCTTCGCGCCCTCCCACTGGGCGGAAGCCGAGAGCCAGGTGGAGCAGCGCTTTGAGCGGGGCGATCTGTACGGCTTCGTGGAGGGCGAGGGCGGCGGCGAGGGCGAGCAGCCCTCCAACATCGCCTGGAAGCCCTACGAGGGCACCCCCGAGATCCTGCGGGTCGATGTCACCTCCAGGCAGTTCGGCCACCACCTGGTGGACATCATCACCATGGAGCGGCAGGTGAGCCGCAAGGTCCAGCCCTTCCCCCACGGCTTCCGGCTGCAGCGGCTTATCCCCCTTTCCGAGTTCGAGGGGAGCCTCGCCGGTGTGCTTGGCCACCCGGTCGGGCTGCTGGAGCACGTGCGCTTCCGTGCCAAACTCCGCTTCTGCCTGGAGTTGCTGGGCGGGTTCGGGCTCTCCCGGGATCCCCACGGCACAGCCAAGGATGCCCCGGAGTACCACGGGTGGCTGCAGGAGAGCCTCGATCAAGCGGACCGCCTCCGGCTGAAGGGTACCTTCGATTACCTCTGGTCCAAGCGCCGGGGCAAGGAGCTGATCAGCCAGATGGACCTGAGCCGGGGCGCCATCGCCGCCGGGCTGGCCATGCTGCTCCAGGAGGGCGGCGGCTTCACCACAGCCGGTGCGGTCCGCCTCGCCACCAACATGCTGGAGCGTTTCCCCACCCAGTGGGAGTGGCAGAGCGGCGTCTACGCCCCGCTGCGCATCCCCATTGAGACCGACTGGCTGGAGGTGGACTACACCTACCCCTTCGGGGTGCGAGACGGCCTGCCATACGTGGACGAGCAGGCAGCGGTCACCCGGGCGGAGCTGATCTTGCACCCGGACCTCTCCCGGCCCTGGCTGGTGGGCATCTTCGACCGCCAGTGCCTGATCCTCGACGCCGTCGATGAGATCCGCGGCTCCTTCGGCCTCGCCCCCGACGCCCGCTACCAGCACTACCGGCGGGAGGCGCTGCAGGACTGAGCCCGACCAGACCACAGGCAGAAGCCCCTTCCCTGGCCGGGTATGGCCTGGAGAAGGGGCTTTTCTTCGCCTCAGAACTTCCGGTCCCAAATCTGCAGGGAGTCACCGCTGCGCCTGACCACGTAGGTGTGATAGACGGTGGCGTCCAGGTCCTTCTCCACCACCTTCGGCTGGCTGGAATACCACATCTGCACCGTCCGATGGCGCCCTTTCCAGCGCAGCTTTGTCCGCAGCACCAGATCGCCCTCCCGGTTCAGGTGGGCCCGCTCGACCTTGAAGTCCGCCAGGGAGAGGGCGAGGTAGAGGTCCCCCTCCCTCCGAAACTCGCTGAAGAGGCCTTTCCAGAAAGGGCTCTCCTTGGGAACCGGCCCCCCCTCCAGCAGCTGTTCGTTCCGTTCCACCACTGCCCTGACGTAGTGTCCCTCCAGGTAGGCCCTGACCAGGCTGCCGGCCTCCTCCACATAGGCCTGGCTCGGTTTGACCGGAACCTTCACCACCGAGACCTGGCTGTAGGTCTCGAATGGCTCCATATCCCGATGGCTTACCGCCACCCGGCGCTTGCCGGCAAAGGCCCAGTGAACCCGACCCGACCGCGGCTGGACCGCCAGGCCGTTCACCGTGACCGACATCCCCTCCAACGGCTGTTCCACCGAGATGCTGTACATCTCCCGCGGCAGGACCAACCGGTACTGCGGAATGCCGAACCGCCGCTTTTCCTCCACCACCTGGGCGCTCAGTTCGACCCCGTCCGCTCTGTAGTTAACCGTCCCCATTCGGGGGAGGCCGTTCAGGGTCGGACTGCCGGCCGCGGTGCCCGCAACAGCCAGGGGGATATACCGGTGGGGCAGCGGTTCCCCCTTGGGCAGGGTGGCGGCCCAGGCCTCAAACTGCTGGGTCATCTCGGCGGGCTGGGTGAGATCGCTGCCACTGGTTGGGGTCATCTGCACCAGCCCGCCCGCCGCGTCGTACCTGCCTGCATGGATCAGGTCGAAGAACCGGGCCACCACCCGTTCCGGGGTCGCCTGCGCCCTGGCCGCCTGGTACCCGACCGCCCCCAGCAGCAGGATCGCCAATACGGCAGCCCCCACCTGCTTCCCACGCCGGGAGAAGGCCGGCAGCCGGAGCGGAATCTCCATCGTCTTCGCCGTGACCGGGGCCGATGGATCGGTGGAACGCCCGCAGGCGCTGCAGAAGCGGTCGTCCGTCGCAACGGGCGCGCCGCAGTATGAGCAGAAGGCCGCATCCATCTACCGGGCCTCCCTGTGCAGGGATCCCGCCACCAGGAGCGCAAGGCCACCCAGGCCAACGGCGATCATGCCAAACTCCATGCTGAGCAGGCCCTTGCCCACCATTTCGCCGATCATGGGGATTCTGCTCACCCCCGTATTGACAGCGCCAACCACGCCAGCCACCGTCAACGCCACACCGACCAGCAGCCCCCCAAGGGCGTCCCGCCACCGGAGCAGGTAACGCTCATACCGCTCCAGCTGGGGGAAGAGCGGGATCAGACTGATCACCAGCACCGCCAGAACCAGCATCCAGTAGAGGAGCCCGGCCGGGCGGTCCGGGAGCTTCAGCTCCGAGGCAGCCTGCGTGGCCTGCTGGAAGGAGACCCATGGGACGAGGGAACCAGTCAGGGCAAGCAGGCCGCCGGCCGCTGCCACCAGGCGATCCTTCCGCTCCAGGTCAATCCGGAGCGCAATCGACGAGGGGATGCGGTTCCACAGCGTCCCAAGCCCGGGCACGGCGACCTTGCCGCGCAGCCGGAATCCACATCCGGAACAGAAGATGGCGTGCAAGCCCGGGGTTTTGCCGCACTGTGGACACGGTGCGACGGCTGCGGAGGGTGAGTCCATAAGATCCTTCCCTTCTCCCTGATGTGCGAGCGGAAGACAAGCTCTCCCACAGGCTATGCCGGCCGCGCACACACATATGACAAGGCCCCCGGTCAACATGACCGGGGACCTGCTTTTTCTCGTGTAGATTCCGCTACGGCTTAGCTCCCGAAGCCTGGTTGGAGCCACCAATCCGGGAGAGAAGCGCCTGCCAGAGGGACTTGTTCTCCTGGGCCGCCTGGAACTCGGGAGCCGGGGCCGCGGGGATGTGGCGGACCGCCACGGCATCCTGCTTGCCCTGCAGGGTCTCGACTACGCCCGAGGGGGGCTTCATGTTGTGGGGCCGGGCCCACGACTATACAACAGCCCCCC
>JBMONB010000206.1:0-13924 GCA_049325315.1 Bacillota bacterium | reverse complement strand
GGGTCTTGTGGGGGCCGCCCCCCCCCCACTTCTCTACCTCGGCCACCGAGACCTGGTTGGCGATCTGCCCCTCCAGGGCCAGGTTGGCCTGCTCCAGCCGGGCGATCTCCTCCTGGGCGCGGCGGATCTCGGCGTTGGCGGTGCGAACTTCGGCATTCTTCTGTACCAGCATGAAGCAGAGCGCCATGAAGATCATCCAGGAAACACCGAGGATGATCTTGCCGGCGGGGTTGGCGCGCTTCTTCGGCGCAGGCCGGGTCGTGGGGCGCGGCGCCGGGGCGGTGGTGATACCACCGATGTGGATCTGTTCCTGCGGAGCGAATTTGGGCGCCGCCGACATAGCCATCCGCCTCCTCTGATTCTCGTTTGTTTAAAGCTTCTCAATGGCCCGCAGCGTGGCGCTCCGGGACCGGGGGTTGGCCTCCAACTCCGCCGCCGACGCCTTGACCGGCTTGCGGGTGACGTGCTGCGCCAGCGGCTCCTTGCCGCAGACGCAGACCGGGATCTGGGGCGGGCAGGTGCAGGGCTTCACCCAGCGGTTGAAGGTCTGCTTGACGATCCGGTCCTCCAGCGAGTGGAAGGTGATCACCGCCAGCCGTCCGCCGGGCCGGAGCGCCTTCAGCGCCCCCTCGAGCCCTCGCTCCAGCACCCCGAGTTCATCGTTCACAGCGATCCGAATCGCCTGGAAGGTGCGGCGGGCCGGGTGGCCCCCCTCCCGGCGGGCAGCGGCCGGAATCGCCGCCTTGATAATCTCCACCAGCTCGCCCGTGGTCGACACCGGCCCCGCCTTGCGGGCCTGTCCGATGAACTGGGCGATCCGCTTCGACCACCGCTCCTCGCCGTACTCCCAGAGAATCCGGGCGATCTCTGCCTCGTCCCACTGGTTGACCACCGTGGCGGCGGAGACCGGGTTGTCCCGGTCCATCCGCATGTCCAGCGGGGCGTCCTGGTGGTAGCTGAAACCACGCTCCCCCTCATCGAGCTGATGGGAGGAGACGCCGATATCCATCATCACCCCGTCGACCGGCCCGAGACCGAGCCGCTCGATCACGTCGGCGATCTGTGCGAAGTTGGTCTTGACCAGCCGGACCCGGTCGCCGAAGGGGGCGAGCCGCTCGCCACCGGCCCTCAGGGCGTTCTCATCTTGGTCGAGGCCGATCAGCATGCCGTCGGGCGCAGAGCGCCGGAGGATCTCGATCGAATGGCCCGCCCCGCCCAGGGTGCAGTCGACATACTTGCCGCCGGACCGGAGCGCCAGGGCGTCCAGCGTCTCCTCCAGCAGCACGGGGACGTGGTAAACCTTTGAATCTTCCACCGCTTCGCCTCTCCTTAGAAGCCGAGCTTTTCAGCGATCTCGGTGAAGAGCTCGCCGGCCTCCTCACTGTACTCTGCCCAGCGTTCCTGCGACCAAATCTCCACCCGGTTCTCGACGCCGACGATCACGCAGTCCTTCTCGATGCCGGCGTACTCCCGGAGGGTGGATGGGAGGAGGATTCGCCCCTGCGGGTCCAGCTCGCACTCGGTGGCGCCGGAGAAGAAGAGGCGGTTAAACGCCCGGGCGGCGCTGTTGGCCATGCCCAGGCTGCGCAGCTTGTCGCTGAACGCCTCGAACTCCTTGAGCGGGAAGACAAAGAGGCACTTGTCCAGCCCTTTTGTGGCAATAAAGCGCTCACCCAGGCCATCACGAAGCTTGGCCGGGATGATCAGACGCCCTTTTGCATCACACGCGTGCTGGAATTCCCCCATGAACATGTTGTTGTCCCCCGCTTAGGCACCCTGCAGTGGCGCCGGCCGCTTGGTTGGAGTGGCTTCGTGTGGCCCCCACCTTTCTGGAGGTTCAATGGGCTTACCCACCACTTTCCACCACTCTTCACCACCATACTACCACGTAATCCGGAAAACGCAAACCCTTTCTTCCACAGAAGGTTGCAAAAGATTTGGTCAGGTATGAACCATTCGACTCCAGTGCCGCGATGGGCAAGCTAGAGATGGTCCCAACTCCCGCGCGAGGAGGTATCAGCTTGGCTGCCAGAGACCAGACCAGACCCGGAACCGACCGGGCTCAGCCCCGGGGCACGGCAGACCCGACCCGCTTCGAGCTGGCGGGCGAACTCGGACCCGCGGGCGCCCGGGCCCCGGTACCCCAAAGCACCGAGCGCGACCCGCAGCAGACCCACGCCGCCGGACCCGACCTGTGGGGGGCGCCCGACTGACGCAGAGACCGCCCGGTGGGCATCAGCCCCCGGGCGGTCTCCATGTGTTGCGACCCATGCCCTTGTGGCATTCAGGGCGTAGTGTTGGTCATCCAGCGTAACCAGGTTCCCGTCCACCTGCCCGGAAAGGAACCAGCCTCCGCCCCAGACGCTGGCGGTCTGCTGCCATTCCCACATACGGAGCCCGGTGGACTCCTGGCGGGACCTCCCCCCTTGAGGCGCAAGTTATAGAACGCTTCGGCGCTGATGCGCAGCCGTGCGTTCTCCATGGGTTTCACAGGGTTGGGCTTGGTCTCCGACCAGGTGAGGCCATCGGTAGGGTAGAGGGAGACAACTCGTGACTCTCGCAACTGATAACGATCATTCTCCGTCTGATAACGCTGAGCGTTCCCGTGAGCTGCCTTCCATGGCCGATTCCAGCCCGGAAACGCTGCGCCCTTGGCTGCCCCATTCGGCCTCCCTGTGAGCGAAGCGGCGGTCCCCCCACGTACATGGCTGTGTGGCCCCCTGTTGGTCACATTGCCGCTATGTCTTGTGCCACAAGTGATACACCTCGGTTCCCTCGCTGGTGACTCACGGTTCCTGGCCCTGCTCCTCCCCGTTCACTCCTCCGTTCCTTCCTGTGCATTGCCCGATCACTTCCCGTGCATTGCCTTATCCCTTCCTGTGCATTGCCTCACCGATTTGTGGTAATGATCTCCAACAAACCTATTGATTCCCAATTCTAGCTGTGGTATTATGAACCCATACGAGCCCGACCCTCAAATCTGAAGGGCTCAAAGGGGTGAGTGCGAACGGATGAGTGAGAACCCGAAGAAGGCCAGCCGAACGGTGCGTCTGAACACCTTCCGGCGGCACCGAGCGACCCGTGCCCACAAGGGCGTCTACGGCTGGCTTTTGTCCCCTGGAAACCTACAGTTCCTCCGGCAGGCAGAGTGGGCGCTGGAGGAGGTGGCCACCATGAACGGCACCGACACCCTGGTGGCGACCCATCTCCGGGCAGCCGAGATCGGCGACCGGAAGATCTACGTCTGGCCGGTGCCGAAGAGCGATCCCGAGGGCATCGAGATGAAGCGGATCGGCAAGAACCTCTGGGCCAACCTTGGCGCCTTCCTGGAGGAGGGCAACCTGACCCTGCCGGTGAACACGAAGGAGCGCTTTCGCCTGGTGGTTACGGCGGAGGCGGATACGCCCCAGCGGGTACCCAACGCCCTCTGCCTGGACCTGAACAGCCCGATTGATATCAAGCCGATCAACAAAAAGAAGAAGAAAAAGCAGCAGCAACAGCAACAGCAGCAACCGCAGCAGCAACCGCAGCAGCAACAGCAGCAGCAACAGCAGAAGAAGCAGGAGCAAGAGCCCGAGCAGAAGGAGAGCGGCCCCGCCAAGGAGAGCGCTGCTGCCGATCAGGCCTGAAGCTCCACCACCCGTAAAGAAAATCGTCGAACAAAAGAACGCGCCACCTACATGAAGACTTCTGTAAATAAAGAGGAGCGCCGCCCGTCCACGGAACGGGCGGCGCTGCCACATCAGCTTCGCATCACCATCAGGTTGCCGGATTCATAGCGCTTCAGCCCCCGGTGGAAGACGATGATCGCCAGCCCCAAGAAGAAGACCGCCCCGCCTGCAAGCTGCAGGAACTTGAGCCAGTCGAACTCCCGGACCAGCTCCACCGGCAGGGTGGAGACGAAGCCGGCGGGAATCAGGGTGAAGAGAATGAACTTGACCCCCTGCTCGAAGATGGTGGTCGGGTAGGTGGAGAAGTGGATCAGGGCGGTCGCTATCTGATTCGAGAGCGCATCGGAGTTGCCCAGAAAGAAAGAGAGCGACCCGGCCAGAATGAAGAAGCCCAGCAGCACCATCGCCGCCAGCATCGTGGAGACGATGAAGACCAGCACCTTGGTCGGGGTCAGGTCGACCATGACCACCAGCAGGATCGGGCCAAAGAGCGCATCGCCGAAGTTGACCAGCCGGATCTGACTGACCAGCATGTGCAGCAGCACGTTCTTCGGCAGCGCCAGGAAGTAGTCGAGCTGCCCCTGCACCACCAGCTGGGGAATCCGGATCGAGTTGGCCATCAAGCCGACCACGATCCCAAAGGCGGTGGTCACCACCGCCCAGAGCACGATCACGTCCTGGAGCGTCCAGCCCCGCAGCACCGGGAACTTGGTGAAGTAGAGCACCCAGAAGGCGACCCAGAGAAGATCGTTAATGAACATGCCCACCACCTGCGAGACCAGGGAGGTCCGGTACTCCAGGGCGGCGGCCAGGTTGATCCGGAAATAGGCCCCGATCAGGGCCAGGTACTTAGCCACCATTCAGATCCACCCTCCTCACCCCGAGCCGGTAGATCCCGTTGCAGAGCAGGCCGAAGAGGAAGAGCCAGATCAGCTGGCTCTGGAGCAGCGCCAGAGCGCCCTCCCAGGAGAACTTGACGAACAGGTGGGCCGGCCCGCCGATCATGTGCCGGAAGGGGAGCAGCTCCACCACCCGCCGGGCGGCGTCGGGGTAGACCTCGATCGGCAGGAGCATCCCGCCCAGAATCCACTTCAGGCGGTCGAAGAGCAGGTGCAGCCCCACCACCTCCTCCACCCAGAAGGCCATCAGCCCCACGGAGGCAATGTAGAAGAAGTTCAGGGCGTGGGTGATCAGGTAGATCAAGAGGAGCAGCGGCGCCGCCTCCCAGCGGAAGTCGAAGCCACCCACCAGCACATAGGCGGTCCCCCCGCCCACCAGGAGCAGGGTGAACAGCCTCAGGAGCGCCTCCCCCAGGAAGGAGGCATAATGGAAGGCCAGGTAGGAGTATGGCTTGTTCAGCCGCAGCGCCAGGTCGCCGTCCTTGACCTCTTGCTCCAGCACGGCGTGGATCCGCGGCAGCGAGAGGATGATCGCCTCGGTCGCCACCAGGTACCAGATCATCTCCGCCAGGCGAAAGCCATTGATCACCTCGCCCTGGGCGCCAAAGGTGACCTTCCAGAGCTGAACGAAGACAAAGATCACGATGATCAGAAAAACGTTCGCGATCAGCTGGTTCCAGAGATAGGCCCAGGAGGAGCGCATGGTGATGGAGGCGACCTCCGCATACTTGTGGAAGGTCTTCATCGGTGCACCTCACCCCGCTGCTCCCGGTAGATGTCGGCGATGATCTGCTCCATCGGCGGCATGGTGATGGCGATATCCTGCACCGTGTAGGTCTGGAGCAGCCGCCCCACCACCGCCTCGATGGGGATGACGGCGGTATCCACCGAGAGCTTCACGCCGTAGCCCTTCGCCTTGACCACCTTCACGCCGGGCAGGTCGAGGTGTCCGTCGAAGGGGAGACCCAGCTTCAGGTCGATCTCCCGCTCCTGCATGAAGTCGCGCCGCAGGGCGCCCAACGAGTCGTCCAGGATCATCTGCCCGTGGTTGATGATCACCACCCGCTTCGCCAGCGACTCGATATCGCCCGCATCGTGGGAGGTGAGGAAGACGGTCACCCCCTCCTCCCTGTTCGACCGGCGGATCAGGTCCCGGATCGCCCCCTTGGCCACCGGGTCGAGGCCGATGGTCGGCTCGTCGAGGAAGATGATCTCCGGCCGGTGCAGCAGGCAGGCGGCGATCTCGCAGCGCATCCGCTGGCCCAGGGAGAGCTTGCGGGCCGGGGTCTGCATGATCTCCTCCAGCTCGAACAGCTCCACCAGCTCGTGGCGGCGCTTCAGGTAGGCGCCCCAGTCGAGTTCGTAGATGCGGGCCAGGAGGTTGAAGGTGTCGACCGGCGGCAGGTGCAGCCAGAGCTGCGACTTCTGGCCGAAGACCGAGCCGATGCGGAAGGCGAGCCGCTGCCGCTGCATCCACGGGGTGAAGCCCAGCACCTCAGCCTCGCCGGCGGTGGGGTGCAGAATTCCGGTCAGCATCTTGATCGTGGTGGATTTGCCTGCCCCGTTCGGCCCGATGAAGGCGAGGGTCTCCCCCTTCTGGACCTCCAGGTCGATCCCCTTGACCGCCTCAACCTTCACCGTCTCCGGACGGAAGGTGCTGACGAGGCGCCCCCAGGTGGACTCGGGCTTGCGCTGCACCTCAAAGACCTTTCTGAGCCCCCGGACTGAGATCACCGACATGGCGGACGCTTCCTTTCTGCTCCCAACGGGGCGCTGGTAGTGGAATATTGATAGTCAGACGCTTCATGAACAGAAAAGGTTCCAGGTTTGCATAGGTTTCTGCGGGGAAAATGGAGAGAACGCCCTGTGACAGATGGATTCTAGCTTTATGCAGCATCTGGCAGGTATTGGGTCAGTTTTGTCCAAATGGATCGGTAGGAACGCCAACTCGGACCAGGAGCGGTCAGGAGGGTGCATTCGATGAATGGGCTCGATTTCTTCCGTGATACCCAGGAGACGATCCACAGCGCCGTGGTCAGGCTTGGTCACTCCGAGAACGTCTATAAGATTCTGCGCAATCCGCGGCGTACCCTGGAAGTGCATATTGGTGTCACCATGCCCGACGGATCGATGGAGACCTTCCTCGGCTACCGGAGCCAGCACGCTGCGGTCTTCGGTCCGTACAAGGGGGGCGTAAGGTTTCACCCCAACGTGACGAAAGAAGAGGTCGAGGCGCTCTCCATGCTGATGACGCTGAAGAACGCCGTGCTCGGCCTCCCCTACGGCGGCGGCAAGGGCGGCGTGATCTGCGACCCGACCAACCTGCCCGAGTCGGTGGTGGAGCAGATCGCCCGGGGCTACGTGCGCGGGCTGAAGGATATGCTGGGCCCGCACGAGGATATCCCGGCGCCCGATGTAAACACCAACGCCCGGATCATCGGCTGGATGCTGGATGAGTTCCTGAAGATCGGCCCTGAACTGGACTTCTCGGTCTTCACCGGCAAGACCACCAACCTCGGCGGCATTGAGGGGCGCACCGAGGCCACCGGCCTGGGGGTTGCCTTTGCGGTGCGGGAGGCCTGCAAGGTGCGCGGGATCGACCTGAGCGAGGCCCGCATCGCCGTGCAGGGCTTCGGCAACGTGGGCAAGGGCTTCGCCTTCGCCATCGCCCGCATGGGGGCGAAGGTGGTGGCGGTGACCGACATCTCGGGGGGCATTTACAACCCGGGCGGGCTGGACCTGGCGGCGGTGGAGGCGCACCAGGCGCTGCACCGGGGCGTGCGGGGCTTCCCCGGGGCCGATGCGATCACCAACGCCGAGCTCTTCGCCCTGCCGGTAGATGTGCTGGTCCCGGCGGCGCTGGAGGGGCAGATCGACGAGCAGGTGGCCAACACGGTGCGGGCGCCGATCGTGGCCGAGGGGGCCAACGGCCCCACCACCCCGGAGGGCTCGCAGGTCCTGCACGACCGGGGGATCATGCAGGTGCCCGATATCCTGGCCAACGGCGGCGGGGTGACTGTCTCGTACTTCGAGTGGGTCCAGGGGCGCCAGGGCGGCCTGCGCTGGTCCCGCCGGGCGGTGGAGCGGCGTCTGGACCGCTACATGACCGATGCCTTTGCGGCGGTCCTCTCCTACGGCCAGAGCCACCACGTCTCCATGCGGGAGGGCGCCTTCCTCTACGCCGTGGACCGGCTGGCCCAGGGCATGGTGGAGCGGGGCTGGATTCGGTCGCTCAAGTAGAAAGCAGGAGCCCCCGCCGGCGGCGGGGGCTCTGGTTGTCGCCCATGGAGAGGTTCCGCTAGAAATTCCCATCACACTTCGGGGCCGAGTGGGGAGATCCTTACTGAATCGCTGAAAATCGGGTCCAATCAGGCCAATGAGCCACCGATTTTCGCTTGATTTCGCCAAAATGCCGCCTCTGAAAGCAAGTACATCGCTCTCAGGGGGCGATCAGCCCCTTTATCCACGTGATTCCACGAGAAATTCCCTCCCGTATCGAACTCCATCCGGAAAAAAATAGCGGAACCAGTTGAAGCCCCCGCCGGCGGCGGGGGCTCCGTTCTTACTGGGGCAGCGGCACGAACTCGATCTGGCGGAGCCCTTCGGCAATCTCTTGCCAGACGGAGCGCCACTGGTCGTGGTTCCAGGGGTTCCGGCTCACCTTGAACCGGTTGGTGCGATCCTGCTGGTGCAGGATCATCTCCAGCCCCTCCTTTACCCGGGCCAGGCGGAGCGCCGACTCGGGGGTGAGGGTGCCGGTCTCGCTCTGCTCTTTGGCGGAGAGGGTGTAGACCTGGTCGGCGTAGCGTAGGAACTGGAGCAGGGTGCGCATGTCGTCCCCGTCGACCCGCTTGTTATAGTGCGGCAGGGAGCGGAGCCACTCCAGGCTCTCTGTGGCCATTTCGACCCCCTGCGACCGGGGCGGGATCACCGCCCCCTCCGGATAGGGGTGCATGCTCAGACTCGCCCAGTTGATCGCCTTCCAGACCGCATCGACCCCGTTGCCCCAGGTGTAGCGGTTCAGGAAGTCATCTCGCTGGTAGATGTGGCCCACCAGGAAGAGGTTGGCGCCCACGCTGAAGAGGATCAGGAACGGAACCAGCTGCTTCCACCAGGTGCGCACCTACTTCACCTCCACAGCAATGGTGGGACCGGGCAGGGCGAGCAGCGCTGCCTCGACCTCGATGATCCAGTGCCGGCTCAGCGAGGCGACGAAGTCGAAGCGCTGGCTGGGCCGGTGCGGGTCGGGAAGCGTATCGCCCCCCGGGCCGCTGCCCCAGCTGCCGCCCATGCGGTCGCTCAGCCGGAGGTCCAGCAGGTAGAGCCCCACCCGGGCGGGGTCGGTCACCTGCCTGTAGTCGACCTGCACGGCGCCCCGGGCGAAGCGGACCCGCTCCACCTCGAACTCGACGCCGGCCACGGTGACCCGCTGGCCGATGGGGACGTCGCCCTCCTCGCCGGGCCGCTCCACCTGCCAGGTGAGCGGCTCCGCCGGGGTGTGGTGGACCAGCAGGTAGGGAAGCTGGACCATCGCCCCGGGGGGCAGCGCTTCGACCCCCTCAAAGCGGATATGACCCGAGGTGGGCTGGCCCGGCTGCCAGGAGGAGCCGTGCCGGCGGGGGCGCCCCAGCTCCTTGCCGGTGGCGGGGTCGAAGAGCCGGGGGTCGGGGTCGCCGGCCATCGCCAGATGGGAGACCTGGTCGGCCGGGCCGCGCGGTGTGAGCTGGTAGTCGACCTGAAGTTCGGTCCCGCTCCGGGTGGCGCTGTGGGTCAGGGTGACGCCGTGCTCCTTGAGGCGGGCCATGGGGTCGGGGCTGGCCTTGGCCATGGCGGCAAAAGCGGCCCGCTCGGCCTCCCGGCGGCTTTCCATCAGCCTGCCGTACTCCCGGCCGGCCTGGCTCTGTCCGTACTGGTTGGCCAGGAAGGCGACCAGGAGCATCGCCGTGAGGGCCAGCCCGATGGCGGTCCCCATTCGCCGCTTCAGCCGGGTCAGGAAGCGGGCATCCTCCGAGGGGCCGGCATCCGACGGGGGGACCGCCAGGGGCGGCCCGGCCCGCTTCAGGGCCGCCAGGGCGCTGCGGCAGCCGGGGCAGGTGGCCAGGTGTTGGTCGATCAGCTCCCTGCTCTCCGGGCTGATGGCATCATCCACATAGAGCGGAAGCAGGTCTTGAATCATCGGGCACTCTCTCATCCGCCTCTCTCCTCCTGCAGATACAACTGGTGGAGTCGCTGGCGGGCACGGTGGACCAGCACCCGAACCGTTGCCTCGCTCTTCTCGAGAATCGCGCCGATCTCGGCGTGGCTCAGGCCCTGAATCTCTCGCAGCACCAGCACCGAGCGGTACTGCTCGGGCAGCCGCTCCAGCGCCAGGCGGACCGCCTCCTGCTCATCGGCCTGAAGCAGGTTCTGCTCGGGGCCCGGCTCGCTGCCTGGCAGCGCCCCTGCGTCGAGGTCGGTGGGGATCTCCCGGCCGGCACGGCGCATTCGCTTCAGGTACTGGTTCCGGGCGATCCGCAGCAGCCAGGTGCTGACCTGTGCCTCCCCGCGGAAGCGGTGCAGGGAGAGGATCGCCTGGTAGAAGGTCTCCTGGGTCAGCTCCTCGGCATCCTCCGGTGAGCCGGTCATCCGGTAGAGATAGCCGAAGACGGGACCCTTATAGCGCTGGTAGAGCTCAATGAGTCGCTGCATCGGCCATCTCCTTTGCCTCTCTACAGGAGAGTACCAGTTCGCGGCGGGGTGTTACAGGCGAAATCGCATGGGGCGATGGTTCTTTGCTATAATGGAACCCATGAAAGGGGGGCGAATCGCAATGCAGTTGGAGGGGAAGCGAGTCGCCTGCCTGGTGGGCGACGACTACGAGGATCTGGAGGTCTGGTACCCGGTCCTGCGGCTGCAGGAGGAGGGCGCCACGGTGGACCTGATCGGCCTGGAGCCGGGGGCCTGCCGGGGCAAGCACGGGTACCCGTGCAAGGCGGAGAAGGGGATTGAGGCGGTGAGCGCCGCCGACTACGACGCCCTGATCGTCCCCGGCGGTTGGATGCCCGACAAGCTGCGCCGCTACGAGCCGGTGCTCCGGTTCTGCCAGGAGTTCGATGCGGCGGGCAAGGTGGTCGCCACCATCTGCCACGGGCCGTGGATTCTGATCTCGGCCAAGCTGCTGAAGGGGCGGACCCTCACCTCCACCCCCGGAATCAAGGACGACGTGGAGAACGCCGGGGCGGTCTGGGTCGACCAGGAGGCGGTGCGCGATGCGAACCTCATCTCGGCCCGCCGCCCGCCGGACCTGCCGGCTTTCATGCGGCTGATGATCACCGCGATGGGGGAGCAGTAGCGCCGTGAGCAGCCAAGTCAACCCACTGGTCGGCACCTGGCGGATCCTCACCTTTGAGATGCGGGCAGCGGACGGGCAGGTCGCCCTGCGCCCGCTGGGCGAGCGCCCCACCGGCTACCTGCTCTACAGCGCCGAAGGCTACATGAGCGCGGCCGTGTCGGCGCCGGAGCGGACCGCCTGGTCGGTCCCCGACCAGCTTCTGGCCCCGGAGGAGGAGCGGGCGGCGGCGATCTCGGGCCTCATGGCCTACTCGGGCCGCTACGAGGTGGTGGACGGCGCCGTGATTCACTACCCGGAGGCGGCCCACATGCCCAACATGGTGGGGGCGCCGCAGCGGCGGTTCTTCGTCATCGACGGAGACCGCATGACCCTGACCTCGCCGCCGTTCCGGGCGGGGGGCCAGCCGGTGACCGTCTCTGCCACCTGGGAGCGGGTAGTACCGTCATAAACGTAACGAGGGGCAGGCCTGTGGCCTGCCCCTTACGCAATCATTGGGGAGCGGGGCTTCGCAGGATCCGGAAGGCGGCCCAGCCGGCCAGTCCGGTCCCGACGGTGAAGAGGATCACGCCCAGACCCGGATAGAAGAGGATGTTGCCCACGGCAATCATCCCCATGAAGAGCACCACCCCGACCAGGGTGTAGCGGGCCCAGCGGGGCCAGGGGCGCTGCCGGAAGGCGAGGGCGCTGCCAGCCACGAAGGCGAGGAGCACCAGCTTGACGGGCTCGAAGCCGTTTTCCGCGCCGTAGTAGCTGACCACCGCCTCTGGTCGCACCCAGGTGGACCGTGTGCCGTCACTGTACTCGAACCCGCGGGTGACATAGGTCGCCCGCCCGTAGGCGGAGGGAGGCTCCCACTGGAAGAAGAGCGCCACCAGGCCGATGGCGGCTGCCACCAGCAGCAGGAGGTAGACCGGGCCGGTGCTCACCTGCGCCATCAGGGGCCCGGCCGGTGGGGCGGTCTGGCGCCAGGTTGGGGGCTGATAGGGCTGCGGAGGCTGAGCCTGGTACGGCTGCGGTGGAGGGGCCTGGTACGGCTGCGGTGGAGGGGCCTGGTGCGGCTGCGGTGGGGGGACTCGGCGCACCACCCGTACAGTGGGAGCCGGTGCTGGGCGAAGGCTTGTCCCGCAAGACTGGCAGAAGTTGTTGGTGGGTGGATTTGGCTGCTGGCATTGTGGGCACTGCACGGGATCGACCACGCCCTTTCTGCTGAATGGAATCGCTGATACGACAGAGCAGAAGCTGAATCCTGCTAAACTCATCGGAATTCCGAAACAGGGGAAGGTGGCCGAAGCGACGAAAAGGTCGTACTACTGCGACATCGCCTCCAGGGCGGGAAGGGGTGTTGAACGATCGCGACCTACGTCTTCAAGGGGATGGCGGGCACGATCCGCGTGCGGGAGGAGGGGCGCTGGCGGCGCCTCTACTTCGACGAGACGCTCCAGGGCGGGATCGACCTGACCGATCCCACCGCCTGCACCTTTCCCGTGACCGAGGCCTTCCACCTGATCGCCGCCCTGCGCCCCGCTCCCCCGCAGGCGGTCCTGGTAGTCGGGCTGGGGGCCGGGGAGCTGCCCCGCAGCTTCCTGCGGGCCTTCCCCCGCAGCCGGATCCGGGTGGTGGAGATCGACCCGGTGGTGGTCCAGCTGGCCCGGCGCTTCTTCGCCCTGCCCCACCGCCGCCGCCTGGAGGTGGTGGTGGCCGACGGGATCGCCGACCTGGAGCGCCGGCCCGACCGATACGACCTGATCGTGCTCGACGCCTGCGGGCGGGAGGGGCTGCCGGCCCCCTTCGTCCGGCCCGAGTTCGTGGACCTGGCGGCGCGGCGGCTGACCCCGACGGGGATGCTGGCGGCCAACCTGTTTGACCTGGGGTCAGAGAGCGATTCCGCCACCGGCGCCTTCCAGCGCCATGCAGGGGCGCTCTTTCCGGAGCGGTACGCTGTGCGGGTGGGAACGAGAGGCTCCTTCTCCTACCTGAACCTGCTCCTCTTCTGCGGCTTCGACCCGGGGGCGGTGCCTGCAGCGGAGCGGTTTCCGCCGGGCGTGGCGGTCGAGGCGCTGCACCTCAGTGCGGCCCGCGAGCCCGCCCGCAGGTGATCACGCCGCTCTGGGTGATGATCCCGTCGAGCTGTACGTCGTGCTCCTCCCAGGGGAGCGGCTTCATCATTTGCACCTGCATGGCGTAGGCCAGGCCCAGGAAGGCGGCGGTCTTGTTGTAGGCTCCAATCAGGGGCAGCGTCCGGTCGTAGTAGCCGCCGCCGTAGCCCATGCGGTTGCCCCAGCGGTCGAAGGCGACCCCCGGGACCACCACCAGGTCGATCTCGCCGTGCTCCACCCGGGGTAGGTGCTCGGCCGGCTCGAGGATGTTGTATGTGCCCACCACCAGGTCGGCGGGCTCGCCGGTCCAGCGGTGCAGCGCCAGCCGCTTCGGCGAGCGCTCGACCCGGGGCAGCACGATCCGCTTCCAGCGCTTCCGGGCCTCCGCTACCAGCAGGGCGGTCTCCACCTCGCCCTTGATCGGCAGGTAGAGCATCACCGTGCGGGCGGGCTCCCACCAGGGGGACCGGATCAGGTTCTCCTGCGCCCGGCGGCTCCACTCGGCCCGCTCTTCGGTCGGGAGCGCCTGGCGGGCGGCGATCATCTGCTTGCGCAACGCTTGCTTCTCCATGTAGGAAAGGGCCGGGCGTTCTTGACGCCCGGCCCACTTCACCTGCCTTTATTCCACGATCTCCGAGAAGTGAACCACCGTCACCGTCGAGTCGAGGGTGATCGGGCTCTTGTAGATCTGACCGAGGAACTCAACGGCATCCTCCGGGCTCTTCATCTCCGGGTTCTCGCCCTGCAGGTCGTCAAGGGTGAGGTCCCGGAGCTTCTTGACCTTCACCATGTCGATCACAGCGGTAAAGACCTTCTTGCGGGGCTTGAACCGGTCGCCGTAGGTGACGAGGACCACGTCGCCGTCATGGTACTTCTCGGTCTTGTCGCCCAGGCGAATGGTGCAGCTCTTGTCGCGGCTGACCAGGA
>JBMONB010000205.1:0-2918 GCA_049325315.1 Bacillota bacterium | reverse complement strand
GCCCACTGGGCGGTTCCACACCCCCAAGTTGAAAAACAGTCGCCTGCACCCACCAAGCCGATCGTACCCCGAAGATCCAACACAGGTAAATATTCAACCGACTGCTCGAATCCATCTTACGTGTTGATTAACCTGATAGCCCCCGGCCCGCTCCAGGTCGAGCATACGGGTCAGCAGGTTGTGGTCCGGGTTGCGCGGCACCACCCGCCCCATGGTCAGGGCGACCCGAGGATCCATAAGCGGGGCGGCCAGCCGCATCACCGAATCCCGGCTGGGCCAGTAGTCGGCATCGAAGGTCAGAATCACCTCGGCGTCGGTCATGGCCAGCGCCTCGTTCAGCGCCGCCGGCTTGCCGCCGATCACACCTGGCCCACTCTTCCGATGGTAGATCTCAATGTGTGGCGCATCGGCGCAGAGTTCGTCCAGCAGCTGACTGGTCCCATCGGTGGAGCGGTCATCGACGATCAGAATGGTGAACCGGTCCCGCGGGTAATCGACCCGCTTTAGGGCCGCGATGGTCTCCCGCACAACCTCACGTTCGTTGTGCATGGGGACCATGAGGCAGACCGTGGGCAGGTAAGCGCCCGCCACGTCCTGGAAGGAGTGGCGCTGCGGCAGATAGAGTCGCACGAAGGCGAAGACGAAATGGCGCAGGGCATAGATGCTGGTGACGATCACCACGAAGCCGAGCCAGATCTTAAGAGCGATAATCATTGGCGCTGCCACCTCTGTAAAAGGAAAGGGTTACAGCGAAGACGGGAATCACATAGAGGTAGTCCGCCCACGGGCCCAGGATCATCCAGGCCGGAAGGGAGAGTGTCCCCTTGCTGTAAACGCTGATCAAGATGTAGAGCGCGGGCGTAAAGGTTCGCCAGGCCACGGAGGTTCCCAATACGGCGATCAGCGAGAAAAGCTTGACGGGCAGGGAGAAGGGGATAGGAAAGACCAGCACGGCATAGAGCAGCGGGACCAGGCACCAGACCACCACCTCGCCGTAGAGCCACTCCGGGCCCACGTGGTTCAGTGCCCCCACCGGAGGGGCGCCGGTGATGTAGGTGACCACCATATAGAGGTAGAGCGGTACCGCTGTGATGGCAAAGAGCCCCTTGATTGTGGGGGTGACGGTGGAACGGAACAGGAGATAGCTGACCAGGAGCAGCATCACCGAGGTGAGCAGCAGATCGGTCAGACTGGCCAGGGAGAAGGTCTGATCCCAGCCGTAGCCATATCCGCGGACACTGGGATAGATGCCAAAACGGGCGGCAAACTGGCTCCATGCAGCCATCTGCCAGACCCAGACTGCGTCATACCAGGTGAGGGCCGTCGCCACCACGCCGCCCAGTGCAAGGACCCCCACCCCCGCGTGGAACCGGTTGACTCGGGTAGTCCGCATCGCTCGGTGCGGGAGCGCCAGCGATCGCCTCTGCTCCAAGTTGGTCCCCACCCCCATGCCCGACCCTTTGTCGGTTCGCGTCGGAGCCTTTTCCACAATCTCTATGGAGATGTAGATAATTGTAACCCGAAGAAATCTAAATGACTATCATTATTACCATATACACAATTATCTTTACTTTCCAACGAAAAGCAGGTGTATCTTCCCAGAGAGAAGGTCCGGCAGGGGGGTAGCCTGCCGGACCTCATGCTGTGCCAGCCTGCACCATGGCGAGCATCGTTCCATTACAGGACCAGCCAGAAGAGCAGATAGAGCGCAGTCGACGCTCCCAGCACCCCCGCCATGAACCGTGCCGAACGCGAGCCGAGCAGCGACCCGACCCAGAGAGCCAGGAGGCAGTAGAGCGTCCACAGGCCCAGGGCCAGCCCGCTGAGCAGGCTCCTGTTCTGGTCCAGCATGGCCGGGGTGGGAACGGTTCCGTCCGGGTAGGTGAAGAAGGGCTCCAGCCACCGCTCCACCTCAAAGCTGCAGATGCCGAAGGTCATGGCCAGGGCGGCGAGCGCCAGCAGCCTGTCGGGCTCTGTCAGCCTGCCCCGCCTCTCCTGCACCCAGGCGGCCAGCAAGATCGCCCCCGGCACACCGGCGTAGGCCGCAAAGCGCACGGGCGCATCGGCCCAGCGAGCCTGCGCCATCATGCCGCCCATCAGCAGGTAGCCCAGGGCGAAGGTGAGAACCACCTGCCCCGTCTTGAGCCAGGAAAGCTCACGGGAGACCAGTGGGGCGGTCAGCACGAGCAAGAGGCCGTAGACCCCCCATGCAGCAGCGATCCAGAGCGTTTCGTTGCCCGCCGAGGCAGCCCCCCGGGTCATCTCGATCGCAGCGGCGATCTCATAGGTGATCCCCCAGAGAATCCCCAGGTGAGCGACCACCATCAGCCCGTCACGCACCGCCCGCTCCCCGCTTCCCGGGCGGTAGAACCAGACAGCGGCCAGCCCGCTGAGCCCCGCCACAGCGAAGTTGATCTGCCGCAGCGCCTCGAAGTGAAGCAGCAGGTCCCCCACCCGCAGGCTGGGCGGCGCCCCCTCGAAGTCCGGAAAGGAGTCGATGGCGATGGCCTGGCCCACCGCCAGGAGCAGCGTCAGCGCTCCGGCCATGCGAAGCGGATACTCCCCCGCTCCCCGCCCCAGCAGAATCAGCCCCAGCCCCAAAAGCGCCCAGGCCGGGGTCAGGTGAATGGAGGGGACCACCCCATAGAGCAGCGCCGCCACCGCCAGTCCCATTCCGCCCCGGACAAAGGCCCCAAGCG
The DNA here is from genome assembly GCA_049325315.1 of Bacillota bacterium. Taxonomy (GTDB): domain Bacteria; phylum Bacillota; class Sulfobacillia; order Symbiobacteriales; family Symbiobacteriaceae; genus JAWLHU01. The sequence continues at coordinate 219 of JBMONB010000205.1, read as the reverse complement.
AGGCCAGCGGCAGGGGCTCCCGCGCCCCGTCCGGCGATGGCGGTTCGAAGGTGACCGCCATGCGAACCGTAAGCATCGCGGCGACGGCGCCAGCCACCCAGCCGTAGCGTACCGGATCCTGAAAGAGCACCCCAACCACGAGGCTGATCCCCGCCAGCAGGAGCGGCCCCCAGTCATCCCGGCCGACATGGACAGCCCATCCCTTCGCCTTCCGGCGAC
>JBMONB010000204.1:0-38512 GCA_049325315.1 Bacillota bacterium | reverse complement strand
CCTTTTCTTCAAGCAACGCCACCCGCCTTCACTTGTTAGTCATCTAAATACCTCGCAAACAAGAAGAACCCTCTCAAAGGACATTTTTTGGGTGTCCATTGAGAGGGTTTCAGTTCATCGGGCCGTGCGGGGAAATTCTCGCTGAATCGCTGAAAATCGGGGGCAATCAGGCCAATGAGCCACCGTTTTTCGCTTGATTTCCCCAAGCTGCCGCCTCTGAAACCGAGAATAGCGATCTCAGGGGCCGATCAGCCCCTTCATCCACGTGATTCCACGACAAATTCCCTCCCGTATCGAACGGCATCGGGGAAAAGATTGCGGAACCCGGGCTTTGCCGCATTTACGGTCTGTCCGTTCGTACCACGTAGAGGTAGGTGGCAGGTGGGTCGCCTAGCTTTCGTGTTCCTTTCCACGTGTCTACCATGAACGCCAGGTGTGTTCCCGCAGGGTGAGGGGTAAGAAAGGCGATGCGGGTTCCAGCTACAACGGTGCTCAGTACCTCTCCACGGTCATCAACCAGGTGCAGGGTCTGCCCATAGTGTGGCGCCTCTCCCCGTTCAACCGCTGCAAGGCGTCTGAAGTCTATCCAGACCGCTTCTCCCGGAATCTCCGACGTGTGGCCATCTCCCAAGTGAACGACGGAATAACGCTCTTCCTGTCCCTGACGGACTGACCTGATCAGGAGCGACCTGCCGTCAGGCGCCCACGATTCGACCGTCAGGTATCCTCCGGTGGAAGCGGCAGCAGGGCCCGCTACCCGGTGCAGCTGATTCGGGCTCGGTTCGACGACATAGACCGACTCTTCGAGAATCCGCGCCATGTGGTTCTCCGTAGCCAGGCGCCCAAGGCGGACGGCCACGTGCCTCCCGTCGGGCGACCAGAGCAGGGGCCCCGCCGCCACCAGTCCCTCCACGCTGATGTAACTGGCCTTTCCAGACTCCACGTCAAGCAGGCCCAGCCGTGGCGCCACGGCCGGTTCAAACATGCCTTCACCCGAAGGGTAGGTCACGTCGATCGGGATGGAGAGAAAGGCCACATAACGCGCATCGGGTGACCATGTGGCCCACATGCTGTAAAACCCTGGCTCAGCAAAGTTTCCGGCAGGCCGACCTTGTTGGTCAAAGAAATGAAAGCCGGGAACGGGGTTGTCCCTACCAGCTTGCACCAGGAAGCGGCGGCCGTCCGCCGACCAGGAATTGAGCACTGCAGCCATCCTGCCCACATCGCCAGGGGTGTCCATGACGTGGCGAGAGCCAGTCCGGAGGTCTACGAAGATGGTGCCTTGCGGGCTGTAACTGACCAGTCGGGTACCGTCGGGGCTCACATGGCGGTAGGGCCCCTGGACCAAAAGCCTCGGCTCCTGGTTGCCCTCTTTCAGCCACTGCCCGGCGGTCCCGGGGCCCACCCGGTCAAACAGGAAGGCGCTCCCGTCGAGGATCGGCTGGCTCGCGTAAAACCCCTCCCGCTGGCTGACGATCGGGGTGAGAGTACTCCTGTCCAGCGACACGGTCCCAAGGACCTGCCCCTCATCGAAGGTGAACATCCCGAAGACTCGGTCCTGGTCAGCCCACCAGAGGTTCTGGACATTTTGGAAGGGCCCGATCCGGAACCCTCCCTCCACTTCTTCCCGCTTCACGGTGGCGAGCGGGAGTGCTGGGGCCTCGGCATCCCGTTGGTCCGGTTTCTCCGGCTCTGCACGGGCAGGCGTCTCGATGTTCGGTTCGGTGTGGGCAGGTCCCGTCACAGGTGGGCGAGGGAGGGCTTCAGGAGCCCGGGCAGGTGCGGATCTCTGCCCGCATCCGACGAGCAGGGTCATTAGAAGGAACAGGGCCGTAAGCCTCACGGATAATCCCTCCAACCTGGCCTCTGCTCCCAATGACGTTTCCGCAATCCCTTTGGTTCTCCGGCACACCGAGAAGAGCGATGCGGCACTCAACTCGACTGTCCCCCACGTCAGCCCGCCCTCGCCCCGGCCCCGTTCGCCCCCGCACGACTATGCGCCACCTGTGCCTATCGGTGGACCGTCCGGGGCGCTCTGGCTGCACAGACCGGTACGGACCAGCCGGTCGATCAGGAGCGCTTCGACCCGGGCCGCCTCCGCCCGATCAAAGTCGGCCCGCAGCCGTTTTGCCACCCCGTATGTGCTCAGGTCGACGTGCAGCGCCGGCTGCACGTCGTGGCGCGCCAGGCAGCTTTTCACGCAGGCCAGGGGGCACCCGTCCAGGGCGACAATCGCCCGACCTGACTTCGCCACCTTGACCAGGGCAGGGACATCGCCTCCCACCCCGGCGATACAGGACATCCGGGCCAGGCCCCTGCGGTCAAGGGAGACCGCCAGGTGATTGGCCATCTGGGCTGCGCTGGAGCATCCGGAACAGGAATAGATGATTGGGACGGACACGTTCTTCACCGCTCTCCCCTCCGGGGTCCATCCTATGTGACACCGCTCCCAGCGGAAGCGAATCGCAGATACCCATCTGGGAGGATTCGACAGTTCGGAGTCGAAACTTCTTTCCAACCTGACCAGGTGAGGGACGCAAGATGGGGCCGCCCACCCGCAGCGGACCCGCAATGCCCTGATCGTGCTGGCCCTCATGCTGGTGCTCGCCTGGCTCCTTCCGTGGCCCTCTGTTGACGATCTCTGATTCCCACATCTGGAGGATGAACCATGCAGCTCGACCACGTTGTCCATGCCGTTCACGACCGGGAAGGGGCAGCGGAGGCGCTGCGGGCCCGAGGCCTGCACGTCGTCACCGGCGGGGTCCACCCCCGTTGGGGCACCCACAACGCCCTGGCCTACTTCGAGGACCTCTCCTATGTTGAGCTGATCGCCGTGCGGGAGCCTGCCGTGGCGGCGGTCTCTGACTTTGGGGCGCCGATTCTCCGCTTCCTGGAGCAGGGGGAAGGGGTGGCCACCGTCGCCCTGCGCACCACAGCAATCGAGGCAGATGTGGCCCGGCTGCGCTCCCGGGGAATCGCCATGGGCGACCCGCAGGAGGGCTCCCGCCGCCTGCCCGACGGGACGCTGCTCACCTGGCGCCTGGCGCTGGCCCCCTGGCCGCTCCCCTTCCTGATCGAGTGGGGCGCCCCCGACGAGACACGGCGGGCAGACCTGGCCCGGCGGGGTGCGCTGAACGCCCCGGGGCGCCGGGTGGAGACGGTCTTCTGGGCGGTCCATGACCTGGCGGAGGCGGCCCGCTGGCTGGTCGACGGCTACGGCGCCTCGCTGGACCCGGCCCGTGACGAGCCGGCCCTGGCCGCCCGCTGCGCCCGCTCTACCTGTGGCATTACCCTCTGCGCCCCCGCCGGCCCCGGGCCCGTTCGGGAGCGGCTGGATGGGCGCGGAGAAGGCCCCATGAGCTATCAGGTAACGGAGGTGGGCCTGCTGTGAAGCTGCCGATGATCACACCCGAACTGACCCGGCGCTTGGAGCGGGTCTGGGCCGCCGAGCGGGTAGCCCGGGTCCAGGTAGCCGAGCGCCAGCCCGGCAACCCGCTGGGGGCCGCCACGCAGCGCTTCGGCGAGGCGGTCTCTGTGCGCTACGCCAACCGGCCGCAGAGCCACTGGATGAACCGTGCGATCAACCTGACCGGCGACGCCCTGGTCCACCTCGATGCGATCTTTGCCTTCCACCGGGAGGCGGGGGTCGGGTTTCTGGAGCTGGCCCCCGCGACCGCTTCCCATGAGCTGATGCGGGCGCTGGCCGAGCGGGGCGCCAGCCAGGTAGAGTTCCACACCGTCACCTATGGCCTGCCCACTCTGGAGGTGCCGGCCCCGCCCCCCGGGGTGGAGGTGCGGCGGGTGGAGCGGCATGAGATGGACCTGTTCCTCGACATTTACATGCGGGGGTTCGGCTACGCCTACGACCCCGAGTCCAACGCCCTGCTCCGGCCGTGGTACGATCTGCCTGACTGGCACCTCTACCTGGCCACCGTCGACGGCGTCCCAGCCGGGGCGGCCCAGCTGACCACCACCGATAGGGTGGGCTACATGGCGGCCGGGGCGACCCTGGAGGAGGCCCGGGGGCGGGGCGTGCAGAAGGCGCTGCTCTACCGCCGCATCGCCGATGCGGCCCGGGCCGGCTGTGAACTGCTGATGGGCCAGTGCGACTTCGGCACGATCAGCCACCGCAACCAGGAGACCTGCGGCCTTCGCACCGCCTATGTCAAGTCGGTCTGGGCGATACCGGGGGAGGGGGCCACAGGCGCATGATAGGCCAGGTACAGACACCGCTTGGCGCTATGCAGATCACACCCGCCACACCGGCCGATGTGGAGGAGATTCTGACGCTGTTCGACGAGACGGTCGCCTGGCTGGGTGAGCAGGGGCTGGCAGCGCAATGGGGCACGACGCCCTTTTCTCAGGTGCCCGGTATGGCTGCACGCTTCGGCATCTGGATTGAGCGCCAGTCGCTCTTCACCGCCCGCATTGCGGGCGAGCTGGTGGGGGTGCTGGCGGTTGGTTCGCAGCTGCCGGCTTACGCGGTTGACCAGCTGACGGACCGACCCGGGCCGGCGCTCTATCTCGAGGCCTTCACCACGAAGCGACGCCATGAGGGGCGCTCCATCGGCTCCACCCTGCTGCGCTGGGCGGAGCGGTATGCCAAAGAGGAGGGGGCAGCCTGGCTGCGGCTGGACTGCTGGGCGGAGAATGAGGGCCTCTGCGCCTACTACCAGCGGGCGGGGTTTCTCCCCTGCGGACAGTTCCAGCTCGGCCACTGGAGAGGCCAGTTCTTTGAGAAGGTGTTGCATTGACACAAAGAGACCCCCTTCGCCAGGGGGTCTCTCTCTTTCTAGGCCAGGGTGGTCGGAAGGCCGGGGCCGATCAAGGTGCCCGCATCTTCGCCCTCGCAGATTCGCCGCATGTAGCCCTTGCCGGCGGCATCGACCACACGGATCGGCAGCCCGTAGTCGCGGGCGAGCAGGAAGGCCGACTGGTCCATCACCTGGACCCCGGCCCGCAGGACCTCATCGTAGCTGGCGGTCCTGTACTGGCGGGCGTTGGGGTCCCGCCTCGGGTCGGCGGTGAAGACGCCGCTCACGCCCTCCTTGGCGGCGATGATCACATCGGCACGCAGCTCAATCGCCCGCTGGACAGAGGGGTAATCGGTCGTCACGTAGGGCTGGCCATTGCCGCCCGCAAGGATCACCAGGTAGCCCTTCTCCAGGTGGTGGATCGCCCGCAGGCGGATGTACGGCTCCGCCACCGATGGGGTGGGAATCGCCGTCATCACCCGCACCTCGCCGGCCCCCTTGGCGGTCAACACCCCGCGCAGAATCAGGGAGTTGATCACCGTGGCCATGGTGCCGATGTTGTCTGCCTCGGCCCGCTCGATGCCCCACTCATCGGCGGTGCGGCCCCGGAAGATGTTCCCGCCGCCCACCATGATCGCCACCTCGACCCCCAGCGCCCGCACCGCCAGGATCTCGTCGCCGATGTGGTCCAGCGCCGCCCGGTCGAAACCGAAGTCCGCCGCCCCGGCAAGGGCGCCGCCGCTCAACTTGATCAACACCCGCCTGTACCTGGTCATCCCCGACCCCTCCCCGGAATTGCCCGTGGCAACGCCCCGGTCCATCTCATGGCCGGGGCGTCTTCATCTGATCTAGTATAACAGAACCGAAACGGATTGGCAAGAATTTCCGCTACAGCAGATTGGCAGCCAACTGAGCCAGGGGGGAGCGCTCCCCCTTGACCAGCGTGACATGGCCGGCGATGGCCTGGCCGTGGAACCGCTCCATGGCGTAGACGAGGCCGTTGGTCTGCCGGTCGAGGTAGGGGTGGTCGATCTGGTCGGGGTCGCCCACCAGGACCACCTTGGTGTTCTCGCCCGCCCGGGTGATCACCGTCTTGACCTCGTGCCGGGTCAGGTTCTGCGCCTCATCGACGATCACGAACTGCTGGGGGAGGGAGCGGCCCCGTATATAGGTGAGCGCTTCCACCACAATATCCTTCATGCCTGCCAGAATCGACTCCAGCTTCAGCGAGTCCCGGTCGGCCAGGCCGAAGAGGTGCTCCAGGTTGTCATAGATCGGCTGCATCCAGGGCTGGAGCTTCTCCTCCTGGGTGCCGGGCAGGTAGCCGAGGTCCCGGCCCATGGGTACCACGGGGCGGCTGACCACCAGCCGGCGGTAGGCCCGTTCATCTTCCACCTTCTGCAGCCCGGCTGCCAGCGCCAGCAGCGTCTTGCCGGTGCCGGCCCGCCCGGCCAGGGTGACCAGCTGCACCCGGTCGTCGAGCAGCAGTTCCAGCGCCATCCGCTGCTGCACATTCCGAGCGGTCACGCCCCAGACGGGTCCTTCGATCAGCGACTTCTGCAGCACGTCCGGGGCGATGCACCGGGCCAGGGCCGAGGCAGAACCGCCCCCCTGGTCCTTGAGAATGGCAAACTGGTTGATTGCCATCTCCAGGCCGGGAACCGTCACCCGCTTCTCCCGGTAGAGCTGGTCGATGACCACCTTCTCCACATAGAGGTCCACATGGTTCGACTCGGGGACCGATCCCCCCGAGAGTTCGGCGTAGTCGGTCACAGCGAGGCCCAGGGCGTCGGCCTTGATCCGGAGGATCACGTCCCGGCTGACCAGGGTGACCCCGTCGCCATACTCCTTGCGCAGGTTGTAGGCCACAGCCAGGATCCGGTTGTCGCTGCTGTCCTCCACAAAGAAGCGGTTCAGGTCCTCGGCGGCCTTGTGGTTCAACTCGACCCGGATGATGGAGTCGCCTGGTGCGGGTACCCCTTCGGCCAGGCGGCCGGCGCCCCGGAGTTCATCGAGGAGTCGGGCGGCGCCGCGGGCCTTGGTGCCCAGCTCATCGGCGTTGTGCTTCTTGGCGTCCAGCTCTTCGACCACCGCCGCCGGAATCACGACGACGGCGCCGGGAAAGGAGAGCGGAGCCCGCGGGTCGTGAAGCAAGACCGAGGTGTCCAGGACGTACACGCTCTGCATAGATGGATCCCCTCCGCTGCTGCAGGATAGGGCCCGAGGACCTCCGTTCAGTCTATTCGTCAGAACCCGGCTTCGGTTGTCGTAGGCGGCTCCGTTCCTGGCCGTAGCGGCTGAGGAGCGTCTCCGTCGACATGAAGATCTCCCTGGGCACCAACTCCTCCTCTCGCTGGTGAAGCCGCTCCTCGCCATCGGGATGGTAGGACGAGAGCAGCCACTTGAGATATCGTGTTGTGATCCATCGGGTGAAACCGGGGGTTAGATCGACAACCGTGAAGCCGAGGCGGTCGACCACCCGGTTCAAGATGGTGACCCCCCAGACCCCCCGAACCTTGGCCAGGGCAGGGTCGCTCCGGACCAGCCGGGCGATCACATGGAGGCCGGCGATCACCTCCCGGAGGAGGAAGAGCACCCGCTGATGGGTGTTCGCTCCCGCCGTCTGCGCCGCCAGGAGCCGGCTGTCGAGGTGAAGCTCGATCACCGGCTCGCCCCGGGCGAGAACCGTGCCGTCAGCAGCGGTCAGCGACCGGCCGGGGTACCGGCGGATGGCGTAGCCCACCACCGTGGATTCCCCCAGGGGTCGGACGCCCAGCGCCTTACGGGCGAGGCGATCCCACAGTTCGATCAGGCGCGGCATGGTCGCAGCCTCCTTCCCGGGGGTCAAGGAGCTGGGAGAGCGTGACCAGGCTGTAGCCGCTCCGGCGGAGGCCGGCGATCAGGCGGGGCAGCGCCCGGGCGACCACGGCGGGGGCGTCGTCCCGGGAGCCGGGGCCGGCGGCGTCGTGCAGGAGCAGAACCAAGCCCGGGTGCACGCGCCGCAGCGCCTCGGTGTAGAGCTTGGCGGGGGTAGTCGACCGGGACCACTCGGAGAGGTAGAGCGACCAGACCACCGGCACCAGCCCGTGCCGCCGGGCGGCCATGGCGCTCCAGAGGTTGAAGACCCCCCAGGGCGGGCGGTAGTAGCGGGGGCGATTTCCAGTAATCTCGGTCAGCGTCCGCACGCTCTCCGCGACGTCCTTCATGGTCGACTGAAAGCCCTGAAAGAGGGGAACCCGGTGGAGGTAGCCGTGCACCCCGATCTCGTGCCCGGCGGCCGCCACCTGGAGCACCAGGTTCGGGTGGGCCGCCGCCTGTCTGCCCAGCATGAAGAAGCAGGCAGTGGCGCCGAACCGGTCGAGAATCTCAAGGATCCGCGGGGTCCAGACCGGGTCGGGGCCGTCATCGAAGGTGAGCGCCACCAGCGGCCGTTGGGCAACCCCCCGCTTAAGATTGCGGGCAAAGCCCAGCCGGGCCAGCAGGGTGGGAAGGCCCACGTAGCCCGTCAGGGTGAGCAGCACCCAGGTCATCCAATCTGACATGACTCACCCCTCCTCACGGAGTCGGAGCGCCGCCTGCTCCGGCAGGGGCGCAATCTGGTAGTAGAGTCCGAGGGCGATCAGGGTGGCCGCGGCGACGAGAAGCATGACGTTCGGGCGAATGGACCAGAGGGAGCCGCCGATCACCGGGCCGAGGGCCAGGCCGGCCCCCTCCAGGGTGGAGATCAGCCCCCAGCCGGTGGCGATGGCGCCGGCGGGAACTGCCCGGCCGACGGTGCTGGTCCAGGCCGGGAGCACCAGGGCGTAGGCCAGGCCGCCCCCGATGGCCAGAGCCATGGGCAGCGCAAGGGCTGGGGTATCCATCTGCACCGAGAGTAGGCCGGCGGTGGGCAGGAGGGCGGCCATCAGCCCCAGCATGAGGCCCATGGCCACGAAACCGCCCACCAGGATCCGCCGGCCCCCGATGCGGTCGACCAGCCAGCCGCCCGGGAGCATCCCGATCAGGCAGGCGAGGCCGCCGGCGGTCAGCATGGCGCTGTACTGGGCCGGGCTGAGGCCGGCCGTATCCCGGGCGACCCGGGGCAGAACCGGGGCGAGCATGCCGGCCAACAGGGTCTGGCCGACCAGCGCCGGCGCCAGGGGGGCCAGCTGCCGCCACTGGTCTCGCAGGGCGGACAGGGGGCGGGTGATCTCGTCGGGGGTGGCATGGTGGACCGGCGCCGGGAACAGGAGCACGGCGAGTGAGGCGAGGCCCATGGCGGCCACCAGCAGGGCGGCCACGACCGAGCCGGGAAGGTACTCCATGGCCACCCCGGTCAGAACCGGCCCACCGCCCATGCCGGCCAGCCAGGCCAGCCAGATGGCGCCCATCTTGCCGCCGGACGCCTCCGACGGCGGGGCGACCGCCTGGATCACCGCCAGCCAGGCCGGGGCGGTACAGAGTCCGAGGAAGACCGCCCCACCCAGCAGGGCGGCAGGGGAGTCCCGGTAGAAGGCGAGCAGGGCAGCGGCGCCGGTGGCCAGCGCCAGCGATGGAGGCAGAATCCGGCGGGCGCCGAAGAGGTCGACGACCCAGCCGGCCACCAGCTTCAGCAGGGTTTCGGTCCCGTAGTGAATCGAGAGCGCAAGGCCCACCATGGCGGCCTGCGCGCCCGCCTCTCCCGCCCCCAGCGGAATAAGGGCCAGCCAGAGCGCACTGCGGACGAACTCCATGAGCGCCAGGCTTACCAGCGGGGCGACCCGGTCAGGCCGAGACATGGCGCACCTCCATGAGGCGGAAGGCGGCCTCAGCCACCCGTTCCGCTGCATCGGGAACCGCCAGGTCGGCAGCCCGGTAGCGCAGGGCGGCCAGCCTTTCCGGCTGCGCGCGCAAGCGCTCGACCAGGGCGCCCAGCTCGTCGGGGGTGACGGCCAGGGCAGCCTCGGTCGAGACCAGAAAGTCGCGATTTCGCTCCTCCTGCCCCGGCAGCGGCGGCAGGAGGGCCAGGGGGACCTGCTTGGCGATCGCCTCGGCCAGGGTCAGGCCGCCGGGCTTGGTCACCAACAGGTCGGTGGCGTCCAGGTAGCGATCGACCCGCCGGGTGAAGGGGATCACCTTCAGGCCGGGGGCCTCCAGTTCCGCGAGCGACTCGGCCAGCGCCCGGTTCGCCCCCGTGAAGGCCAGGGTGGTTGGCGGGGGGGTCAGGCGGGTCAGCGCCTGAACCGCATCGGTCACCGGCCCCATGCCCAGCCCGCCGCCCATGATCGCCACGGTGAACGCAGCCTCCGGCAGGCCAAGGAGGCGCCGGGCCGCCGCCCGGTCTGTCCGCCGGTGAAAGGCGGGCTCCACGGGGATGCCCGTCACGAAGAGCCGGTCCGGCTCCACCCGCCGCCGCCACATCTCGGGCAGCAGGGCCTGGTGGGGCATGCAGTAGCCATCGACCTCCGGGAAGACCGAGAAGCCGTGAATGGTGAAGTCGGTATTGATCGAGAGCAGCCGGAAGCGCCGGCCGTTCCGCTTCAGGTCGGCGGCGAGAGCCAGCGGGGCCGGGTGGGTGGTCGCCACCAGATCGGGCCGTAGCTCATTGACAAGGCGGCTGAGGGAGGGGCCCAGGAAGGAGCGGAGCGCCCAGGGGCTGCCGGCCAGATGGTCGGCAGGGGTGTCGGCGCCCTCGGTCCAGCGGTAGATCGCCCCATAGGCGGTGGGGGCCACACGGAGCAGGGAGGTCCAGGCCTCTGCCGCCACCCGGGCCAGGGTGGGGCTGACCAGTGAGAAGATGTCGGCGATGACCACCTGCGCGCCCCGCGAACGAAGGGCGGCTGCCGCCGCATCGGCGGCCCGCTGATGACCACTGCCGAACGGAGCTGAAAGAATTAAGCAGCGCATACCCATGCCCCCGATGTTGAAGTGCTTGCGAAGCAGACACCTCTATACCTCTCTCATTATCCGAAGAACGAAAGAATTCCTTGTTCTCCAACCGAAAGGTGCCACGATTCTATACAGGAGATCGCGCAGGGCGTGGCGAAGGTTCACACGTTAGCCCAGTCGTGGGAAACGTCCTGTGGGGTTGGACGTCGGGAGTGCGAACGGTACGTCAGTAAGTTTTCAGGGGAAGAGGGAATGGATATGCGGAGGGCCTTGTGGGGTGTCTTGATTACAGGGGGTATCTGGGTCTTCCTGCTGCTCGCCTATGTGGCGATTGAGGCGGTGCGCGGGCATGCGCCCACCGCCATGTTCGCCTGGGAGCCGGGGGGCAAGTACGTCACCATTACGGTGCTGCTGGTCCTGGGCCTGGGCGGGGCCGTGGGGCTGGCCTCTGACCGAATTCAGTCCCGCGGCGGTCGGTAAGCGGATCACGACGCCTCGCCGGGCGCTGCCCGGCGAGGCGTCTGCTTCGTTCTGCATCACGGAAAGACCGGCGTACCGGCCACCAGCCAGACCACCACCGCCAGCGTCCCGCTCACCAGACCGGCGGCGCCGGTGAAGATCGCGGCGGCCAGCAGCCGCCTGCGCAGGAGCACCGCCTGGCCGCCCCTGGCCAGCACGTAGCTGGTCACCGCCATGAGCAGGCCCAGCAGGAGCATGACCCCGCCTGCGATCACACCGACGATCCCGGTGGCCAGGCCAAACGGATTCTGGTGGATCAGCCGGTCCGCCACAGCCAGCAAGATGACCACGCCCGTCCCGGTGAGCGCCCCGGTGAGCAGAAGCCGCATCGTCATTGGGCGATCCCCCCTTTACCAGGGAGTACGGGCCCGGGCGCCTGACCGTTCGAACACTGAGAGCGAAGATATGACAGGGGAGGCTCCACCATGACGCCGCAGACGATCCTGATCTACAACGCCGCCCGGGCGGCGGAGTACCACGACCTGCTCCGGCCCCTGCTGCCCCAGCACCGGCTGATCCCCTGCGCTACCCGTGAGGAGGCGGAGGCGGCGGTGGCCGAGGCCGACATTCTCTTCAGCTGGAAGTTCCCCGCCGACCTCTTCGCCCGGGCCCCCCGCTTGCGCTGGGTCCAGGCGATGGGCGCCGGGGTGGAGGACCTGGTCTCAGCGCCCCTGCCCGCCGGCTGCCTGCTGACCCGGGTGGAGGGGCTCTTCGGCACCTACATGAGCGAGTACGCCTTCGCCCACATGCTGGCGCACACCCAGCAGCTGGGCCGGCTCTACAAGGCCCAGGAGGAGAGACGCTGGGAGCCCTTCCTCGTGGGCAAGCTGGCCGGAAAGCGGCTGGGCGTCGCCGGCACCGGCTCAATCGGGGCAGAGGTGGCGGCGCGGGGCAAGGGATTCGGCATGGAGGTCTGGGCGCTGGTCCGCAGCCCCCGGCCGCTGCCGCACGTGGACCGGCTCTTCACGCCGGCGGAGGCGGCCGAGTTTAACGCCGGGGTCGACTACCTGGTCAGCAGCCTGCCCTTCACCCCGGAGACGGTGGGGCTGATCAACCCCGAGCAGATGAAGGATGGCGCCCTCCTGATCAACATGGGCCGCGGGGCGACGATATCGGAGGATGGCCTCCTGCGGGCGGTCCGCAGCGGGCGAATCCGGGCGGTGCTCGACGTCTTCGAGCGGGAGCCCCTGGCCCCGGACCACCCGTTCTGGGCCGAGCCCGGCATCACCGTGACGCCCCACCTGAGCGGCCCCAGCGTGCCGGCCGAGGTGGCCGAGTACTTTGCGACTAACGTGGAGCGATACCTGTGCGGCCAGCCCCTGGTGGGCCTGGTCGATCGAGAGCGAGGCTACTAGAACATGCACGATACGATCAAGGCGACCCTGGTGGAGGCGGTCACCGCCGGCGGGGCGATCATGCGGGAGCGGGTGGGCCAGGTGACGGTCCAGTACAAGGCCTCCTGGTCCGACCTGGTGACCGAGGTGGACAGGGCGGTGGAAGAGTCGATCTTCGCCCAGATCCGCGCTCGCTTTCCCGACCACGGCGTGCTGGGCGAGGAGGGAGGCGGCTCCTTCGCCCGGGAGTACACCTGGATTCTCGACCCGCTGGATGGCACCACCAACTTCGCCCACACCCTGCCCAACTTCGTCTGCTCCCTGGCCTGCTGCCACGGTACCGAACTGCTTGCGGGGGCGGTCTACGACCCCAGCCGCGACGAGCTCTTCGTGGCGGTGCGGGGCGAGGGGGCCACGCTGAACGGCCGGCCGGTCCGGGTGGACCACGCTGCCACCCTGAAGGAGAGCCTGGTCTCCACCAACCTGCTCTGGGACATGCGGGAAGACCGGTTCTACGCCCTCCCCGGGCTCCAGGACCTGGGCCGCCAGGTGCGAGGGGTCCGGTCGCTGGGCGCCGCCGCCCTGGAGCTGGCCTACGTGGCCTGCGGCCGCCTGAGCGGCTTCGCCCAGTTCAAGCTGGCCCCCTGGGACTACGCTGCCGGAGCGCTGCTGGTACAGGAGGCGGGGGGGCAGGTCAGCCGGTTCGACGGCTCCCCGCTGGATATGACCCTGCCCAGCACGGTGGTGGCGTCGAACGGGCAGATCCATGCGGCGATGCTGGAGCACCTGCGGGTGAAGCCTGCCTAGACCCGGGGGGTATGTCCCGGGAATCTGGCTCCGCTGGGGTCATCCGCATCGGGAGAACGGTAGTTTGTCAGGAAGTGCATACCACTGGTGGCTCTCACCATGCAGAATCTGACAGAGTCCCGGCGGCGGCGCCGGGGAAATGGCTGATAGCCTGTCTATGCGGGGTACAAACCGGGTCTACATACCCCACCCGGGTATTGAAAAACCCACAAACCGGCCGCGTCTGTCAAAATCTGCACGGTTTTCCGGCCACCAGCCATGCAGTTCTTGACAAACCCGCCAGGAAGCCCACCCGACCCGGGGTTGTGGGCCTGCCGTTGCGCGAAAAAGCAGCCCGTGGAGATCCCACGGGCTGCCGCCGATTACCGCCTAGTCGTCAGAGACCATGATCAGGTTGCCGTCGGGGTCGGTGATCATGAAGTGGCGACCCCCGGGGTGCTGCTCGATCTCGCCCGCCGCGATACCGCGATCCAGCAGGGTGGCGCGAATCTCCTCCAGTTTGGGCTCCACAAAGCCCATCAGCGTGGTGGGCTTGTCGCCCTTCCAGACCACGATGGTCTGGCCGTTGCCGTCGAGCACGAACCACCCATCCCCCTCCTGGACCACCTTCAGCCCGAGCTGCCCGCTGTAGAACGCCTTCGACGCTGCGATATCCCGGGTCTCCACGCAGCTGTAGCTCAGCTTCATCCTCCGCATCCCCCCGCTGCAAAATCCCCTATGTACGAAAGGAACTTAGGGAATCAGATTATTCAACAGAAAGGACCGCTTCTCCTTCCCGCGGGACAAAGGGTGAGGCCGGCCCGCCGCAGCGGGCGGTGCCGGCCCCGGGGTGGTGTTATCGGCTGTGGCCGGGGTGGTCGGGGTCGGTGGTCTTCTCCCAGACCGTTGCCCTACCCGTGGTGGGGCACTCGCGGAAGACGTCGCCCCGCACGTAGGACCACTTCGTCTGGGCTTCGCACTGGTAGGTGCCGGCCTCTTCAACCTTCTGTCCGGTATGGCCGCGCCGCCGCTGATCCTGACTCAACCTGCTCACCTCCCCGCGCCTAGTCTGCGCGAAAAAGGCCGCCCTCCTGCAAAGGGAGGCGGCCTGGTTTCATGCTCTGTCTAGTCTGCCGCAGCCTCGTCGCCCGCTTCCGCAGCGAGCCCCCTGGCCACCAGGGCGGTCAGGTCGACCACCCGGCAGGAGTAGCCCCACTCGTTGTCATACCAGGCGATCACCTTGACCATGTTGTCGGGGCCGGCCATGGTGGAGGCGGCGTCGATGATCGCCGAGCGCTCATCGCCGATGAAGTCGGCGGAGACCAGTTCCTCGTCGCAGTAGCCGAGAATGCCGTAGAGCTTCCCCTCGGCCGCCTCCCGCAGGGCACCGTTCACCTCGGCGGCGGTCGCCGGGCGGGAGAGGCGGGCCACCAGGTCGACCACGGAGACGTCGGGGGTAGGGACCCGCAGGGCGAAGCCGTTCAGCTTGCCCTTCAGCTCGGGCAGCACCTGAGCCACCGCCCTGGCGGCGCCGGTGGTGGTGGGGATGATCGAGGCGGTGGCCGCACGGGCCCGGCGCAGGTCCTTGTGCGGGTTATCCAACATGTTCTGGTCGTTGGTATAGGCATGCACGGTGGTCATGAGGCCGCTCTCGATGCCAAACGCCTCATGCAGCACCTTGGCAAAGGGCGCCAGGCAGTTGGTGGTGCAGGATGCCGCGGCGATGACGTCGTGCTTCTGAGGGTCGTACTGCTGCTCGTTCACCCCGATGACGATGGTTGCGTCCGAGTCCTTGGTGGCGGTGGTGATGATCACCTTGCGGGCGCCGGCGGCGATATGCTGGGCCGCCTTCTCCCGCTCCTTATATTTGCCGGTCGCCTCCACGACGATGTCGATCCCCAGCTCCCGCCAGGGCAGCTTGGAGGCGTCCCGCTCGGCCACCAACTGAATCCGGTGACCGTCTACGATGAGGGCGTTCTCCTCGGTCTTCACCTCGGCTGCAAGCTTGCCATGGACCGTGTCGTACTTGAGCAGGTGGGCCAGGGTCTTGGCGTCATAAGATGCGTTAATAGCGACAATGTTCAGATCCGGGTTGGAGAGAGCTTTACGGCAGACCATGCGGCCGATGCGGCCAAAGCCGTTGATCGCCACGTTTGCCTTCACGTCTCGATTGACCTCCCGCTCCGCCAGGGCTGTCCAGAGCCCGGCGTGCAATAAGATGTGCTGATTCCAACATAACACGGGCTTTGCGATCGTGCTAATCAATCCTGCCGATAAAGTTGATCGAAGAGATCTATCGCAAGAGTTGTCCGGGCGAAACCGAACTGTTCGGCAGGATTTGGCGGAGAGTCCGGACAATTTTAACGATAGGGGGTGAGCGGCGTGGCCGAACTGCAGATCTGCCTCCTGGGATCCTTCCAGGCAAGCTGGGACTTCAAGCCCGTGTCGGGCTCGGCATGGGGTGATGCGCGTGCCATCCGGCTGCTGAAGCTGGTCCTGCTCCGCCGGCCCGACCCGGTCCCGGAGGAGGAGGTCGCCAAGCTCCTGGGCCTGGCCGATCCCGCTGCGCTCACCGCCCGGGTAAACCAGGTGATTCAGCCCGCCGCCGCCCTGCAGATCTGGCCCAGCGGCGCCATCGGCTTTCATGCAGGGGAGGCCTGCTGGATCGACCTCGACGCCATGCTGCACCACTACCAGACCGGTGTCAGTGCTGCCCTGCGAGGCGAGATGATGGCCGCCGTGCTCGCCTTTCAGGAGGCAGACGGGCTCTACCAGGGCGACCTGCTGGAGGAGGTTCAGGAGCCCTGGGTGACCGAGCCCCGCAAGCGTCTGCGGGCGATTTATACGGAGATTCTCGACCGCCTGGCCGAGGGCCATGCGGTGCTGGCCCGCTATCAAGATGCGGTGGGCTTCTGCCACAAGGCGCTGGCCCATGATCCGCTGCGGGAGGTCACCTACCAGCGCATGATGGTCTACTATTACTACCTCGGCGACATGTCCGGCGCCCGCGATGCCTACCAAGCCTGCCGTCAGGCGTTGGAGGAGAACCGGCGCCCCGTCAGCGAAGAGACCATATCGCTCTGGGAGCGGCTGAACCGCCGGGAGGTTTCCGTCGAATCCCCGGCCCTGCTGGCGGCGCCTGCAGTGGAGCCCCCACAGGACCCGTCAGGAAAGACCGGCGGGTCCGGGTCTGCAAAGTAATTCCTGCAAGGTTTTGCAGAGATGTGCATAAATGTGCAGAGAGAGGTCTCGCTCTCGCCGCCCGCTGGGTGGGAAGCGGACCCTGCTTTCGCCTCCTGGCCAGCTTTTCGGCCGGGTCGCTTCTGATTGGCACAAAAGTTGCATACCCTACTAGATATTTCGGGGGAGCGAGCGGAGGGTTGACGGGGGAGCAGGGCGCTCACACAACGTTTTTCCATACTTCAACGAAAGGGAGTCTGCTCACGCCATGTCCGACAACAATAACTTCGATGTCGTGGTGCTCGGTGGCGGAACCGGCGGGTACGTCGCAGCGATTCGCGGCGCCCAACTGGGGCTGAAGGTGGCCCTGGTCGAAAAGGATAAGGTAGGCGGCACCTGCCTGCACCGCGGCTGCATTCCCAGCAAGGCCTACCTGCGCAGCGCAGAACTGCTGCACACCTTCCATCAGGCCAAGGAGTTCGGAATCAAGGCGGGCGGGGTCGAGCTTGATTTCGGCGCCGTTTTCGCTCGCAAAGAAAAGATCGTGGGGAACCTGCACAAGGGGGTCCAGGGACTGCTGAAGAAGAACGGCGTCACCGTCTTCTCTGGCACCGGCGCCCTGGTGCCGCCCTCCATCTTCTCGCCCAACGGCCTGGTCTCGGTCATGGTCGATGGGCAGCAGGAGCTGCTGGAGTTCTCCAAGGTGATCATCGCCACCGGCTCCCGCCCCAAGACCATGGGGATTCCGGTGGACGGGCATTCTGTTATGACCTCCGACGAGGCGCTGGCCCGTGAGTCACTGCCCAAGTCGGTGATCATCATCGGCGGCGGCGTGATCGGCATGGAGTGGGCCAGCCTGTACAACGACTTCGGGGTGCAGGTGACGGTGCTCGAGTTCCTGCCCCGCATTCTCCCCACGGAGGATGAAGAGGTCTCCGCCGAACTGCACAAGTTGATGGGGCGGCGCAAGGTCACGATTCACACCGGGGCGGCGGTCGACCCCGCCTCAGTGAAGGTGAGCGACGGTCAGGTCTCGCTCGACGCCAAGATTGGGGAGGAGACCCGCTCCTTCACCGCCGAGGCGGTCTTGATCTCCACGGGGCGCGACCCGGTCACCAAGGGCTTTGGCCTGGAGAACCGGGAGAAGCTGACCTACGGCAAGGGCGGCTTTATCGAGGTGGATGGCTACGGGCAGACCGGCGACCCCAACCTCTTCGCCATCGGCGATGTGGTGGGCGGCGGTCTGGCGCATGTGGCCTCGCACCAGGGCATCATTGCGATGGAGCGGATCAAGGGGATCGAGACCCACGCCTTTGAGATGCATAAGGTCTCCCGCTGCATCTACACCCGGCCCGAGGTGGCCTCGGTGGGCTACACCGAGGCGCAGGCCAAAGAGCTGGGCTACGAGGTGAAGGTGGGCAAGTTCTCCTGGCGGGGCATCGGCAAGGCGCTGGTCCACGGCTCGATCGACGGCTTTGTCAAGATTGTGGCCGACGCGAAGACCAACGACGTGCTGGGGGTCCACATGATCGGCCCCGAGGTGACCAACCTGATCTCCGAGGCGGGCCTGGCCATGGTGCTGAACGCCTCGGCCTGGGAGATCGGCCAGACGATCCACCCGCACCCGACCCTCTCCGAGATCCTCGGCGAGGCGGCGCTGGCGGTGGAGGGCCGGGCGATCCATATGTAGGGTTCATACGTCCGGGGCGCCCCCGCAGGGCGCCCCGGATGTGGGGATAGATCGCCGCGAGGCGACCGGATTCATGGGGAGGATCAATCAATGGGGAGGGGTACCCTGGTGGCAGCGACGACGAAGCCCCGGCACGAGGTGCTCGGGCTCACCCGTGAACAGCTTCTGGAGATGTACTACTACATGCTCCTGACCCGTCGGATCGATGAGCGGATGTGGCTGCTGCAGCGCGGCGGCAAGATCCCGTTCGTGATCTCTCCGCAGGGGGCGGAGGCGGCCCAGGTGGGAGCGGCTTTCGCCTTCCGGAAAAAGCACGACTACTTCACGCCGTACTACCGTGACCTGGGCATCAACCTGGTGGCCGGGGTTACGGCCCGGGAGATCATGCTGGGCGCCTTTGCCCGCGGTATCGACCCGGCCTCTGGCGGCAAGCAGATGCCCTCGCACTGGGGCAACCGGCCGCTGAACGTGGTCTCGGGCTCCAGCCCGGTCACCACGCAGATGCTGCACGCCGTCGGCATCGCCCAGGCGGCCCGCATGCGTGGCGACGACGTGGTCGCCTACACCTGCTGCGGCGAGGGCTCATCGAACCAGGGCGACTTCCACGAGGCGCTCAACTGGGCGGGGGTCCACAAGCTGCCGGTGATCTTCATGGTGCAGAATAACGAGTACGCCATCTCCGTGCCGCTCGACAAGCAGGTGGCCGGCGGTTCGGTCGCGGCCCGCGGCAAGGGCTACGGCATGCCGGGCATCGAGGTGGATGGCACCGACCTGCTGGCGGTCTACGCCGCCTTCAAGGAGGCCCACGACCGGGCCCGGGCCGGCGAGGGGCCGTCGCTGATCGAGGCGAAGTGCATCCGCATCACCTCGCACTCCTCCGACGACGACCAGCGGCGCTACCGGGCGCCCGAGGAGATCGAGGCGCTCAAGGCCAAGGATCCGCTGGTGAAGACCGCAAGGTACCTCCGTGAGCATGGAATCCTGGACGAGGCGACCGAGGCAGAGCTGGAGAAGCGGGTCATGGCCGAGGTGGATGACGCCACCGAGTGGGCCGAGGCCCAGCCCTACGCGGCTCCCGAGCAGGCCCTACGCCACGTCTACAAGGAGGACTGATCTCATGGCGGTAATGAACCTGGTAGAGGCCGTCCGGGAGACGCTCCGGGCGGAGATGCGGCGTGACCGCGATGTCTGGGTGGTCGGTGAAGACGTGGGCAAGAAGGGCGGCGTCTTCGGAGCGACCCTGGGTTTGTTCGATGAGTTCGGCGCCGAACGGGTGCAGGACTCCCCCCTGACCGAGTCGGCCATTGTCGGCGTTGGGATCGGGGCAGCGCTTTACGGCACCAAGCCGGTCTGCGAGATCCAGTTTGCGGACTTTATCTTCCCGGCCTTCAACCAGATCATCTCCGAGGCGGCCAAGATGCGCTACCGCTCCAACAGCGCCTGGACCGTCCCGATGGTGATCCGCGCCCCCTTCGGCGGCGGCGTGCACGGCGGTCTTTACCACAGCCAGTCGGTGGAGCAGTACTTCACCAACACCGCCGGCCTGAAGGTGGTGGTGCCGTCGACCCCTTATGACGCCAAGGGGCTGCTGGCGGCGGCGATCCGCGACCCGGACCCGGTGCTCTTCTTCGAGCACAAGGGGCTCTACCGGGCGATCAAGGGCGAGGTGCCCGACACCGACTATGTGATCCCCATCGGCAAGGCCGATGTGAAGCGTGACGGCAGCGATATTACCGTGATCACCTACGGCAAGACGGTCCACTTCTGCCTGGAGGCGGCGGGCCAGCTGGCCAAGGAAGGGTACGAGGCGATGGTGGTCGACCTGCGCACCCTGCTCCCGCTCGACCGGGAGACGATCGTCGAGGCGGCGCGCAAGACCGGCAAGGTCCTGATCGTGCATGAGGCGGGCAAGACCCACGGCATCGGCGCCGAGGTGAGTGCGATCATCGCCGAGGAGTGCCTCTTTGACCTGGACGCCCCGGTCCAGCGCCTCTGCGGCCCCGACGTGCCCGCCATGCCCTATGCCGGGCCCATGGAGAAGTTCTTCATGCTCAACCCCGAGAAGTGCCTGGAGGCCATGCGCCGGCTCGCACAGTTTTAAGCCAGGGAGGTCGACTCAGTGGAGATTCGCATGCCCCAGCTCGGTGAGTCGGTCACCGAGGGCACCATTGGCAAGTGGTTGGTCAAGCCCGGCGATGCGGTGAAGAAGTACCAGCCCATCGCCGAGGTGATTACGGATAAAGTGAACGCCGAGATTCCCGCCCCGGCGGATGGCACCATTGGCAGCCTGGAGATCCAGGAGGGGGTCACCGTCTCGGTGGGCACCCTGATCGCCACCATGCAGGCGGCCGGCGAGGCGCCCGCAGCGGCTCCCGCCAGGGGACCCGCCGCCACCGGCGAGGGGACCGGCGCCCCGGCGGGAGCGACCGCCAACGCACCCGCCCAGACGGCCGCGAAGGCCGCCACCGCTGTGGCCGAGCGGCCCGCCAACGGCGGCGCCCGGTACAGCCCGGCGGTGATGAAGCTCGCCCAGGAGCACGGCCTCGACCTGACCCGGATCAACGGCACCGGCCTCGGCGGGCGCATCACCCGCAAAGATGTGGAGGCGGTGATTGCCGCCGGCGGCGCTGCGGCCCAGGCCCCGGCGGAGGCCCAGCCCGACGCCGCCTGCGTGGGCGGCATGGTGGCCGCCCAGGCCGAGGCGATCCAGCCGGTCGCCCAGCCCGCCCCCGCCCCGCAGCCGCTGGCCGCCGACCAGGTGATCCCCGTGGACGCCGTGCGCCGCCGCATCGCCGAGAAGATGGTGCAGTCCAAGCACGAGGCGCCGCACGCCTGGACCATGATGCAGGTGGACGTCACCGGCCTGGTCAAGCTGAAGGAGCAGGTGGGCGACGAGTTCAAGCGGCGGGAGGGCGTCAGCCTCTCCTATGTGCCCTTCTTCATCAAGGCGGTCGTGGAGTCGCTGAAGGAGTACCCGATTATCAACGCCCAGTGGGCCGGCGACTCGATCATCATCAAGAAGGATATCAACATCTCCATTGCCGTGGCCACAGAGACCGCTCTGGCGGTGCCGGTGATCAAGAACGCCGACCGGCTCTCCATCGCCGGCCTGAACCACGCCGTGGTCGACCTGGCCGGGAAGGCCCGGGCGGGGAAGCTGACGCTGGACGATATCAGCGGCGGCACCTTCACGGTGAACAACACCGGCTACTTCGGCTCCTTCATGTCCCAGCCGATTATCAACCACCCGCAGGCGGCGATCCTCTCCTTCGAGGCGATCACCAAGACCCCGGTGGTCCTGGAGAACGACGCCATCGCCATCCGGTCGATGATGAACATCTGCATGTCGCTGGACCACCGCATTCTGGACGGCCTGGTCTGCGGCAAGTTCCTCCAGGCGGTGAAGGCACGGCTGGAGAGCTATCGCCCGGGCACGATCACCCTGTACTAACTCCAAAAGAAAACCCGAGCGTGTGCTCGGGTTTTCTTTTTCACGCTCCGGGGTGGGACGGGGCGCAGGTAAATCACGATGAAAAAGGAGGCGGGGATCACTCCCCGATGCCTGCGATAAGGTTGCCAATGAGCGGCTGCCGGTACTCCTGGCCGCCAAAGCCCCTGATTGCTCCCAGGATCACCAGGGCGAGCTTCACCCCGTTGATCAGAAAGAGGAAGAGGCCGGTCAGCATCGCCTTGCCGAAGAAGAAATGGGGGCCGATTCGACCGAAACCGAAACCGAAGCCGGCGAATACGACATAGAGGCCGACCGTCCAGGAGAGGATGATACTGAGCACCTGAAGGGCTAACGCCTGCCTGATGTGGGCTGCGATGAAGCGGGAGCGCTCCCGGTAGTAGACCAGAAGACCGATGTTCAGGGCCAGCCCAAGGGCGGAGAAGAGCACGGCGACATGGGCCATGCCTGCGACGAAACGCTCGTCCTGGTTAGGCAATCCAATCCCCTCCGGCTTCCGAAGTACCAGATAGATCAGAGTTCGGCTCCCCCCGCATCAACTCCTGTTGTTCGAACGTCGGATAAGTGGGACCGCAATGGTGGGTTGCGCCAGTGCTGCAAAGCGGGTAGACTTGTTACGATAAGTTTCATAGGTGACCCGGGGGAAAGTGATCCGCCATCTTGCTCGACCAAGTTTCCACATGGGAAGTGACATATCGGTGGCAGATTTCAAGATCGATCCGGAGTTCGAACTGCCCGTAACGCCCAGCCGCAGCCGGTCTGATGTCAGCCGGAAGCCGGAGTGGCTTAAGATCAACCTGCAGACCAACCCCGAGTTTGTGGAGCTGAAGCAGTTGATGCGCTCCAAGGGGCTGCACACCGTCTGCGAGGAGGCCCGGTGCCCGAATATCTTCGAGTGCTGGAACCGCCGGACGGCCACCTTCATGATCCTCGGCGATATCTGTACCCGCAACTGCGGCTTTTGTGCCGTCACCTCCGGCATGCCGACAGAGTTGGACTTGGCGGAGCCGGAGCGGGTGGCCGACGCCTGCGTCCAGATGAACCTGCGGCATGTGGTGGTCACCAGCGTGGCGCGCGACGATTTGAAGGACGGCGGCGCCATGATCTTCGCCGAGACGGTGCGGGCGATCCGCCGCAAGAATCCGTTCACCGGGGTCGAGGTGCTGATCCCCGACTTCATGGGCGACCGCGACGCCCTCCAGATGGTGATGGACGCCGAGCCCGATGTGCTCAACCACAACATTGAGACCACCCGCCGGCTCTCCGACCGGGTGCGCTCCCGGGCCAAGTATGACCGCTCTCTGGAACTGCTGCGCCGCGCCAAGGAGATGAAGCCGCATATCAACACCAAGTCCTCGATTATGGTGGGCCTTGGTGAGACAATGGCGGAGCTCTACGAGGCGATGGATGACCTGCGGGCCAGCGGTGTCGACATCGTCACCTTCGGCCAGTACCTGCGTCCGACCACCCGGCACCTGGCGGTGGAGAAGTTCTATTCGCCGGAGGAGTTCGCCCACCTGAAGGAGGAGGCGCTGAAGCGGGGCTTCGCTCACTGCGAGTCGGGCCCGCTGGTTCGCTCCTCGTACCATGCGGACGAGCAATCCGAGAGCGCTGTCGCCCGCCGGACGGGCGAGGCGGAAGCGGCGCGTACCGGCGACTAGGTCTTGACTTCACCCACAGAAGAGGGTGTTCGTGATGCTGCTCAAAGACTACCTGCTCCTGAACCTGGGGCGGGTGACCCCGGACGAGGCCCGGCGCTGGCAGGCCGAAATGGCGGCCCGCCGCCGGATGGACGCCTCCCGGGACCTGTTGGCCTTCTGGCGGCCCATGGCGAATGAGGGGCGCGCCCATGTGGGACAGTTGGTCGCCTGCGCGATCTTCCACCCTTACCGGTTCGACGGGGAACTGACCCTGCTCGAACTCCGCCAGGGCCTGGTGGAGGCGGTGCGGGTTACCCTGGCCGGCCTCGGCCTGGAGGCCGGTGTCTATGGCAACGAGGTCTGGGTCGGGGAGACGCTGATGGCCCGGGTGGAGTGCCTCCGGGATGAAGGGGTGCTCTTGGGCGAGGTCTACATTGAGATGCTGACCATCTGGGAGTTCCTGCTTCGGGAGGTTCCCCCGGCCCAGCTTGCCAACGCCGTCGCCTACCACACCGAGCAGCTCTTCGGCTACGCCCAGGCGGCGATTCACCCGGTCGCCTACGAGGAGCAGATGCGGCCCCGCACCCTATAGCGAACGAGAAAAGCCGCCCCTCACCGCAGGGACGGCTTTTCTGCTACCCAAGGAATGGAAAAGAGAGGAAAACTAAGGTTCATAGAGGCGGAGGCGGTCCTCCAACCCGGAAGGCGTTGCCTTCCATTCGGTATTCTGCCTACCCTGCGGGCGGTTATGCATGCGTTGGCAGCGTTTCCAGGGCGGTTTCGATCTCCAGCCGCACCGCTGCATCCCGCTCGGCTGTCTGGCGCCTGACCAGCGCCTCCCGGGCGGCGCCGGCGGTGGCGGGCGCCAGGCGGGCCAGGCGCCCCAGCGCCCAGGCGGCGTGGGCCCGAATCACGTCGCTCTCGCCGTCGAGCGCCTTCACCAGGGGCTCCAGGGCGGCAGGGTCGCCGGAGTTCCCCAGGGCGATGACGGCGTTCCGCTGAATGGTGGTCTTGCCGCGCCATCCGGCTGCGGTCGGCTCGAACCAGCGCCGGAAGTCGCCCTTGGTCATGGCCATTAGCTGGAGCAGGTCGGGTTCGCCGCCCAGCCCGGCCACGGGGCTGAACTCGGCGTGTCGGGAGGGGCGGGCCTTCTTGTTGTAGGGGCAGACATCCTGACAGTCATCGCAGCCGAAGAGGCGGTTCCCCAGCACCTCCCGGAACTCAGCCGGAATGATCCCCTTCATCTGTGTCACGTAGGAGAGGCAGCGGTTGGCGTCGAGGTTCCACTCGGTAATGCAGGCGGTGGGGCAGGCGTCGATGCAGAGGGTGCAGGAGCCGCAGGCGGCCTCTACCGGCTGGTCGGGCTCCAGCGGCAGGGTGGTCAGCACCTCGCCGAGGAAGACCCAGGTGCCGAAGGGGTGGGTGATCAGGTTGGTGTGTTTGCCGAACTTGCCGATGCCCGCACGCTCCGCCACCGCCCGGTCCAGCGGCGGGCCGGTGTCCACATAGGCCAGGTGGCGGTGGCCAGGCGCCCGCTCCTCCAGCCAGGCGGCCAGCTTCAGGAGCCGCTCCCGCAGGATCTGGTGGTAGTCGAGCCCGCGGCAGTAGCGGGAGAGCCAGCCCTTCAGCTGCGGGCCGCCCTCCGGGGGCGGTGGGGCGTCGGGGATGTAGTAGTTGACGCCGGCGGCGATAATCGCCTGAACCCCGGGCAGCCACTGCTCGGGGTAGACCCGCTCGGCGATCACCTGGTGCTCGTAGGGGTTGGGGCCGTGGCCGCGCGCCTCCCGCTCCTCGAGCCGCACCTTCTCCTGGAGGAAGGGGTCTGCCGGGGCGACCCCCACCAGATCGAGGCCGATCTCATGGGCGTATTCCTTCATCTGCTGCTTCAGCCGTGACAGGTCCAGGGGTGCACCTCCTCCTCAGATCGATGCGGCAAGTCGCTCCAGGTCAGCCAGGTGGGCGCCCAGCCAGAGCAGCAGCTCATGGCGGCGGCGGGCCAGGCGCTCCCAGCCGTGGGGCAGGGGGGCGCCCGTGTACCGGAGCGGGAGCGGGTAGAGCGAGCCCAACAGATACTCCAGCCAGATCCGAAACCCGCTCCGGCGCTCAGCCAGGTTCAGGGCGTTCTGGGTCAGGTAGCCCTGCAGGAAGGCGGCTGCGGTTTCCGGATCGAACCGCCCGTCGGGGCGCAGGGCGGACTCCACCAGCGCACGGGCGATCTCCAGCCCGCGAAAGCGGACCGAGACGAAGTCGAAATCCACGATGCCGCTGAGTACGTCGGGGGCGGTGAAGAGCAGGTTCCCCGGATAGTAGTCCCCGTGGACGACCTGTGCCACCTCACCGTTGTAGAGCGCCAGGTCGACGGGGCGCTCCTCCAGCCAGCGCAGGCGGAAGCGGGCCGCTTCGACCGCCAGGTTGTCCATTTCGTCGGGGGCTGGGCGCGCCTCAGCGGCGGCCAGCAGGCGCAGGGAACGCTCCCGCACCCCCTCGGGGTCGGGCAGGGCCGGCCCGCCGGTCAGCGGCAGTGAGCGCAGCTCCCGGTGGATGCGCCCCAGCGCTTCCCCCGCCGCCCGGGCTGCCCCGGGGCCGGGCTGGTCGATGCGGCTTCCGGGCAGGAAGCTCATCACCGCCAGGACGCTCTCGCCCGCGGGGATCACCGGGGTGACCACCCGGGGAACCGGGTGGCCGGTCTGGTAAAGATGCTGCTGAACGGTCAGGGATCGGGCCACCTGCTCCGGTGGCCAGTCAGACCCGGTGTAGAGCTTGAGGAAGAGCGGCCCCTCCGGGCTCTCCGCCCGGAAGGTCTGGTGCAGATAGCCCCCGGGCACGGGCCGCAGGTCGTGGACCGGCCAGGGGAGCAGGGGGAGCAGTTGCTCGATCTCCATGCGGGTGGATCGCCTCCGCCCTCTATCATAGCAGAGCCTCGCCCCTGCCGTCTCGGTTACAGCGCCGCCCTCCGGTGCACGCCATGACCGTGGCCCGTGACACCCTGAAGGTGGTGGACCCGAGAAATAGGCGGACGCCGGGGGCGATTCCCCGGCGTCCCTTCATGCTCCGGTTACCGAACGGGGGTGTCGACCCCGGCGTTGGCGCCGAGCCCCTGGGTGGCAGCCTGGAGCTGCGGCATCAGGGTGTTGATGGTGGACTGGTCGGCCTGGGGCGGCACGTACCAGCCCTTCTGGGCCATCATGCCGGCCAGCCGGGCCTGCCGCTGGATCCCCTCCTGGGAGATCTGTGTGAAGGCCTGCCGCAGCTGTGGGGTCGTCGACTCGCAGGCGCTGCGGGCATTGGTGCTGACGCAGGACTTCAGGTCCTTATCCAGCAGGGTCGCGATGGCGATATCCATCGGGTTTGCATTCGCGGGCACTGGCGATCCCTCCCTTTAGTGGGTCTGGCCCTGACCGAGCAGGGACATCAGCTTGCGGACATTGGCCTCGGCGGAGCGGGACTCCTCCTCGCAGAAGGAGCGCAGATCGGGGTCGGTGGCCATCTGGGCGAACTGGCGGCAGCACTGCGCCGTGGCAGCCTCGCCGCGAATATGCTCCTGCAGGTCCAGGAGTTCGTGCTGGGCAAGACGGGGCATGAGACAATCACCTCCCGTATTGGGTCCGCAGATAGGCTGGTCAAAGAGCGGGGCAACTATACGGCTTCGGCTGACCTGCAGGAGGAGGCTGCGCATGCTATGATAGGGGGAGAAGAGCGTCAAGGAGTGACGGTCGATGAGCGAGCGGACGAAGGGGCTGCGGGCAGTGGCCCGTGTGGTCATCCGGAACCAGGCGGGGGAGATTCTGCTCTGCCGGAGTCGGAATGGCAAGGCATGGGTTCCGCCGGGCGGCACGCTGGAACAGGGAGAAGACCTGGTGAGCGCCGCGGCGCGGGAGGCGCTGGAGGAGGCCGGCCTGGAGGTGGCGATGGGGCGGATGCTCTACATGCAGGAGTACCGGCCCGCTGCGGGGGAGGAGCACGTGATCGAGGTCGCCTTCATGGCGGCGCCCCGATCAGAGTATCCGGCCATGGGGAGCCGGTCGGTGGTGCCGGCGGGCGATGGGGAGCGCCCCTGGCTCGCGTGGTATATCCAAGATGTGAACGGCCCCCGGCGGGAGTGCCGCTGGTTCAGCCGCGAGGCGGTGGCCGCCCTGACCGAGCCGGTCTACCCGGAGTTCCTCCGCAACGAGTTCTGGGAGTGCCCGTGCCCGGAGTACCTGGGGCTGGTAAAGGGATCTTAAAGGGTAAGCCCCGCGAATCAATCACGCTGACCGAGACGCCCGTGTCCACCATGGCCCGGGAAGGGCCCAGCCCGATTTCGTGATCGGCGCCGACCTGCTCTGCCGCTTCCTGGTCACCTTCGACTATGCCGGCGGACGGTTCATTCTGGAGCGCTGACGACATGGAATGCCCCTCACGCCCATAGCTTTTGGCTGTGGGGGTGAGGGGCGTTTGCTGGATGCGCTGTTCATGGCAGTGGTGGAGGTGCTGGGCAGGTGGGGGTACTGGGGCATCGCCCTGGGCATGGCGCTGGAGAGCGCCTGCATTCCCCTGCCCAGCGAGATCGTGCTCCCCTTCGGGGGCTTTTTGGCGGCGGTGGGGCGAATCAGCTTCACGCAGGCCTTCATGGCGGGCCAGCTCGGCGGGCTGGCCGGCTCGGTGGTGGCCTATGGACTGGGACGGTATGGCGGCCGCGCCCTGCTGGAACGCTACGGGCGGTACCTGCTGATCTCGGAGCGGGAGATTGCGGTGGCGGACCGCTGGTTCCAGAAGCGGGGGGAGCTGACGGTCTTCCTGGCCCGGCTGCTGCCGGGGGTGCGGACCTTTATCTCCCTCCCCGCCGGGGTGGCCGGCATGGGGTTTGGCCGGTTCCTCTTCTATTCCTTCATGGGGATGCTCCCCTGGACGCTGCTCTTCACCTGGGCGGGGTACCGCCTGGGGCAGAACTGGCTCCAGGTACGGGCGATGCTGCACCGCTTCGACCTGGTGATCATCGGGCTGCTGCTGATCGCCGTGCTCGCTTTTGTCTGGCACCGGGTGCGGGAGATAAGGCAGTAGCCGCTACTGCGCCAGGGGCAGGAGCAGCAGATCATGGAGACGGTCACCGCTGTAGAGCGCCAGAGCGGCGTACCGCCCCTGGACTGTGATCTGCCCCAGGGGCACCCCCGGGTCCAGCAGGGTGGCGGGCTGGCCACTCGGCTCCTGTCGGAGCAGAAGGGGCGCCCGCTCGGCGCTGGCGTAGAGCAGATCGCCGCCCGGCAGCAGCAGCGGGGAGCCGGTACCGGGAATCCAGGGAGGGGTCACCTGCACCGGCTCGCTGCCGCTAAGCGGCCAGAGGTGGAGCCCCTGCTCGCTGTGGACCATGAGCGAGAGGAGGGCGGGGTGGAAGCCGGTGACGAAGGAGCCGGCGGGGAGGCGGCCCAGACGGCGCCAGTCGCCCGTGGCCGGATCCACCACCCACAGATGCTGGGGGGCCGTGGTCTGGCCCGGGGTGGTCTCGACCTTGCCGGCGACCACCGCTACCCACTTGCCATCCTTTGACCACCAGGGGCCATCGACCAGTTCCAGCGGGGCGGGCGGCGTCAGGCGGCGCAGCCCGCCCCTGGTATCGCCCAGGTCGAGGTGAGTCCCCCCCTCTTCCAGATTGGCCCCGACAGCAGCGGGCAGGTGGGAGCCGGGGGCGGCAGCCCGCACCGCCCACTGGCCGCCGGCGGGCGACCAGGCAATCTGGCCCAAATGGGCATCTTCACCGGGGCGGAAGACCGCCCCGCTCTCCAGGTCGAGCACCCGTACGCCGTCGCCCCGGTTGGCCTGCTTGTAGGCCAGGTAGCGGCGGCTGGGGGAGAGCGCCAGCTCACCCCGCCAGACAGGGATCGCCTCGTCGCCCAGTTCGGTGAGCCTGCCGTTACGCATGTCAACAGCAACCGGACGGCGCTCCTCGACGGCGACGGTAAGCTGTGAGCCGCTGACGGCGCCCCAGAAGGGATAGCCGGGCGCTTCCACCCCCTCGTGCTCGATCACCGCCAGCTGCTGCGGCGACTGGCCGGGACGGACGAAGCCGGCCACCAGGGCGCCCTTCTGCTGCTCCAGGTAGACCACGCCTTCTTCGAAGGACCCCACCAACGTCCGGGCGGGGCCGGCTGGGATCAGTAGTTCCAACTCCCCTCCGTCTGGCCGCACAGACCAGAGCCCGGTGTCGGAGAAGATCGCCAGCCGCTGTCCGCCGGCGTACCAGAGGTAGTGGTCCTGTACCCCCTTCAAAAGCACGCCCCCGTGGGCGCTCACCACCTGCGGGGCGCCGGAGGGCGTGGTCTGCGGGGCCGGGGGGGTGGGCCTCTCCATCGGAGCAGGGCCCGGGCGGACCTCCGGCTGTTGCGGCGTCTCCGACGGGGCGCTGCAGCCTGCCAGGAGCAGAAGGGCTGCGACGGCAGATCCGAGTGGGCGATTCATGTAGCGTCAACTCCCGGGGTGTGACCTTCTTCCCCATAGACGGATGGGGTGGGGCAGCGGTTCCGATTGGGTTGAAGAATTGGACGTGAGGCAGGATCGAAGAGGGAGGATGGGGAAAGAAAGGGGTAGGTGCTTTCCGACAAAGGGAGGAGGCAAGGTAGTGGAGTTTTCCCGCCCCCTGATCCGCGTAGACCAGGTGGCCTCCCTGTTGGACCGGCAAGAGCTTGTGCTCATTGACTGCCGCTTCTCGCTTGCCGATCCGGGAGCCGGCCGTCGCGCTTACCGCGAGGCCCACCTGCCCGGCGCCGTCTACTTTCATCTCGACGAGGACCTGTCCGGTCGTGTCCGCGCCCATGGCGGGCGTCATCCCCTGCCCAAGCCCGAGGTGCTGGCATCGAAGCTGGGCGCCGCCGGCGTGGGGCCCGGGGTGAAGGTGGTGGCCTATGACGACAACGGGGCGATGGCCGCCCGGTGCTGGTGGCTGCTCCGCTGGCTGGGCCACGATGAGGTGGCCGTGCTCGACGGCGGCTATAACGCATGGGTATCCGCCGGGTATCGGGTGACCGATGTGGTGCCTAACCCGGTGCCCCAGTCCTTCACACCCCGCCCGCGGCGGGAGATGATCGCAGAGATGGCGGAGGTCCGTGAGCGGCCCGCCACGACTGTCGTGGTGGATGCCCGGTCTCCCCAGCGATTCGCCGGGGAGTTCGACCCGCTGGATCAGAAGCAAGGGCACATTCCGGGTGCGATCAACCGCTTCTGGGGCGATTCGCTCCGACCCGACGGCTTCTGGCTCTCCCCCGCTGAGCAGCGAGCCCGCTTCGAGGGGCTCGGCGCCGGGGCAGATGTGATTCAGTACTGCGGCTCCGGCGTCACCGCCTGCGCCAATCTCCTGGCGATGGAGCTGGCCGGCCTGACCGGCGCCCGGCTCTATCCGGGCTCCTGGAGCGACTGGTGCACCTATGAGGCGAATCCGGTAGAGAAGTAGAAGTGATCGGTAAGCGGCCATAGCAGGTGGCAACCCCTGCTGTGGCCGTTTCGTCTTACCCGTGGAACGATCATTCCCGGGGGGGTGTCCCGCATGCGCAGGGTAGGGATTCTGTTGGTGACGCTTCTCCTGCTGGCCGGCTGCACCACCACACAGGGAGAACCCGCCCCGCCGGCGCCTCTGCCTTCGGCTGAGCAGCCTCGGGTGGATGAGCCCGTGGTGCAGCCCCAGCCTGACCCTGAGTCGGTGGTGCTGAGCCGGCTGGCCATGGTCAACGCCTCCTATGGCTGGGCGCTGGGCCAGGATGTGAAAACCTCCACCCTTCTGGTGCTGCGGACCGAATCCGGCGGGGAGTCCTGGGCGGCAACGGCGCTGCCGGAACTCCCGGCGGGGCCGGTACCGGGGCTCAAGGCCGCCGAGATTGTCCCCTTCGGACCCCACCGGGCGGCGCTGGCCGCCCGCGCTGGCGAGAGGGCGGTGGCGGTTCTCCGCACCAGCGACAGCGGCGCCACCTGGGCGCAGACCCTGCTGGAGGTGGAGCCCTGGGAGACCGGCGGAGTCCACCTGGCCTTCGCCGGGGAGGAGGGCTGGCTGCTGCTCACCTCGGGCCCAGCCCTGGGCTCCATGCGCAAGTCGATCTTCCGGAGCAGCGATGGCGGCCAGAGTTGGACCTCTGTGGCACGCGCTGCCACCGAGAAGCCGCTGCCCGACCGGGAGTATGTAACGGGAATCGCGGCCTTCGATGGGGAGCGGGCCTGGGTGGGCCGCCACTACCGGACCGAGGAGTCCGTCTTCCTCTATGAAACCGCCGACGGCGGGAGGAGTTGGCGTCAACTCAGCCTGCCCTATCCGCACGATGTCCCCCACGGCCTCTGGGCCAACACCTTCCCGCCCCTCTTCTTTGGGCCCGACCGGCAGCGGGGCGTGCTGGTGGCAGACTTCCCGGGAATCGCCGGTGCGACGACCATCTACCGGACAAGCGATGGAGGGCGGACCTGGGAGCTCGGAACCGGGGTAGCGGCCCTGTCGCTCCGGGACTACAGCTTCTCCGATGCGGACAACGGCTGGCTGCTCCAGCACGGCGGCGCCCGCCTCTTCGACACCGCCGACGGCGGTCGGACCTGGAACGAGCGAATCGATCCGAACCAGGAGTTCCCGCAGCTCAGGGAGGCGGTTCAGATCGAGTTCGCGGACGCCGCCACCGGCTGGGCGCTCCTGCGCCTGGAGAGCGGGCAGAGCCGGGTCTTAAAGTCCACCGACCGCGGGGCAACCTGGACCGAGCAGCCGCTGGTTCTCAAGCAGCTATGCGACTGCCGTTAACGTTGCTGCAGCCGCTCCACGGTGGGGATATCGGCGGGCGCCCAGTCTAGACCGCCCAGTTCGGTTACCGGCAGCCAGGCCAGCCGGGCATGCTCGGTAGGGGTGGGGCTGCCGCTCACGAGCCGGGCCCGGTAGGTGATCAGCCGGACCGTAAGGTGGGGGTACGGGTAGGTGGTATCGGCCACCAGGTCGCCCACCTCGATCTCGCAGCGCAACTCCTCCCGAATCTCTCGCTTCAGACTCTCAGCCGGGCTTTCGCCCGGCTCAATCTTTCCGCCCGGGAACTCCCAGAGGCCGGGCTGGGCCATGGTCCCCGAGCGCTGGGCGCAGAGAATCTCCCCCTGCTCGTTGGCGATGACCGCGCCGACCACATCGACCTGTTTCACGTAGGCTCTCCTTCCGAAGGGGGCTTGGTTCCAGTGTGGCCCGCACGTGGCCCCGCTATTGGGGCAGGCGGGCCGGGGAGCCCGTGGTCCAGCGGGAGAGCCAGGTCTCTGCGTGGACCATCTCCACCGCCAGGGTGGCCCGGCGGAGGGCATCCAGGTCGTAGGGGACCCGCCGGAATTCCACGCAGGGCTGGCCGTACCGGACCGAGAGCAGGGCATACTCCGCCCAGGGGATGTTCCGGTCCAGGGACTCACGCCGCTCCCACCCGAGCCCCACGCTCCCCGGGTTGATCAACAGCGACTGATCGAACCGGCGGAGCATCGGCTGGTGGGTGTGGCCGCCGGCCATTACCCGGGCCCGCTCTGACCCCAGCATCTCGCGCAGCTCCTCCGCCGAGGTGATGCTGCGCAGGAACTCGGTGCGGGAGCGGGGCGAGGCGTGGTAGGCGAGCAGGTCGACCCCCTCGTCCAGGTCGAGCCGTACGGTGGGGGCGAAGCTGCCGATATAGGCCCGGTCTTCCGGGGTGAGCAGCCCCTGGTTCCAGCGGACCAGCTCGGCAAGCCAGTCGGGCAGGCCGGTCTCGGGCTCGTGCAGCAGGTCGTGGTCGGTGTTGCCCATCACCACGGTACAGTCCAGTTCCCGCAGGCGCTGCAGACACTCCCGCGGCTGCGGCCCGCCCATCGCCACATCGCCCAGGCAGAGAAAGCGGTCGACCCGGTCGCCGGCCAGGTCATCAAGCACGGCGTTCAGCGCCACCAGGTTCCCATGAATGTCCGAGAGAATGGCCAGACGCATCGTAAACCCTCCTTATCTCTGCATGTGCGGGCTGGAAGTGGCTGGTTTCACCCTGATCATTTCCGCACCCGCCGTGAGACTCCTCCAACATCTCGCCGGGAATGCCCACCGGGTTCCATCAGAAATTGACGCCCCATCTCCCGGGCCTGAAGTGCAAAATCTGACGTTACCCGCCGGGCGGGGACCAAATGGCATACCCCAGAGGGGTATTAGCATGCGATTTTGGTGATTTTCGGGGTCCAGACGCCCTTCTCTGAAGCAAGAACTGGGTTTATCGTCAGTTTTTGAGCACCAAGCCCCGTGGCGAGCTGTTCAAAATCTGGCGGAAGGGCGATTTCGGCAGGGATTAGCCCACGTTGGGCCAGGGATACCCCCTGAAATCTGAATAGGCCTTTATTTTTTGTGTGCACAGCACAGTGAACCCCGACCGCCCTGTGGCGCCCGGGGTTCTGTTCATTCCTGATGCTGGACGAGCCGGCCTCAACGGGGCTCCAGGCTGCTGTAGACCGCCAGGGCGGTGCGGATGATCTCCGGGGCGATGCCTGTCCGGCCGGCGATGCGGGCGACCCAGCCCTCGGTGGAGCCGGCGTCTTCCTCCACCAAGAGCCCCTGGTCGGTGGACCAGACGGAGCGGCCCCGATCGAAGTCCCAGTGGGCGATCTCGCCGGTCTCGGGGTGGGGGAGGAGCGCCTCCACAATCGGCCGGCGCAGCAGGCCGGCGGAGTGGTGGCAGGCCCGCAGGAAGGTTTCGTCGGAGACCGGGGTGAGGTCGTATTCCTGAGTGGACTCCTTGCCGTTCGGCCGCCGGTAGCGGATCGTCAGGTGCGTGCCCTCCCGCTCCACCGCCACCGCCGCACCCGGGAAGAAGCCCGCATGGCAGCCCGGGTCGAAGGCGGGGGCAGCCGGGCTGATCAGGAGCGGCTGGAGCCACTTGTCCCCCGGGTCGGCCAGGTACTCGTGGCCGTCGTGACCGGTCAGGATGATGGCGGCGTGCGCCTCCCAGGTCTCAAAGTCGTGGCCCACGGCCCGGGCGGCAATTCCCGCCTCCCGGGCCTGCACCAGCAGCCAGTAGGCCAGGTCGAAGCAGTTGCCGCCGGCGCCGTAGCGCCGGTGATGCTCCGCCATCTCGGCCACGGAGCGCTGCCGGGGCTGCCCGGCGCAGGCTTCCCGCCACCAGGCCTTGGTCAGCGTCTCCATGGGCAGGGAGACAAAGGGGGCGTAGACCCGGCGGATGGGTTCAGGCGGGTGCACGGCGGCTTACTCCCCTACGAACTGGTCGACGAAGTGCTGCGGGTTGAGCCGCTCGCCGGTGGCCTGCTGCATCCGGTCGTTCCATGGGAGCAGGTTGCCCGGGCGGAAGATCCGCTTCCAGAGCCAGGCGCCCGCCTCATCGGTCATCATCCAGCGGTCGCCGAGATCCTTCTCCAGATAGGCCTGGAGCTGGCTGGCGGTCAGCTCGCCGAGAATGTAGTTGTGGTAGTAAACAGGGTAGTTGGCCACGTGGATCTTGGAGGCCCAGTCGGTGGCCCGCTCCTCGCCCTCCGGGCGGCGGACCAGCTGGAGGCCGGAGACCAGGTCCCACCAGACCTTGCCCAGATCCTGGTCCGGGTCGGCGTAGAGCGCCCGCTCGAAGTGGGTCATGACCATGCCCCAGCGGGAGAAGATCAGCTGGGAGCGCCGCTCCTGCCGGTGCAGGTACTCGGCGGCGGCCTGCGCCTCAGCGACCGGGACGCCGGCAAAGGCGGTCAGCCAGTGGGCGTTGTTGGTCAGCCGGCCGAAGAGCATGGCGATCGCTTCGGTGGTCATGGTATGGGCCGGGCGGCGGAGGAGCCAGGGGATGCCGGGGTCAATGTACTTGTCGTAGACGGCGTGCCCCAGCTCGTGCAGCTGGGTGCCCATCCAGCGCTGGGTGGGCTTCAGGTTGCAGAGAATCCGCACATCGCCCTTCCGGTCGACGTTCATGCAGAAGGCATGCTGCATCTTGCCCGGCCGCTCGTAGAGGTCGGAGCGCTCCAGAATATCCCGGACCTCGAGGCCGACGGTATCGTAGAAGTCGACCGAGAGCTGGGCGATATCCTTGCCGGCGAAGTACTGGTCCACGTTCGGGCCGCCCTTGCCCGCCGGGGCGCTCTGGAAGAAGGGGTCGGCATAGTGCCAGGGCATGATCTCCTCGGGCTTCACGCCGAACCGCTCGGCCAGCTCGCTGTCGAGGGCGCCCTTCTCCGCCCGGAAGGCGGCGTCGGAGGTCTGGCGCAGCCGGTCGAAGGTGGCCAGCAGCTCCTGCTCGTCGATCTCCTGCGACTGGAGCACCATGTCGAAATAGTCCCGGAAGCCGAGCCGGCGGGCGATGCGGTTGCGCAGGCGGGCCAGTTCCCGCACCTTCTCGGCGGCCTGGGCCCCGATCTGCTTGGAGGCCAGCCAGGCCTCCTGCCGCTTCGCCGAGTCGCTCTCGCTGCGGAAGACCTCCCCCAGCTCATTGTCGGAGATCTGCCGGCCCTGGTAGGTGGCGCGGAACGTGGCGAAGAGCTGGCGCAGCTCATTCTCCCGCTCCACCGTCTCGGCGATCTCCTCCGGGCTGATCTGGTTGGCCAGATAGGAGCGGTAGAGCTGCGCCAGCTGACGGTTCAGGCGGGGGTCTTCGGCGCCGCCGGCCTCCTTCAGCAGCTTCAGCTCGGCAAAGACGGTCGGGTCGGCGAAGTAGGATTTCAGCTCCCGCCCGATCTGGGCGGCCTTCTGGGCTGCCTCGGCGGTGCCGGCGGTATTCTGCTCCCACGAGGCATAGCTCATCTGGATCATCAGTTCCTGAGCGCGGGGCAGGATCCGGTCGATCACCTGCTGGATTGCACCATCACGGCTCATGTCCTTTGTGGTCCTCCTTTGTCCCTGCGTGCAGGGTCTCCCTGAAAAGGTTCGTACCGTGAAGCAGTTTCTCCTGCGGTTGATCGCCTCCCTGCTTGACAAACCCCCAGACTCTTCCCTACAATCCAACGTGTAAGGAGTAACTTACACGTTGGGGGTGATGGCGGATGGAACGGGCGCTCCAGGCGCTGGCGGACCCGACCCGACGCCAGATCCTCGACCTGCTGGCCCAGCGGGAGATGGCGGCCGGCGAGATCGCCCGCCACTTCCCGCAGATCAGCCGCCCCGCCGTATCCCAGCACCTGGCGGTGCTGCGGGAGGCCGGGCTGGTGAGCGAACGGCAGGCGGGCCGCTTCCGGCTCTACCGGTTGGAGGCGGAGCCGCTGCGGGAGATCTGGGAAGGGTGGCTTCAGAAGTACCAGCGGTTCTGGGGGGACCGGCTGCTTGACCTCAAGCGGCTGGTGGAGTCGGAGGAGTGGGAGGAAGGGGAGGAGCACGAAGATGGAGATTCACGTGGAAAGGGTCATGGCCGCCGTTCCTGAGCGGGTGATGCGGGCGCTGACCGATCCCGGCGAGTTGAGCCGCTGGGCCTGTGAGCGGGCGGAGGTAGGGGCGGAGCGGTTTCTGCTGACCGGGCCGAACGTCGCGACAGGGGCGATGGGCGGCCGGCTGCTGGAGCGGGCCCCCGACCGGCTCCGGATCGAGTGGCTGCTGGGGGGGCAGCCGTCGGAGGTGGAGATCGCCCTGGAGGCGGTTCCCCAGACGGGCAACCCGCCCGCCGACTTCACCCGGGTGCGCATTGCCCACCGGGCGATTCCCGGGGGGGTCCTGACCGCCCGGTACCAGCAGGAGTCGTGGGAGTGTGTCTGGGTGCTCCTGCTCCGCCACCTGACCGGGTGGGTGGAGCGGGCCGAGGCGGTGGGTCCCTTCGACTACGCCCGCCCCTTCGGCGCCACCGTCAGGCAGAGCGTCACCATGGATGCGCCCCGCGCCCGGGTCTGGCGGGCCCTGACCGATCCCACGGTGCGGAGCCGCTGGCTGACCGTGCCGCTGGGCCGGGAGCTGGAGCGGGAGGAGGGGCGGCGCCTGGTCTGCGAGTTCGACCTCAACCAGCCGCCCACCACCGTCACCTGGCTGCTGGAGGAGCTGGAGGGCAGCCGGACCCGGGTCACCGTGATCGAGGAGGGGCTCACCTGGGAGGGAATCGATGACCACATCGGCTGGCACGACTACCTGGTGGCGCTCTACCAGGAGACCCAGCCGCCGCTGATCCGCCAGACGATCTGGATCAAGGCCGCCCCCGCCAAGGTGTGGCGCTATGTGGCCAGCCAGGAGGGGCTTCGCCGCTGGTTTGCCGGGAACATCCGTTTCCAGCCGGAGGTGGGCGCCCCGGTGACCTTCGAGGAGCACGGCGGAGAGCTGCGGGGCCGGGTGACCGTGCTGGAGCCCGAGCGGAAGCTGGCCTTCACCTGGACCGAACCGGGCGCCCCCGGCTGGTCGACCGAGCCCGAGCCGCTCCTGTTGACCATGGATGTGACGCCGGAGAACGGCGGTACCCGGGTCACCCTCACCCACTCGGGTTTCGAGAACCTGCCGGAGGCGATCTGGCTGAGCCAGTACGGCAGCTACCGGCGGGGCTGGGCTTATGGCACCACCCTGCCGGGCCTGAAGCAGTTGGTGGAAGCAGAGGCGGGGGTCTCCGGGCTGGACGAGGGCCGGAGCTACTGCGAGGACCGCCCTTAGGCGCTGGGACCGGCGCTGGACCAGTAGATTTGCCCCACCCTGTTTACGGGCGGTGGCGTAGTCGCCCCACAGCGGCGCCATACTAAGCAGGAAAGGGGGCGTACCATGATTCGCCTGAACCTGCTGAATGTCGGGATCGTCGATGAGACCGACGCCATTCTGCTGGTGCTGCAGGCGCCAGAACTGGCGCAGCTCCTGGTGATCGAGACCGGGCCCCTGGAGGGGCAGGCCGTCGCCCTGGAGGCGGAGGGGGTGCGGTCTGAGCGCCCGCTGACCCACGACCTGACCCATGAGATGATCCAGGCACTGGGCGCCCGGGTGGCAGAGGTCCAGATCGGGGACCTCGACGAAGAGACCTTTTACGCCAAGGTGGTTCTGGTCCGTGCGGTCGACGGCGCTAATCGCATGGAGTTCGACGCACGGCCCAGCGACGCCATCGCCCTGGCCCTGCGGGCCGGAGCGCCCATCTATGCCAGCGATGCCGTGATGGACGAGGCCGGAATCCCCGTGGAACGGAATGGACGGTTTGAGGCCCTCTATGAGGATGACCCGGTGGAGAACGGGACCATTCACTAAAGGAAGCGGGGGCTGCGCCCACAGGCACAGCCCCCCAACGCGCAAGAAGAGCCGCCCCGGGGGGGCGGCTCAGCTTGCTGACAAAACAGCCCTCTGCTGTCCGCAAAGCGGACGCAGGGGCTGTTTTGTATACAGATAAAGGGAGTATGAAGCTTAAGACAAAGGTTCAGCAGCTTTTTTGGGGGGTGCTACC
>JBMONB010000203.1:0-2957 GCA_049325315.1 Bacillota bacterium | reverse complement strand
TACCCGCGCACCCTGGTCACCCCCTTCTCCCGGGGGCAGACCATGGGCGGACCCGGGGAGAGCACGATCCAGATGAAGGTTCTGGAGACCGCTCTGCAGATGCTCTCCACAGCGGCGGCGGGCGAAATGAGGAGCTTCGAATGAGTATGGGGTTTGATCCAAGTCGGGCGATCTTCCATGGGCGGGATCTTCCAGCGGTTCCGGGTGACTGGCAGGTGTTCTTCTCGGGGTCCATTACCGTCTGCACGTAGCAGATGCTGTCTCCCAGTGGTGAGATCTGTGCCTCGCTGATCAGCCGGAGCCGGAGTAGATCTTCGGCCCGGGGGGGCCGCTTCTGGCTGGCTTGTGGTTGAATCAGTGGGGGTACCTCCTTTCAGGCGCCTGCGCCCCTACCATTCTATGGGGAAGCCACGGAATCGTCCGGTGGCCCGCTGGCACAACAAGAGAGCACCCCTGACCGGCAGGCCCGGTCGGGGTGCTTTTGTGCCCTTATTTCTACAAACACACACGCTTATGTTCCCTCGGAATAGACTGGGATGAGGGGGTGAGACCAGATGCTGTTTGGCGGCTTCGGCAAGTCTGGCAAGTCGCCGGCTTTCTCCCCCTTCATCGGGGCGCAGGCCGGGGCCAATGACCTGGCCATCGGTCCTGGATACGCAGCCTATCCGTCGGCGAATGCGACCGTCTACCGGGTCTATGAGTACGCGGTACCGGTTACCTCCGTTGCCTCCACGCCATCGGCGCTCCCGTTCAATAAGGGGAATCCCGGAATCGCAGCCTTCCCTGGCTACGGCAAGGGGTTCGGAATCTGATCCCGGCATGATCCCGGAACCTTGCGCAGAGAAGGAGGTCTATCGATGTTCTTCGGCGGCGCGACCATCGCTTCCGGCTTTTCCAAGGCGGTGCCCAACTTCACCAAAGCTGTAGCACCCGGATTTGGCAAGCCATTCGGCAAGGGATTCGGCAAGCCATTCGGCAAGGGATTCGGCAAGGGATTCGGCAAGGGATTCGGCAAGCCCTTTGGCAAGGGGTTCTTCGGGAAGCCGTTCGGATTTGGCATCTAGCGTCGTCGGCGGCGGCGGTCGTTCGGAAAGGGGGAGAGTTCGGTCAGGGGGACTGACCGGACTCTCCCCTGCTTCCCTATTTCCTGCTATTTGGTCTCTGCCGTGCTCATCTGGTGCCAAGATATGCTGCCCGCGGGTGGAAGGTACCTGCCGAAGCCTGTCTGTAAGCTGGCTTACTGACTTTCGCCCCTCGTACCGATACCATGGCGGTGGAGCTCCCCCTGGGCGCCCCGGCTGCCGGTGATGACCAGCATCTGCGCCAGGTCGCGATCCGCCGAGAAATGCCGCAGGCGTTGTGGCATACAGGTTCGCTAAGAAGGAAACTCTTGGCGGTGGTACGAATCTGAGTACCACGCCAGAACAAGAGGGGGAAACAAGTGATGGCCGTCAGCCATACCCTTGCCGTTGGAGATCACCTGCCCGATATCGCCCTTCCCGGCCTCGATGGGCGCCCGGTGCCCCTGTCGGCGTTCCGCGGACGCAAGCTGCTCATCTTCGTCTGGGCCAGCTGGTGACGGTGCCGGGAGCAGCTGCCCGGGTGGCAGCGTTATGTGTCCGAGCACCCCGACCTGGCCTTCCTGTCCGTCGCGGCGGACATCGGCGGCGTTGATGCGGCCCGACCCTTCCATGAGCAGGCCGGCGCCACCTTCCCCACCGTCGCAGATGCCGATAACCTGCTGGGCCGCCTGTTCGACTACAAGATCATCCCCAACGGCCTCTTCGTAGACGAAACCGGGGTCGTGCAGGGCATCTGGATCGGCTTCTCCGTGGACCGTCCCGAGTGTGTGCAGATGGTCGACCGGTTCCTGGCCGGGGAGATGGAGCCCTTCGTCAACACCCCGCAGGGGCCGGTCGGCGCCCCGGGGGTGGCGCCGGGCGAGACGCCCGCTGCCCCGCCCCGCTCCTCGGTCGAGCAGGAGCTCTACGAGACCCGCGTGCGTCTCGGAGCGGCCCTACGGGCCGCCGGGCGCCAGGAGGAGGCGCTGGCTGAGTGGCAGAAGGCGCTGCGCATGGATCCGGAGAACTTCGTGCTGCGCAAGCAGATCTGGATGCTCCGCTACCCGGAGCGGTTCCACCCGACCATCGACTTCCCGTGGCAAAAGGAGCAGCTGGCGCGGGAGCGGGCCGAGGAGGCGGCAGAGCGGGCGGCTGAATGCGGCCCGGACGGGTGCGCCCTGCCACCGGCATAGCCTCGTGGCCAGCGCCGCCACAGCCAGGGCCCTCACCGGGCATAACCGGTGAGGGCCCTTCTCGCTGCCGCTTATTCGCCCGCCCGCCTCTCCGCCTCGCCCAACCATCCTCGCCGCAGCTCCTCCTGTGGGATGCTGGACAGGTACGGCTTGAGATCGAGAATCGGCGTGCCGTGGAGCATATCCACGCCCCTGACATGTAGCCGATTTCCCTCTCTCCTCACCAACTCCACCACCGTCAGCCCCAGTGGATTCGGGCGACGTGGCGCTCGCGTGGCGAAGATCCCATGCGGGCGGGTATCGGTGGGCGGCGTCGCCAGGAGATCGAAGCCCTCCACCCGGTCGAATACCCAGAGCACAAAGAGGTGGGAGAATCCCTCAATGTCGGTCAGGCCCTGCTCATACTCGGGCAGGATCTCGAGAACGCCCTCCGCTTCGTGTCGGGCACCGCATCCCTTCGGAATCTGCGCAGCTTCCTGGTAGGGGCCTTGAACAAACCCAATCGGCCGCATTGGATAGACCGGTTGCATGGTGATCTTCCTCCTCGGACATATCATGCGAGCATACCGTGACTTGTATATGCAGGATCGCACAGAACGCCGGCGGCTTCAGTGCGTTTGGTCACTCGTGTTACTGGCGGTCGAACCGTCACATGAGTAGGAATCCGTCGCTCTTGCTCCTGCGTCAGTTTTTCGCCCCCCAA
>JBMONB010000202.1:0-3035 GCA_049325315.1 Bacillota bacterium | reverse complement strand
GGTGGCGCACGGAGATCATCCGGGTCAGGT
Organism: Bacillota bacterium; assembly: GCA_049325315.1. GTDB lineage: Bacteria > Bacillota > Sulfobacillia > Symbiobacteriales > Symbiobacteriaceae > JAWLHU01. Next base: position 3,005 of record JBMONB010000202.1, on the reverse strand, counting down.
TCCAGATGCGCTCGGAGACCTTCAGCAGCTCCTCCCAGGTGTAGGGCTGCCCGGTGATCGGCTCGATCAGATCCGCGTAGCCCTCCGGCGGGATTCCCGCCTCAACCCAGGGGAAGCGGCAGGCGCCCAGGGCGTCGAAGAGCGGGCGGACATGCTGGAGCCAGATTACCCGCTCCGCCTTGCCCTCCAGGTTGTCGCGGCCGGTGGCAATGTCGAAGGTGATCGCCCAGGAGCGGCTGTGGTGGCCGCCCACGTCGCAGGTCATGTAGGAGAGCATCATCGCCGGGGCGTAGCGGCACTCGTAGCCCGAGATCTCCAGCCCCTTGATCTCCATGGCGAACCGCTCGGTACCCCGGCCCACCTGGGCAGCGGCGTAGCGGACGCCCTGGGCAAGAATCCGGCCGAAGCCGCGGCCGTAGGCGATCTCCTCGAAGAGCCAGGCCGCCGCCTCGCCGTCGCCGAACCGCACCGGCCGGCCGATCTCCTCGGCGGCCAGGAGCCCCTTCTCATAGGCCTCCATCGTCCAGCCGACCACGTTGCCGGCGGAGATGGAGTCAAGGCCCAGCTTGTCGCAGAGGCCGTTGAGGTAGGCCACCTGTTGAATGTCGTTAATGCCCAGGTTGCCGCCCAGCAGGGCGATGGACTCGTACTCCGGCCCTTCCTGGGCGATGGTCTTGTCGCCCAGCTTGCCCTTGCCCCACTTGCCGCAGGGAATGGCGCAGGCGGTGCAGCCCTTGTCGATCTCGGTCACCTTGGCCTTCATGGTCTGGCCGGAGAGGCCATCGAAGCCCTCCAGGGTGCCGGTCTGGAAGTTCCGGGTGGGCATGGCGCCCACCGAGTTGGCCCAGGGGACCACCTCGGGCGTACCGTAGGGCTGCCAGTGGATGAAGTTGGGCATGGACATCACCAGGTTCATCTGGGCCCCACCCCGCTCCAGGGCGGCCTTCGGGTCGTGGATAGGGATGTCCTTGTTGCCCTTCACAGCCATCGCCTTGACCCGCTTGTTGCCCATGACGGTGCCCACGCCGGTGCGGCCAGCCTGGCGGCCGAAGTCGTGCTGAATGCAGGCGAAGAGGACCCCGTTGATGGCAGCCGGGCCGACCACCATGATCTGATACTCCTCGCCCAGCTCCTGCTTAAGCCGGGTCTCGGTGGCGAAGGTGTCATCTTCCCAGTAGGCGGCGGCGTCGAGGTAGCGGACGGCGCCGTTCTCGATCACCACGGTGACGGGCTTCTCTGCCTGGCCTTCCAGGATCAGCAGGTCGACGCCCGCCTGCTTCAGCTCCAGGGACCAGTGTCCGCCCATGTTGGAGTCGCCGTAGCCGCCGGTGGCGGGGGAGAGGGTGCCCATATGTAGCTTGCCGCTGGAGGAGAGGAACTGGCCCGTGAGCGGCCCCGGCGCCATGATCAGCTTGTTCTGGGGGCTGAGCGGATCGGTGCCCGCGGGAATCTCCTCCCAGATGGCTCGCGCCACCATACCCCGGCCGCCCAGGAAGTCGCGTGCCCAGGACTCGGGGGTGGGGGAGAGGGAGGCTTTGCGGCTGGTCAGATCGATGCGCAGAACGTTGCCGGCATAACCCTTCATCATTGTGCTCACCTCCGCGTGGGGATCGCGCCATCCAGTTCAAAGAGGGCGCCGGTCGGGCAGTACTCCACGCACTTCATGCAGAGGGTGCACTTGATGGGTACGCCGTTGTGATCGTCGTGCAGGTACATGACACCGTGGGGGCACTCCTCAACGCAGGCGTTGCAGGCGATGCACTCCTCGGCCTTGATAATCCAGGCGCCCTTCTCATCGAGCACGATGGCGCCGGTGGGGCAAACGTCGGCGCACTGGCCGCACTGATCGCAGAAGGCAACGGTATACCGGCCCGGGGTCGGGAAATGGCCGCTGACCCGCAGCGCAGCCTTCTTCGGGTTGAGCACCGACCAATTGTCCAGGGCGCAGACGATCTCACAGGCCCGACAACCGCTGCATTTGTCAGCAGCCAGGGCGAGTTTCATGGGGGAACACCTCCAGCATAATTGGGCGCTACCTGTTCTGGATTCCGATTCCGGCGGACCGTACCCTGCCGCATGGCGCAGATCTAGCCGAGAAGGGTCCTTTGGGTCAGGGGCCTCCGCCGAAGGTACTACCCGGCGTCGAGCAGGCAGAACTCCAGTACCGTCTCGGCGACGGGGAAGCCGTCAACGGTGGCGTCGGGGAAGATTGCGCTCCTGGGGGTGGGCGTCGCCCTGGCTGCAATGGCGCTGCGGATTGCCACCTCCCAGCCTGCCGCGGCGAAGTTCTGTAGCGCCAGGTGGCGGAAGAGCATCTGCTCCATGCCTGCCTGCCGGAGCAGGTCGCCGTTGACCGGGTCATCTTCGGGGCAGAAGAAGGAGACGGCCAGGAAGCGGCCCGAGGCCGCCCGGCGGAGCTCCCGCAGCAGGCCGCCCGGCTGCTCGATGTTCCCCAGCCCGTGGTAGGTGGTCAGCAGGCCGACAGAGCCGTCCCGGAAGGGGGTGCGCCTGGCGTCGAAGGCCAGCAGGCTCACCCGGTCGTAGAGGCCGAGGGCGGTCATCCGGCGACGGTTCTCCCGCAGCACCCGGGGGCTGAAGTCGGTCATGACCACCGGGTTGGGGAGGTGCTCCAGCATGCGGAGGGCCAGGCCGCCCCGGCCCGAGGCGAGGTCGAAGATGGGGCCGGTGTGCGCCTGAAGCAGCTCGATCAGCTGCGCCATCTGCTGTTGGGTCGCCGCCTGGTACTCGGGGGTGTAGATCGACCGAAAGGCAAGGCGCTCCAGCTCCCGCGCCTCTTTGTAATGGCCCCGCAGGTCGAGCACGCCCGCCCGGTAGAACTGATCGGCGCCGTTCAGCGCTTCAAGGGGCGACTCCATGAGGCGCTTCTCGACGTCGGGGTGCTCCTCCAGGTAGCTCAGGAGTGCACTGCCACTGGCCTCCCAGTAGTCGTTGCGGGGCAGGTCGGGGGTCAGAAAGATGCCGATCCCTTCACGTACCGGGTAGGT
>JBMONB010000201.1:0-40028 GCA_049325315.1 Bacillota bacterium | reverse complement strand
TGGCCATGAGGACCCCGCAGCACAGTGACCACCGCCTAATTATGTTCTTGTAAGTATAGTCTAACAAAAAAGGAAGCAGATCGCGAGTGCGATCCGCTTCCTACATGAGTTTGTCAACAGCCTGAGGCGCCAGCATAGTTGCTGGCGCCTTGTCTATGTGGACGAGTAGAGGTGGGTCGGAACCTAGCGCGGCTCGACGATCAGCTTGATCGCCGTACGCTCTTCCCCATCGATCTTCAGATCGGTGAAGGCCGGAATGCAGATAAGATCGACACCGCTCGGCGCCACAAACCCCCGTGCAATGGCCACTGCCTTGACCGCTTGGTTGAGCGCTCCTGCCCCAATTGCCTGGATCTCTGCGGCACCCCTCTCCCGAAGGCAGCCGGCGAGAGCTCCCGCCACTGCGTTCGGACTCGACTTGGCCGATACCTTTAACACTTCCATAACCAATGTCCCCTCCACTGGCGTTAGGTGGTTGGTGGGCTGATGTTATCCTACCATCTTCCAAAGAGCCTATCAAGTGGTTCTGTTACCACTTCTCGCTCAAAAATCCGCTGGATCGCTGTCGCCTTGCCGGTGGCTTCGTCCACCTCCAGCAGCAAGGCCGATAGGATCGCCGGCCCCTGCGCAGCCTCCAACCGGACGGGCATCTGCGTCAGGAACCGCTCCACCGCCAACTCGCGATCCGCCCCGATCACTGAGATCCAGGGTCCGCACATCCCTACATCGCTTATGTAGGCGGTGCCACCGGGCAAAATCAGCTCGTCAGCCGTCTGGACGTGGGTGTGGGTCCCGACCACGGCACTGACCATGCCGTCCAGGTACCAGCCCATCGCCTGCTTCTCAGAAGTCGCTTCCGCATGAAAATCGACAACAATGACCGGCGTGCTCTGTCGGAGCCGCTCCACCTCCTCTGCGACCGCCCGGAAGGGATCCTCCAGCAGGTGCGACGCGAAGACTCGTCCGTGGGCCTGGATTACCGCCATCACAGGTCGCCCGCCCCGCTTCACCAGGCAGGAGCCGGCCCCCGGCGTTCCCGGCGGGAAGTTGATCGGGCGGATCAAGCGGGCTTCCTCATCAATATATGTGGCGATCTCCCGTTTATCCCAGGCGTGATTCCCCAGGGTGATCACATCGACCCCCAGTCCAAACAGCTCCCGGCAGATCTGCGCCGTGATCCCCGCCCCGTTTGCGGCGTTCTCCCCGTTGAGAATCACCAGGTCAGCTCCGGTCTCCTTCACCAGGGGTCCCATTCGCCGGGCAACGATCTCCCGGCCCGGGCGTCCGTACACATCACCGATAAAAAGAATGCGCACTGTCGCGGCCTCCCACGTCTCGTTCATCGTTCCCTGGCTGTCCAACCGCCGTCCACCGACCGGTATAAGCAGGGTGCTCACCCCATTATACCCGACCGGAAGCCCAACGTGGTGCCAGGGTCACATCCCTCCTTGCCGCCCAACACGCTGGAGACAGCGCCCCAACGATAGGACTTTTTATGCTTTCACCTACCAATACGTAAATGGTGCGCAAAATGTTCGAAACAAGGGGGAAGAAAAAATACCGAGTCGCTTTGGACATAACTTTTTATTACAGATTGCGCAGATACTTTATGATTATGCAGATTCTTGGGTGTTCCTGCGTGGGTTCTTTCGAACAACTTTTCATATCTCCATATAATCAGCGTAATCCGTTTAAATCTGCGAAATCTGCGGTTTATATATGTTCCGCTACCCTGGCCATGCATATAAAAGGCGCCAGAAGCCCGAGGCTATCTGGCGCTTAATTGGCGATCTGACGGTTACTTATGGAACAGCATCAGCCGGCCGTCTTCCCGAATGGCGATCAGGTTGGCGTTGGAGCGCCGCTCGGCCAGCGAGGCGAGCATCTCTTCGATGATCTCCTCCTGGGCGATTAGCTCCTCTTCGCCAACGATGTCGATATTCTCGGCGATGATGCGGCCGGTGAACAGGTCACGGAACGCCTCCACCACCGTAAACAGCTCTTCGGGGGTCAGCGTGGCCAGGTCCCGTTCCAGGGCGATGGTGTTCAGGTCGCCCAGGCCTTCATGGGAGACCTCGAGCACGAGGGCACGGCGCTGCCCCAGCATATGGTAGACCTCCAGCGTCTCCCGGAGCTTGCGCTCCACCGCCCGGAACTCCTCCTCCGGCACCGGGCCGGACACCAGGAAGGAGAGCCTCAGGGTCTGGCGGCGGGGATCATAACGGACCGTCGCAATCTCGGGGTAGCGGACGGCGTAGCTAAGCAGCAGATGAACACTGCGGGAGGTAGGCTCCTGGTGTGTGCGACGCAACCGTATCGACCTCCTTCGAAGGAAACGGCGGGGCCCTTGAAGCGGAAGCGCCGGCGAGTCAGGCCCGCCGGCGCCTTCTTCATCATAGTAGACGTTACGATGCGCCTAAAAGGTTCGGTGGAAATCGGTTGGGTCAATTAGCGGGCGTACTCGACGGCGCGGGTCTCCCGCACCACCACCACCCGGATCTGGCCGGGGTACTCGAGTTCGTCCTCAATCTTCTTGGCGATCTCCTTGGTCAGCTTCATCGCAGCGTAGTCGTCGATCTTCTCCGGCTTCACCATGACGCGGATCTCACGACCCGCCTGAATGGCGAAGGACTTCTCCACGCCGTCGAAGCCGTCCGCCAGGGACTCCAGCTTCTCCAGGCGCTTGATGTAGGTCTCCAGCGTCTCACGGCGGGCGCCGGGACGGGCGGCGGAGATCGCGTCGGCAGCGGTCACGAGAACCGCCTCCACGGAGCGGGGCTCCACGTCGCCGTGGTGGCACTCCATGCCGTGGATCACGTCGCCGTGCTCCTTGTACTTGCGGAGCAGGCTGACGCCAATGGAGACGTGCGATCCTTCGATCTCGTGGTCAACCGCCTTGCCGATATCGTGCAGCAGGCCGGCCCGCTTGGCAACCTCGACGTTAACGCCCAGCTCCGAGGCCATGACGCTGGCCAGGTGGGCGACTTCGACCGAGTGCTTCAGGACGTTCTGGCCGTACGAGGTACGGAAGCGCAGACGGCCGAGCAGCTTGATCAGCTCGGGGTGCAGGTTGTGAATGCCAAGCTCGAAGCAGGCGGCCTCGCCCTCCTCGCGGATGCGGGACTCCACCTCGCGCTGGGCCTTCTCCACCATCTCCTCGATGCGGGCCGGGTGGATCCGACCGTCCTGGATCAGCTTCTGCAGGGCGATCTTGGCCACCTCGCGGCGGACCGGGTCGAAGCCCGAGAGCACCACCGCTTCCGGGGTGTCATCGATGATCAGGTCGATGCCGGTCAGGGTCTCCAGGGTGCGGATATTCCGACCCTCACGCCCGATGATCCGGCCCTTCATCTCGTCGTTCGGCAACTGTACCACCGAGACCGTCAGCTCCGAGGAGTGATCGGCAGCCACCCGCTGGATGGCTACGCCCACGACCTCACGGGCCTTCTTCTCGGCGTTCTCCTTCGCTTCCAGTTCAATCTCCCGCATCAGACGGGCAGCATCGCCGCGCGCCTCCTGCTCCACCTGCTGGAGGAAGATCTTGCGGGCCTCCTCCGTGGTCAGCTGGGAGATGCGCTCCAACTCTGTCATCTGCTTGGTCACCAGCTCCTGAGCGAGCTGATGCTGCCGGTCGAGGTCACGCTCCTTGCGGGCGAGGGTCTCCTCTTTCCGCTCGAGCGACTCGACCTTGCGGTCCATGGTCTCTTCCTTCTGCACGAGGCGGCGTTCCTGACGCTGAATCTCAGCGCGACGGTCCCGCAGTTCCCGCTCAAAATCGGTCCGGAGCCGATGGACTTCTTCCTTGGCCTCAAGAACCGCTTCCTTCTTCTTAGCCTCCGCCTCCCGCAGCGCCTCATCGACGATGTGGCGGGCACGGGCCTCGGCGGAGTTCAACTTCTTCCGGGCCTCACGCTGATACCACTGATACCCGATGGCGACGCCACCGCCGGCACCGAGGATCAGTCCCAGAATGATAAATAGAGCATTTTCGAAAATCACGTTCACCTCCTGCCGTGTTGTTTTACAGGCCTTTGCATACAAAGGGATAGGGGAAAAAAGAAAAACGGACCACAAATCGGTCCGTCATCCGTGCTCGCCATATGCGTACACTACGCCCACAAGAAGGTCGGCGTGGCGGGTTGTCGACCAGGTCGGTTTTTGCTTGTATTGACAAAACCTTAGACAGAGCCTCTGCTAAGGGGTATCTCTATGAGCAAAAACGAGAGGGTTAGTCTCGTATAGACCTCACTGGTCAGAGGGCGAAATGGCCCTGTTATAGAACAACCAAATGGCAAGCAAAGAAAGGCGAACCTACCTTCTATCATACGGCTGTTTGTACTTTCTGTCAAGGTTGAGAGAATTGTGCCTTCTATTCGGTCAACCCGGCGGACTGATCACGCCGGTTACAGGGACTGAAAGGCAAGGAGCAGCCAGGTTTGAAGCCCCGGGGTTCCACCGCTGCGGGCCCGCATCTCACCCGAGCCCAGGTGGTAGGGCCCCAGGTCGAAGTGCCAGGTGGTGTTCACTTGCAGGAGCAGTCGGGCGGTGGAACGGAAGCGCGGGTTGGTCTCCCGCTCCAGCCCTGCAATCAGGCGCAGCGTGACCAGGCACTCCTCGTAGATACGGCTCAGGCTCCGGGCCAGACCGCGCTGCACCGGCTCCGCCACACCGGCGGAGGCCAGCTTGAGGTCGAGCCGCTCGTAGAGCAGGTGCCAGTTGCGGTACCGCCCGTCGAGCTTCGCCTGCTCCTCGGGCTTGGCGGCGGCTTCTTCCTCCTCCGCTCGCTCCTCCCTTAGCGCCAGCACGTCAGCCTCCAGGTCGAGCCCGTCGATCAGCTGGTTGTAGGCTGGGGCGGTCGACTGGGCCCAGAAGGCCGCGTTCTTCGCCCAGCGCATCAAGGCCAGCCCCTGCCGGCGAATCGCTGCCCGGTCGCCGTCGGCCGCCAGCAGCAGGCCATCCACCAGCTTGATCAGATCGGCGCACAGATCGTGCAGCTGCGACAGGTCGTACGATGGAATATAGGCGAGGTCCGGCTGGACTCCCGCCGCCTGGAGCCGCTGCCAGAGCGTTTCGGCCATTGCCGCCGGCGTTCGGACCCGGTGCGCCCGGGCCTCGGTCTCCTCCCACCAGTTCACACAATCTCCTCCTTGCATGAAGGGCTCCCCTTCGGTCGCCTGCATGATCCACCCCGGCGGAGGCCACCCTAGCCATGAGAAGCGGACCCAGGGGAGGTCATGTCCCATGAAGCTGAATCCGGGGGAGCGTTCGATTCTGGCCGGCTTCTTTCAGCGCACCGACGCCGAGGCGGCGCTCGCAGCGCTAAGGCAGGCCGGTTTTACCGAGTGCCAAATGGACCGTATCAGCGAGCACGGGTTTGAGGGCGGCGCCGACACCCGGCGCCCGGGCCAGGGTGCCACCAGCCTGAGTGCGTCGGTCCTGTACGGCCATGAGGGCGGTTTTTGGGACGATGCCTCCCAGCTCCTGGCCGCCATGCCCGCCGTCTCCGGCATGGCCGGCGAGGTGCGGCAGGAGGCGCCCTTCCTGGTCACCGTCGTCACCAGCGAAGACCGGGTGGAAGAGGCGCTGAAGATCATCCGCAGCCATCGCGGCAAAGCCTAGTACACGATCTGCTGAAGCCCGGGATACCGGGCTTTCTTCTATGGGTACAATTGAAAGCTTCAATCTTCCGGGGCAGGAACTGGTAGGTCCTGGCGAGAACTCTCTCACCCGGACATCGCCACGAAGGAGGGGTCCGTTTGATCGCCGGGCGGAAGATATTCGCCGGTCGCGCCACCCAATCTCTGGCTCGGGAGATCTGCAAGCACCTGGGAGAACCGCTGGCCCGGGCAGAGGTCATGAAGTTCAAGAACGACAACCTCTTCATTCAGATCGAGGAGAACGTGCGGGAGCGTGAGGTTTTCGTTGTACAGACCTCCTGCCCGCCGGTTGACGAGAACTTAATGGAGACCCTGATCATGATCGATGCCCTGAAGCGGGCCTCCGCCGGGCGTGTCACCGCCGTCCTCCCCTACTACCCCTACGGGCGCTCCGACAAGAAGGATCAGCCCCGGGTGCCGATCACGGCCCGCCTCGTGGCCGACCTGCTGACCACTGCCGGCGCCGACCGGATCATGACGGTCGACCTGCACTCGCCGCAGATTCAGGGGTTCTTCTCGATCCCCTGCGACCACCTCACTGCGACCCTACTCTTCGCCGAGCATATGAAGGAGAAGGGGCTGAAGGACCCAGTGGCGGTGGCCACCGACGCCGGCTCCGCCCGGCGTGCGCTCGCCTTCGCCCGCCTGCTCGATATCCCTCTGGCGATCATGGAGAAGCACCGGCTCGGCAACACCGACACGGTGGAGATGACCGCCTTCATCGGCGATGTGCGGGGTCGGGAGGCGATCGTCTTTGAGGATGAGATCGCCAGCGGCTCGACGCTGCTCGGCGCCGCGGAGCTGCTGCGCCAGCACGGGGCCGCGGCGATCTATGTCTGTGCCACCCACGGCTGCTTCTCCGGAAACGCCCTGAAGCGGCTGGTGGAGAGCCCGATCCGCGAGGTGGTGGTCACCGACACGATCCCGCACGAGAGCCTGCCGCCGATGGTGACCCAGCTCTCGGTGGCGCCCCTCCTGGCCGAAGCGATCCGCCGGGTCACCTCCGGCGAGTCGATCAGCAGCCTCTTTGACCCGCTGGAGTAGCCGATACGATGGTGAAGCACAGGGCCGCCCCTTCGTGGGGCGGCCTTCTTACACAGCCTTCAGCCGCTCGGTGATCTCGTGCATCAGGAAGTCAATCGCCTCGTGCAGCTCTTCCTCGTCGACCACCTTGGTGGCGATCTCCGCCACGGTTCCCCGGTGCAGGTAGATGGTGATCAGCGAGCCCTTAGGCAGCTGAAAGCACCACATGGCATGCTCATTCTCCCCCAGATGGGCGCTAGGCACACCAAGCATGGCCCGGACGATCAGGCGGACGGAGCGCTCCCGCCCCTTAGTCAGCTGCTGCCAGTCCTGGCGGCGGTACTCCAATGGCCGGCAAAGGGCGAGATGGTCGCCGAAAACCTTATGATGAACGAATGTCTGCACCGTGTACATCAAGGGGGAACCTCCTTTGCGCTCCTCAGGGGCTCGCTTCGGCAGTGACACCAATGATCTCCAGAATCATACCCTGCTTGTCCCTGCTTCGTCAAGGCGAGGCGGGCCGCCGGCCTACGCCCCCATCGCCCGGGTGAGCCTCCGGCTCATCTCGTCCAGCCTGTGCTGAATCCCGCTGTGGGTGACCAGCCGGTCGTACAGGGAGTTCAGGCCGTAGCCGGAGGGGATGATCGGCTCGTAGGACAGGACGTCCCCTTATTATTTCGAAAGCGAAAAGGCCATCCCCTCTCGGAGATGGCCTTTCTTTTTGTCGGGGATCCTTAGCGGACAGCTACCTCGGTCTCGGCGTCGAAGAGGTGAACCTTGTCGGTGTTCAGGGCGAGGACGATGTCCTGTCCGTCCTTGAACCGCAGGTGCGGCTCTACGCGGGCGGTGATGGCGTTGCCACCGGTGGAGAGGTAGAGATAGATCTCGGAGCCCAGCGGCTCGACCACCTCAACGCGGGCGGGTACCCGGGCGCCGGGGTGGGACTCGACGTAGGACGGATCGGCCTCTACGTCCTCGGGGCGGATGCCGAGCACCATCTGCTTGCCGGCGTAATTGCGGGCAGCGTTGGTGATCGCCTCGGGCAGCTCCAGCTTGAAGGTGCCGCCGTCGAACGACTTGGCGTCGGCAGAGAGGGTGCCCTTGAGGAAGTTCATGGTCGGGGAGCCGATGAAGCCGGCAACGAAGAGGTTGGCCGGGTGATCGTACAGCTCCTGGGGCGGAGCGACCTGCTGGATGATGCCGTCCTTCATGACGACGATCCGGTCGCCCATGGTCATCGCCTCGACCTGGTCATGGGTGACGTAGATGGTGGTGGTCTGGAGGCGCTGATGCAGCTTGGAGAGCTCGGTGCGCATCGAAGCGCGCAGCTTGGCGTCCAGGTTGGAGAGCGGCTCGTCCATCAGGAAGACGGCCGGGTTCCGGACGATGGCACGACCCAGGGCAACGCGCTGGCGCTGGCCGCCGGAGAGCTCCTTCGGCTTGCGGCCCAGCAGTTGGGAGAGGCCCAGGATCTCCGCAGCCTCCTTGACCCGCTTGTCGATCTCCTGCTTGGAGAACTTCCGGAGCTTCAGACCAAAGGCCATATTCTCGTAGACGTTCATGTGCGGGTACAGGGCGTAGTTCTGGAAGACCATGGCGATATCGCGGTCCTTCGGCGCCACGTGGTTGACAAGGCGTTCGCCGATGTAGATCTCGCCGTCAGAGATCTCCTCGAGACCCGCGATCATACGGAGGGTCGTGGACTTACCGCAGCCGGAAGGACCAACAAATACGATGAACTCACGATCCGCGATCTCGAGGTTGAAGTCCTTGACGACCTTCACCTCACCGAAGTTCTTGAACACGTGGCGGAGGCTGACCTGTGCCATGCTGGAACTTCACTCCTTTGGCCCATTGAGCCCTGGTGTATTCGGGGCGGGGCGGTCCCGGCCCACTATCAATCGCCGGCCTATTTGACCGACGTTGTAGCCATTTCGAGGAGCTTCTTGGCCTCCTGGAGCGCCTCGCCGGGCGCCCTGGAGCCATAGAGGGCCAGCAGGAGTTCCTGGGCGATTGCCGGCTGGGCCGCCTCAAAGGCGGGCCCGGCGGGCAGCGGCCGGAAGGAGCCGGCCAGTTGGAACGCCTTTGTCATCTGCGAATCGCCGTCAAACGGATTGGGCGCCGACTTGCGGGCTGGCATCAGCCCGGTCTTGCGCGCCAACCGGACCTGCTGGTCCGGAGCGGCCACGAAAGTCATGAGGTCGACCACCGTAGACAGCCGCTTGGGATCGTCGGAGGACAGGGCCACGAAGCCGTAGGCCTGTCCAACGTTGGCCCCGCCGGGGAAGCCGGCGACGGTGAAGGCGGCCTTGTAGGGCTCGCCGCGGAGCAGCGGAATGGTCCAGGCCGGAACCGGCATCACGGCGACGCGGGGCTGTTCAGCTGCAAAGAGCCGGTACAGTTCCGCCGTGCTGAGCCTGGCGATGTCGGGGTAGAGAATCCCCGACTTTCGCCAGTGTGCCAAGCGGCTCAAGGCCGCTTCAGCCTCCGGTGCGATGGCGCCGTCGGCGGTGAAGAGCCCGCCGATAAGGGGCCACCATTGATGGTACCCTGGGGCGTGAGAAAAGCCAAGCCCAAAAATACTATCACCCGAAATTTTTGCGAGACGATCGTAAAACTCCGACTCGCTCCAGCCTCCTTCGGGCGGCAGCGGGACCGACCGGGCTGCGAAGGCCCGATCGTTGATGGCCAGAACCTGAAGGTCAAGCAGCACAGGCAGCCCGTAGATCGCCTCCCCGCGGCGGAAGGCGGCGAGGGCGCCCTCGTGGTGGTCGCTCAGCACGTCGGGCTTAGGCGCCAGGGCGGCGAGCCGGTCGCCAAGGGCGGGCAGCGGGCGGCCCAGGTAGAGGTCCGGCTTCGGCTCGGCGCCTCCAAGGAGCGCCTGCTCCATCTCTTCGCCGGTGGCGAAGAGGCGAACCTGAACGGTCACGCCCTTATGGGCGCCTTCGAACGCCCGAACCCGCTCCTCCAGCCAGCCAGCTTCCAGCTTTCCGGGGTGGCCGGCCAGATCGCTTCCGGCCCACAGGGTCAAGCTCCCCTGCCACGGCGGTGGCACCTCGGGCTCAGACTCCTTGGAGCAGGCGGCCAGCAGCAGAAGGAGCAGGAGCAATGGCAGGATGAAGCTGCGCCCCCTGCGCCGGTGGGTGCGGATTGTCTGTAACAATGCGGAGCAGCCCTCCTGACAAGGCGGCATGGGCGGCACGAGGCCTCCCTGCACCCTATCATTCGGGCTGCTCTGTCGAATCTCCTTCCAATTACCGGCCCTTGGGCTTTGGGGCGGAACGGCCGCCCACGCGCAATCCGGCGGTCTGGTAGAGCGCTCGGATCTCCTGCTCGGTCAGCTCCCGCCACTGGCCCACCTGCAGGTCTTTCAGGTGGAGCGGTCCCAGGGTGGTCCGCTTCAGGTGAATCACCTCGTGGCCGACCGCCTCGAACATCCGCCGGACCTGGCGGTTGCGCCCCTCGTGAATCCGAATCGAGACGGTGGCCGCATTCGGCGCCTTCACGTCGATCATCTTCACCTCGGCGGGAGCGGTGACGCCGTCTTCCAGCTCAACGCCGGTCTCCAGGGCCCGGAGCTTGGCCGGGCCCGGAACGCCCCGCACCTTGGCGATATAGGTCTTTTTCACCTGCTTGGCGGGGTGCATGAGGGCGTTGGCCAGTTCGCCGTCGTTGGTGAGCAGCAGGAGCCCCTCGGTGTCGTAGTCCAGCCGGCCCACCGGGTAGATCCGCTCGGCCACGTCGCCGCCCAGCAGGTCGGTCACCTTGGGCCGCCCCTGCGGATCGTAGAGCGTGGTCACGTAGCCCTTGGGCTTGTTCAGGATCAGGTAGACCAGGTTCTCCGGCTGCCCCAGCGGGCGGCCGTCCACCTCGATCAGATCCTTGCCGGCGACCACCTTGGTGCCCAGTTCGGTCACCACCTTGCCGTTGACGGTCACCCGCCCGGCCTGGATCAGCTCCTCGCTGTGCCGGCGGGAGGCGACACCGCTGCGGGCCATCACCTTGTGGAGCCTCTCGGCCACCTCCACCTCGGCGGCGTTCAGCCTGCGGGCTCCCCGTGCGGCGGGCTTGCCTACCGGCTTGCCTACCGGCCGGCCAACGGGCTTGCGGGCCGGACGGTCGGTCTGCGCCCTCCCCACCCGCTCCTCGCGCGGACCGGCCGGTCGCTCACGCCGGACATACGGAGCCGCCACGCCAAAGCGGCGGGCGCCGCGGGCGACGGTGCGGGCCAGCTGCTCGTCCACCGACTCAAAGCCGCGCCCTTCGGCGCCAAAGCGAGCCCCTCGCTCTCCGGTGCGCTCCGGGCGCGGGCCTCGCTCCCCACCACGGTCGGGCCGGGGACCACGCTCGCCACCACGGTCCGGCCGGGGACCGCGCTCGCCACCGCGGTCGGGACGGGGACCGCGCTCGCCACCACGGTCCGGCCGGAACCCGCGGGCCCCACCCCGTTCGGGGCGTGCCTCGCCGGTCGCCTCCCGGCGGAGCCGGCGGCCCTCCTCGGTCAGGAGCCCTTCTTGCTCCAGCCGGTCCCAGACATTCAGGTCAACTCCCGCTACCTTGCGGGGTCGGGCCGGGCCTCTCTCAGGTTTGCCGGCGTTACGGCCGCCCGCGTTGCGGGGCCGCTCGCCCGGCCGGGCTCCACGGTCAAAGCCGGCCTTGGGGCCGGCGGGACGCCCGGGTTTCCGGGGCTTGTCTGCCATGGGGATACACCTCACCATCGTTTCCTGCGGTTCATAGGATGGGGTACTGCGCCGAGAGAGACGGCTGCGTTCCGCCGTTCTCAGGGGGTGAAATCCACTTGAAACTCGGCCTGGAACTGATCGCGCGCCAGCCCATTGAACTCCGGCTCGGCACCTTCTTCGAGACATGGGTGGCCACGGCGACGGGCAGTGTCGGGCGGTCCCTCGGGCGGGATGAGTACCACCTGGCCATCGCCATCGCTGAAGGCAGCCGGCTGGCGGCCACCGGCCGGACCCATATCTGTCAGGTCGACCTCGAGGCGGTCGAGCTCGGGACCAACGGGGCGCGCCCTGCGCTCCTCACAGAGGCAGATCTGGCGGTGGAGGGACCTGTCATTTGGGGAATCCGCACCAACCTGTTCCTCGACCTCGACGACCTCCGGGAAAGGGCGTCGGCGCGGCTCCTCACCGAGGGGCGACCGCCGCTCCTGTTCACCCTCGACCACCCCGAGCTGGTGGTGGAAGCGGTAGCGCCCGGGCGGTACATCGCGGATGTTCGCCGCCTGTTGTCCACCTGAGCAAAGAGCAGGCTGCGCCAATTCGCAGCCTGCCTCTAGCGTTTCCCTTCGCTTATTCGGCGATGCGGGCGACGACCTCCACCTCAACGGCGGTGTCCAGCGGGAGTTCCGACGCGCCCACGGCAGAGCGGGCATGACGACCGGCCTCACCGAAGACCTCCAGGTAGAACTCCGAGGCGCCGTTTGCCACAGCGGGCTGTGCGGAGAAGCCGGCGGCGCTGTTGACGAAGACCACGACCTTGACGATCTGCTGAACCTTGTCGAGCGAGCCTGCGGCGGCCCGCAGGACCGCCAGGGTGTTGATGGCGCAAAGACGGGCGGCCTGGTAGCCCTCCTCGGGGGTCAGGTCCTTGCCGACCTTGCCCTTGAACTTCACCTGGCCCGCCTCAATCGCGATCTGGCCGCTGGTGAAGACCAGGTCGCCGGTCTTGACGAACGGGATATAGGCCGCCACCGGCTTGGGGGCCTCGGGAATCGTGATGCCCAGTTCCTTCAGCTTCGCTTCTGCGCTCATACGAAAGGTGAGCCTCCTCTGCTGCTTCGTATCCTCTCCTATTCTTACCACAGCCTCAGCGGAAAAACCAGACGGTGGCATAAAGCGCTGCCAAAAACCCAATGATGTCGGCGGTAAGCCCTACCGCCGCGGCGTAGCGCACCTTGCGAATACCCACCGCCCCGAAGTAGACGGTCAGCACGTAGAAGGTGGTGTCGGTGGAGCCCTGCATCACCGAGGCCAGCCGCCCGATGAAGGAGTCCGGGGTGTGGGTCTTCAAGAGGTCGGCGGTCACCCCGAGCGCCCCGGCCCCCGAGAGCGGCCGGACGATCATGAGCGGCAGCACCTCGGAGGGAAAGCCCAGCGCGGCCGTGACCGGCTCCATCGCATTCGCCAGGAGCTCCATGGCCCCGGAAGCCCGGAAGATGGAGAGCGCCATGAGCATGCCGATCAGAAATGGAATGATCTTGACGGCGATCTGCAGCCCCTCTTCGGCCCCCTCAATAAAGGCGTCGTAGACCTTTACGCCGCGGATGGCGCCCCAGAGCGGAATCAGCGCCAGCATCGCCGGCACCGCCCAGAGCGAGAGCGAGTCCAGTATTGACACAGCGCTTCACCTCCCGCGAACCCGGTTGAACGACCGGACCGTGTAGTCCATCGCCACGGCGACGATCCCCGCCACCAGCGACGCCGCCAGGGTGGCCATAACGATCTCCGCCGGGTTGGCCGAGCCGTAGGTGGCCCGCAGGGCGATGATCGTGCCGGGAACCAGGGTGATCGAGGCGGTGTTCAGCGTCAGAAAGGTGCACATTGCCTCGGAGGCGGTCTCCGGGTCGTCGTTCAGCTCCTGGAGTTCCTGCATCGCCTTTAGTCCGAAGGGCGTGGCCGCCGAGCCCAGCCCCAGCATGTTGGCCGAGATGTTCATCAGCATCGCCCCGATGGCGGGGTGGTCGCCTGGAACCGAGGGGAAGAGCCAGCGGACCACCGGCTTGAGCAGATAGGCGATCCCCTCCATCAGGCCGCTCTTCTCGGCGATCTTCATGATGCCCATCCAGAGCGCCATCAGGCCGGCCAGCCCGATGATCGTCTCGATGGCCAGTTTGCCGCCGGCGAAGGCGGCGTCGGTCACGGCCGGCGCCTTGCCCGTGAAGGCTGCCACCGTCACGCCCACCAGGATCAGCCCCAGCCAGATGAGATTCATCATGCTGCCGCCACCCCCTCACCGTGACATGGCTATGCCGCGCATGGCCACAGCAGAAGTGGGAAGGACCCACGCGAAAACCGGGGCAGAAGGTCCTTGCCTTCTACCCCGGTCAACTGTTCACGCTATACCTTCAGCATCCGCTGCACGTCGAGCACAAAGACGGTCGCCCCGCTTACATCGACCGAGCCGGAGGCCGCCCCCGGGCCGGCCGCAGCGCCCTTCAGGGCGCCCTCAGCCAGGCTCAGATCCGCCTGAGCCGGTGTTTTGGCGGGACAGGCTGCCCGAATCGTCGCCAGCGCCTCGTCTAGCTGCCCGGCAGGGACGCCGATGAGGAACGTGGTGTTGCCAGCCTTCAAAAAGCCGCCCGTGGAGGCCAGCTTCGTGGCGCCAAAGCCCTTGCGGGTCAACGCTTCGGTCAGGTTCGGCACGTACTCGTCGCGCACGACCGCCACGATCATCTTCATGGTATGCACCCCCTCCTCCGATCTGGAGCAGCCCTCCCGAAACGCCCGCTCCGTGGAGCCTTCTGTGTTAGGAAATATTCGCCGCTTCTGTTACGTTTCCCTTCTGCGACGCCGCTCGGAGCATCCAGATGTAAAAGAAGACGGCAGAGAGCACCCGGAAGCCGGCAGAGATCATCAGCCCCTGCCGGACCGGCCAGGTCTCCAGCATAAAGGCCCCCACCATCGGGGCGATGGTGGCGGAGACGGAGACCAGGGCGGTGTGAACCGCCAGGTAGATCGGGCGCCCCTCGTTCGGGGAGACGTCCAGCAGGTTGTTCAGCACCATCAGCATGATGCCGGCGACGCCGATGCCGGTGAACAGGTTGACCACCACCAGCCAGGGGGCGCTGGGCACCAGCGCTGTCAGGAACGGCGCCGTGGCCAGGTGGAGCGCCGCCTGGAAGATCATCACCTTGTTGCCCCGCCGCTCGGCCCACCGGGCCCAGAGCGGGTAGGTGAGAACCGCCGCCAGCGAGTTGGCCACCCCGATCATCGAGAGCATCGTATTGGAGATGTGCAGCTCCGAGACCTGAAACCGGGTGAAGAGCGGCCAGGCCATCTGCCAGGTGAAGTGAAACGGGACCGAGCAGAGCAGAAAATGCAGGTAGGGCTTGTGGCGAAAAACCTGGAGGTAGCTCCTCCACCCGCCGCCCCTCTCCTGGCTGGTCGGCGCGCCCTGGACCGCCGCCGGTCCCTCCTGCTCCCGCAGGCGCAGGAAGAAGTAGACCTCCAGCACGGCGAAGAGGAAGGAGCCGGCGAACATGATCTGATACCCCAACGGCTGGGGAAAGAGGTTATCCAGCAGCCAGCCGGTGGTCAGCACCACCACCATGCCGGCGCCCGCCGCCCATGACTGCCGGCTGGCAAAGGCCCGTGCTCGCTCGTTGCCCGGGAAGACATCGGCCAGGTAGGACTGCATCGCGCTGCCCGCCGCCGATACAGGGAAGACCGAGAGCGTCCAGAAGCCGATCAGCGCCCAGACCTGGAGCCCTTCGGGGAACCAGGGCACCGCCGCCGCACCCAGCGCAGCCCCCCGACCGACCAGGAAGATGGCCGCAATCAGCCGCTGCTTCTGTTCCGACCGGGCCACCGCCGCGGCCACCCCCAGCACCGCCACGATCGAGATCAGGTTCGGCCATGAGGAGAGGTAGCCGAGCTGCAGGTTGTCAGCCCCCAGCTTGACGGCGAGAATGCCCACGTAGGGCTGAATCATGTTCATCGCCACCGCCGCGGCCACGGCATTGAGGATATTAAACCGGGTGTTGCGCTCGAGCACGCAAAGGACCTCCGTTTTCTTTCGAACCTCGAATTTTCTTCATGAAATTATTATACCACGGGTCGCATAGAGTGGTATCACCGGACATACCGTTTTGTCGATTTGAGACAAGGAGTGGTCCTGGTGGAACGTCGGGCGCGCGCTCATTTTCGTGTTGTTCGGGTCAATCGCTGGTCTCTGGCGCTCCTCCTGATTCTGGCTCTGGCGTTGATGTTCTGGCCAACCCGCGGCTTCATGCCGGTCAGTGGGGCGCCCAGCCCCCATGTGCGGGAGGGGGTGACGGTGCTGGGGCTCGATTTCTCGGGCAAGGGCGAACGGGAGGCCCGGGCGATGCTGCAGCAGATCGCCTCGGCCTACCAGAGCGCCCCGGTGGATGCCCGGGAGTTCACCGATGCCCGCGGCAACGCCTATGTGGTCCCGGAGGTAAACGGTTACGAGCTGGATGTCGACATGACCTGGCTGCGGCTCTCGGTGGCCCCGCCCGGCTCCGAGGTGGAGCCGGTCACCCGGACCTCCCCCGCAGCCCGACGCCTGACAGACTATCCCCAGGGCGTCATTCGCCAGGGGAACGGCGAGAAGCAGGCGATCACGCTGCTGGTTAACGTCGACTGGGGCGACCGGGAACTGATGCAGATGCTGCCGCTCCTGAAGAAGAAGGGGGTCAAGGTCACCTTCTTCGTCTCGGGTCGCTGGGCGGACCAGCACCAGAACCTGCTGAAGCTGATGGCCGAAGATGGCCATGAGATCGCCACTCACGGGCACAACCTGGCCAGCGGACCCAAGGCGCTGGCGGCATCGGGCAAGCTGAAGGGCGACATTGAGCGGTCGGTGGCCGTGATCAGGACGATCACCGGGCAGGAGGTCAAATACTACGCCCCCCACATGTCCGAGGTCTCGCCGCAGATCCTGAAGACGGCGGCGGAGCTGAACCTGCGCACCGTGCTCTACAGCCTGGACACGGTGGACTGGCGGGACTCCACCACCACCGAGAAGATCCTGGGGACCTTCCAGCAGGCGAAGCCCGGCGACCTGATCTTGCTGCACCCCAAGCCGAACACGGTCAGGGCGCTGGATCAGGCGATCGACCTGGTCCGCAGCCGCGGGCTGAAGCCGGTCACCCTGAGCGAGATGCTGGCGCCCGAGCCGACCCGGCCGTCGCAGCCCTCGCTGGCGGTCCCGTCCCAGCCGTAAGCGCAAAGCGAGCGCACCCGTCCCCTTGGGTGCGCTCGCCTCCTTTACCGTAGCTTCTGTTCAATCACAGACCATATTCCCGGATCCTCCAGGCCCATCCGCCAGATGGCGATGCCGCCGAGGCCGTACTTGGCCACCAGGTCGAGCTTCGGACCGGTCGATTCAGCGCTTTCGAAGTAGACGATGCGGTGGGTACCGTTTTCGGTATAGGTGAAGAAGGGAACCTGCGCCTTGGCATCCCACTGGATCGTGGCGCCGTGCCGGGCTGCGAGCGCCTCGGCCTGCGGGGCGGAGAGGCCGCGGGCCCGGCTGGTTCCCTGGACCCAATCATAGCCGTAGGCGGCGATGCCCAGGAGCACCTTCTTGGGATCCATCTGGCTGGCAGCGAAGGCGACCACCTTCTCCACCCAGCCCACCGAAGCGACCGGGCCGGCGGCAAAGCCGGGGGTGTGCTCGTCGTAGGTCATAATGGCAACCTTGTCGGCATACTGGCCCAGAGCGGCGTAGTCGAAGGCGCCCGACCAGGAGGATCGCCGGTCGTCGAAGGTCTTGGCGGGAATCGAGATGGTGACGCCGTACCCCTCGGGCTTCAACCGCTCCGAGAGCTCCCGGATCAGGGCGGTGTAGTTGTCGCGCTGATCGGGCGGCACGTTCTCGATGTCGATGTCGATCCCGGCCAGCCCGAAGCTGCGGGCGGCGGTCAGCATCTGCTCCACGGCGTGCCGTCGAACCTCGGGGTTGCCGAGCACCGCCCGGGCCACCTCCTTGTCAAAGGAGGCGCCGTGGTAGTTGTGGACCAGGCCGTAGACCTGGATCCCCCGGGCGCTGGCCTCCTTCAGCAGCTCCGGGTACGGCCGGGTGGCCAGGTTGCCGTTCCGGTCGATCTGAAGCTGAAAGTTGACCACCATGTCCACATTCTCCCCGGCCTGGCGCAGCGAGGAGAGCGCACGGGTATCGCCCTGCCAGTCCTCGGCGTAGTAGCCCACCACCAGCGGGCGGTCGCCCTGCGGGGGCGGGGTCTCAGCCGGCGCCTGGGGCGGCGGGGGCGGGTCGATGATCAGGTAATCGAGGGGGATCAGCCCGGGCAGGACCCAGCGGTGGCCCGGCATCGGCTGGGGATCTACCGGGGCGGGCTCCCCGGCAGGGTCCTCCGCCACCGGGGGCGGCGGGGAGGCGGGCTCTTCGGCCGGGGGGGCCGGAGCCGGGTCAGCGGGCTCCTCAGCCGGGGGCTGCGGATCGCCCGGCGGCTCCGCCGGGGGCGGCTCCTGGTCGTCCGGCGAAGTCGGCGGCGCCGGCACGGGGTCCGACGGCGGCGGGAGGGGCTCCTCCCCACCCGGTTGCTGCACGGGCGGATCGGGCGCCCGGGCCGGCGGAACCGAAAGCTGCTCCTCGGGTACCGGAATGCGGATCACCTGGCCCACCCGGATCTGGTCGCTCAGCAGCTGGTTCAGCCAGATCAGGATCTCTGCCGTGGTGCCGTGGGCCTGGGCAATGGCGTTCAGGGTGTCCCCTGACTTCACCGTGTAGGCCGTGGCCCGCCGGTAGGCGGTGGCCCGGTTCAGCGCCTGAAAATCCCACTGTTCAGCCACGCCGTCGGTCGCAAGACCGCTCTGCTGCTGAAACTGCATCAGCGCAGCCCGGGTCCGGGGCCCAAAGATCCCGTCAGCCGCCCCGACCGAGTAGCCGAGGGTGTTCAGGCGGCGCTGCAGTTCCACCACATCAGCGCCAATCCGTCCGGTATAGAGGCTTCTGCTCCCGTACGGAGCGGCGATCACCGTGGTACCGATCACGAGAATGAGGAAGACTACCATCAACGGAATCCAGCGCGAGCGCCCTGCCCTCACATCTCCACCTCCGAGCGGAATCGGGCTCCTGGCTTGTCACGCTTGATTATACGTTTCGTGAAACGTTTATGTCATGAGGATGCTTCCTGGCACTTCAACTGGCAAGGCTGGGCAGCGATCAAAAACGGCGCCGCCTTTCGTGAAGGCAGCGCCGTTCGTTTTGCAGATGCTCAGTGCTGGTGAGCCGATGCACCGCTGCCGTTCAGCCGCTGGTAGAGGAAGCCGATCGCCAGGAAGATCAGCCCCAGCAAGAGCAGGGCGATCATCTTGACCAGCGTCTCCAGGCCAGCCAGATCGGCAAAGATTACCTTGAGCAGCACCACAGCGGTGGCGACCAGGCAGAACCAGCGGAACATGGCAGAGCGCCGGTAGATGCCCCAGCCCACCAGCAGCAGCCACTCCACCCGGCCCGAGCGGGAGGGGCAGGCCCCGGAGAGTCGGTGAAACGCGGCAAACCCCGGCCCTTCGAGGAGGACCGGGGTTCTTCTATATGGGGGCTGGCGGCTACACCATGCGCCGGACGATGGCGTCCCGGTCGCCGGGCAGGTAGTCGATGACCGGGATCTCGATCATGGTATAGCAGCCCGGCTGCTGGCGGGCGGCGGCCCGCACCGAGGCGACCATCACCTGGGCGGTCAGGGCCGGGTTGTTGATCCGCATGTCGAACTTGAAGATCTGGTTGTCAGTTCCGCCGGAGACGCCCTTGCGCTCCATCAGCACGCCGTGGCCCATGTCAATCAGGGCGTCCACCGACTCCACCAGGTGGACCTGGGTGTCATCCTTGATAAAGTAGTCGTCAGTCTTGATCGCCTGGGCGACCGCCTCAAACTCGAAGCCGGGCTCCAGCTCAATGTAGACCGCCCGCTTGTGGATGCCCATACCGGCGGGAATGGTGACCGAGAGCGCCTTCTTGACCCCCTTGATCGCCTTGACCGCCACGGTGTGGCCCATGGACATGCCGGGGCCGAAGTTGGTGTAGGTCAGGCCCTTGGGCGCCATGAACTCGAGCATGCCGCGCAGCATCGAGTCGGTGCCCGGGTCCCACCCCGCCGAGATGACGGCCACCGAGCCGTTGGCCCTGGCGATCTCATCAAGATTCTGCCGCAGGTTCCCCAGGTTGTCCCCGTGGATATCGTAGCTGTCTACGGTGTTGATGCCCATGGCCAGGTACTTCGCCGCGTACTCGGGCACAGAGCGGGTCGGAACGGCCAGCAGGGCGGCCTGCACCCCCGGCAGCTCGTTGATCTCTGCCACGACGGGAATCCCCGCCAGCTCCTTGGGCTGCTCCCCGGCGGGCGAGCGGCGAACGACTCCCACCAACTCCATGTCGGGAGCCGCCTGAACCGCCTCCAGCGTGTACTTGCCTACATTCCCATACCCAACGATCGCGACCTTGATCTTACTCATCATTTCAACCCCCACGAAGTAGTACAATACTATCCTCCTATTTTACCACATGTGGTAGCAATCTTGACATGGTCTTCCTTTAAGATGAACCACCCGTTTTGCCGTGGCGTCCCATCTTGGCAGGGCGAAAGCGAGGAGATGCACACGATGCACATCAGACCGGCAGTGGAGGCGGACTACCCCCGCCTGGTCACGATTATCAACCAGACCCACATTCGCCAATTCACACTGGAAGAGTTCAGGGCCGAGTTGACCCACTCGGCCGGCCAGGGGCCTGTCTGCCTCCTGGTCACAGAGGTCGAGGGTGAGATCCCCGGGTACGGGATGCTCTCCCGCGGCCCCTGGCTGCCACCCGGCGGGTTTTACATCAGCGTCCGGGTGGATCCGGCCCGATCCAATCAGGGCGTGGGTTCGGCGATCCTCCGAGCCCTGGAAGAGCAGGCGGTGGCGTGGGGCGGCAGCATGGCCGAGGTGGGTGTGCGGGACCACCGCCCGGACTGGCTGGCCTTTGCCGAAAAGCGGGGCTACTGGCTGAAGGAGCACTTCTCCAACTCGGAGCTGGACCTGGCCACCTTCGACCCCGAGCCCTTTCGACCAATGGTCACACAGGCGGAGGGGCGCGGCTACCGGTTCGTCACCATGGCGGACCTCCCGGTTGAGGAGGCGCAGCGCCGGTTCTATGAGCTGGATATGGAGTGTTCGCAGGATGAACCCGACAAGGGCCCTGACTGGCAGCCCATCGACTACGAGGAGTACCGGGCCGACGCCTTCGCCCCCGACCGGTATGATCCGAAGGGTGTCGTCGTGGCGTTGAAGGATGGCGAGTGGGCCGGTGTGAGCGGCTGCCATTTCCCGCCGGGGCGGCAGCATGCCTGGGTGATGTTCACCGGGGTCCGGCGGCCCCACCGGGGCCACGGCCTGGCCCAGGCGCTGAAGCTGCTCGCCTGCGAGTACGTCCGGAGCCGGGGTGACTACCCCATGATTGCCACGGGCAATCATGTCCGAAATGCACCCATGCTGGCGGTCAACCAGAAGTTTGGCTTCGCTCCGACACCGGGATCGTATATCCTGCGGAAAAATCTGTGACAACGATGGAGGCCCTCAGCCTGTGCTGAGGGCCCATCTGTACCGTTTTCATGTCCGAACATTTTGCATATACTTAGGTTACCTCCGACTAACCGCTGCAACAACGAGGTGAACCCTATGACGCTAACCGGCTTGCACTTTCTGCTGACCTACCAGTGCACCCGGGCCTGCCCCCACTGTTTCGTGTTCGGCTCTCCGGGGGCCCGGGGGACCTTCCGGCTCGACCAGATTCGCTCCCTGCTCGATGAGGGCGAGCGCCTGGGAAGCATCAGATCGATCTACTTTGAAGGCGGAGAGCCCTTCTTGCACGATGGCGTGCTGAGGGAGGCGGTGCGGGAGGCCAGCCGCCGTGGCTGGCACGTGGGGGTCGTCACCAACGGCTATTGGGCCACCTCGCCCAAAGCGGCCCGCGCCCGGCTTGAACCCTTGGCCCGAAACGGTCTGACCGAACTGACGCTCAGCGCCGACGCCCTCCACGGCGGCGGGCCCGAGCCGGCCATTGCCCGGAGCGTCGCCGATGCGCTGGGCATCAGAGCGGGTACGATCAGCCTGAAGGGTGACTGCGGCGACATCATGTACCGGGGAAGGGCGGCGCTGGAGATGGCCGGGCAGGTGGACGGACACCCCTGGACCGACTTCACAGCCTGCCCCCACGAGCCCCTGGAGGGGCCTGACCGCGTCCACATCGACGCCGATGGTTGGGTCCACATCTGCCAGGGGCTGGTCATGGGCAACTGCTGGCAGACCCCCCTGACCGAACTGGTGCAGCGGTATGATCCGGCCCACCATCCGATCGTGTCGCCGCTGCTGGCCGGTGGGCCTGCGGAACTGACCAGGGTCTTTGGGCTGCCCGACGGCGAGCGCTATGCCGACGCCTGCCATCTCTGCTTTCTGACCCGAGCCCGCCTCCGGGGTCAGTACCCGGATCTGCTGGCCCCGGCACAGGTATACGAGGAACCATCACGGGTTTAGACGAAAGGCAGGCGGCAGAACATGACATTCCACGTCGCTGAGGAGTGGCTCCGTACATATCCGGGGGCCGTGGTGGGGTTCATGCAGATGGAGAACGTGACGAATCCCCCCGATCACCCCGCCCTTTCCGAACAGGTCCGCCAGGTCGAAGCAGCGCTCCGCAGCCAGTGGCAGGGAGCAACCCGGGCCGACCTGGCTCAACTGCCGGAGTTCGAGGCCTACCGCAGCTTCTACCGGCGCTTCGACAAGACCTACCATGTGCAGATGCAGGTGGAGTCGGTGGTGCTCAAGGGGAAGCCCCTGCGCAGCAACGGCTCGCTGGTGCTGGCCATGTTTGCCGCCGAACTGCAGAACCGGCTGCTGACCGCCGGCCATGATCTCTCCAGGCTGTCCGGTCCGGTCACCGTCGGTGTGGCAAAGGGCGGGGAGCGCTACGTGGGCCTGGGTGGGCGGAACCTGGCGCTCCAGCCGGGTGATATGTTCATGCAGGATCAAGAGGGCATCATCTCCAGCGTGCTGTACGGGCCGGATGACCGTACGCAGATCACGCCGGCCACGCGGCAGGCGGCTTTTTGCGTCTACGCCCCCGCCGGGATCGGGTCCGAGGCGGTGGAGCGTCACCTCGCCGATATCGCCGCCAACGTGCGCCTGGTGGCGCCGGAGGCGACGGTCATCCGCCGGGTGGTCTTCCGGGCCGAATAGCGAGGGCCACTCCACGATGGTGACCTGCTAGGGCGACTGCCAAACCCAGATGACCCAGCGCTGCGCACCCACGTCCTGACGGATCTACTGGACCGGCCGGGCGACGACCGGGATGTTGTAGGCCAGACCAGGGGGGTGTTCGTCGTCACAGATTCACCGTGGTACGCGAAAGAGGCCCTCAGCATAAGCTGAAGGCCTCCACTGGAGTCTGCCTCGCCTACAACAGCGCCTCAATTGCCCGGGTGGCGCTCCGCAGGTCTTGCTGGAGGAAGAGGATTGGGGCGAAGAGATCCCCCATCTGCGCCAGCCGCTGCCCGACCGTCTTCATGCTGAAGCGGGGCGGCGTTCCTTCGATCTCGGCCCAGGTGACGGGCGTCGAGACCGGGGCGCCCGGGTGGGGGCGCAGCCCGTAGACGGTTGTGATCGTCTGCGTCTAGGTAACAGGGTTGGTCTAAAGCCCTGAGTGCTTAGTTCGGCATGGGTTATGGGTGTATCCTGCCATGAACATGCCGCTCATGCCCACCCTAAGCCTTTCCCCCGATTCGGCATGGG
The DNA here is from genome assembly GCA_049325315.1 of Bacillota bacterium. Classification (GTDB taxonomy): domain Bacteria; phylum Bacillota; class Sulfobacillia; order Symbiobacteriales; family Symbiobacteriaceae; genus JAWLHU01. The sequence goes on along the minus strand of JBMONB010000201.1, from coordinate 16,861 downwards.
TTATGGGTGTATCCTGCCATGAACATGCCGCTCATGCCCATCCTAAGCCTTTCCCCCGGACAGACTTGTTCGGGGGAAAGTCGCCCGCCGAGGGCTGGGTTCAGGAGCGGTTCAGACAGTCACACAACTGAGGTTGCCAAAACCCTATAAATGACGATTCAGACATTAGGTATTCGGTGTTATATTTGGTATAACGCACACAGGAAGCGAGGTGTCCTGCCTTGAGTGATATTCAGAGTCTCCGTGATCCATGGTTCGGGATCTCGCGCTATTATCTGCAGGCACCAACGCTGTACCTAGTCGGAAGAACTCTCGTTGCCAATGAAGCTCTAGTTGGAGAAGAGCCCAAAGGTCAAGCCAGGACCTTTGGGCTCAGTTCTTCATGTTAGTGAATTAAGGCCAGCAACGGGGGCGGGTAGAGGGAGCGGACCAACACATTATGGACGATGGTGTAATCTACTTAGTCCCCACTGGAATAGGGACTCGGAACATAAAGAACTCGTTGGGGCCAACATCCCAAGTAGCGCCATATTGCTCGCGAACAGCTGCCTGATCACCTATGGGAACGAGAGCGCCGGCTCCATATTGTTCGTTTATTTTGATGAGCGACCCACGCGCTGCAAACAGCGTGGTGCCCTTCGTATCTTCCAGGATAATATCATAAGATGTCTCATCAATTCGCTTGACGACAACATATGCTACCCCAATGTTGTCCGCATCCATATCCGCAGTATCGATCACCACTCCATAGAGCATCGTGGAACCCGGGTCCATGTACCAAATGGACCTGCGACCTACGGTCGGACCGGTCCCCTTTTCCTCCCATTTAAGTGGATCAAGGATGCTTGCAGTGTAAGGAACCTCAGGATCGCTAAGGAGAACCGGCAGTAGAAGGACTTTGCGTCCCGCCAGAGGGACAACCGAAACAGCTTCAGGCATATTGGGTAGTCCATACATATGAGTGGGCATTTCCCAAGGTTCGGGAATCGGCCTAGCCGGGATTTGGAAGGCTGTGTTTGCGTACCCGAAGGGCGCTCCAAATTGTAGGTATGTTACAAGAATAGCTACTCCGATCAGGACGCCGAGAAATACGAGTCTAACTTCGGAACGAATCCACTGTACACTCTTCCTTAACACGTACATACACCTCCACTAATTTGGATGCGCCGGGTATTACGCCCGGCGCATCCGACGCTACACTTTAGGCACAACGCATCCAGGCACTAAACATGTACCAGTTGCACTCAAACTGCGGGGTCACGTCAGCAGCCGCCACACTCACTGCCGTGGCTGCAACCAACAGGATCCCTAAAGCCAACGCTAGAACCCTACAGTCATCTAGTTGCGCTAAGCAACGCAACATCTGAATTCTCATTGGTGCGGAACTTTTTGTCTCTCCTAAAATTTACCGAGTCAGAGCTTCGGCAAATTCACGAGTGATCTGCCAACTGTCTCCTAAGCGGCGCCATGTTTGCACCACAACCACTGAGGCAGTGACATCATCGTGACGGGCAACCACCCGGAGATATGAGACAACGGCATCCGAAGAGCTCCTCATATGAATGGACAGGTGCTGCACAAGGTGAGTGGCTCCGGAAAGAATCGAGATGAACCGCCTTAGTCCCTGAAGGGTCTCTTCACGATCAACCAGTCCGAATTGCTCCATATCCATATGACCAAAACAGTTTTTGTAATCAGAACTAATGAAATATTCTAACGGAGCGACATCGTTATTCTTAAGAGCACTCTCCCAGGCGCGTTGATATCGCTGCAGTGCACAGGACAGGTCATGGGGGATAAGACTAGTGGAGTCCAACTAATAACCCCTCCATAATGTTCGTGATGCCTTGTATTCTGTATTAAGCATTCTTTTCCTCCTCTGCATCCATGAATGTTTTTTATCATGCAAACTCTCGCAGGATGGTCATCATCCAGGCGTCCTCGCCAACCTGGCGGGGACGCCTTAGTTGATGCCTAGGGCGCTGGAGGAGGGCTGTCAAGGGCGAACCTGGAGATGCGTCGACCGAGTATACACCCCTGTCTCCGACCGTCAAGGGGATGAGCTCATCGCTTCGCATCTCCTTGACTGCCGGGGCTCCAGGGGTGTTCTTGTGATTGCAGGCCGGGGGCATGGCCAGCCTACCTGCCTCGGTCCATCCCGCCGTCTCGCTCGCGTCTTCCTCGCTGTCTCAAGAGGTCATCATCCCGTTCATACTCCCGCCGGAAGCCCTCCAGGGCCATAGCAGCCTGCTTGAGAATCGCATCTAGGCCACTGGCCTGCGCCTCAAGGCCAGGTATCCCGGCGTTACGCTCACTCCAGGCAACCCGCTGCGCATTCAGTTCCGACTCCGATGTGACGCCCAACTCTGCAGCCCGTTGATCGTGCAGACCTAGGACCTCTCGGGCCGATTCGTACTCCCGCCGTGCGCTCTCGCTAAACCAGCGCTTGATCCGGGCCATGGGACTCTCCAGCTGCTCCAACTTCTCAGCCGCCTTCTGCCGGTATCCTAGCACCTCGGCCGCTCGGCTTAGCCGGTACTCGTCCGCACGGATCGCGTGGATCTCCGCCTGCACCTGTCGGAGTTGATCCGTAAATTGTCGATGCAGACCCACTACCTCCTGGTACGTCAGAGGAGCACCGCCAGCGTGATGGTACTCCAACAGTCCAAGCGCCTGGCCATGGTCGGCAAGCCAACCCGCGTTCAAGCGGCCCTTGTAGCGCCCTACAACGGCCTTCTCCGCCTTCAGCTGCTGCCGCTCCTCCCTCGCCTTCTCCAATTCCACCACCACAGCGTTGTGCTCAGCTGCCAGGCGGTTATGCTCACCCTTCTCCGTGGCGATCCCCCGACGCTCCAGGGCGGCAGCGTGAGGTCCAAGGTGGACCTGCGGTACCTTCTCTGACCCCTGCTCCGCCAGGCTCCGGTGGTCGATCCGCTCAGACCTGCCGGCGCGCTCCAAGGCACGGTTCGAGTGAGTAGACCAACCCTTACGCCAATGCTCCAGCATCTCAGGATTGTTCCACTCTCGGTTCTTCTTGCTGGCGAACCCATCCGGCCCGACCTCTCGCATGGTCAGCATGATGTGGGCGTGCGGGTTCCCCGGGTTTCGATGGATCGCCACGTCGGCCACCATGCCTCGGGCGACGAACTGCTCCTGGACGTAACCGGCGATCAACTCCCGCTGCTGCTCCTTGCTCAGTTCCTTCGGGAAAGCCACGACGATCTCCCGGGCGACCTGGGCATCGGCCCGGCGCTCAACCTTCTCAGCTGCGTTCCACAGCTGAGACCGGTCCTGCACCCACGCCGGGGAGCCAGCAGGCGCGTAGGTTGATGACTCCCTCTCCCCCCGGCGGCGGGTATAATCGAAGACCTGCCCCGTGCGCTCATCCACGATGCGGTCTCCCGCTCGATAGGCGGCGGCGCCGGTGGCCGTCCGGCCGGTGCTCCTGCCGATGATCTGCGCGTTCATGTAGAAGATGGCCACGCTGCTCACCTCCACTCCAGGATCCGGAATGCCCCGGTGGGCAAGAGCGACGGGGACCGAACCTCGAATCGCCCGGCGCTGAACGCAAGGTCAGCCAGCCGAGGGGGATTCGAGGTGAGCAGACCGCATCGGCAGATGCGGGTGGGGCCGCCCGAGCTGAGGGTGCAGGGAGCGAAGCCCCATGCCGCAACACATCGGCGCAGCCGATGTATAGTTGCGCCCTTCGCTCTCGCTTGGGATTAAGGTAGCAGGCCAGGCAGCGCCCGAGAACCCCTCCGATTACGTATTCGCTGTCGGGATAGCCGGCCCCCGACATGACCGGATCAGCAGGGCGGCATCGGTTGTGCCAGTGGCGAAATGAGGTCATCGCAGGAGTTGTGACCAGGCACCGTGCCGAATAGGGTCATCATCGGAAGGAGGTGGTGATCCTGGCTGGCAAGTCGCTGACGGAGCGCATGAACGAGACCGATGAGCGCATCCGCCAACTACAGGCCCGCAAACAGACCTTGAGTCAGCAGATCAAGCAGCAGGAGCGCAAGGAGCGGACCCGCCGGCTGATCCAGATCGGCGGCATCATGGCAAGGCTTGGTGTGGACACCCTGGAGAAGGCGCAGGCGCTGCAGAAACAAGTTGAGCGCCGGCCCGAAGTACGAGATTGGCTAAGGAAGGTGACTGAGCGTGCCCAAGAGCAAGAAGCGAGGAGCGAAACCGAATAGCCGACGGCCCGCCCAGGCATGGGGCGGGCCGTTTTGCTGTCAGTGGTATGACATTGTATGACCATGCATGACCACAGCCATCGGACTATACTGCCACAAGGGATAGATGGATCTGGAAACCAGATTTCACCGTGCGGCAGTCGGACAAGACACACACTAGGAGCAACCGGGCAATAGAGGGAGGTTAAACTTTGACCAACCGTCGGATTCGGTTCAACGTTCGTGAGTCCATCGCCGTCGATCCCGACTGGGAGGTCGACAAGGCTATTGACCTTTGGGAGCGCATGCTTGGCTCTCGCCTTAAAGCCCTGGCCGACAGAACCACAAAGAAGAAGCAAGACGGCGCCAGCGAATGACTGGCGCCCTCGCCCCTTCTTGAACAAACCTGACGCTCTTGGGTGCATCTAGGGATAACCTCACACGTCGTGTCGGCTCAGACCATCTATACATGAGAGGGTAGATTTTGCAGAAGGATATCAATATTCAAAGTGGAACATGTAGAGAGACTTGCGGGGCCAACTGTAGAGGAGCAGGGCGGAGGGGGCGTAACGGCCATGGAACGACACTGGCTTAAAGATGATCCCTTGGGAAGAACTGTCCTTGTGACAGCAGAAGGTATTGTAAGCGCCTTTGCGGTCCAGGTCCTAGGCTCAACAACAGTCCTACCGTACATAGTTGGTCCAGCACTAGCAGTAATCCTAATTTACAGCCTGAAAATCAGAACCTGGCTGCTCAGTGGCGCTCTGATTGCGGTGGGACTGCTACCCATACCTGTGTGGGGAATGGGTCTGGCTAACGCTCCGCCTCCCGCACTGCCTAGCCCCTCCGAAATTGCTGTGCGGTTTGAGCGGGCTGTTTACGATAGGGATCAGGACACCATTGGTATTTTTCTCTCACCTTCCTACCAAGGAGGTCAGCCCACGTTCAGGACGAGCACGAAGCCTGTTGTGGTTCAGAACCCCGTAGCGGAATCTGAAGAAACTCAGGCAGGCATGAGTGAAGTCAAGGTAAAAAGTAGAATCCACTATGGTGATGGCTTCGTTCGTACCCACCTCTCGACATATCGCCTCAAACAAGAGTCCGATGGCAGTTGGCGCATATACTCGATTAACCCCCACCTTGTGATGCCTATCTCGGCGACCTTGAACCCTCGTGATCCTTTAAGTGTAGCCGAGAAATACGCAGAGGCTGTCTACAAGAGAAACACGGAAATAGCACGGCAGTTGAGCATGAATTTTTCCCCTGTGTTCAAGACGACGGATCCCGTAGTACTACGAGAGGAGACGCAGATACTAGACTTTACCATCGCCTCAAGCAAGGTGTATGTGCTTCTTACTGCGGTAGCTGACTATGGTGCACATGGAGGTACAGAAAGACACAAAGTTATCCTGCGCTTGGAGAAACAGCCGGACGGTCGCTGGTTGGTTACGAGTGACGAGACAACCTCCCTGCGCCTTGACGCTGCCCCTCTCAAGGGCCCACGCCTACCCTGAACGAAAACCCCACCAACGAGTCCTCCCGGGCGTCCAGACGGCGGTAAGGTCCTCAAAAACCTTACAGAGACTCCAGCACCTCCAACCGCGATACCAGTGATTCTCCCACCCCCATCCTCTTCGCGTACTTCCCGGTAAACCTGAACCTTATCTTCTGATGGACTTTGCCGGGGTCAAGCCGCCGCTGACAAAGAGGTCGGCAGAGATCCAAGCCCCACGCTCTTGGTTGACACTGTTTCGGGTTTTTTGCACTGCTTAGAAGCAGAGACAGCCCCCTGTGTCCGACTCGCGGACTCCAGAGGGCGACATTAACAACGCCTACCGCCCTCAGCTCACGCTGAGGGCCTCCTTCACCTCTCTGGCGCCCTGGCGCCAGACAATCTCAACATCAGTCTCCTCCGAGCCCTTCTTGCGGTAGGCCGTCACCTTGACGATGAACTCCGCCAGAAGGGCCTTCTTCTGCTCCAACGTGAGCCCGTCCCAGGCGTCCAGGCGGGCCGCCAGGGCCTCCAGGCCATCGTCGGCCCGCAGAGTCTCCTGGAGCGCCTCCAGCTGCGATTGCAGGCGAGACTCCCGCTCCTTCCGCTCCTCGTACTCCCGGTCGACGTGGCCCTTGAAGTCCCGGTACTCCTCCAGGGTCAGCTTGCGCAGCACGTACTCCTCCCGCAGCTCCGACAGCCGCAGATCATGCTGGGCCAGGTCCCGCCGGACCTCCGCCAGCGCACACTCCACCTGCCGCAGTTTGGCCAACGTCTCCGCCTGGGCGTTCTCGATCATCCGCCGCCGCTGAAGTCCATCACCATACCGGCCCAACAGCCGCCGCACGACCTCGGCGTCCAGGTCGTCCTGCCGGATGTAGCTGTTGCTGCACGTTCCTCGGGACTTCATGCCCTCGCAGACGTAGTAGGCCGGGCTGTAGGTAGCCCCGTTGGGCTGCACCACCTTCTTGCGGCCGTACATCGAGAGCCCGCAGACCGGACAGCGCAGAATCCCTGTCAGCAGGTGCTCGCTCACCATCACCCGGTTGGAGGTCTTCCGCTGGGCCCGGGCCGCCATCCGCCGCTGCAGCTCCTCGAACTCCTCCACCGCCACCGGGGGAGAGGAGAGCCGGCTGCCATCGGCACCAAACAAGATCGCCTCGGTCTCCACCAGGGGGGTATCGGGGCGAGTCCGCAGCGGCTCCCCCGGCCGGGGCCGGGACTGCACCTTCGACTGCCCATAAACCAGCCGCCCCGTGTAGAGCGGGTTCTTGAGCATGTAGCGGACGGTGACCTCCTTCCAGGTGGTCGACCGGCCGTTGCGGTGGTCCTTGTAGGGGAGGCCCTCGTCGTTGAGCCGCTTACAGATCACCGCCGGCCCGGCCCCGGCCAGCGCCTCCGCAAAGATCGACTGGACCACCTGGATCTCGTCGGGGACAACCTGGAACGAGCCCGGCGCCGGCCCCTTGGCGAAGCCGTAGGGCGGAACCTGGCCGGGGTTCTTCCCCTCCCCCGCCCGACTCAGCTTGCCCGAGAAGGTCCGCTCCTTGATCACCTGCCGCTCGTACTCGGCAAAGCCGACAAGCAGGTAGAAGAACTGCTTGCCCAGCGGATCCCGGGTGTCCAGCGACTGAGTGGCACTCTTGAGGTAGCACCGCCCCTCCCACTCATCCAGCACCAGGTTGACGGTGTCCAGTACATTACGGGAGAGCCGGTCCAACTTGTAGACGACAACCACATCCACGAGGCCCCTCTTGATCGCCTGCCGGAGACGCCCCAACCCCGGCCGCTCCAGGTTGCCGCCGCTGAAACCCTCGTCGATGTAGATCAGATCGGGGTTGATATGCCACCCCTGCGACTGGACGTACAGCTCGCAGTTGCGCCGCTGTACCTCCAGGGTTGTGCCATCCCCCTGGTCCTCTGTGGACCACCGAATATAGATGGCGATCTTGCGGGGGTTGATCTCATCCCCACAGTTCGCCTTCAGCCTCTCAGAAAGCGAAGCCCGGCCCATCGACACACCACCTTGAATCTGGTATTACTGTTACTGAGAGTATACCACACGACCCTGTTACCTAGCTATAGACGGTTGTGATGGTCTGCCCCCGTCGGTTCTGCAAGTAGTCGACGTAGACCTTGCCGGTCCGCTTCGCCACCATGCGCTCCAGGGTCACCTTCTGCGGGTAGACCTTCAGCAGCACCCGGCCGATCGCTTCGCAGAAGCCGGCTGTCTCGGCGTAGCTGTAACCGGGCCCGCAGGGGCAGTAGATGTGGATCCCCGTCGAGCCCGAGAGCTTGGGGAAACCCTCGATCTTCACCGCCGCCAGGATCTGCCGCACCAGGCGGGCGACAGCCAGTACATCTTCGAAGGGGACGCCCTCGGACGGGTCCAGGTCGATCACGGCCCAGTCGGGCTGATCGGGGCGGTCGCAGGGGGAGAGCCAGGGGTGAAGCTCGATCGCCCCCAGGTTGGCCACGTAGGTGAGGGCGGCTGGCTCCTCGATCCGCATGTAGTGCAGAATCCGGCCATCCTCCGCCTCGGCGGCCCAGGTGGGGATCCAGTCGGGGGCGCCCTGGGGGGCATCCTTGTGGTAGAACCACTTGCCGTGAATCCCGTCGGGGTAGCGGGTCAGCACGGTGGGACGGCCACGCAGGTAGGGGAGCAGGTAGGGCGCCATCTGGGTGTAGTAGGCGATCAGGTCACCCTTGGTGATCCCATCTTCCGGCCAGTAGAGCTTCTCCAGGTTGGTGACCACCAGGTCCCGGCCGCCCACATCCACCCGGCTCTTCACCGCGGTGGGCACGGCTACTGCACCCGGATCTCGAGCGGATTCCAGATCCCGATCAGGCGACGGGCCTCATCGGCCTGCTCTTCGTCGACCCGGGCCAAGAGGATCGCTCCGCCCCGCCGCACCTGGCCGGCGTACATGGTGGCGTCGTCGCCGTGCTCGGTCACCCCGTACTCGAAGAGCCCCCCTACGAAAGAGCCAAGCCCTGCCCCGATTAACGTGGTGACCAGGGAGCCGGTGGCGAAGATCGTGCCGATGGGCGGGAAGAGGTAGGTGGCGGCGAAGAGGCCGCTGGTGGCGCCCAGGGTGGCCCCCACGGCCACGCCGGCGCCCATCGGGCGGTCCTTGGGCGGCGATTCGTTCTCGGCCGAGAGGCCGTAGCCGGGACCTGTGATCACGTTGCCGGGCCGGATTCCCTGCTCCGGGCCGTCGCCCCGCCGCGTGACGATCCCCACCTCGATTCCCCGGCGCTCAAGGTCCCGGGCGCAGTGGTGGGCGCCCTCGATATCCTCAAAGACCGCCACCAGGGTCAACTGGCCCTCCTCCCCTTCCACCGGGTAGGGGAAGAGCGCCGGAGGGAACGGGTCATCCTGCGTCGTCGCCCCGAAGGTGGCACCACGGCGGGGCGGGTCGGCAGGGGGAACCTCCAGGTCGGCGGTCTCGAACTCCGGCTCCTGGGTGGCGCCGAAGGCGGGGCCGCCGGTTGGGGCGCGCCGCAGGTCGGGAACCGGCTCGGCACCCACCTCCATGTCGGCCGCTCTCTCCAGGCCCTGGCCTTGCTCCTCGTTACGCTCGCGGTGCTCCACGTCGGATTCCTCCCTTTCTTGCGTGGGTCGGGGCCGTCAGTCGATGCGGGCCGCCTCGGGCGGCTGGTCGGAGAAGCCGATCACCACCGGGTCCCGGAGCCGCTGCTCCTCGGTCCATTCGGTAAAGGCGACCTGGACCGTCAGCCTGGGCTCCACCCAGACCACCGGGCCGGGGTCGCCGGCGAACCGGTCCCGCAGGCTGGGCACCCGGGGGAAGGGACAGGGCGCGGGCCGCAGGTGGGCCCGCAGGGTGGCCAGGTCCGCCGCGGCGATGCCCGACCCGGCCCGGCCGATATAGCGGAGCCGGCCTTGCTGGTAGGCCCCCAGCAGAAGGGCGCCGGGGCGGCCGCTCGGGTTGGTGAAGCCCACCACCACCGCCAGCATCTGCCCCTTCCGCTTCAGCTTCAGCCAGTCCCGGCTGCGGGCGCCCGGCTGGTAGCGGCTGGAGCGCCGCTTCGCCACCACCCCCTCCAGCCCCGCCTCCACCACCGCCTGATAGAGCGCCGGGCCCTCGGCGCCGGGGAAGGAGGCGACCACCTGCCAGAGATCCGTCGCCGGCAGCATCTCCTCCAGCAGGGTGAGCCGCTCGGTCAGCGGCCGGTCGTAGAGCGGCTGATCGCCCAACTCCAACAGGTCGAAGAGCATGAGGGTGGCAGGGCGCTCCCGAACCTTGCGTGCATCGGGGGCGCCGCCTGCCAGGTCCCGCTCCAGTATCCCGGAGAAGCTGGGCTTGCCCTCCTTCAGGACGATGATCTCACCGTCGAGCACCGCCCGCCGCCCGCCCAGGGCTGTTGCCAGGCCGCCGAACTCAGGGAAGTGGATGGTCCGCTCCCGCCGCCGGCGGCTCCAGTGGCGCACCCTCTCCCCCTCCACCAGGGTCAGGTTGCGCACCCCGTCCCACTTCACCTGGTAAAGCCAGTCCGGGTCGGCGAAGGGCTTCTCGGCCCGCTCCAGCAGCATGGGCTCGAAGGGTAGCTCCACCGTCTAGCCCCGCTCCGCCGGCGCCTCGTCGGGGTCGGGCCGCACCACCGGGACCGGAGCCCCGGGAACCCCTGGGGTGGGTGCCCCTGGAGCCGGTACCCCGGGTGCGGTGCCCGGCACTCCTGGCGGCACACCCGGCCGCAGCCCGGCGGGGCCGGCCACCCCGGGCACCAGCGGCGCCACCGGCAGGGCCGGGGCGGTGGCGGGGACCGGGGCCGGCGCCTCCACTCGCTCCCCCTCCGCCTGCCGGATCGAGGCCCGCAGCGCTTCCATAAGGTCAACCACCCGGCCCCGTTCGGGCACCGGCTCCACCCGGTGGACCTCCTCGCCCTGCACCTTGGCCTCAATCACCTTTAACAGCGCCTCCCGGTACTGGTTCTCGAACCGCTCCGGCTCGAACCCCATCGCCAGCGACTCGATCAGGCCCACGGCCATCTCGATCTCCTGAGGCCGCAGCTCCGGCTCCACGATCCCGGTCAGCCCGGCCACCGACCGGACCTCATCCGGAAAGTGCATCGTCTCCATGGCCACCACCCGGTCGCTTACTACCCGCAGCGCCGCCAGCGACTCCTTTGTCCGGATTACCACCCGGGCGATCGCCACCCGACCGGTCTGCTCCATCGCCCGGCGGAGCAGGGCATAGGCCTTGGCGCCCCCCTCGCCCGGCTCCAGATAGTAAGTCTTGTCAAAGTACACAGGGTCGATCTCCTCCAGCTTCACGAAGCCCACGATCTCCAGCGCCCGCTTCGCTGCGAGGGGGATCGCCTCAAAGTCCTCCTCCTCGAGGGTCACAAAGCGTCCCCGGTCAAACTCATACCCCTTCACGATCTCCTCGGTCTCGATCTCCCGGTCGCACTGCGGGCACCACTTCCGGTATTGGACCGGCGTGCGGCACTCCCGGTGCAGCAGGTTGAAGCGCACATCCTTTGACTCTGTGGCGGCATAGAGCTTCACCGGAATCGTGACCAGCCCGAAGCTGATCGACCCCTTCCACATGCTGCGCATCTTACTCGCCCCCTCGCTGCCTCGCCTCGTTCAGCATTAGGGTGAGCCCGCCGTCGCCCCGCTATGTCAAGCAACGAATGCCAAGCAAAGAGGGCCGCCCAGACAGGGCAGCCCTCTTCTTATTGGCCCAGTTGGATCACCATACCGTCATGTCCGACCGTGACACCATCTGGCAGCGGATACCGGCTCCGGCTATCCACCCCGTGGGAGAGGTGGGTGAAGACCGTCCGCCCCGGCCGCACCTCGGCCAGCAGATCCAGCGCCTCCACCATGCTGTAGAGCGAGCGGCGCTCCCGGGGCGCCGTCTCCTCGTAGTAGGCGGTGCCCAGCACCAGCAGGTCGAGGCCCGCGAGGGGCGCCCGCTGGGCAGGGCTCAGGTCGATGGCGTCCGGGCAGTAGGCCCAGGCGAAGCCGGGCCGGTCGAACCGGAAGGCGAAGGAGCGGCCGTTGCGCCCGTGGTTCACCTCCCAGGCCTGCACCTGCCAGCCCAGCAGGCTCGCCCCGGCGGTCAGATCGACCAGGTTCAGCCCCCCGACCGCCCACGGGAATCGGGCCTGAATCTCCGCCAGGGCTGGCGCCGGCGCCATCACCTCCACCGGTCGCCCGGTCCAGCGGACCGCATCCCACAGGTCGGGCAGGCCGGCGATGTGGTCATGGTGCCCATGGGTAATCAGCACCCGCTCCACGTGCCGGAGCCCGATGCGCTCCATCTGCAGCCGCCAGTCGGGGCCGCAGTCAATCAAGAGGTCCGACCCGCCCCCCCGCAGCAGGGCGCTGCACCGCATCCGCCGGTTCGCCCCTGTGGAGCGGGCCTCCTGGCAGACCTCGCACTCACAATAGACACGGGGAACACCCAGGGCGTCCCCCGTTCCCATCAGCACCAGTTGGTCCCTCACCGCCACGCCTCCTCTGAGGTGGGAGGTTCGCCCCTGGTCCTGATCGCTCCTGCCGCCCGCGAAGGCGTCTGGCGCTAGTTGATCGTCGTGCGTGTGTCGCCCAGGTCGCCAGGCTCCACCCCGTCCCCCTTCTTCGCCCCGTTCCGGATCTTTTCAAGAATCTGGGGCGCCATGTCGATGATCCGGTTGATTGGCTGCCCGCCGTCGACCGGCAGCATCCGGATCTGATCCCGCGAGACCACGAGGAAGCCCACCGGCTGCACCGAGACGCCGGCGCCGCTGCCACCGCCGAAGGGATGCCCCTCCGCCGGCTCCGCCGCCGCCGGGGCAGGCTGGAACTCCGAGCCCCCCGCCGCGAAGCCGAAGGCGACCCGGGAGACCGGGACGATCACCGTTCCCTCCTGCGTCTCCACCGGATCACCGATCACCGTGTTGACATCCACCATGTCCTTAAGGCTTTCCATGGCCGTCTTCATGAGGCCTTGGATCGGGTGTTCGGCCACTGGTCTGATCCCCTTTCCTGCGCAGGCTGTCGCGCACCCAGGCGATGACCTCCTTACGGCTCAACTCCTGACGCAGCAGCCAGACGATTGCCATGATAGCCTTTCCCAGCCTTACAGTCAGTATGCAGTCCGCCTCCATCACCCAGACCGACCGCTGAAAGTTGGGCATAACCGTCACGGCGATCGCCTCTCTGGGCAGGCGCACGCCGCGACTGAGCAGGCCAACAAGCAGGCCGGCCCCGGTCCAGATCGCTCCCGCCAGGAGCGCCGAGTCCATGGCATCGCTGCCGCCCACCTCGACCCGCAGCCGCATCTGCCTGCAGCGCGTCGCCTGGCCCAGCCGCCGCAGCGCGGGCAGCGCCGCCCGGATCATCTTGCCGCGCGGCGCCCTTGCAGCCGTCTCCTGCAGGTCCGGCTGCACGGGCTCACCGGTGGCGCGCCAGCGCTTCCACATGTGCTCCACCGCCATCGCCACCTTCGCCGTCAGGTCGACCGGCTTGGCAAAGCGCAGAAAGCCATAGCGTACCTCGACGGTCACGTTGGCCTGCCAGCCCCGCTGCCGGAAGGCCAGCGACAGCCGTACGGGGAGCAGCATCAAGAAGAGGAGCGCCAGGGTGATCAGGCTCCCTGTGATGATCCACGCCACACGACCCCACCTCCGGCAGACTCCTCCATCCTGCGCGGAGAGTCTTTCCAGAGTACGCCCACCCCATACCGAATACGCCGCGATTGGGCGCCCACGGCAGCCGTGCAATAAAACAGCGACCCGGGCCAGTCTGCCCGGATCGCCACGATTTCACGACGCTATTGATACACCTTCAGTTGAATCCCCGCTTGCTCCAGCGCCGCCGCAATCTCCGCCTCGTCAAAGGCGGCCAGGCCGGCGTCGGTCAGAATCCGCAGGTCGGTGGCGTGCAGCGGGATCTCGCCCAGCCTGGCCCAGCGCACCCCGCCCACCCCGTCGCCCTCAAAGCCCGGCGGAATCTCGCCCTGGGCGGTTCCGGCGAAGCAGAGCATGATGAGGTGGTAGGAGCCGTGCTGCCACCGCCCCCGCATCTCGTAGACGCCGACGAAGCGGGGCGCCTCCAGTTCGAGCCCGGTCTCCTCCCGGAACTCCCGGACCGCCGCCTCCACCGCCGACTCGCCGTACTCAATGCCGCCGCCGGGCAGCAGCCAGTGCCCGCCGAAGGGGCCCTTCTGCTGGGCCACGAAGAGCAGCCGCCCATCGGGATGGGCAGCCACCACCATCACGCCGCTGACAATCTTGCCCTCGAAGCGCTCACCGCTCACGGTCTACACCGCCAATCTGAACCGCTTGGCCAGGGCGAAGGGCAGGTCGCCGATTCGCTCCAGCCGGTGGTAGTTGGGATCTTCCAGGTTCAGCCGCAGCTGGTCGTATGCCCAGGTCTCCACATCGATGTGGAAGGCAGCGATCCCCAGAGCGAGGGCCGGGCGGATGTCCGAGTGGGCCGAGTTGCCCACCACGAAGCAGCGGGCCGGGTCACGCTCCCCGACGAACTCCCGCAGCCGCTCCGGGCTCTTGTCGAGCACGATCGCCTCCCGGTGCACCAGGGGGGCGAGCCCCGACTCCTTGATCTTCCGGCTCTGGACCCCCACGTCGCCGGCGGTCCAGATCGTCACCTCAAAGCCGTTCCGGTGCAGCCACGCCACCGACTCCGGCCCGCCCGGCAGCAGCTCCTGCCGGATCTCGTAGGGCTCGGTGCAGATGCGCCGCAGCTCGGCCTCCACCTGCTCCTCCGGCGAGACGGACCGCAGGCCGCAGAACTCCCGGTAGCACTCCACCCAGGCGGTCTGGAGCGAGTCCTTCACCAGGCCCATCCGCCGGGCGACGATCACGTCTAGCTCTGCTCCCCTTCGGGCCACCGTGGCCAGGTCGGCCCCGGTCCGCTCGGCGATCAGGCGGGAGGTCTGCGCCTCCGCCTCCCGGAAATAGCGGATATTCTCCGCGATGGTGTCATCCCAATCGACAAATGCATGCCCCGCAAAGCGCATCGCCGGCTAGTCCCCCTCTTCTGTCCTCTCTTCGCTCTCCTCGGGGTTCGCCCCGGCGGTCTCTGCCCGCTGCATGATCAGCCCGGACTGCGATGTGTCCAGCTCGATCGGGGGCAGATCCTTGATATCCTTGAGCCCGAAGTATTTCAGGAACTCCGGGGTGGTCCCGTAGAGGACCGGGCGGCCCGGCGCCTCCTTGCGCCCTACATCGACCACCAGCCGGCGCTCCATCAGCGTCTCGAGCGAGCGATCCACCTTGACCCCCCGCACCCCTTCGATCTCGGCCTTCGTAATCGGCTGCCGGTAGGCAATGATCGCCAGCGTCTCCAGGGCGGCATGCGAGAGCCCCTTGGAGCGGGGCTGCAGCAGCCTGTCCACGTACTCCGCATACTCGGCGCGGGTGGTCAGCACAAAGCCGCCGGCCAGTTCCATGATCGCCAGGCCCCGGCCGGGGGCGTCATAATCCTTGCGCAGGTCGTCCATTAAGATCCGGGCGTCCCGCTCATCTAGCCCCATTACGTCGCCGATCTTCTTGATCGAGAGCGGCTCGGTGGAAGCCAGCAGGATCGCTTCGAGAATCGCCTTTCCGTGATTCCAGATCATCGGGGGACGACGCCCTCCCTCTGTATATCGTCACTGCTGAGAGTCCGCCGCTAGTCTGCTTCGGCTTCAGCCCGGACCATGTCGGTCACCAGGACCCGCCGCAGCACGATCTCGCCGAAGAGGCCCTCCTGCACGGCGATCGCCTTGCGCTGCCGAATCAGCTCCAGCACCGCCAGAAAGGTGACCACCACCTCCAGCCGGGAGCCCCCGCGGGTAAACAGGTCCCGGAAGCGCACCCCCGACGGGTGCCGGGAGAGCCGGAAGTTGATCTCCCGGATCTTCTCCCGCATCGGGATCTCCTCCCGGGGCACCTCCCGCCAGTTCCACTCCTCTTTGAGAACCTCCTGGAAGGCCTTGACCAGGTCGACCAGCGAGATCCCCTCCAGCGGGCGGGGCCCGCTCGGCTGCTCCACAAAGTGACCGCGCACGTGGACCTTGAACATCTCGTGCTCCCGGTCCCGCAGCTCCTCGGCCACCTCTTTGAACTTGCTGTAAGCTACCAGCTGGCGCACCAGCGCCTCGCGCGGATCCTCGCCCTCCTCCAGGGTCGGATCCTCCTCCACCGCCGCCTTGGGCGGCTTGGGCAGCAGCATGCGGGACTTGATCCCCAGCAGCGTGGCGGCCATCACCAGAAACTCGCTGGCCCGGTCGATGTTCACATCTACCAGTTCCCGAATCGCCGCCAGGTACTGCTCGGTGATCCGGGCGATGGGGATATCGTAGATGTTCATCTCCTCGCGCTTGATCAGGTGGAGCAACAGATCCAGCGGACCCTCGAAGTTCTCCAGCACAACGGTATAGGGTTCTGCCAGGGCAGCCGCCTGTTCCTGCTCCTGCTCGGACTGGACTACCTCGTCGCTCATCCCCGGCTCCCCCCTCATAACCCTTTTAGTTTACATGTTGATTACATGGTGCGCAACACCGCTGCGCCTCTTGCAGCAGGGGAATCAGCGCAGAATCGCCTCCAGGAAGGGCGAGGTGAGCAGCCGGATCACATCAAACAGGAAGGACATCGCCGGCCGGATGAACCGGTCGGCCACATCGGTCAGAAAGAGCAGAATCAGCACAAACGGGCCGAAGCGGTAGAGCGTCTGAACCAACCCCGGGTCCGGAATCAGGTACTTCGCCACGTGGAACCCGTCCAGGGGCGGGACCGGGAGCAGATTGAGCGCCACCAGGAGCACATTGATCGAGACGGCGATGGCGAGGGTCTGGGTCAGCACGGGGTGGCTGAACCCCAGCATGCCAGCCTGCGCCAGGGTAGCCAGCACGAAGAAGAGGATCGCCAGCAGGAAGTTCATGATCACCCCGGCCAGGGAGACAACGACATCGCCAGCCACCCGGGGGCGGAGTTTCGCCGTGTTGACCAGCACCGGCCTGGCCCAGCCAAAGCCGGCGAAGAAGAGCAGCAGCGTGCCGATGGGATCCAGGTGCGAGAGCGGGTTGAGCGTCACCCGTCCCTGAAGCCGGGGGACTCCTGATGTCAATATGTACCCTAGACCAGTGTTCCGGCTGCATGCGTCATGCGGCCGGGTGGTGGTTAGGGACAGCCATGATTCCATAGCAAAGCTGATCCTGGCCTGCTGCTTAGCCAC
>JBMONB010000200.1:0-40418 GCA_049325315.1 Bacillota bacterium | reverse complement strand
GGCTGACCACCGACCCCTCCAGCATCATGCCGGACGGGAGCGGACAGACGGCGTAGTTCTCCAGCCGGGGCCCGTTGCGGGTCCAGCGAATCTGGACCACCTTCAGGTGCCCGGCGCCCAGGTCGACCCCGACCTGCGTCTTCCCCTGGGAGGGAAAAATCCCCCAGCGAAAGCCCACGTCTGCCCCGCTGGGGAGCAGGTCCGGGGCGTTGGAACGGCGGGTTCGCTCCGTATGGCTCATCGACTCGCCTCCTTGTTTCTCGGATCAGGAGTTAACCCTCTCGACGGTAATCATGCCGGTGACGGAGTTGACCACCAGTCGCCTGGCTCCGGTCGGACCGGTCACAATGAAGGATGGTTCCCCGAAGCTGATCTCGTGCAGGACCATGTAGTAACTGCTGGGATCCACCGTAAATGTGAGGCGGAAGAAGCGGTAGGCATCATCCACCGGGATCGTCACGGTCGTGCTGTGCTGGCCGGAGGGAGGCGTGGACGGACCAGGCTGATTGTAGATGATCACCCAAGCGCCGGGGTCGCCCGGAGGGACAGGCTGGTTGTTGCTATCCAGGTCAAAGAGGGTGGTCCCCTCGACCTTTATCTGGGTCGGGTACTTGTAGTAGTTGGGTTTGCTGTACAACCCAAGCACCAGATCCCCCACGAACCGATCGCCCCCCATGTCGAAAACGACCTCCGGCACCGGGGCATCGAGCCGGCGCCACACGGCAGTGCGCTCATCGCTGAGCGGGTTGATTGTCGGCATCGGATCGGAGAGGATCACTCCGTCGCTCAACGGATACCACCGGTCAGACCGGGGCGGGTTTGAGAAATCCATCAGCGGCCTGGGAATCGGCCAGTCGGGGCGGCCATTGGAGACGAAGGCCAGGCAGTACATCGTGAGCGCCGACGTATCGACCCGCAGGCTCCCGGAAAACGATTCCTCCTTGCGAGTAGTCCATCCGGCCCCGGTGCAGTCGGTCGTGGAGGCTGCAGGGTCGTCCCTATACTGGAGCGAGAACCCGCTCCCATCAGGGTAGACCAGCACGCGCCAGGGGCGACTTTCACGCAGCGACTGGACCTGCGCTTCCCGAATCGCTCCCGAAAGCAGGGTCACAGCCTGACTCAGTCTGTAGGAATCAACCGCACGTGTCAGCGAGGGGACGGCCATTGCCGCCATCAGCCCGATGATCCCCACCACAACCACCAGTTCGGTCAGGGTCCATCCCCGCTCAGAGCGCCGGCACATGGCGTTTCCCTCCTAACTGCCCTGCTTGCAGGGGCCCAGATCCGACATGCCCGGGAAGTCCGGATCCGGCCGGCACCAGGATTTATAGGGCACGACGCCCTTCACCATGGGCCTGCCATCCGGGTAGGTATTGAGAGAGTCCATCAGCACCCATCCGTAATCCCAATGCAAGGTTGCCTCGCCCTGCCTTCGCCACGTGACTCGGACCGGGTACTGGTAGCCATTCTGCTCGCCGCCGAACACCAGCCGCTTCGACAGAACATCACGACACCAGAGATAGGACGCCCCCGAATACGGGGCTTTCGGGGTGCATTGCGTGGTCCCATCGGATAACTCCCAGCCAAGACCGGGCCAGTCCGGGTCAGCTTCGGCCAGCATCGCGGCCTCCTCCAGGGCGGCCATTACAACGGCATCGCGCTCCGCTGCATGGGTCTCTGCAATGGCCATGCGGAGTTCATGGCGGGCCTGCTTGGAAATCGTCGCGACCAGTACCATCAAGACAGCAGCAGCCGCCAACACCAGGTAGAGCGCAACCCCACCCGCTTCGGAGCCGAACCGAGGGCTCGGGTGCCACTTATCGGGCTTGGAACTCGCCGTAGACCACGGCATCGTGGTTCACCCCCTCGGGCTGCATGCTAAGCCGTACCTGAACGATCTCAGGGTTTAACGGCGAGGGCCGGATAAAGGTGTTTGGGTCAAGCCCGACAGCAAGCGTCTGAACGCTGTGGACCGAATACGCTGAGATAACCTTGCGGCTGAGGATTCCTCCCTCAAGCTTGTAGGTGATCTGAAGTTCCGGCCACTCTCGCAGTTCGCCTGGCCAGTCTGCACTGGCAGCACTCCAGTCGTAATCGGAGAACCCGCCCTCGCGGGTGACCAACGGCTGCCTTACGGCGATGGTAAACTCCTCCGGCGATGTCATAACGCTGCTCGCGTAGGTAAAATCCTCCGAGACCTGTTTCATGGCTACTCTAAGTTGCTGGGTGGTATCGGTCCACCTGATCCCTGTCTTGCTTGCCGCCTCTCCGAAGAACAGGGTGGAGGCCACAGAGGCCATCACGAGAACGAGGACCGCCAGGGCGACCATCATCTCCACCAGCGTGTGTCCGGTCTGATCTCGGGCCGCTCTCTTACCATTCATCGTCAACCCTCCCCCTGACGACCGAGACGAGGGTCACGGGACGAGTTGAATCGCCGTGTTGTACCGTGCACCCAGGGCAGGAGACTGTCACCCTGACCAGCCGAAGCATTGGAAGTGCCGGCGTGTCATTCGTTGCAGGATTGAGGACCGTGTCAATCTGGGTGTCGATCACCGTCTCAATCGTGAACTTGGCCAGGGCCGGATCGCCGCTCATATCGTCGCCATACCGGGGGGTCTCCTCGCTGGCGTTGTCCAGCAGGGCGATGTTGTCGTACGCGAGCGCCCGGAGCTGGTCCACCCGGGCCCGGGCCAACCCCAGCGCCTGGCTCCGGCTCTGGGTCGCCCGACCAGCGTAGAGCGCCGAGCGGATAGAGGTGAGTGTGGGGGTGATGAGCATCACCAGCAGGAGGATGGAGACAAGGACTTCCACCAGGCTCAGACCCCTCTGGTCGCATCCCCTGTCCATAGCGAAACGCAGCAGCCGACGTAGCCGTTCACGCATCGACCATACTCCCCTCCTGCTATCGGTGAACCGAAGAACCCCGTGCAACCCGCAGGGGCCGGTCCTGCGACCAGCCCCCGCTATGTACCGAGACAAAACAGAAGGGGCCGGCCGCTGCAGCCGGCCCCTTCGTGGTAGCCGTTAGTTGGTGACGAGCTTCATCCCGGTCGGAGCGGTGCAGTTGGGCAGGTGGGCGGGATCGATCTCGTTGTCCAGCACGGTCAGGCCGTTGGCAGCCATGGTGAAGGCGTAGACGTTACCGGCGCCGCAGGTGAGCTGGTTGGCGGTTGCACCCTGGGGATCGATCAGGATGTATCCACGGTGATCGGTGGTCACCCCGTAGATATAGCCCTGCCGGTAGCCGTTCCGGAAGTCGGTCGTTCCCTTCAGGTATCCGTTGCGGAGAGCGGTCATCACCTGAGCAGCAGTGCCCGACGGGTAGTTGCCGAGGTCAGTGTCCAGGTAGAACCGCTCCAG
Organism: Bacillota bacterium; assembly: GCA_049325315.1. GTDB lineage: Bacteria > Bacillota > Sulfobacillia > Symbiobacteriales > Symbiobacteriaceae > JAWLHU01. The sequence continues at coordinate 37,055 of JBMONB010000200.1, read as the reverse complement.
GGCCCCGGACATGGTCTGAATGTCTGCCTGGCCAGGAGCAGCCTTTGCCTTGTTGATCGCCTCGAACAGCTTCGGAACCGCAAACGCCGCCAGCAGGCCGATGATCGCCACAACAACAAGCAGCTCGATCAGCGTGAAACCCTTCTGGTCACGACGCACCCGACGAAGAAGCTTGTGCATCCTAACCCCTCCCCTTTTCTCCAGTAAATGGGATCTGGTTGCAAATCCCATTATGGTGGAAGATGGGAGGGGTGTCAAGGGATATTTGAAAAAAATTCCAGGTACTTCTGTTTCCGGCCCTTTCGCTGGTCGGAGAATCAGAACATCGTCCAGAGGTCGAAGATCGGCATCATCATCGAGACGACGATGAAGCCTACGGTGACGGCCAAAAAGACGATGACCAGCGGCTCCAAGGTGCTGGACAGCCGCTCGGCTGAGCGCTGGACCTCCTCTTCATAGAAGTCGGCCACCTTGTTCAGCATCTCGGTCATGGTTCCGGTCTCCTCGCCCACCGCCAGCATCTCCACCACCATGGGCGGAAAGGCCCCGGAGCGACGAAGCGGGACGACCAAAGTCTGGCCCTCGCGGACCTCCTCCAGTGCGTCCCGTACAGCTGCTGCGATTACCCGGTTGCCGAGGGTGCGCTGCACCACGGCCAGGGCCTTCAAGATCGGTACACCGCTGGAGAGAAGCCCTCCCAGGGTCCGCCCGAATCGGGCGATGTTCGCTTTGGTTACGATCAGTCCCGCGATGGGGAGCTTCAGAATGAGACGGTCTCTCAGCGTCGCCCCTTGCTCGGTCGCCCACCAGGCCTTCGTGGCGTAAAAGCCGGCGGCACCGCCCAGCAGGAAGAGGTACCAGTAGGTCCGCATCGCCGCGCTGACTGTGATCAGTAGTCGGGTCGGACCGGGCAGGTCGCCGCCGAGATCAGCGTAGACCTGAACAAACTGGGGAACGACAAAGGTCATCAGGAAGATGACAACAAGAACCGCAACGCCCATGACGATCGATGGATAGACCATGGCCGATCGGATCTTCTGCCGAACCATCTCGTCCTTCTCGAGCTGCGTGGCCACCCGGTTCATGGTCTCATCGAGAATGCCGCCCACCTCGCCGGCGGCCATCATGTGGATCATGACCGGCGGGAAGATGCGACCGTGGCGGGCGAAGGCCTCGGACAGGCCCTCGCCGGCCTCCACATCATTCGCGATCTTGTCCAGCGTGCGTGCCAGCCGCTGGTTGCCCGTCTGCCTGGCCAGAACCCGCAGGCACTGCACCACCGGCAGGCCGGCGTTCACCATGGTAGCGAACTGGCGGGCGAAGACGGCCAGATCTTTGCCGCTCACCCGCCGGTTGAACAGGAGAAACCCCTGCTGCTGAATGATCACGTTCAGGTCCCGCTCTGTCTCAACCCCGAGGACCAGCAGCCCCTGGGCCCTCAGCCGCCCGATCAGCTCCCTTTCCGAACCTGCATCGGCCCGACCCTGCACCAGCTCACCGGCGCCGGTCCGAGCCCGATAGATGAAGACAGGCATCTCGCACTCTCCCCTCCAGGGGGCCTAGAAACGCCCCGTGTTGCCGTATCCGGTGGGAGCGCTGCTGCCGTGCTGCTGGAGGATGCTCTGCTGCGACTGAACCATGTTCACAAAGTCTTCCTGGCTGATAATGCCGCGCTCGTACAACTCTCGGACCGAAGCTTCCATTAACCGCATGCCCAGCTTGCCGCCGGTCTGGATCACGCTCGGGATCTGGTGGGTCTTGCCCTCACGGATCAGGTTGCGCACCGCCGGGGTGGCCAGTAGGATCTCCAGGGCCGCGATCCGGCCCGGCTTGTCGATCCGGCGGAAGAGTCGCTGGGCGACGATCCCCTGAATGGCGCCCGCCAGCTGCACCCGCACCTGCTGCTGCTGCTCTGCGGGGAAGACGTCGACGATGCGGTCGACGGTGGAGGCGGCGTCGTTGGTATGCAGCGTGGCGAAGACCAGGTGACCGGTCTCTGCGGCCTGGAGGGCAATGTTGATCGTCTCCAGGTCGCGCATTTCGCCCAGCAGAATTACGTCGGGGTCCTGGCGGAGCGCTGCCCGGAGCGCCAGGCTGAAGGAGGTGGTGTCCGAGCCGATCTCCCGCTGGTTGATCACCGAGTGCTTGTGCCGGTGCAGGTACTCGATCGGGTCCTCAATGGTGATGATGTGCCGGTCGTACTTCTCGTTGATCAGGTCGATCATCGCCGCCAGGGTGGTAGATTTGCCCGAGCCGGTAGGGCCGGTGACCACCACCAGGCCGTGCGGCTTGTCGCAGAACGTGGCGAGCACCTCGGGCAGCCCCAGCTCCCAGAGGGTTAACACCTTGAAGGGAATGACACGCAGTGCCACGGCCAGGGTACCGCGCTGCCGGTAGACGTTGACACGGAACCGCCCCAGACCTTGCACACCGTAGGAGAAGTCGACCTCGCCCTTGTCCAGGAACTCGGTCTTCTTCTCGGGCGGTACGATGCGGTCGGTGACGCCCTGCAGGTCGGCAGCGACCATGGGAAGGCTGCCCTGTCGAATCAGCTGACCATGAATCCGAAGGATCGGGGGCTGTCCCTCGCAAAGGTGAACGTCGGATGCCTCTTTCGATACGGCGTCTCGGAGCAAGCTGTCCAGGTCGAACAATGGGCGCACCTCCTGCTATACCTCTCCGAAGGCTGCAACTCGGAATATCTCCTCCGGGGTGGTCTGGCCGGCTAGAGCCGTCTCCAACCCGTTGGTTACCAGCAGTTTCATACCGTCTGCATAAGCCTGGTTCCGGATCTCGGTGGTGGAGGCCTGCCGAATCACCAGCTCCTGGACCGCCTCGCTCAACCGTAGGAACTCGAAGATAGGGAAGCGGCCCGCGTAGCCGGTTCCCCGGCACCGGGCACACCCCTTCGGGCGGTAGAGCTGGATTCGGCCCCCCGGCTCCACGGCACAGCCGTAGGCGGCAAAGGTGTCGGTCTCCCCCTCGAAGGGCTCCTTACAGGCGGTGCAGAGCCGCCGGACGAGGCGCTGCGCCAGCACCCCCAGCACCGAGGAGCTGATCAGGTAGGGCTCAACGCCCATATCTACCAGGCGGGTCAGGGCGCCGGCGGCATCGTTGGTGTGAAGCGTGGAGAGGACCAGGTGGCCTGTCAGCGCTGCCCGAACGGCCACATCGGCCGTCTCGCCGTCGCGAACCTCACCGATCATGATGATGTTCGGGTCCTGCCGCAGAATCGACCGCAGGCCGTCGGCAAAGGTGAGGCCCGCCCGGTTGTGGACCTGCACGTGGTTGACCCCAGCGAGCTGGTACTCCACCGGATCCTCAATGGTCACGATATTCTTTTCCGGATGGTTCACATAGGCCAGGGTGGACATCAACGTGGTGGTCTTGCCGCTGCCCGTGGGGCCAGTGACGAGGATCATCCCATAGGGCTTCTGGATCACGTCTGAATACCCTTTAAATATTTCGGGTCGGAAGCCAATCTCCTCCAGCTTGGGCAGCGCCTTTGCCCGATTGAAGATCCGCATGACCACCTTTTCACCGAAGACGGTGGGCAGGGTGGAGACGCGCAGGTCGACGTTCCGGTTCTTGTCCCGCAGCTCGATACGGCCGTCCTGCGGCACCCGCTTCTCGGAGATATCAAGCTGGGAGAGCACCTTGATCCGGGCGGTCACGGCGGAGTGGTAGGTCATGGGCGGGGTGACGACCTCACGGAGGAAGCCGTCGATGCGAAAGCGCACCCGGAAGTGCCCCTCCGAGGGCTCAATGTGAATGTCAGAGGCGCCCTCGGCCAGCGCCCGGTCGATCAACTCATTGACCAACTGGACCACGGGGGCGTCGTCTGGCTGGGCACTCATGATCGCCTCGGGCTGGGCGACGGCTACCTCGTGGGCCCCGTCGCGCTTGCCCAGGGCGGCCAGCCGCTCGTACTGGGCGATCGCCCGGGTAAGGCCGGCCGGGGTCGCTGCTACCGGCTTGACCGTCCGGCGGGTGAGGTGCTGGATCTCATCGAGCGAGAAGACGTCCAGCGGGTCGGCCATCGCTACCACCAGGAAGCCGTGCTCATCTTTGAGCGGGAGGGCCAGCGTCCGGCGACAGACCTGCGGTGGCAGCAGGCGGGCCACAGCCATGTGGACCCGCAGCTCGTGGTCCGGGACAAAGGGAACGTTGAGCTGACCAGCCACCGCCTTGGCGACGTCGGCCTCGGTGACAAAGCCCAGGGCGACCAGCACCTCACCGAGCCGTTGGCCGGATGCCTTTTGCACCTCCAGTGCCTGTGCCAGTTCGGCCTGCCCGATGATCCCTGCCTCGACCAGCAGGTCGCCCAACGGCTTCTTGTCCGGTGCCATCTGTTCACCCCCGCTCTCTGCGCAGACTTAGCTGATAGGAAATACATTCCATGAAAATGGGGTCTTTTCCTGCCGGAGAGAGGGTTTATCTTCAATTCATGGATATATTCACCTGCTGGTGATTTGTTCGGTACACGGAGGGTTCCGGTTTTGCGTCTGGACAGAACAGGTCCGTTCGACTAGCATTGCCGCTGGAGGAGGTCGTCCGGATGATCGGAGCGCTCAGCATCGGGCTATTGCAGTGGGTGGCAGCCTTTTTTGCCCTCGACCTCACCTTTCGCATGCTTGAACCGGACCCGGAGCGCCTGCGGGGACAGGTTCGGCTATGGCGGGGGCGCTTCTGGCTCCTGGCTCTGGTCGCCTCCCTGGGCGGCGGCGCCGTTCAAGTCTGGGCGGCGGGTTGGTGGGGCCTGGCGCTGGCCCTGCTGGGCCCTCTGCCCTGGTGGGTGCTCTGGCGGTTTGGCTGGCGCAAGCAGTTTACGTTCCTCTACCGGCACGACGGGGGCCGCACCTGGGCCCGGAAGGAGAACGAGCCCGACCTCTAGCGGAGGTCGGGCTCTGGCTCTTATCAGTTTACTCTACCGTAAAGGTGTGTTCGTACCGGTAGTCTCGGCCGTCATCCTCCTCCACGTGGAGGTCCGTGCCGTCGTAGCGCAGCTTGGTGGAGCCGGTGCTGGAGTGGGTCTGCCACTCGCCCCCGGCCTGCAGGTAGTCGAAGGCATCGGCTGCAAGGCTGACCATGCGCTCCTCGTCGGCGTGGCGACACGACGGGGCGAAGGTGAGCACCTGCCAGATCTTCTCGAAGAGCGGGTAGTCCTGGGGATCCCGGTGCAGGCTGTTGTAGAGCTGCTTTACATCCATCTTGCTCTCTCCTCTCAGCGGCTGGACACCGGGTAGTATGCCCAGGTCTTCCTCCTCTCTTCCATCTTCGGGCTACTTTTCCGCTGTTTTTTCCACCTCGGCCGCGGCGCCTGCCAGGTCCTGAGCGCAGCACTCCGCCGCCTTGATCGCCTCGGAGAACCAGGTGGCATCGGCCAGTTCCTTCATGGTGGCGTTATTCTGGTGGGCAAGGCGGGTGGCCTCCTCCACCGAGTTGACCAGCTCCACCATCTGGCCTGTGGTCTCCTCGGCCTTCTCGCCAAAGCCCTCCACGGTGGAGGAGAGCTCCTCAAACGACCTGAGCACGTGCTCGATGGCGCCACGGGTGCTGCCCACCGTCTCCACGCCCCGGCTGACTTCGTGCTGCGACTGCCCCATGACGGTGATCGCTGCGTTGGTGCCCGCCTGGATATTGGAGACCAACTGCTGAATCTGCTTGGTCGCCGCGCGTGAGCGGTCGGCCAGCACGCGAATCTCCTGTGCTACGACGGCGAAGCCCCGGCCTGCATCGCCGGCGCGGGCCGCCTCGATCGCAGCGTTCAGCGAGAGCATATTGGTCTGGTCAGCCAGCGTCTGGATCAGCTTGACGATCTCGCCGATCTGGCTGGTCTGCTTGTCCAGGTCCCTTATCGTCTTGGCCGAGGAGTCCGCAGCGTTGCGGATCGCTCCCATGCCCTCGGTGATCTTGACCAGCGCCTGCTGGACACGCTCGGCTTCCGCCCGGTGGCGAACAGCCTCGTCGCGGGCCTCCCGGGCCGCATGGGTCATCTCCTCGAAGACCATCACCACCTGGCGGGCCAGGTCCCGGGTGCGGTCCAGGTCGCCGAGCTGGCTGGCGGTGGCGGTGTGCAGGTTATTCAGCAGGTCGTTGACCCGTCCGGTCAGCCTCCAGACCTCCTGTACCGCCTCCTGGGTGCGCTGGGCGTCCTGCCTGAGGCTCACGATCTGCCGCAGCATCTCCGGCGGTAGAGCGGTCTGCTCCTGGCCCTCAGCCGCCGGCGCGCTGGCGGCCGCCACGGGAACCGGGGCCGGGGCGGAGGCGCTCGCCACCGACTCCGGCTCGAGCCGGGCAGCCTCGGCAGCAGCCAGCGCCCGCTTGTGGGCCCGCTGGACCCACCAGGCGCCGAGCAGCGAGACAAGGAGAGCCGCTCCCCACAGGCTGAAGCGTTCCACCGGCGTGTCGATCCAGGTCGAGAAGGCGATGAGTGCACCTGCGGCAACGGCGCCAAACCATGCTCGCCAGAACAACGATGATCCCTCCACTTTGTTTGCCTGTCTCGCAATACCCTGCGGGGGGTGACGCGGGGCGGGCACCCCCGGTAGACCCATGTCGTAGGTAGGAAAGTATGCGTCTAGATAATTCCGCCCACCGTGGGACACTTCCTGCCAATCCACTGGGCAAATGAAATACCCCCGGACCAGTTTCGGTCCGGGGGTTCGGTCTAGTCGGCGGCAGTGGTCGCCTGGAACTCGGGCTGCAGCGTCCACTCGATGCCCAGTTCGAGGAGCTTCCCCTCGGTGGGGGTGCCGGTCTGGGGATCCCAGCCCATCATCGAGTAGTAAACCCGGCGGGCATCCATGACGGCAACCTCGGGTACGCCCACGCCCTTCATGGGGCCGGACTCGAAGGCGGTCATGAAGCGCTTGGCCAGCTTGTCGGTCTCGTGGGTCAGACCCTCCCGCAGGTTGAAGAGACGGCTGAGGGTGTTGACCCGCTCGCCGACCTTGATCAGCTCGAAGAGCGAGGTCTTCCAGCCCGTGGCGGCGGTCATCAGCTCGGTGACCTGCTCCATGGTCCAGGGCAGGAACATGCAGTAGATCGCAGAGTTCTGGAAGTGCCGCCAGTTGACGGTGTAGAGCAGCATGCGGACCTTCTCGGGGGAGAGGTCATTCGCCGGGAGCGGCTTGGTAATGCCCAGCGGATGCAGCGGGGTGGTCCGCTTCACATAGCCGGTGTCGTGCAGGTTGTGCATGTGGTCGGCGCCGGTGGGGCTGACCATGTAGCCCAGGCCCAGGCCGTGCTTGACCCGCGGCTCGTGGGCCGGGTGCTCCTGCTTCTTGACCACCGGCGCCAGCTCCACCGCCTCGGGGCCGTACTTCTGGGCGGCCCGGAAGGAGCCGTTGGCCAGCAGGTCGCCGATATGCCCCTTGCGGTGAGCGATCCGCTCGATCACCTCGATCCAGGCCTCCACGTTGCCAAAGCGCAAGTCGAGGCCATCGAGATCCTCCTGCGGAATCAGCCCCTTCTCGACGCACTCCATAGCCCAGCCGATGGTGCCGCCGCAGGAGACGGAGTCCATACCCAGGGCGCCCAGCCGCATGTTGACGTAGGCGACCGCCTCCAGGTCATCGATGCCGCAGTTGGAGCCCATCATGCCGATGGTCTCGTACTCGGGCCCACCGTAGTCCGGGTCGATCTGGTAGCGGCCGGTGGACTCCACCACCCGCTTGCACTTGACGCCGCAGGCAAAGCAGCCCTCGGTGCCGGTAAGCAGGCCGGTATCCTTCATGGTCTGGCCGGTGATCGCCTCGGCGCCCTTGTGGCTGTTCTCCGAGAGGCAGGCCTCGGTCGGGCTGAGGGTCTCCAGATCTTCGGTCCGGTCCTGGTCGGGGGCGTCGCCGTGCATGGCGGGCAGGCCCCGGCCCGGGAAGTGGCCGAAGCGGAAGTTGAGCGTCGGCAGGTTGCCCTGCATGGAGGAGCCCAGGGTGCCGCCGGCGGTGCCCAGGTCGGCCAGGCCGGCGTAGAGCTTCTTGCCGTCGGTGGCCATCCACTTGTTCATCTCGAGGATCTTCTTCTGGTCGGCGACCTCGGGCAGCTTGGTGCCCCGGACCGCCACGCCCTTCAGGTTCTTGGAGCCCATAACGGCGCCCATGCCGCCGCGCCCCACGAACTCGTTCAGGTCGTTGGAGATGGTGGCGTAGAGGACCTTGTTCTCGCCTGCCGGGCCGATCTGCGCGAAGCGGACCCGCTGGTCGTTCAGCTCATCGCGCACGGCCTGCTCCGCCTGCTTGCACTCCAGGCCCCACAGGTGAGCGCCGTCGCGGACCTCGATCTCGCCATCCTTGATCCAGATATAGACCGGCTTCGCAGCGGCGCCCTCGACAACCAGGGCGTCAAAGCCGGCACGCTTGAACTCGTTGCCCCAGAAGCCGCCCGCCTCGCCGCCGCCGTAGCCGCCGGTCAGGGGCGACTTGGCGCCAATGGCATGCCGTCCGCTGCCAGCGAAGGGCAGGCCAGTCAGGGGGCCGGTGGCGAAGACCAGCCGGTTCTCCGGGCCGAGCGGGTCACACCCCGCCGGAACCTCCTTGAGCAGGAAGTAGGCAATAAAGCCATGGCCACCCACGTAGGTGCGGTAGAAGTGATCCCCAGGCTCCTCGATCGTGACCGCCCCGGTGGTCAGGTTGACGCGAGCGATCTTTCCATGGTAGCCCTTCGATTCCAGTGGCATCCGGAACGTTCCTCCCCTCTCTAACTAGCCGCCCTCCATGGGGGCCAGCAGCATGACATCGTCACCGTCGGCCAGAATCTGTTCGTCCTGGGCCTGGGCGCCGTTCACCGCCACCAGGCCAATCTCTTCCCAGGGCACCCCGCTGACCTCGATCAGCGCCCGCACCGTCGCCCCGTCCGGCAGTTCCACGGTAAACCGCTCCTGTCCATCGGGCCGGAAGTGCTTGAGATGTCCCTGGGCTCGAACATGAATAAACAGACTGCTCCCCCTCCATCGGCTGAAGAGTGTAGTCCAAAAGAATCATACCATAATCTTTAGTCCCGGTGGTGTACGAAGTTCTGGATGGACGCCAACCGGTCGCGTTCCTCCGGTTCGTGTGGTACAATGAGCCAAGTGACTACAGACCGGAAAGGTGATGGATCTTGCCCACCAGGAAGCTATTCCATGAAGATGCGTACCGCACGCAGTTTTCGGCTCAGGTTCTCTCCTGCGTTCCAGCCGGCGAGTCGTGGGACGTCGTTCTGGATCAGACCGCCTTCTACGCCGAGTCGGGTGGGCAGCCCAGCGATAGTGGGCGCCTTGGCGGCCAGAAGGTGCTCGCTCTGCGCGAACTGGAGGACGGCACCATCGTCCATGCCGTGGATGGGCCTCTCAGTGGCGAGGTGGCCGGCCAGATCGACTGGGAGCGCCGCCTCGACCACATGGAGCAGCACACCGGGCAGCACCTGCTCTCCGGCGCCTTCGAGCAGCTCTTTGATGCGGAGACGGTCTCCTGGCACCTGGGCTCCGAAACGACCACCGTCGACCTTACTATAGAGACGCTCACACCGGAACAGGCGGAACGGATTGAACTGGAATGCAACCGGATCATCCGGGCCGGCCTGCCGGTACTGACTCATGTCACGGACGACCAAGGTATCGGGCGCTTCCCGCTGCGCAAGCCGCCGGCGGTGACCGGCGAGATTCGGGTGGTGGAGCTTCAGGGCTACGACTGGTCCGCCTGTGCTGGTACCCACGTGCGCTCCACCGGGGAGTTGGGCCTGCTCAAGATCAAGTCCTGGGAGCGCTATAAGAAGACGACCCGGGTCACCTTCCTGGCGGGCCGCCGGGCACTGGCCGACTACCTGGCGCTCGACCTGCTGACCCGTGATCTCTGCCGCTCCCTCTCCATCGGCGTGCCGGACCTCCCCAAGTATGTGGAGCGCACCCAGGAGGAGATGTCGACCCTTCGCAAGCGTATGCGCACTCTCCAGGAGCAAATTCTGGAGCAAGAGGCGCAGTCCTTGCTGGCCGGCGCCCGGCGGGTCGGCAACGCCCGGGTGGTGCGCCAAACCTTTGTCGGCCGCCCGATCGATGAGCTGAAGCTGCTGGCCGCCAAGGTGGCCGCCCAGGGCGGGGCCGTCGCCGTGTTCGGGACAAAGGGGGCGATGCCTCAGGTGATCCTGCACCGGGCCGTCGATGTGCGTGTCGATGTCGGGCAGGTGATCAAGCAGGTTCTGCCCCTGATCGACGGCCGTGGCGGCGGCTCCCCGATTCAGGCCCAGGGAGGCGGCAGCCGGGGCGAGCAGTTGGAGCACGCCCTCGACACCGCCATCGCCCTGATTGGCGAGACGATGAAGTAGGGGCCGAGTCCGCACCAAAAACCGCGCTGCCCTCGCAGCGCGGTCTTCTGCTATTCGCCCAAGCGGATCACGCCTCCAGGCAGCGATTGCACCACCTGCTCGAGGAAGATGGGCACCAGTTCCGGGTCCAGCTGGCTCCCTGCTGACTCCGAGAGATGACGACAGGCCTCTTCCACCGCCATTGGCGCCTTGTAGGGCCGCTCGCTGGTCATGGTGTCGAAGGCGTCACAGATCGAGAGAATGCGGGCCTCCAGCGGGATCGCGGAGCCCGCCGCCCCGTACGGGTAGCCCTTCCCGTCCCACCGCTCGTGATGCATCGCGATGGCGGGCAGCAGCGGCGTCAACGAGGGACAGCCGCGGATTACCGAGGCGCCGATAACCGGGTGCAGTTGGATCAGTCCCCACTCCTCACTGGTGAGCTTTCCGGGCTTCTCCAGCACCCGTTCGGGCACCCCGAGCTTGCCCACGTCGTGCAGCAGTCCGCAGCGCTCCAAGTGACCGACGTGGGCCTCTGGCAAGTCCAGCGCCCCGGCCAGGAGGCCGGCATAGCGGCCGACACGCACCAGGTGGTTGGCTGTGTGGGGAGACTTCGCCTCCACGGCGCCCAGCAGGGCGCTGATCGTCTCCTCGCTGCCGGTCATGGCCTTCGGCAAAGAGAGCGCCGCCCGCACCAGAACCGCCGGCGGCTGATTCCCATGGTCAACCTGTAAGGCGAGGGCCTGGTTCCACGCGGCCAGCTTGTTGTTCCCGGTAATCGCCATCCCCCGAACCCCCTCCAGCCTGCGAAGAATTCCCTCGCGTAGTCCTTTGGGACGCCTTCCACTTGTTCCCTTTCACTAACTTATTCGCCAATCTTTGCCATTTTCCTTTTCCTGGTGGCGATTACACGGGAATTTTGTTGAGCCCACCGGAGGGTTGGGCGCGCAAAAGGGCCGGGAGCGTATAGCTCCCGGCCCTTGCAGGCTTTCTGTTTGCTACTTGAGGAACGCCGCCTGAGAGGTCCAGTTGATGAACGGGTTGGCCAGCACGGTGACCAGTACAACGGCCGCAGCGGTGATCACAACCGTGGTCATGATCCCGAAGCTGCCCTTCAGGGCGGGCTTGTCGGACTCCTCCAGGAACATCGCCTTGACGACGCCGTAGTAGTAGCCGACGGAGATGGCAGAGTTCACAGCCATCACCAGGGCGAGCCAGAGGTAGCCGGTGCCGGCAGCGGCCTGGAAGAGGAACAGCTTGCCCATGAACCCGACTGTCGGCGGAATGCCGATCAGCGAGACGAAGAAGAGCAGCAGCGACCAGGCGTAGACCGGGTTGCGGTTGGCCAGGCCCTTGAAGTCCTCGATCGTCACCCAGCCGCCCTCCTGATCCAGGTGGGTCAGAATGGCGAAGATGCCGAGGTTGGTAATGGCGTAGGCCATCACATAGAAGAGCACGGAGGAGACACCGGCACTGGACTGCAGACCACCAGCAGCGGTTACACCCACCAGGATGTAGCCAGCCTGCGCGATGGAGGAATAGGCCATCATGCGCTTGATGTTGGTCTGCTTCAGGGCGGTGATGTTGCCGACGAACATGGAGGCGGCAGCCAGCACGGCCCAGATCAGGGTCCAGCGCTCCACGAAGGGGGCGACGCCGAGACCGCCCACGAAGATGCGGAGCAGGGCGGCGAAGCCGGCAACCTTCGGACCGGCGGAGAAGAAGCCAGTGACCGGGGTCGGGGAGCCCTCGTAGACGTCGGGCGCCCACAGGTGCATCGGGACGGCGGCTACCTTGAAGGCGAAGCCACCCGCCACGAAGATAATGCCCGTCACCAGCATCGGGATCATCGCCTCACCCATGGGGCCAAGGGCACCCTGCCCAGCCAGGGCCATCGCGATCTCCGGCAGGCGGGTGGTGCCCGACACGCCGTAGAGGATCGAGACGCCGAAAAGCAGGACTGCCGAAGCGATGGCGCCGTTGAGGAAGTACTTCAGCGCCGCCTCGTTGGACCTGGGATCCTTCCGGAGCAGGCCCGCGAGGACATAGGAACAGATGGAGGAGAGCTCCAGGCCGATGTAGATGGTGATCAGGTCCCGGGAGGAGACCATGAACATCATGCCGAGGGTTGCCGAGAGCACGACCTGATAGAACTCCAGGAAGGCGCCCCGCAGGAACTTCTCGACGTAATCGACCGAGAGCAGGATCAGAATCGCGACGACTCCAAGGAGCACCGCGTTCATGAAGAAGGTAAACCCGTCGGCGATCATCATGTCGCCGAAGAACTCCAGGGGCTGACCCTTGTCAATAGCCGCCTGAATCGTCCGGTCCGTGGCGACGTAGAAAACGCTACCCATCGACAGGACTACACCCGCCAGCGTCACCCAGACCAGCTGCCGCTTCTCCTTGACATAGAAGTCGATGATCATGACGAGGAGAAGAGTAGCCGTGATGATCAACTGGGGAGCGATTAGCCAGTAATTTGGGTTTACCGCCTGGGTCCAGTTCAAACCCGGCAAGCTACTTCCCTCCCAGCTGCATCACCTGCGACAACACGACGACCGAATCGTTCAGAATGTCGAGGATCGGCTTCGGATAGACGCCGAACAGCACGATCAGGACCGCCACGGGGGCGAAGATGAGCTTTTCCTTCCAGGTCACGTCGTGCAGGCCGGCGTACTCCTTCTTCGCCTCGCCCAGCAGGACGTTCCGCATGGTGATCAGGTGCCAGGCGGCCGTGATCACCAGGCCGGCGCCGGCCACCAGGACCCACAGGCCGAAGGCCGGGTAGGAGCCGGTGAGGGCGACGAACTCGCCGATGAAGCCGGCCAGGCCGGGGAGACCCAGGTTGGCGAAGGCGATGAAGGCGGTCATGAAGGCGGCGACCGGAATGGTCAGGAACATGCCGCCCAGCTTGGTGAGGTCACGGGTGTGGGTCCGCTCGTAGAACATGCCGACGGCAAAGAAGAAGAGGGGCGAGATCAGGCCGTGGGCGATGGTGACGAAGTAGCCACCCTGGAGGGCGACCTGCGCCATCTCGGGGTCGGTCGGGCTCAGCACGCTGGCGGCAGCCAGGGCGATGATGAAGAAGCCCATGTGGTTGACCGACGAGTAGGCGACCTGCTTCTTGAAGTCCTTCTGGGCCATCGCAGCACCGGCGGCGTAGAGAATGCCGACGACACCGAAGGCGAAGAGGACCCAGGCATACTGCTCAGCGACCTGCGGCAGCAGCGGATGGCTGATACGCACCATGGCGTAGGAGCCGAGCTTCAGCAGAATGCCGGCCAGCAGCATCGAGATCGGGGTGGGCGCCTCGACGTGGGCGTCGGGCAACCAGGTGTGGAACGGGAACATCGGCACCTTGACGGCGAAGCCGACAACCAGGGCGAAGAAGGCGAAGATGGTCAGCGGGGTGATCGGCAGACCAACGGTCTTCTCAGCCATGAGCAGCAGGTTGAACGAGCCGACGCCGGTCACAACGTAGAGGTAGATGGCGCCGACCAGCATCACCACAGAGGCGATGAGGGTGTAAAGGAAGAACTTGATCGCCGCATACTCACGGCGGGCGCCGCCCCAGATGGCGATGAGGAAGTACATCGGCAGCAGCACGATTTCCCAGAACACGTAGAACAGCAGGAAGTCGAGCGCCACGAAGACGCCGTTGGTACCGGTGGTCAGGATCAACAGCAGGATCAGGTAGTCCTTGACCCGGGTGTTGATGTACTTGTAAGAGGCCAGCACAGCCAGCGGGAAGAGGAGCGCCGAGAGCAGGATCATGGTGAAGCCGAAGCCGTCCACGCCGAGGGTGTAGTTGACACCGATGGCGGGAATCCAGCTGACGTTCTCCACGAACTTCATGCCCTTGGTGGCAGCGTCAGTGCTGGCGGGGGTACCGTACCAGAGCGACGCCATGTAGAGCGAGATGACGAACGGAATCAACGTACCGATACCGGCGAGCCAATACAGGAGCTTCTCCTGGGTCTTCGGAACGAAGAGCATGATCAACGCGAAGACCAGGGGAACAAAGACGATAAGCGAAAGCATCCCCGATAGCCTCCTATCTAATGACCTGGAATAGGAGCACGCTGGCCACAATCACGACCACGAAGGTCAGCATGTACTGCTGTACGTAGCCTGTGGAGAGCCGGCGGAATGCGGAAGCGAGCGTCCGAGCGATGTCGGCCCACATCGTCACCAGGGTGTCAACGACGTTCGCATCGAACCAGGCCGCAGCCTCCGCGAACAGGACACCGATGGTGCCAACGAGGTTGACGAGACCGTCCACCACAGCGCCGTCGAACCAGGCAATGGCCCGGGAGGCCACTTGGGTGGTCTTGATCGCCACCAGGTCATAGAGCTCGTCGACGTAGTACTTGTTGCGGACCAGGGTGTAGATCGGGCGGCCCGCAGCGATCCACTTGGCACGGGTCTCCGGCTTCACCACGGCGTAGAGGAGCCAGCCGACAGCGATACCGCCGAGACCAGCAGCCGTGGCCATCGCCGTGACCGTCACTTCCTGGGCGAAGGTCACCTTGTGCTCCACACCGGGGAGGTGCAGGAAGTTGATGATCCACTTCATGAAGTCCGCCTTGATACCGGTCAGGTTCTTCAGCGTGTAGTAGGGCACCGGGGCGCCCAACCAGCCGAAGAGGGCGGCCGGAATCGCCAGGATGACCAGCGGGATCGTCATGGCCTTCGGGGACTCGTGCGCGTGCTCGTACAGATGATGGTCACGCGGCTTGCCGAAGAAGGCCAGGTAGGTGGCACGGGTCATGTAGTAGGCGGTCAGGAAGGCGGTGGTCAGGCCCATCCAGAAGGGGAGGGTCGCCACCCAGCCGTGAACCGCATCGTTGTGCCAGGTCCAGGCGGCCACCAGGAGTTCGTCCTTGGAGAAGAAGCCCGAGAAGCCGGGGAAGCCGGCGAGGGCCAGGAAGCCGACCATCCAGGTGATGTAGGTGATCGGGATCTTCTTGCGCAGGCCGCCCATCTTGTGCAGCAGCTGGTTGTGGTGATGCGCATGGATGATCGAGCCCGCCGCAAGGAAGAGCAGCGCCTTGAAGAAGGCGTGGGTCAGCAGGTGGAAGTTGCCGGCGGTCCAGCCGCCCAGGCCGATCGCCATGATCATGTAGCCCAGCTGGGAGATAGTCGAGTAGGCGAGAACCTCCTTGATATCCCAGCGCAGCGTCGCGATCGAGGCGGCGAAGAGCGAGGTGAAGGCGCCGATAAAGGCGATGACCGCCAGGACCCAGTCGGGCACGTTGCCGTAGACCATGAAGGCACGGCCCACCAGGTAGACGCCCGCAGCGACCATCGTCGCCGCATGGATGATGGCAGAGCCCGGGGTGGGGCCGGCCATGGCGTCAGGGAGCCAGGTGTGAATCGGGAACTGCGCCGACTTGCCCATGGCGCCCGTGAAGAGCAGGAAGCCGCCGAGGGCCAGCAGGGCCGCAGTGGCCGGATCCTGCACCAACTGAGGGATCTTCGTGGCAAGCCCTGCCCAGGTCAGGTCGCGGGCCGCAAAGAAGATGATGAAGATACCAACCATCATGCCCACGTCGCCGACACGGGTGGTCAGGAAGGCCTTGATCTGGCCCATCCGGGGCCACTCCTGCTCATACCAGTGACCGATCAGGAGGTACGAGCAGAGGCCCATGATCTCCCAGGCGATCAGCAGGAGGAACAGGTTGTCGGCCATGACCAGCACCAGCATGCCGACCGTGAACAGGTTGATGGCGCTGTAGAAGCGGGGGATCCGCCGGTCTCCGTGCAGGTACTCGCTGGAGTAGATCTGCACAGCGAGCGAGACCAGGGTGATCATCGGCAGGAGCAGAGCGGTCAGATTGTCGATCTGAAGGCCCATCTGGATCGTGTACGGGCCCCAGTTCGCCCAATCGAAGTGGATGTGCCAGGCCGGTTCTGTGAAGAACTTGACCCCTTCCACTCCATGGGACGGGTGCTGCATCACCGCAAAAAGGCTACCGACTGCCCAGATAAAGGCGATCAGCATACCGCCGGCGCCCGGAATCCAGGCCTTCTCGCGCAGCTTGCCGCCGAACATGGCGATCAAGGCCGAGATGGTCAGAGGGAGCGCAGCGATGAGCCATGCGGATTCTAGAAAGAAGTTCACGCTGTCTACCCTCCTAGCCCTTCAGCAGATTGACCTTGTCAACATCAATTACGCCACGGTTGCGGACCAGCGACAGGATAATGGCCAGACCCACGGAGGCTTCCGCGGCCGCAACAGTCATGATGAACAAGGTGATGATCGGAGCCTTTGCCGCCATTTCGGGGCTCGACTGCCAGTAGTACCGGCTGAAGGTGATCAGGTTCAGGTTGACGCCGTTCAGCATGATCTCGACAAACATGAGGATGCGGACGGCGTTGGTCCGGGTCAGGGCGCCCCACAGTCCGAGGCCGAACAGGATGGCGGCGAGCCCCAGCGGGTAGTAAATCGGCAGTTCCACTAGGACTCAGCCTCCTTCGCCGTGAGGATGATGGCGCCGACCATGGCGATCAGCAGCAGGACGGACGCCACCTCGAAGGGGATCACGTAGGTGGTGAAGAGTTCCATGCCGATCGCCTCAACGTTGACCACGGAATGCGGCGCAGCGCTGGCCGGCAGATTGGCGGCGTAGTACAGGTAGAGCATGAAGGCGGCGAAGACGGCGCCCACGACCATCACGATCGGGTTAGACTGCCAGACCCGAACCTTCTTCTTGGCCATGTCCGCCTTGATGTCCCTCAGACCCGAGAGCATGATGGCGAAGATAACCATGGTGGTAATCGCGCCGGCGTAAATCAGAACCTGAATCGCCGCCACGAACTCGGCCTGCAGCATCAGGAAGATGCCGGCCACAGCGGTGAAGGAGAGGGCCATGAAGAGAGCGGCGTGGGTGATGAGCGGGGCCGCCACCATACGGTAGGTGGAGACGAGGGTGACGACGGCGAGGATGATAAAGGTCCAGAACTGGCCGCTCATGAGCAGGTCCTGTGTCACGACTGCTTATCCTCCTCCCCGTCCTTGGTACCGGTCTCCGTGTTGGTCGCCTGGTCGGGCCGGGCCTCGGTGGCCTCCTTGCCGGAAGCCTCCGACGCCTTAACGGTCGGCGGCTTGGCCGGACCCGCTTCCGCCGAAACGTTGGCGGGGTTGGCGTTGACCGGCGCCGTCTGGGTGGGCGTGTTCTTGGTCACAGCGGGAGCAGCAGGCGCCTTGGCCTCGTTCGGGGCGTTGGTCGCCTCGGCCGCCTCCTCCGTGTTCTTCACGAACTGCGGCTTCAGCTGGGGCTCGTAGCCCTTGCCCAGCGGCGCACGGCCCAGGAAGCCGTTCACGTCCTGAATGTCCTCCTCGGTCGCACCGGTCAGCTCATGGAAGACCCACGGCGGGGTGGCGTTCTTCTTGGCCTTCGGGCCGGGCTGCGTGGCCGAGGAATACTTGAGACCCATCCGGAGCAGGTCCTCGAACTCGTAGACCATATTCTCCGGGTCAACCTTGCACAACTCGTAATCGTAGCCCATGACGAGCGAGTCGAAGGGACAGGCCTCGATGCAGTAGTTGCAGAGCATGCACCGAGACATATCGATAGCATAGCGGTCCGCGACCTTCTTCTTCGTCTGCGGGTCCTGATGCCACTCCAGGGTGATCACGTTGACCGGGCAAGCCTCGACGCACATGCCGCACGAGGTGCACTTGTACTCACCGGTCAGCAGGTCGGTCTTCTGGAGCGGAATCCCCCGGAACCAGGCCGGAACCTCGTCGTACTGCTCGGGGTAGTGAACCGTGATCGCAGGGCGGAACATCATCTCCCTGAACGTGATGTTCAGGCCGGTGATGAAGGACTTCCCTGCGCGCCACGCCTCCCCAATAAAGTTGGTAACGCCCATGTGGGCTCACACCTCCCTACTAGAGCCACCAGCCCAGGAGTCGGATCGTGAAGGTTCCGATGGTCAGCGGCAGGCCGTCGTTGGCCAGCGCGATATAGCGGAGCACGCCGGTCACGAAGATGTTGAAGAGGGAGACCGGCAGGAGGAACTTCCAGCCCAGATCCATCAGCTGGTCGATACGGACGCGCGGCAGGGTCCAGCGGATCCACAGCGCCAGGAAGACGAAGACGTAGGTCTTCAGGATGAACCAGGTGAAGCCGAAGATCCAGTTCCAGACGGCGTTGCCCATCATCATCAGGCCCCAGTCGCCGATCGCCGTGCCCACCGGGTTGGCGAAGGCGCCAAAGCCGTTGATGATATTCCCCAGTCCCGAAGCGATCTGCCCGAGGGTTGGCCCTGTCCAGCCGCCAAGGAAGGCCGTGGCGGCGATGGCGGACCAGGCCACCAGGTGGATATATTCGGTGAGGGCGAACACCGCCCACCGGAAACCGGAGTACTCGGTGTGGAAGCCGGCAACCAGTTCGGACTCGGCCTCAGCCAGGTCGAACGGGGCCCGGTTCAGCTCCGCCAGCGAGGCAATAAGGTAGACGATGAAGCCGATGATCTGCGGGAAGAGGAACCAGCCGAAGAAGCCGCGCTCCTGCTGCGCCAGCACGATGTCGGAGAGCCGGAGCGAGCCGGCCATCATCACGACACCGATGATCGCCATGACCAGGGTGACCTCGTAGGAGATCATCTGGGCAGCGCCGCGCATGGCGCCAAGCAGGGAGTACTTGTTGTTGGAGCCCCAGCCGGACATGAAGATGGCGATCACGTCATAGCCGGTAATCGCAGCGATGAAGATGATGCCGATGTCCATGTCGGTGGGCGTGGAGTTCGGACCCATGGGAATGATCAGCCAGACCAGGATCGCAGAGAGGAAGCCGATGATCGGCGCAAGGACAAAGAGCGGCTTGTCGATGTTGCGCGGCTCAATGTACTCCTTGCGGAAGAGCTTCAGCAGGTCGGAGATGGGCTGCAGCCAGCCATGCAGACCGACGCGCCACGGGCCGACGCGGTTCTGCATCCAGGCCGAGACCTTCCGCTCCAGCATCATGGCCACGGCGAAGTTGACCAGACCGAAGAGCAGGATCAACGTGCCCTTGACGAAGGCGAGGATCCAGACCTGCGCCGTGGGCGGAAGTGAATTCCAGAGATCGACCATGGCTACCGGTCCACCTCCCCGAGCACGATGTCAATGGAGCCAAGGATGGCGATGACGTCCGCGACCTTCTGACCCGGGCAGAGCAGGGGCATCAGCTGCAGGTGGGTGAAGGCCGGCGAGCGCCACTTGACCTTGTAGGGATTCGGGCTGCCGTCGGAGATCAGGTAGACAGAGACCTCGCCGCGGGCGCCCTCCACACGATGGTAGACCTCGCCCTTGGGCGGCTTTAGGATGCGGGGCACCTTGCCCATGACCTCGCCCGGGTTCTCGGCAAGCCAGGCCAGCGCCTGCTTGACGATCCGGGACGACTGCCGCATCTCCTCTTGCCGGACCCACCAGCGGTCGAAGCAATCACCGTTCTTGCCGACGGGGATGTCGAACTCAAACCGGTCGTAGATGGAGTAGGGCAGGTTCTTCCGCAGGTCCCACTTGATGCCGGAGCCGCGCAGCACCGCCCCCGAGGTGGAGTAGGCCACCGCATCCTCCGGGGTGAGCACGCCGACACCCTGGGTCCGCCACTGGAAGATCCGGTTGCCCGTCACCAGGGCGTCCCACTGCGGATAGACGTAGGAGTCGAAGTAGTTAATGAAGCCCCAGATCGTCTTGTCCGCCTTGTCCTCGCCATCGTTCGGGGTGCCGATGATCCCCTCGGGGAGATCATTGCGCAGACCGCCGATCCGGAAGTAGTTGTAGAGAAGGCGGCCGCCGGTGATCCGCTCGAAGATCGAGTAGATCTTCTCACGGTCACGCCAGCAATACAGGAACGGCGTGACGGCGCCGATATCCATGGCCATGGAGCCCAGAGCCAGCAGATGCGAGGCCAGCCGCTGGAGCTCGGCGATCATCACTCGAACATACTGTGCCCGCTCCGGTACCACAATCGCCTCGCCGAACAGCTTCTCGGTGGCCTCCACAAAGCACTGCTCGTTGATCATGGCGGCGAGGTAGTCGGTCCGGTCGGTGAAGGGGATCACCTGCGGGTAGGTCTTGAACTCCGAAAGCTTTTCGAAGCACCGGTGAAGATATCCAACATCGGGCTCGCACCAGGTGACCGTCTCACCGTCAAGCTTCACCATGAGGCGAAGAACGCCGTGGGTGGACGGGTGCTGGGGGCCCATGTTTACCAGTAGTTCCTTGGTCTGTTCCACGTCTACACCTCCGCACCCGGCCTATTCTGCATAGCGATGCCGCACCAGCCGCGGGCGCTTGGGCCGCTTATCGACAAAGTCCTTCAGCAGCGGATGCCCGCCCTGCCAGTTGTCGGGAAGCAGGATCCGTCGATGGTTCGGATGCCCCTCAAAGCGGATGCCGTACATGTCATACGTCTCCCGCTCGTGCCAGTTGGCACCGGGGTACAGGTTGGAGATGGACCAGATACGAGCCCCCTGGCGCGGCAGGTCCACCTTCACATGGATCGTCTTCTCGCCGACCTCCTCCGGATTGATCCGGCTGAGGGAGGTAACCAGCGTCAGCCGGTCCTGCCAGTCGATCGCCGAGAGGACGCTGCAGTACTTATATCCCGCGTCATAACAGGCACGGATCACTTCTTCGTACCGTTCCTTCGGCACGAGAATCTCCGTGTCACCGTTGACCAGGTTGGAGAACTGAGCATCGGAGAACTTCTCCTTCAGAAAGTCCAAGCGGACTCACCCCCTGGTGAACTACAAGAGCAATTTGCGCAGCGCGCCTTCAAACGCCCGAAAACCCCGCCCGGGAAACGGGTAGGGTTGCAGGTTAGACCCAGTGGAGCACGCCCTTCTTGTACGCATAGAAGAGGCCAGTGCCCAGCACGTCAAGGAAGAGGAGCATCACGACCAGACCGCCGACGCCGAGCTGGTCAAAGACGACCGCCCACGGGTAGAGGAAGATCGCCTCCATATCAAACACAAAGAAGGTAAGGGCGAACACATAATACCGGATGTTGAAGTTGACAAGTGCATCGTCGAAGGGCAACTCACCGCACTCATAGGTCTCGAGCTTCTCGCCCTGGAGCGGGTTCTTCGGGGCGAGCAACCAGACCAGGAGGTAGTTACCGAGAAGGAACCCAACCCCGACGATTGCCGTCGCCACGATGTCAACATAGGAGTAGCTCACCAGTGTGTGTCTCCTTTCCTGGGGGGACCCGAAAAAGCACCCCACCCATTATACCTTCGGCCCTGGGGAGCGTCAACGAAGCTAGATATTCCATAGAACCCCATCTCACTATGCGGTTGGCAGAAAAGGCAGGGCGGCGGCCCTGCCTTATTCTTAGCCCTTGGTGACCAGACCGCGCTGGCCCGTCTTGAGCATCTCCTGAATCTCCATCAGGCCCTGCAGCAAAGCCTCAGGGCGCGGCGGGCAACCCGGGACGTAGACGTCGACCGGCACAACCTTATGAACGCCGTCGACGACGTTGTAGGTGTCCCAGTACGGGCCGCCGTTCGAAGCACAAGCTCCCATGGCGATCACGAACTTCGGCTCCGACATCTGGTCATACAGACGGCGAACGACGACGGCCATCTTCTCGTTGACAGTGCCGGCCACGATCATGAGGTCGGCCTGGCGGGGAGACATCCGCATGGCCTCAGAGCCAAAGCGGGCGATATCATATTTGGACGAGGCGGCCGCCATCATCTCGATCGCGCAGCAGGCAATGCCGAAGCCAAGCGGCCACGTGGAGTTGCCCTGACCCCAGCCCAGGACCTTCTGTACGACCTGCGGCAGCTTCCCGACGATGACGTTCTGGTTGACCTCCGCATCCGAAATCACAACGGGGTCATTCAACCAGTCCAACTCATGGACTTTGTTCTCTCCCATTCGAATCCACCCCCTTGTGTTGTGAAACTCTATAAGTTCTAGACTTTGAACCCTACGTCACATGCCAATCCCCATTATACTGTCTCGTTTCTTGACGAGTCAACGACGATACCCTGCAGTAGGCTCCACTGAGGGCGAATCCGAGGATGAAAAGGCGTTATCCCATCGATGCGTCATTATAATGTAACGGCGCCTGCCTACATTTATGAGTCTGCCCAATTCGCCGGAAAATGCTCTACCCGGCCAGTGAGCCTTCCTCCAGCCGCCGCAGAAAGTCCGCCAGCGAGCCCGAGTGCTCGGGAGGGAGCGGGGCGCCGTCCCGGTTCATCAGAAAATCGGTGACAAAGAAGACGCTCATGCCAAGCTTGGCGGCGACGCCATCCTCCTGAACATCGTTGCCCACCATGAGGCACTCCTCGGGCTGGCGCCCGATTCGCTCCAGCACTTCCCGGTAGAAGGCGGGCTGGGGCTTGCAGGCATGCATCTCCTCATAGGTGGTGACCAGCCGCCACGGCATGTCAGCGACGCCAATCCAGCGCATCCGTTCCTCAATGGCCTCTCGCGGGAAGAGGGGATTGGTCGCCAGCGCAATCTCATACCCCTTGTCAACGGCGGTCTGCACCACCGTCCGGCCCAGGCCGGGCAGACCAGGGCAGACGGAGATCAGCGCCGGAAACTTCTCTCGATAAAAGGCGTCAAAGACGGGCATCAGTTCTGCCTCATCCCTCCCCACCTTCGGGAAGAAGTGGCGGGCAAAGACCTGTGCGTTGGTCAATGCCGGGTCGGTATTTCGAATCATCTCGAAGGTTGCCGCCATGATCTCTTCCACCAGGACAGTCGGGGGAATGAGGTGCCCCGCATGGGCCGCCAGGGCCTTCATATACTGGCGGACGAACGACTCAGTATCAATGGGGAGCAGCGTGCCGTCCAGGTCAAACAGGATCGTCTTCAGCATGGGTCCACCTCGCAGAAAGGATGTAACGGAGATTGGGCACGGAGCGCCTCAATCCCTGCTATTTGAGGAGATCGGGAAGATCGACAGCATTTGTTCCCAACCTTGTCGAACGTTCGCTGCCAGCAATCGGTTTTATCCCCTTGAATTCCCAGATTTATCCTGATACCATGGGGATAGACCAATCATCCGACGGCTCAACCGGGGGCCTCGGGTATCAGGTGTCCGTTTATAGGGGGGATGTTCGTTGCCACTGACCAACCTGATGGCGTACCTCGAGCGCGGGGAGTACTTGCAGGCTCGCCGCGAAGCGGACCGCCTTATTCAGACAGGCGGCCTGGTCGGCGAGAGTCTCGTACAAGCCTACCGGGGTTCCGCTCTGGCGCACTACTATCTGCAGGACGTATTCGCTGCCATCAAACTGGGAGAGCATGCACTGAAGAGTGCTCGGAACCTGGGCAATTGGGTCCTGATCGGAAAGGCGCGGTACGATCTCGGGGAGTACCACCTTACCCTGGGGGATTACAGCCAAGCCTACGATTACCTCATGCAGTTTCTGGCGGACCTCAACCACTATCCGGCTCTCTCGAAGCTCGAGGGCTGGGCGCAGCACAATCTCGCTCTCATCTTCCGACATCAGCGCCGATATGAGGATGCGCTTGCCGCCCATCATCTGGCCGCCGAACTTCACAAGCGGAACGGCGACCGGCGTCGCATGTTGGAGGCACTCCGCGGAATCGTCTGGTGTCACCTGACCAGAGGGGAGCCGGAGGCAGCCTGGCCCTACATTCAACAGATGACCCAGGAGCTTCAGGAGTCTAGCGACGACCAACTGGCCTCCAGTCTTCTCACCGACATGGCGTACTACTACCAGCAAGTCGGTGATCTCAAAGCCTCCATGGACTTCTGCGCGGAGGCGATGGCGCCCGGGCGACCTGGCGTAGATGATCACGTTCTGGCGACCGCCTGCGTCATTGCCGGGGAGAACGCTCTAACCCTGATGCACTGCGAAGAGGCGCTCATGTTCGCCAACCTGGCCCAGGAATACGCCCTCCAGGCAAAGCAGCCCGTGCTGATGAACCGTGCAGTCAGCCTGAAGCGGCAACTACATGAAGTGGGCTCCGTGTCGAAGACCGATGCGTAGTCCGAATTTGGTGGCCCTCATGGCCACCAAATTCCGGGGGACGTTTTCGCTCCCAGCGAAAACCATCTACAAGAAAGGGACCTGGATAAACAGGTTTCGGGCGCAAAAAAAGAGCCCGGCACGACTGTGCCGGGGACTGCCCGAAGGCGAGGAACTGCGGACCGCTGGCACGGTCTGCACAGCAACGTCGAGTGCGAAAGGAGAATGCGGCATGAGGAAGATCCTGGTTGCCCTGTTTGTTCTGGCGAGCATGCTGGCGATGGCCTCTATGGCACTGGCTGAGGTTCGCACCAGTGGCCCCGGACCGCTGCTGCCCTAATCGAGCCGGACAAGAGACCGCATCTAACTGGGGGCCTGTCCAAGGGCATATGGAGGGACAGGCCTCCTTACTTCCGTGACTGGTGCTGCCGGATCAACGAGAGCAACTGCTCCGGTGTGATCGCCGTCTCCGCTGCCAGGCCAATGGCCTCGGCATACTGGAGCAGCTGCGCTGGCGAGATGTCCACCTGCTTTGTGTCCAGCTGCCCCTTCACGAAGAAGTTCATGGGAATGCCGGTGATCGAGACCATCTGGTCGAGAACCATCGGGCCGACCCCGCAATCCCGCTCCAGGATGTCATTCAGCGTCCGCACCGACAGGCCCAGCTGGTAGGCCACCACGGTCCGGGTGAAGATCTCCGGGAACTGTTCACAAAGGAATTCGATCACGCGGGCGAAGCGCTGCTCCACAGACTCAAACTGCAGCTGCTCCCGCTCCCCCTTCGCCATCGCCTCGTAGAAACGAGCGAACTTCTGGCCGATGGTCCAGGCCTGGCCGCTGATCAGCATGGCGCTGCGATCGTCATAGGGCGGCGCCTTTACCTCCCCAAGAATGAACGCCACGCTCACCCTAAGGGCCTTTGCCAGCCGGTGCAGAGCATCAATGGTCGGATTGACCTTTGCGCCCTTCTCCAACTGTGAGATGTACCCGATGGCAAGACCGCTCCTGTCGCTCACCTGCTGCAGAATCAAGCCCTGCTGGTTTCGGGCCCAGGCGAGCCGTTCCCCCATACTGCCATTCATGAAGCCATTCCCCCTCTTCTCTCCATTTGTGACAGTTTTTGGGATTCCTCCCCGACCATATTGTACCAGTAGAGAGAAGAGGCGTCAATGGGTTATAGGTAATTTTTGGTAATTTTTGCAAAGAACAAACCGCCCCTGTCCACTGAAGGACATGGGCGGTTACCTCTTGTGAATGGGTTACTGATCGCCGAAAGAGATGCCAATCGCCCGGGCGGCCCTGACCAGTTCCCCTTCCACCGGAACAGGACGGACCTTCCCTCCCACCTCTTCAATCGGCACGTCGATAATGCTCTGCCCCCGCAACACCACGACGCGGCCGTACTGCTTGCGGATGGCAAGTTCAGCGGCGGCGATCCCATATCGGGTGGAGAGGATTCGATCGAACGGGGTCGGGCTCCCTCCCCGCTGCACGTGGCCCAGTACCGTGACCCGCGCCTCGAGTCCGGTCAGCGCCTCGAGCCGGGATGCCACGTACTGGCCAATACCACCAAGACGTACGGGGTCGTGGCTGCCTGTCACGGTCTGCTTCACGACCAACTGGCCCTCGGGGGTCCGGGCACCCTCTGCGATGACCACGATGCTGAAGGGCTTGCCCATCTCACGCCGCTGGTTGATCTTCCTGGCCACCCCTTCCAGGGTAAAGGGGATCTCCGGGATCAGGATCGCATCGGCACCGCCTGCGAGACCGGAGGCCAGGGCGATCCAGCCGGCGTAGCGGCCCATCACCTCCAACACCATCACCCGGTGGTGGGACTCGGCTGTGGTGTGCAGCCGGTCCAGGGCTTCGGTGGCAATGGTTACAGCGGTGTCGAAGCCGAAGGTCTGGTCGGTCGACTCCAGGTCATTGTCGATGGTCTTGGGTACCCCGATGACAGAGAGGCCGCGACGCAGACATTCGGCCGCCACGGCTAGCGAGCCTTCCCCGCCGATGACGATGATCGACTCGACGCCCAGAGCCTGAACATGGCGCACGCAGTCTTCAAACCGGTCCTCCCCTTGAAAATCAAACGGGTTGTCCCGGTTGGAGGTCCCAAGAATGGTGCCGCCACGGGGCAGAATGCCGGAGATGGCCTGGCCATGGAGGATCTGAAACTCCCCCTTCACCAGCCCCTTGTAGCCGTCCCGGAATCCGACGACCTCGATCTTCTCGCCGTGCAGACGCTTCACCACGGCCCGGATCACGGCGTTCAACCCCGGGGCATCACCGCCACCTGTCAAGACTGCTACGCGTCGCAAATGCTTCGACCTCCTCTGCATGGGCGGAAAACAAATGAGCCCGGCACCCGGGGGCGGGCACCGGGCACATGGTTTAGACCAGGGTCATGAACCGTTCCAGCAGGGCCCGGGCGATGGGGCCGGGGCGGCCGTCACCCACCTGCATGGAGTCGAGCTGAACAATCGGCATAATCTCGGAAGTGGTGGAGGTGACCCACATCTCACTGCACCGAGAGAGCGCCTCGACGGGGATTCCCTCCTCCCGGACGGGGTAGCCCATCTCCCGGGCCAGGTCCAGAACCACATCCCGGGTAATGCCGCCCAGGATGTAGTTGCACTTGGGGTAGGTGCGAATCTCTCCATCCAAAACGGCCATGAAGTTGGAGGAACTGCCCTCAATAACGTACCCATCCTTGATGAAGATGGCCTCATAGGCGCCGGCCTCCGCCGCCTTCTGCTTGGCCATTACGTTGGGGAGGAGCGAGACCGACTTAATGTCGCAGCGGGCCCAGCGCTGGTCGGGCGTGGTCACCGCCTTCACACCCTGCTGCTGCCCCTCGGTTCCAGACGTGAACGGGCGGGCGATCACCACGACATTCGGCTGAATGGCACCGGTGGGGAAGGCATGGGTGCGCGGGTTATAGGATCCGCGGCTGACCTGAATATAGACGGTCGCTTCGGAGAGGTTATTCAAGGAGATCAACTCGCGGGAGACCCGGTCCAGTTCAGCCAGGTCTGGCTCGGGCATGCGCAGTTCTCGGGCACTCCGGGCGAGTCGCTTCAGGTGGGCCTCCATCTGGAATGGACGCCCCTTGTAAACGCGGGCGACTTCATAGATGCCATCGGCCAGCAGAAACGACCGATCCTCCACCGGTATGACGGCCTCATCATAGGGAACCAACCGTCCGTTGAGATAGACCGTGAGGGACACGTGACCAACCTCCCACTCTAAGTTGAGACCGTGTGTTCACGATATCACAATACTTTTATCTCTTCAATCCAGCCTTAGAACTACAGTTCAAGGAGATGGTGCGTGTGCGGCCTTTGGCGGGCATACTGGCGACCGCCCTGTTGGTGCAAGTGGTCGCGCTGGCGCAGCCGGCCAACTCTCGGGGGCCTGCTCCCGTGCCCTCCGCTGCCCAGCCGGCAGTGGTGGGGACGGGTGACTGGAGTTATGCCCGGCGCGGGTTGGAGGCGTTGCGAACCCAGGTTGCAAAGCAGGAGTCCGAGGAAGAGCCTCAGCCCGGGGTGAGCATGGAATGGGCTCTGCCTGAATCAAACCTGGCGGCCAGCTGCCTGGTGGCGGAGGTAACGCCCATGATGGAGCCGGTTCTGCTTTGCGAGTACGGCCCGACTGGGGAGGAGGTCGTGGCCCAGGCGATCCTCTGGCGGGAAGATGGAATCTGGCAGGGACAACTCTACCCGCAGGCGCCGGAGTCCGTAGCAGCCGAGCGACGCCAGCTCTTTCAACAGTTGCGCTGCCCGGCTGGCTGCCGCGCCAAGGTCAGGCAGGCGCGGGCGGTCCACCACCCCGATGGCCTGGAACTGATGGTGGTAGCCAACCTGGGCAGCGCCGCCACACCCATGGAAGAGGTCCACCTGCTGCGGCTATCCCATGACACCTGGAACATCGTCTGGACACCTGCGCCGGGTGACTGGAACTGGGGTCATGCCCGGGTCACGCTGATGCAGACCGGGCTCAACGGGTTCAGCCTGCGCTCCTCCTCCTGGACCCGGAAGGACCGGTTCTCCGGCTATCTGGCAGAGCCGCCGGAGGGTGAGCACCGGTGGTTCGAGGAGCGCTGGGTACGCACGGGGGTGGGGTACATTCTCAAGGACCAGGTGGAGGAGCCGGGCGCCTACGGTACCCTGGTCCGGCTGGTCTACTACCTCAGCAACCACTACGAGCAGCGGGCGCAGGAACTGCTGGATCCGGCGGTGGACCTGGCGGAGGCGCAGACGGCCCTGGCGCAGCGCCCACCCCGCCAGGGCTGGAAGGTTGAGCGCTCCGGCGAATCCACCTTCCAGCTCGACCGGAATGACGACGGACGGGCCGACCTTGAGGCAGCCTTCAGCCAGGCAGAGAGCAGGTGGGTGCTCTCCCGCCTTCGCTCCACTGCCCTACCGCCTTCGCCGGATGGTCAGGCCCAGCACGAAGCCGATGGTGAGCGGGAAGAGGCTGGTGGCCATGAGTAGCCAGAACCGGAACCGTTGGTATTCGACCGGAAAGGTGATCCACCCGAACCAGGCGCCCACCAGCATGAGGAACCCGTGCAGGACCGAGAGCAAGAGAGACCAGCCCAGGAGAGTGACCACCATCTGCCCGCCCACGGAGTAGGGGAGCCCGACAGCCTCCAGCATGACGGCGATGAATCGCCCGGTCATGCGCCAGAGCGGCCCCCTGTTCCGCCAAAGGTGACGCCAGTTCAGCCCGCCGTCTGGGACAGGGGGCTTGGTAGGCGGCTCTGTAACGGCGTACTCGGGAACCGCCTCCGTGAGCCAGAGGTGGGCGTACCAGCGACCGACCTCGTAGTCGTGCCGGAGGAACTCGCTGGAGAAGAAGCCGCCGAAGTTATAGAGTTCTTCGCCCCTCAGTATGCGCGGATCCTCGGGGGTGATCTCGCAGAGCCCCACCCAGGGCTGCGTCAGCCCCAGGCTGATGGAAAGGCTTACATGTATCTCTTCGAGCAGGTCCTGGTGGGCCGTGGGAGCCAGGGGGTCAATGCTTTGCAGCCCCACGTAGGACTCCCGCAGTGCCAGAACAGCTTCCCTCACCTGCTCATGCGCCTCCCTGACCCGTCCGGGGGGCAGCCGTTCCAGCCAGTCCATGTCCTGTTCAAAGCGGTCGCTGGCCAGCCACTGGTAGAAGCCGTGAACCGCCTGCCCGAAGAGGGCGGAATCGATCAGACCCGGTGGCTCCTCGGGGTGACCCAGGGTGGAGCCAGCCCGCCGAAGCAGATCCAGGTCTGGATGACGCCGGGTAAACTGGTCCGTCGCTTCATCGACAGTGGGGATATACCGCTCCGCGGCGATGTGCCGGCCAAGCTCGGCCAGAAAGCGGAAGAGCCGGTTCAGCTTCAGGTTGCTGGTATGGACCCGGGGACGGCCGATCTGTGGAGACGAGGCGGTCATGAAGAGGGAGGCCGAGCGTGTGGTAAGGTCGAACCAGGTTCGGCGGCGTTCAGCTCGGATCGCCTCTGGCGAGGAGGCCGGGGGCTCTGGCTCGATAAAGAGGACGCACCGCTTCGGGTCATAGACCAGGCTTTCGAGGCCAGGTTCATCCGGACCGCCGGTCACCCACGGCAGGTCGGCAATGGCCCGCTCCGCCGGCTGGTTGTCCAGGATCCCGCCATCGTTATAGAGCATCCGGCGCTGAATGTCGGGATCGGTCTGATGCAACCGCTCTAGCAGCAGGTCATTCTCCCAGATCTCCTCCAACTGGCCCGGAATCCAGATGCGCTCAGCCCAGGGGAGCGTGATCGGGTCGAAGGCCCCCGGAAAGGCGGCGCTTGCCTGGGCTACCTGTCCCACCCGGCGCCAGACCGCCGGCGGATACGGACTCTCCTTGAGGCGATGTGGGTCGGGCGGGGTAAAGCGGAAGGTGACCGACTCGGCAAAGCGGTTCTCCAGGTTCAGCCCGTGAATGGGCGGCAGGCCGTCGAGGTTGGTGACGGTCATGGTCAGGCAGAGTCGTGACGCCGGATAGGTGGGTTGGAAGTCCCGCTGAACCGGGTCGGCCACCAGGTTCTCTTCGACAATCCGGCGGACGGCGCGCGTGGAGAGGATCCCCCGATCGAGGTTCTTCTGCTCTCGTTCGGCCTGGTCCGTGCTCTCGTAGCCACGGGCCAGGTGTTCGAGGGTGTATTCCCCCCATCGGGGGAAGGTGTGCTCAAAGGGAACGCCGCTCACCAGGCTTTTGGCGGCAACCGCCCCCACCAGTGAGCCGGCCGAAGCACCGGCGATGACATCGACCGTGAGAGGGGCCCCGGCCTTTACGGCCCGGAGCAGTTCGTAGACCACCCCGGCCTCAAAGGATCCCAGGGCCACGGCCCCCGAGAGTACCAGTACCAACCGCATGGGCTCTGTTGTTTTTTCCATCTTCCTCCCCCCTGGAGAGTCGTCGCACAGGTTACCAATATTATACAGTCTGGCCCCACCTACAAACCAGGGGAGACCTCCATTCCGCTGAGAAGGAAAGGAGGTCTCCGCTTTCTCCATCTTACTGTGCAGTGAGCGCCGCAGCGGCTGCCTGGTAGGCAAGGCCGCTGCGGGTTAGCTCCGCTTCTCTACTGACGGGCCGCGGCTGCCTCGGCAGCGGCCTGCGGATCAAGCTCCGTGGAGACAGCGCGGCTCTCTTTGGCCAGCTCCTGGGCGGAGGCGGCCACCCGCTCCCAGAAGGCAGCCTGGTCGCGGGCCGAAGCAGCAAGCTCGTTCAGGTTGGTCTGGCTGGCGATCTGGACAACCTGCTGGATCAGCCGGACCGCCTCACCGGTGGAGGCCGCCATCTCCTCGGTGGTCGCAGAGTTCTCTTCGGCCACCGATGCGATCTCGCTCATGGCACGGGTCACCTCTTCGGAGCCGGCGGTCATCTGCTCGGCGGAGCCAAGGATCTCCTGAATCAGTTCACGGGTCTCGCCCACGATGCTGACCACCTGCTGCATGGACTGACCCGCCGTGGCGGCCAGGGCGGTGCCCTTCCGGACCTCCTCGGTCCCGGCGGTGATCGCCTTCTGGACCTCCTCGAGCCCGAACTGGCTCTTATCGATCAGGGCGGCGATCTCTTCGGTCGCCTTCTTGGAGCGCTCCGCCAGCTTGCGGACCTCATCGGCGACGACGGCGAAGCCGCGACCGGCCTCACCGGCCCGTGCAGCCTCAATTGCAGCATTCAGTGCCAGCAGGTTCGTCTGCTCGGCGATCTCGGTGATCACCTGGACAATGCCGGCGATCTGGTTGGACTGGTGGCTGAAGTCCTCCACCTTTGCACCCGCGGCGAAGACAGTCTCCTTGATCTTCTCCATGCCCTTGGTCACCTGCTCAACCGACTCACCGCTTTGGACGGCCAGAGAGGTCGCCGAGTTGGCGGCGTCGGCCACCCGCTTGGTGGCCGTGGTCACCCGGTGGATCATCTTGGACATGTCCTGCACCGACTGGTTGGCGCTCCCCACCGAAATCGCTTGGTTCTGAGCGCCCTCGGAGATCTGATGCGCCGAATCGGACAGCTGCTTGAAGACCTCCAGGGCTTCATCTACGAGACGGCGCTGCTCATCTGCCCCGCTGGCAGCCTCGGTGATTCCAGTAGCCTGATCATAACTGATCCGAACAGCCTCTGCGGAGGCGTCAGCCACCTTGTCGGCCACTGCGGTCATCTTCCGCGCCCGACCCACAAGTTCGGTGTGGACCGCCCCACCCTGTGTGTTCGCGGGGGAATTGCTCCCCGCCGCAACCGTCTCCCCACCCTTGTTCCGCCGCCAGAACGTTACGGCCACCTAAATCATCCTCCTTGGGTAGAAAAACCCATTTCTACCGAATGCTATTCCAATATAGACCTTGTACGTTTAGTTTGTCAAGTGTTGGAAGAGAAAAAGGCATAAGGAAATAGCAAATGCCCCGCGCCACCCAAGATGGGCAGCGCGGGGCACGTAATGTCAGGGATCACTATGCGGTCGCCTTCGCCAGCGCCTGCTCGATATCGGCGAGGATGTCGGCGATGTGCTCGGTGCCCACGGAGAGGCGCACAAGACCGGGGGTGACGCCGGCGGCCAGCTGCTCCGCTTCGCTCAGCTGCTGGTGGGTGGTGGTGTTGGGGTGAATCGCCAGCGACTTGGAGTCGCCCACGTTCGCCAGGTGCGAGAGCAGCTTGAGGGAGGAGATGAAGGCCTTGCCCGCCTGGGAGCCGCCCTTGATCTCGAAGGTGAGAATCGCGCCCTGCCCGTTGGGCAGGTACTTCTTCGCCTTCTGGTAGGACTCGCTGGACTCCAGGCCCGGGTAGTTGACCCAAGCCACCGCCGGGTGCTGCTCGAGGTACTTCGCCACGGCGAGGGCGTTAGTGGAGTGGCGCTCCATGCGGAGGTGGAGGGTCTCAAGCCCCTGCAGGAAGAGGAAGGAGTTGAACGGGGAGAGGGCGCCGCCCAGGTCGCGCAGCAGGGAGACCCGAGCCCGGAGAATGAAGGGCGGCAGGCCGGCCTGGGCAAGGTCGGCGTAGCGCAGACCATGGTAGGCGGCATCGGGCTCGGTATAGAGCTCATGCTTGCCGGTGGACCAGTCGAACTTGCCAGCGTCGACGATTACGCCGCCAATAGCGGTGCCGTGCCCGCCGATAAACTTGGTGGCGGAGTGGACGACGATGTCGGCGCCATGCTCGATCGGCCGGCAGAGATAGGGGGTGGCAAAGGTGGAATCGATGATCAGGGGCAGGCCGTTCTCATGGGCGACCGCTGCGACGGCCTCGATATCGAGCACGTCGCCCTTGGGGTTGCCGATGGTCTCGGCGTAGAGCGCCTTGGTCTTGGGGGTGATCGCCTTCCGGAAGTTCTCAGGGTCGGTGGGGTCCACAAAGTGGACCTTGATGCCCAGTCGGGGCAGGTTGTGAGCGAACAGAGCGTAGGTGCCGCCGTAGAGGCTGGCGGAGGCCACGATCTCATCGCCGGCCTGGGCCAGGTTCAAGATGGCGTACAGCTCGGCGTTCTGGCCGGAGGCGACGGCGAGCGCCCCAACGCCCCCCTCGAGCGCGGCGATCCGCTTCTCGAAGACGTCCGTCGTCGGATTCATGATGCGGGTGTAGATGTTGCCGAACTCCTGCAGGGCGAAGAGCCGGGCCGCATGCTCGGAGTCCTTGAAGACGTACGAGGTGGTCATGTACAAGGGCACCGCCCGAGAACCAGTCGGATCGATCTCGTGGCCCGCATGGATAGCCAGGGTATCAAGATGCAGCTTCTTCTCGTCAGACATGGCTCACCACTCCTCCTTAGTCGTCCGAGCGAACAGCGATCTTCCTTTCATAAAGAAAGGACCTCTCCAGGAGGGAGAGGTCCGGGCATACCGGTCCCTTCCCTCTTATCTCCCGGGGGAATAGTACCCCTGGCGGAGTTGGCACCTTCAGGCAGAGCCTGGGTTGCCGGGCTTCATCGGGCCGTACCCCTCAGCCGCTCTGGATAAGAGTTTCGCTTGTCGATCGACGCTTGTTGAGCATCCTACCATGAAGTGGGGGGATGAGCAAGTAAGTGTACGCATGAATGAGAACAGTTAACTCCCCAACCGAATCTTGCAGGGGAACCAATGACTCTATGGAATGAAGTATCCGGCAGGACCGATGAAACGGAGGGTTCCACGTTTGCAAAACAAGGCATTGCAGGCCGCCTGTCAGGCGGAGTTCGAGCGGGCGCTTGCGGAGCTGCAGCAGCTGATTCAGCAACCAAGCGTCGCGGCCCAGGGAATCGGGATCGCGGAGACGGTGAAGCTGGTGACCGACCTGGTGGAACGGTCGGGGGGCGTGGTTCGGGTGCTGACCGAGGGGGTCCCGGGCAACCCGGTCATCTACGCTGAGTTTAACGGGGAGAGCGACCGGACGCTCCTCTTCTACAATCACTACGACGTACAGCCGGCGGAGCCGCTTCACGAGTGGACGGTAGAGCCCTTCGGCGGCGAGGTCAAGGACGGCAAGATTTTCGGGCGGGGCACCTCCGACAACAAGGGGGAGATCGCGGCCCGGCTGGCGGC
Source organism: Bacillota bacterium (assembly GCA_049325315.1). Classification (GTDB taxonomy): domain Bacteria; phylum Bacillota; class Sulfobacillia; order Symbiobacteriales; family Symbiobacteriaceae; genus JAWLHU01. The sequence continues at coordinate 2,811 of JBMONB010000200.1, read as the reverse complement.
GATTCGGGCGGTGAAGGCGGTGCGCGGCGGCAAGCTGCCCTGCCGGATCAAGTTTCTGATCGAGGGCGAGGAGGAGATCGGCTCCCCGGCGCTCTACCCGGCGCTGGACCGGTACCACCACCTCTTCGCGGCGGACGCCTGCATCTGGGAGTTCGGCGGCGTGGACGCCGACGGGCGCCCGGAGCTGTTTGGCGGGGTAAAGGGAATGGCGTACATGCAGGCCTGGGTCCGCCACGCCGCCGTCGACCTGCACTCCGCCAATGCCGCTGTGGTGGATAACCCGGCCTGGCGGCTGACCTGGGCGCTGGCTGCGATTAAGGCGCCCGACGGGAAGGTGAAGGTGCCCGGCTTCTACGACGGGATCATTCCACCTACCGAAGCGCAGCGCGAGGTCGCCCGCCAGATCCCGGTGGATGCGGCGGTGCTGAAGCAGACCTACGGCATTCGCCGGCCGCTCTTGACCGAGCAGTTCGGGCTTGACTACATCGACCAGATGCTCTTTCAGCCCACCTGCACCATCTGCGGGCTGGAGTCGGGCTACTACGGGCAGGGCTCCAAGACGGTGCTGCCCAAGGAGGCGCAGGCCAAGATCGACTGCCGGCTGGTGCCGGGCATGGACCCGCAGGCGATCTTCGAGTCGTTCCGGGCGCACCTGGCCGCCCAGGGCTTTGACGATGTGGAGTTGAGCCTCCTCAACGGGCAGAAGGCCTACTGGACCGATCCGGCCCATCCGTTTGTGAAGCTGGTGGTCGATACCGCCCGGGAGGCGTGGGCGGCGGAGCCGGTCTACCACCTCTCCTCCGCCGGCACGGGCCCGATGCACCCCTTTGGCCACCTGCTCCAGGTGCCGGTCGTCTCCACTGGCTCGGGCTACTTCGGCTCCCGGGCACACGCCCCGGACGAGCACATTCGCCTCGCTGACTTCGAGAAGGGCATCCTTCACATGGCCTTGCTGGTCGACCGGTTCTAAGAGAAGGGGGCGTAAGCGGTGGCGATTCGGGGACCTTTCGGCCCAGATGACGACGGACGGGACCCGCAGACTGGACTCACCCCGAGGGCGGAGCGCCGGCTCCACTCGGCCGGAACGGTGCTCCTGCCCGGTGGCCCCACCACCCAGGGGCGGGTCAGCGGGCTGGAGTCACAGCCTGAGCTGGCCCGGAGCGCCCGGCTGGACCTGAAGGGGCGGGTTGCCATTGTGACCGGGGTGGCCCACGGCTTCGGCCGGGCGATCTGTGACGCCCTGGTCGAGGAGGGCGCCACGGTCTATGGCTGCGATGTGAACGAGACCGGCCTGGCCGAAACGGCCCGGCTTACAGGCGCCCGCACCGCCCGGGTCGACGTGACCAGCGAGACAGCGGTGGGCCGCTTTGTGGAGTGGGTCGCCTCCGAGGAGGGCCGGATCGACATTCTGGTCAACAACGCCGGCGGCGTCGCCGGTCAGGTCGGGCAGCCGGTGGAGGAGGTCTCCACCGCCGACTTCAACCGGGTGCTGGAGATTAACCTGCACGGCGCCTTTTACTTCATCCGGGCGGTGGCGCCCCACATGAAGGAGCAGCGGCATGGCCGGATCATCAACATCACGTCGGGGGCGGGGCGCACCTACTCCCTCACCGGGATTCAGGCCTACGCCAGCGCCAAGCACGCCCTGGTGGGCCTGACCCGCCAGGAGGCGGTTGAGCTGGGGCCCTGGAACATCACCGTCAACTCCGTGGCGCCGGGCTTTGTGCTCTCCAACCCCACGACGATCAAGCAGTGGGAGGCGATGGGGCGGGAGGGGCAGGAGGCGCTGCTCCAGTCCATCGCCCTGCGCTGTATGGGCTCCCCGGAGGATATCGCCCACGCCGTTCTCTTCTTTGCCTCCGACCTGGCCCGCTGGGTCACCGGTCAGGTGCTCAGCGTCGATGGGGGCAAGGCGATCTTCTAACCCAGGAGGCTTTCACCCGATGCGGATCTCGGAGATGAACTGGATGCAGGTGGAGGCCTATTTGAAGCAGGATGACCGGATCGTGCTCCCCCTTGGCTCCACCGAGCAGCACGCCTACCTGAGCCTGAGCGTTGACTCCATTCTCGCGGAGCGGGTGGCGCTGGAGGCGGCGGAGCCGGCGGGGGTGCCTGTGCTGCCGGTGCAGCCCTACGGGATCACCCCGTACTTCCGGGCCTTCCCCGGCACCGTCAGCCTGCGGGTGGAGACCTACCTCAACCTGGTGGGGGATGTTCTGGACAGCCTGGCCGGCAGCGGCTTCAAGCGGATCCTGATCGTCAACGGCCACGGTGGAAACACCCCCGCCCAGGGGTTCGTGGGGGAGTGGATCAGCCGGAACCCCGGTGTGAAGGTCCGGTTTCACAACTGGTGGAACGCCCCACAGACCTGGGCGAAGGTGATGGAGACCGATCCGGTGGCCTCCCACGCCTCCTGGATGGAGAATTTCCCCTGGACCCGCCTGGCAGGGGCGGTGCAGCCAGCCGGGCAGAAGGAGATGGCCAACCTGGACCTGCTCCGGCTTCTGGCGCCAGACGAGGTCAGGGCCTACTTGAAGGACGGCAACTATGGCGGCCGCTACGAGCGCCCCGACGAGGAGATGCTGGCCATTTGGCAGGTGGCGGTGGCCGAGACCCGGGCGCTGCTGGAGGCGCCCTGGGAACTCCCCCGCTGAATCAAAAACGCAGGGCGCTCTGCCCTGCGTTTCAGCTTGCTGACAAAACAGCCCTCTGCTGTCCGCAAAGCGGACGCAGGGGCTGTTTTGTATACAGATAAAGGGAGTATGAAGCTTAAGACAAAGGTTCAGCAGCTTTTTTGGGGGGTGCTACCCC
>JBMONB010000199.1:0-3124 GCA_049325315.1 Bacillota bacterium | reverse complement strand
TGGCTAAGCAGCAGGCCAGGATCAGCTTTGCTATGGAATCATGGCTGTCCCTAACCACCACCCGGCCGCATGACGCATGCAGCCGGAACACTGGTCTAGGGTACATATTGACATCAGGAGTCCCCCACATTGATGAGGGAGAGGCGACCGCTCGCCTCTCCCGGGGGCTCCCTGCACGCTATTCCGCCTTCGTCTCCTCGTCCTTGGCCGCCTTGGCCTGGAACTTCTCCACCAGGCCCGGGATCGCCTCGACGATCTTCTCGATCGCGCTGCCCTTGCTCAAGGGCAGCACCTCCACCGAATCCCCCTTGATCACGATGATCGCCTTCGGCGCCAGCCTCGCCCCGGCGCCTCCGCCGCCGCCTCCGCCGCCCTGCTGCTTCTCATCTCTGCCCTCGCCGGCGCCGCCGCCGTAGCCGAACATCAGGTCCATTACGGGGATCATGGTGACCTCGCCGAAGGTGACCGGCTCGCCGATCACGCTCTTGGTGGTCAGGTGCTTGTCGAGAACCGCCCACATCTCAGCCGGCATTCCGTATCCCATGGGTCATCCTCCTAACAGTATGTAGCGCAGGGGTTTAAAGCGTATCTTCCGGGACAGTCGGTCCTTGATCACAGGGTTGCGAATCGCCTTCAGCACGGCGGCGGCCACCTGGTAGCCATAGAGGCGGCCGTGGGTGGTGGCCCAGCCCAGCAGGGCGGGGCGCTCAAACTCGGGCTCCAGGCGGATCGGCACCGGATTCCCCACCGACCAGCGAATCGCCTCGCACCAGCCGGTCAGGCTCGGGTCGCTGAAGCCGTAGGTCAGGTCGCCCTCGAAGCGGAAGCCGAAGCGCTCGACGATCCGGCGCAGGAAGCGGGCGGCCTCCTCGACCATCGCCCAGATCAGCTCCAGATCGGGGGCGCTGCGCTTCTTCTTCTTCTTTTGCGCCTTCTTCTTGCGCCCCGCCTTCTTGGCGCCCGGGCGCAGGCGGAAGCCCAGGATCCGCATCTCGCTGCGGACCACCCGGAGATTCTCGCCCCCCCACAGCCCGGCGAAGACCACCCAGCCCCAGCGGAGCCGGATCAGCCAGCGCACCTGCCCGGTCAGCTCATCGTCCCAGGTGGGGGCCTGCAGGTCGGAGTCCAGGCGCAGGTTTACATCGAGCGGCAGGAACAGCACCAGAAGCAGGATCAGCAGCAGGATCCCCACCAGGGTCAGCAGGGTCCAGCCGAGAATCGCCAGAATGAGGCTAACGGGAACCGCCCCCCTTCCGCCGGAAGAGGCGGCTGAGTCCGGCCTTTCCGGCCTGGCCCAGGGTGCTCAGGCCCGCCTTGCCCGCCCCGCCCACGGCCCGGGCGGCGGGGTTGGCGGTCAGCCAGAGGGTGGCGAGGCCCAGGGTCGATGGCCGCTCGGCAGACCGGCCCCGCTCCCACTCGGCCCGCAGCAGGGCGGCCAGGGCCTCGGGCGAGCCCGCATCGACCTCGGCCCGGGGGGCGTGGCCCAGGTCCCAGAACAGCCCCTTGTAGAACCCGACCCGGCGGCGGCAGGCGGCGCAGCCCTTGAGGTGCTCATCTAAAATGGCCCGCTCGGCGGGGTGAAGCTCGTTCTCCACGTAGAGTTGGAGCAGGTCGTCGCTGCACTTCATGATCATCGGGCTCATGCCTCCTGGATAGCGAGTCTGTCACGGAGCAGCCGCCGGCCCCGGAAGAGGTGGGTCTTCACGGTACCCACCGGCAGGTCGGTCAGGCGGGCGATTTCATCGTAGGGGAGCCCCTCCTGGTGGCGGAGCGTCAGCACCATCCGCACGATGGGCGGCAGGCCGGCCATCGCTGCCTGGAGGTCCAGCATCGTCCACGATGGCTCGGAGCCATCTGCCGGGAGCGCCCCTTCGGGCAGGCTGTCGAGGGAGAGGTGGGGGTGGCGCCGCTTGATCAGGTTGATCGACAGGTTGGCGGTCACCCGCCGCAGCCACGGCCAGAGCGGCCGGGCGGGGTCGAGGGAGCTAATCGCCCGCACCGTGCGCAAAAAGACCTCCTGGGTGATGTCGAGCGCATCCTCCCGGTTATGTACGAAGGCGTATGCGGTGCGGTAGACCCGCTCCTGGTAGGCCGCCACCAGGCGGGTAAAGCCGGCGGGGTGGCCACGCTGACACAGTTCAATGATCGCGGTGTCCTGTTCCATATGGCGTCCTCCATCCGGCATCTACTATCTAGTACACTTCTAAGACCCCAAAAGTTTCACCGATCGTTCACTCTTGAAACCAAACCGGGCCTCCCCCCGTCCGACAGATTGAAGGGGGATGAACCCATGCAAAAGGCAGTTGCGCTCCTGATTCTGTTGCTGATCCTCGCCGGCTGCGGCGGCGCCCGCCCGGCAGACCAGCCCGCCCCGGCGGAGAAGGTGGACGACCGGGTGGCGGCGGCATCGAGCCGGTTCGGCATTGACCTGCTCAAGCAGGTCTACAAGGGCGAGAACGCCTTTCTCTCCCCCACCAGCGCCTCGCTGGTGCTCAGCCTGACCGCCGCCGGGGCCCGGGGCGAGACCCAGGCGCAGATGACCAGGGCGCTGGGCTTTCGGGAGATCAGTATCGATGAGATCCACAAGGCCAACGGCCAGCTCCAGTCGATTCTGACCAACCCCGACCCCAAGGTGGAGGTCTCGCTGGCGAACGCCGTCTGGTACCGGACCGGCCTGAAGGTCGCCCCCGCCTTTGCCGACACGGCGAAGCAGCACTACGGCGCCGCCATCGACAGCGCCGAGTTTGGCGACCCATCTGCCGTGAAGAAGATCAACGACTGGACGGCCAAGGCGACGAAGCAGAAGATCAAGGAGCTGCTCGCCTCCACGACCCCCAGCGATGTGATGATCCTGGTCAACGCCCTCTACTTCAAGGGCGAGTGGACCCACGCCTTCGACCCGAAGCTGACCCGGGAGGGCGCCTTCACCAAGCTCGACGGCGTCCAGAAGCAGGTCCCGTTCATGCAGCAGGAGCGGGAGTTCGGCGCCCTGCAGGGCGATGGCTTCCGGGCCGTCCGCCTGCCGTACGGCAAGGAGCGGGTCTCCATGTACGTCTTTGTGCCCGACGACCTGCCCGCCTTCGTCGCCGGCCTCACCCCCGAGCGCTGGGAGCAGTATATGCAG
>JBMONB010000198.1:0-3190 GCA_049325315.1 Bacillota bacterium | reverse complement strand
CTGCCCCTGCTGGGGGTCTCCCTGGGGGCGGTGGAGAGCCTGGTCGCCGTGCCCGCCCGCCACTCCCACGCCTCCGTGCCGGCGGAGGAGCGGCTCCGCCGGGGGATCACCGACGACCTGATCCGCCTCTCCGTGGGGCTCGAAGAGGTGGATGACCTGATCGCCGACCTCGCCCAGGCGCTGGCCCGGGCGACCGGCGCGGCGGCCGCTGACTAAATGGGTGAAGGATTAACAGGTCGCTGGTTGAAGTAGTCAGGGTGAAGTCACTGCAACTGCAGGGAGGAACAACCATGCTCTTCGACCAGGCAACCCGGGAGACCAAGTTCGCAGCGCTCTGTGAGTACGTGAAGGACCGCATGAAGGAGCACCAGGTTCCCGGCGTCGGCCTCGGCCTCCTGATCGACGGCGAGGCATTCGCCGCGGGGTTCGGGATCACCAGCATCGAGAACCCGCTGGAGGTGACCGGCGACACCCTCTTTCAGATCGGCTCGGTTACAAAGACTGTCACCGGCACCGCCATGATGCGGCTGGTGGAGCGGGGCGACCTCGACCTGGAGGGACCGGTCCGGCGCTACCTGCCCGACTTCCGGTTGGGCGATGAGGCCACCGCCGCCACCGTGACCGTGCGCCACCTGATCACCCACGTGGCCGGCTGGCCGGGCGATGTCTTCACCGACACCGGCAGCGGCGACGATGCGGTGGCCACCTATGTGGCCCAGATGGCTGAACTCCCCCAGGTGACGCCGCTCGGCGAGCTCTGGACCTACAACAACGCCGCCTTCGTGGTGGCCGGCCGGGTGATCGAGGCGGTGACCGGCAAGACCTACGAGGCGGCTGTGCGGGAACTGGTGCTGGAGCCGCTTGGCATGACCCACTCCTTCTTCTTCCCCAACGAGGTGATGCTCCGCCGCTTCGTGGTGGGCCACATGCTGAAGGAGGAGCAGCTGGAGATCGCCCGGCCATGGAATATTCCCCGCTCCAGCAACCCCGCCGGCGGTCTGGTCTGCAGCGTGCAGGACCTGCTGCGCTACGCTCGCTTCCACCTGGCGGAGGGCGTGGCCGAGAGCGGCGACCGGCTGCTGGCGGCGGAGCGAATCCGCCAGATGCATGCCCCGGTGGTCGCGGCGAGCAACGGCCAGCAGATGGCGCTCAGCTGGTTCGTGCAGGACGTAAGCGGCGTCCGCTTCCTGCAACACGGCGGGGCGACCTGGGGCCAGATGGCGCTCCTCTGGCTCGCCCCCGAGAAGGGCGTGGCGCTCGCCCTGCTCACCAACGGCCAGCGGGGCACCACCCTGAACAACCAGGTGAGCGCCTGGGTGCGGGAGCACTACCTGGGGGTCCGGGTGGAGGAGCCCGCCCTGATCGACGTCGCACCTGAGGAGCTGGCGCCCTACGCAGGCCGCTACCAGATGGAGCGGGGCGGGACGATCCTGATCGAGGTGCGCGGCAGCCGGCTGATGCTGCAGTCGCTGCCACCCGACCTGAAGGTGCTCGAGACCAAGATGAATGTGGAGCCGCCAGCGGAGGCGGCGCTGATCGCACGGGACAAGCTGGTGGTCCTGGAGGGCCCCATGAAGGGCGGGCGCGGCGAGTTTCTGACCACATCGGACGGCCGCCGCTGGTTCCGCATTGGTGTGCGGGCCTACTGCCGCAAGGAAGATTAGCATGAGGCGCCGGAGGGGGTTGTGCCCCGCCGGCGCCTTTTGCGCGCCGTTTTTCCACCTGGGTGGAACGTTTTGGCCTCCTGGAATGTCTATGAAGTGAACACGGTGGCGCCGCCGTGCGAGGAGGAGATCCATGAGACGCCACGATGAGCAGTTTCTGACCCTGCTGCGGGCCCAGGAGTCCAAGCTGTTCCGGATTGCCCGGGCCCTGACCGGGCAGGAGGCCGATGCCTGGGACCTGCTGCAGGAGAGCACATTGATCGCCTATGACCGCTTCGGGCAGCTGCGGGGCGGCCCGGACGGATTTGGTCCCTGGATCCGCCGCATCCTGGTCAACACCGCCCGCAACCACTTGCGGCGGCAGAGCCGCACGGTGCCTTTGGAGTTGGCGGAGGCCGAGGCCCGGCTTGATTCCAGCCCCGGCCCGGAGGAGCGGCTGGATCAGCGGTTCCTGTGGGATGAGGTGATGCAGTTGGAGATCCACCACCGGCAGGTGCTGACCCTGCGGTATCTGGCCGACATGCCGGTCGAAGAGATCGCAGCCCTGCTGGAGAGCCCATCCGGCACGGTAAAGTCCCGCATTCACCGGGCGCTGGGCGCGCTGCGCCGGCGGCTGGAAGGTCCAGCGAAGGGAGCCGTGAGTCAATCATGAACTTGGAACAGAAGCTGGCGGCCGCAGCCGAGCCGTGGCTTGCACAGGAAGAGGAGTCCCCCGCCCGGATCGCCGCCCTGGAGGCCATGGTCCGGCGCCGTTCCCGCCGCTCCCGGAACCGCTGGGTTGGAATCGCCACGGCGGTGGCGGCGGCGCTCTGCCTCGCCCTCTTCTGGCCCACCGTGGTCTCTGTGGCCTCGGGCCTGCCGGTGATCGGCCCCTACATCGCCCGGATGGCCCAGTACGACCAGGGCGCCTACTGGGCAGAGCGGCAGGGCTACCTGATCCCGGTCACCGCCTCGGACAGCTCCCGGGGCTATATCCTCCGGGTGGAGGGCGTGGTGGCTGACCCGGCCCGGACGATCATCTACTACACCGTAGAAGGGCCCGATCTGGCGGGCAAGCGATCGCCTTCTTTCAAGATCACCTTTAACGGGAACGCCCGCCCCGGCAGCTGGTCTGGCCGCCACGAGGTGGTCGACGGGAAGATGGTGGGCGAGCTTCACACCGATCCGCTGCCCACGCCGGTCTCCCAGGTCGGGCTCCGGGCGACAGAGATTGCCGGAGTGTCGGGCTCCTGGTCGGTCTCCTTCCAGGTCTCCCGCACCGAGTTGGACCCGCTGGCCAAGACCTACCCGGTGGATGTGCGGTGGCAGGGTGAGGGGTACGACCTGCGGGTCACCTCGCTCCTGATCGCCCCCACCCAGACCGTGGTAGAGCTGGAGGGGAGCGTCGCAGCCGACCTCGACCTGCGGGGAGCAGAGCTGACGGTGGGCGACCAGGTGGTGCGGGCCATGGGCGCATCCTCCCGGGGCGAGTCTACGCCCGGCGGCGGCCTGAAGTCGCACTACCGCTACCGCTTCGACCGGGTCGA
>JBMONB010000197.1:0-179535 GCA_049325315.1 Bacillota bacterium | reverse complement strand
CGTGGCTAAGCAGCAGGCCAGGATCAGCTTTGCTATGGAATCATGGCTGTCCCTAACCACCACCCGGCCGCATGACGCATGCAGCCGGAACACTGGTCTAGGGTACATATTGACATCAGGAGTCCCCTCTAGGGCATCAGCACATAGGAGAGCGCCAGCCCCAGGTAGGTCCCAACAGCGTATCCCACCACCCCAGTGGTCAGGCCGGGGACCAGGACCTCACGGTTGCCCAGCGCCGCTGCCACCGGGCCGACGAAGGCGGGGCTGAAGACCGCCGCAGTGGAGGTGATGATCACCGTGTCGGCGTCAATCTTGAAGAGGGCGGCCAGGAAGAAGTGCAGGAGAATGGCGCCCACCAGGACCACGCCCAGGTAGAGCATGATCGTCGGGGCTGCGGTCAGCTTCTGGAAGTCGGACATGGAGCCGATGGCAAAGCAGAAGACCAGGAGCAGGTACTGGCCGGAGGCGTCGGTGCCCGGCAGCAGGCGGATGGGACGGTAGAGCGAGGCGGCGATGCCCAGGGTGGTGATCGCGAGGATCACAACCCCCTCGACGATGCGGCCCGCCACCAGGAAGGAGAGGCCGACGCTGACCCCCACCAATCCGGCGGCGAGCAGCAGCCCCAGCAGAACCTGAACCACCGTCGGGCGCGGCGGCGCCTCCTCCGCGGCGGCAGCCACCTGTGCAGTCACCCCCTCCCCGCGCCCCCGGAAGGGCGGCAGGAACCGGAGCAGCACCCGCTGAGCCACCGTGAGTAGGAAGAGCAGGTAGAGGCTCCCCGCCAGAATATCCGCGGCATTGACCAGCACGAAGGTCTCCTGCTCCACCCCCAGGGCCATCCCGATGGCGGTCAGGTTGGCGGTGCCGCCGGTGTAGACTCCCACGAACATGCCGGCGATCTTCCAGGAGTCACGAACCTGGTCGGCAAAGAGGAAGGCGCCCAGCGTAGCGGTCACCAGCACGGAGACCATGGCCAGGCCGAAGGAGAGCACGGTGGTCCGTGCCAAGCGCCACCAACTGGCCAGCTCGGTGGAGAAGAGGAGCAGGGGGATCGCCAGGGGTACCGCCACCTCCGCCACCGACATGGCCACCGAGGAGTCAGGCGGGAAGAGGCCGAGATTCCCCCACAAGATGCCCAGGGCATAACAGAGCACAACAGGCCCGATCACCTTCAGCAGCTTCACACGCCGGACGCCCTGCAGAACCAGGGCAGGCACAGAGAGGAGCAGCAGCGCCTGCAGCAGCAATTCCCTACCCCTTTGCTGGAATGATTTGTTCTGCTTATTCGGGGTAGAAGCAGTGAATCCTTCGAATCAAATCAGTACTGTCACACATTCAGAAAGGTCGGGGCAGCCAACGCCCCGACCTTTCTGCTACATTTCGCCCATCCACTCACGGAGCCGCTTCTCGTCGAGGATCACCAACTCCTCGCCCTCCACACGGATACACTTGGTCCGGCGGAAGTCGGCCAGGACCCGGGTGACCGTCTCCCGGCTGGTGCCGATCATGCCGGCGATATCCTGGTGGGTCAGGCCCAGGGTGATGCGCAGGCCGCCCTGCTCCTCGGCGGTCTTCAGCAGCAGGCTGGCCAGGCGGCCGTGGGTGTTGTGCACCGCCAGGTCGTGCGCCGTGTCCCGGGCCAGCCGCAGCCGCTGCCCCACCAGGCGGAAGGCGTTGGCGGCCAGGGGTTGGCTCTCGGGCATGAGCGCCAGCAGGTCGTCGACCCGGAAGGCGTAGAGAATGGCGTCCTCCACCACCTGCCCGGTGGCCGGGTAGTCGGCCTTGTCGGCCAGCACCACCAGCCCGACGGCGCTGCCGGGACCCCAGACCCGGAGCACCTGCTCCTGGCCGCTGGCCGAAAGCCGGGTGACACGGATCCGGCCATCCTTCACAAAGTAGATCGCCTCGCCGGGGTCCCCTTCGTTGAAGAGGATCGTGCCCTTGCGGTAGCGCCGCTCCCTGGCCAGGGCGGCGACGCGGGCCATATCCTCATCGGGGAGGCCTTCAAAGAGCGGCAGGGTCCGCAGAAACTCAATGTCAGACAAGGGGCTCACCTCCCCCTCATAGCCAGCATCATCCAAACTACTACGACAAGCGGATCTCCTTCCCCTCCCTCTCCTGGTTGCTGAGAATTGCACCGTGCAGTCTCATCCAGTATAATCGTGAAGGTATTTTGGTAGAGGGGGGCACTCATGGGACTCTCGGTCGGAATCGTCGGCTTGCCGAACGTCGGCAAGTCGACTCTGTTTAACGCGATCACCAAGGCTGGGGCTGAGGCGGCCAATTATCCGTTCTGCACCATCGAGCCCAACGTCGGCGTGGTGGATGTGCCGGATGAGCGCCTGCCGGTTCTGGCCAAGCTGTTTCACTCCAAGCGTATCGTGCCCACTGCCATCAAATTCATCGATATCGCCGGTATTGTCAAAGGTGCGTCCAAGGGCGAGGGGCTGGGGAACAAGTTTCTGCACCACATCCGTGAGGTTGATGCGATCGCCCACGTGGTGCGCTGCTTTGAGGACTCCGACATCACCCACGTGCACGGCAAGGTGGACCCTCTCTCCGATATCGAGGTGATCAACCTCGAACTGATCCTGGCCGATATGGAGACGGTGGACAAGCGGTACGACCGGATCGCCAAGGCGGCCAAGGCGGGGGTCAAGGAGGCCCAGGTCGAGTACGGGCTGCTGGTTCGCCTCAAGGAGGCCTTGGAGGACGGCAAGGCCGCTCGGACCGTCGAGATTCAGAACACGGAAGAGGCCAAGGTGCTGAAGGAACTGCACCTGATCACCGCCAAGCCGGTGATGTACATCGCCAACGTGACCGAGGAGCATGTGGCCGATCCGTTCAGGGTCGAGGCCGTCCGGCAGGTGAAGGAGCTGGCCGGCAGCGAGCGCAACGAGGTGGTGCCCGTCTCGGCCAAGATCGAGTCCGAACTGGCCGAGATGGACGACGAGGAGCGGGCGGTCTTCCTGGCCGACCTGGGCCTGACCGAGTCGGGTCTCGACCGGGTGATCCGGTCGGGCTATGACCTGCTCAACCTGATGTCCTTCCTGACCGCCGGCGAGACGGAGTCCCGGGCCTGGACAATCCGCAAGGGGACGAAGGCGCCCCAGGCGGCCGGCGAGATTCACTCCGACATCGAGCGGGGCTTTATTCGGGCCGAAATCGTCACCTTCGACGACCTGGTCGCCGCCGGCTCCATGGCGGCCGCCCGCGAGGCCGGCAAGGTCCGGCTGGAGGGCAAGGAGTACGTCATGCAGGACGGCGACGTGGTCAACTTCCGGTTCAATGTATAGGTGGGGGGAGGAAGAGCGCATCCTCCCCCCAACCCCCCACGCGTGGGGCTGTCCCGTCACCTGCACAGGAGCGCTTTCGCTGCTCCTGTGCAGGTTCTGTCATTCTCGGCTGTGTGAGCGCAGCAGAAGCCAGGAGCACGAGCGCTCCTGGCTTTTCCTTATGCCTATGCTAATCCGCCTCCGCCAGCAACCCTCGCAGGTCAACCGGGGCGTTGTACATGGCCAGGGTGCCGTCGGGGTCCCGGGGCCACTCCTCGGGCGCCCGGTCCCGGTAAAGCTCCAGGCCATTGCCGTCGGGATCGTGCAGGTAGAGCGCCTCGCTCACCCCATGATCTGCTGCGCCGTCGAGCTGAACGCCGTGCGCCAGCAAGCGCTTCAGCGCTCGGGCCAGCTCTTTACGGCTGGGGTAGAGAATCGCCACATGGTAAAGCCCGGTGCTCCCCGGCCCCGGGGGACGGCCGCCCTTCGACTCCCAGGTGTTCAGGCCCAGGTGGTGGTGGTAGCCGCCAAAGCTGAGAAAGGCTGCGCTGTCCCCCCACCGCTGCATCACCTCAAAGCCCAGGGCCTCAGTGTAGAACCGGACCGACCGGTCCAGGTTCGACACCTTCAGGTGGACGTGTCCGATCCGAGTCTCGGGATGCACCCGCTCCACGTCGCCTTCCTCCCTTGCTTAGCCCTGCTTGACCGCCTGCCCGTAGACGGCGATCTTGACCTGATCCCCCACCAGCACGCCGCCCGCTTCCAGTGCAGCGTTCCAGGTCAGGCCGAAGTCCTTCCGGTTCACCTTGGTCTCCGCTGCAAAACCAATTCGCTCGTTCCCCCAGGGATCCTTCCCGGCGCCCTCGTAGGTGAAGTCGAAGACCACCTGCCGGGTGACGCCTCGAATAGTCAGGTTGCCCACCATCTTGTAGTCGTCACCATCGCGCCGGATCTCGGTGGACTCAAAGGTGAGCGTGGGGTGGTTGGCGGCGTCGAAGAAGTCGGCGGACTTCAGGTGCCCGTCCCGCTGTGCATCGCCGGTGGTAACGGAGTCGACCTCCACGCTGCCCTTGAACGTGGCGGTGGTGAGATCCGCCGGGTCGGCCTCGATCTGGCCCTCCAGCTTGTCGAAACGGCCCTTCACGGTCGCGAACATCATATGCTTCACGGAAAACTCGGCCTGGGTGTGCGACGGATCCACGTTCCAGATGCTCTTGCTCATGGGAACTCCTCCTTGGTGTTTGGCTTATGTTAGATTAGTCGATTACGATTGTAAAGCGATACGGCCTGACCTGTCTATCCCCAAAAAAAGCAAGAGACAGCCATCGTGGCTGTCTCAGATCGTATGCAGAAGGCAGCTTCTTAGTCGTGGTCATGGTCGTGATCGTGATGATGATGATGGTGATGGTGGATGTAGCTCTCGTCACTCACCAGGGCACCCTTCGCCAGCTGGACGGCCGCCTCAAGCGGGTCGCCCTTGACTCCCGCGGTCACCGGTATGGACAGCCTGGCGAAACGCTCCAGCGCTCCGTCTCCAATCCCCATGGCAATCACGTGGGTAACGCCCTGTTCCTTCAGGAAGGTAACGTTGGCAGCATGGCCGCCGGTATCGCTGGCGTCTACCTCCAGCTGGTTGACCACCTGGCCGTTCTCAATGTCAACCAGCAGAAAGGTCTGAGCCTGACCGAAGTGCCCGAAAATCTGCCCGTTCCGAACCGGAATGCCCACTCGCATGGTCTCGACCTCCTTCGCTGCCTTCATAATACCCCCGGGGGTATTAAACGGCAATAGCGAAAAAGAAGGAGGGCACTCACCTTCTCCGACGTGGGTCAGCCGATCGGGTAGGTCCGGCCCTCCTCGGCCAGCTCTATATGAGACAGTACCGGCTTCGCCTCCCGTACCAGCTGGGCCAGGTCGATCCCCGGGTAGAGGTGGGTAAGCAGGACCCGCTTCGCCCCGGCATCACGCCCCATGGTGGCCGCCTCCGCGCCGGTCAGGTGGCCGAACACCCGCTTGGAGGCGTACTGCTCGGTGAGCGAGGCCTCCACGAGCAAGAGGTCGGCACCCCGGGCGGCCTCCGTGACCGCTGCCGACTCACCGGTGTCGGCGGTGTAGAAGAGCACGGGTCCCGCTGCGCCCACGGGCTTGATCCGCATGGCGTAGGTGGGAATCGGGTGGTTGGTGCGGGTAAAGGCGATCTCCAACTCGCCCAACACCAGTGGCTGGACCGGATCATAGGCGCGGAGCTCCTGCCAGTCCTCGCCGCCCTCCAGCCAGGCGAGCCTCTCCACCGGCTCCGCCGGCGCATAGATCTGTAGCTTGGCGCTCGTCCGCTTGGTCATGAGGGCATCTAGCTGCATGAACCGCAGGCAGTGCGCATCGCCGATGTGATCCTCGTGCAGATGAGAAATCACGACCGCCGTCAGTTCCTCGATCTTCACGTGCTGCTGAAGGCGTGCGGCCACGCCGTTACCGGCATCGAGCAGCAGGGTGGTCCCTCTGTGGCGGACCAGGTAGCCGCTCATCGCACCGCCGTTGGCCGGAAAGGGCGAGTATCGCCCCAGGATCGTCAGTTCCATCGCTCGAAATCCCTCCCCTAGAGTCTGCCCCGGGCGGTGGAATTCCCCATTCATCACCTGATTCCTTTTTGCCTGCTATTCGAAAGGAATCGTTTTTCCTTCCGTTGAACAGGATGAAGGAAACCCACCACCCACGCATTTGTCATTCAAAAGGAGAGGCGACGACCATGCAGTTCGTTCGGTACATGACGCAGGAGGGACCAGCCCGCTGGGGTCGACTGTCGGGTAAGAAGATCCACGAGCTCGATGGCGCTCCGTACAGCGGCGGAAAAGAGACCGGGCGGGTAGACTCCCTGGAGGGAGCCAAGCTGCTGGTGCCGGTGGAGCCCTCGAAGATTGTCTGTATCGGTAGGAACTACGCCGAACACGCCGCCGAGCTGGGCAACCTGCCGCCCAGCGAGCCGATGTTCTTCCTGAAGGCGCCCTCCGCCCTGCTCAATCCCGGCGAAGCGATTGTGCTGCACCACCGGGAACACGCCATCCACTGGGAGGCAGAACTGGCGGTGGTGATCGGAAAGACCGCGAAGAACGTCTCGCGGGAGGATGCGCTCTCCCACGTCTTCGGCTACACCATCGCTAACGATGTCTCGGACCGTGACTTCCAGAAGGGGGACCTCCCCTTCGGCTTCGGCCGGGCGAAGTCGTTCGACACCTACCTGCCCTGCGGCCCGGTGCTGGTGACCGACGGCGTCAACCCGCTGGATGTGCAGGTCACCCTCACCTGCAACGGCGAGGTGCGCCAGTCGGATTCGACCAACCTGATGATCCACGATGTGCCCAAGCTGCTGAGCTTCCTCTCCCAGATCATGACCCTGGTGCCTGGCGACCTGATTCTGACCGGCACTCCCAAGGGCGTAGGACCCATGAAGCCCAGCGACGTGGTGGAGATCACGATTCCCGGCATCGGGACCCTCATGAACCCCGTGGCATAGCGTAGAGGGGCTGTCCCAGAAGCGGATCAATCCGCCAGGGACAGCCCCTTCGTCTGTTATGTGCCCGGGCTTACACGGCCCCACCGGCGATGGCCATCAGGAGGATGATCTCATCGTGCTCGCTGAGCGACGTCTCCGCCCCGCTCAGCGTCTTGATGTCGATCTGGTTGACGAAGATGTGCACATAACTCTTCAACTCCCCCTCGGGGGTGAAGAGCCTGTCACGCAGTCTCGGGTACTGCTCTCCCAGGTGTTTGAGCGCCTCGGTCACGGTGGCGCCCTCCACCTGAATCTCCGCCTGACCGCCCGACAGCCCGCGCCAGATGCCCGGTATTCGTACCGTTACGCTCATGTAGACTCCCCCGCCAGTGGCTGCCAGGCCTGGCCCAGCTTCTGCAGCCCGTCGCTCAGCCTGGGGTGGAAGCGAATCGGCGATCCCGCACGCACGCGGGCCAACTCCTCCCGGGCGGCTGTCTGCGCCGGGTCGTTGGGGGCGAGCCGCCCGGCCCCGGCCAGAATCCCGTAGCCCGCCACCTTGCCCTGAGCGGCGGCTACCTGCGCCCCCTCAATACCGGTAATATTGCCGGCCACGAAGACCCCCTTGGCGGTGGTCTCCATATTCGGGCCGTAGAGCGGCACCCGGCCGCCCAGCTCCGGCACGTCGGCCATGCGGCAGCCGGCGGCCACCGCCAGTTCCGACAGCGGGTAGAGCCCATCGGAGATGCAGACCAGGTCCAACTCCACCTGCCGCCGATGCCCGGTAGGCTGGCCATCGGCGGTGATCTCCTCGATCACCACGCCGGTAACCTGCTCGTCGCCCAGCACCTCCACCACCGCCTGCCGCAGCAGCAGCGGAATCGACCAGAGTTTCACACCACCCTTGGGGAAGAGCTGAGCCCCCAGACCGGCGGTCCGCTCGCTGAAGATCGCCCCGGCCAACCGCAGCAGCGGTGAAGGGGCCAGGCCGGCCATCTGGGTCAGGCCGGCAATGACCCGGGTGGGGTTGGCCGCCTCCGCCGAGAAGGGGCCGAGGGGCGGCATCGCGATCCCCACCACCTCCACCCCTGCCAGGGCCAGCTCCCGGGCGATGGTCATGGTCAGCACGTTGACGCCCACCATGATCGCCTTGCGACCGGGCCGCACCCGGTGCACGTTGACAAAGACCTGGGCAGCGCCTGCGGTGATGCAGCCGGGAATCGTCCAGCCCGGAACCGGCACCGACTTCTCCACGGCGCCGGTGGCGATCAGCACCCGATTCGCCTTTACCGTCTCGAAGGGCGCTCCCTCCACCAGGACCTCCCACTCCGGGCGCAAGCCCCAGACCGAGGCGCCGCTGATTATCTCCACCCCGGCGCTGCGGGCCTCCGCCAGCATGGCGCGGGCGATCTCCGCCCCGCGCCACCAGCCATCTTCGCCGTGGCCGGGCAGCTCATGCAGCTGGCCGAGCAGCCGGCCCCCGGGCCGGGGGTGCTCGTCGAGCACAACGACCGAGAGACCGCCACGGGCAGCAATGGTGGCTGCGTTGATTCCCGCCGGACCCCCGCCGATCACGGCCAGGTCACAGGTGCGCAGGCTCATGAGGACACCTCCCCACCGGGCGGGCGGGAGCCGGATTCCACCCGGATCCCTTCCTGGACCGGGGTGATACAGGAGCGCAGGGAGGCCACGCCGTCCACCGTGACCCGGCACTCGTAGCAGTGGCCGATCCCGCAGTAGACTCCCCGCGGCTCACCGGTCCGCTCACTGCGCCGCAGGGTGCGAATGCCGCTGGCCATCAGGGCCGCGGCGATTGGCTCTCCCTCGTGGCCGGTAATCTCCTGCCCGTCGAAGGTAAAGGTCACCAGCCGCTCCCGGGGGGCATCGCCCAGAATCGGGTGGGTCAAAACCCGCAGGTCGCTCACTTTCGTCCCTCCCCTGCCAGCCGGCCGAAGGTGACCGGTCGTGCCGGCGGCTTGAACGCCATAACAGAGGCCTCGGCCACGGCGGGGTCCGCCTGCTCTGGCGCCACTCCTGCCACCTGCTCAATCAGGTGACGGCAAGTCCGTCCCTGGCAGAATCCCATGCCTGCCCTGGTAGACATCTTCACCTGCCGGGCGGTCATCGCTCCGCCCGCAACCGCCTCCCGGATCTCCTGCAGGGTGACCTCTTCGCACCGGCAGATGATCAGCTGATCTTTCACCCGAAGCACCTCCTGCCCCTGTCCGTTGCAAGGCCTGTGCCAAGGAGGCTAGTCCATCTCCAGCTGCCGGAGCTGATAGTAGAGAGCGCTGCGGGAGATGCCCAGCATCTTCGCCGCCTTCGACCGGTTCTGGTCGCAGGCCTCCAGCGCCTCCCGTATGGCCCGGCGGCGTGCCTCACGGGCCGCGTCGGGCAGCGGTCGGAACTCCGGGTAGCCTCCCTGGGGGGCGGCGGGCACCTTATATCTGTCCGGTGTCTCCAGGGAGGGCGCCCGCGGTGGAGCCGGGGCCGCCGTACCAGCCGGCCGCCGGATTGCCTGCGGCAGGTGCTCGGCCCGGATCATCCCGTCGTCCGCCAGGACCACCAGCCGCTCCATGACGTTGCGGAGCTCCCGGACGTTGCCCGGCCAGCTGTGACTCATGAGGGTGAGCATCACCTCCGGCTCAATGCCCACAATCGGGCGCCGGTACCGGAGGGCGAACTCCTGGGCAATGTCGTGCACCAGCTCGGCCATATCTTCGCCCCGCTCCCGCAGAGGCGGTAGCTCAATGGACATCACATCGAGCCGGAAGTAGAGATCCTCCCGGAAAGATCCCTCCCGGAGCATCTCCTCAAGGTTCGCGTTGGTGGCGGCGATAATGCGCACATCGGCCTGGCGCGGTTTATCGCTGCCCAGCCGGTAGAACCGGCGATCCTGGAGCACCCGGAGGAGCTTTACCTGCGCCTCCAGCGAAAGTTCGCCCACCTCGTCGAGAAAGAGTGTGCCACCCTGCGCCTGCTCCAGCTTGCCCGACTTGCCCTTCTGGTCCGCCCCGGTAAAGGCGCCGCGCTCATAGCCAAAGAGCTCGCTTTCGAAGAGCGAGGCCGGAATCGCCCCACAGTTGATCGCCACAAAGGGCTGATCCCGCCGCTCGCTGGTGGCGTGGATCGCCTTCGCAAACAGCTCCTTGCCCACACCACTCTCGCCCCGGATCAGAACCGTGGCGTCCGAAGCAGCCACCTTGCGCGCCAGGGCGATCGCCGCCTGAATCGCCGTGCCCCGGCCCCGAATCGCCCCAAAGGGGTCGTCGTTCTGCCGGAGGGAGGCGACCATCCCCTGGAGCGCCTTCACCTCCGATGTCGTCCGGTACAACTGCTCGTTCAGATTCACCATGTTGGTCACGTTCTGCTCCACAGCCAGGGCGCCGATAATCCGGTCGCCCAGCCGTACCGGAGCGGAATTGATGATCACCCAGGTGCCCGGATGCGGCTCATGCAGCCCCTGGTGGACGGAGTTCCCCGTCTTCAGGGCTCGAAGGCTCCACTGGTCCTTGTACGGGAAGAACTCGGCCAGCGACCGGCCGATAATCTCCGATGGCTCGATATCGAAAAGCCGCTGAGCCGCCCGGTTCCAGGCGATCACCGTGCCCTCCTCGTCGATCATGGAGACGCTCTCCTCCAGCGTGTTAAGCGCCGTCTGGAACCGGGCCTGAAGCTTGAGGTACTCCGACACCAGAAACCAGGCCACATCAGCCCAGAGGAGTACTCCCACCGGAGAGCGCTCCTCATCGACCACCACCGTCACATGGCCACCCATTTGCGGGACCGCATCGGTAATGAGGCGTTTGGCCGGAATCTCCTTCACCGCGAACCAGGCAAACCGGTCCGGTCCCTCTTCCGGATACTTCCGTTGCCACTTGAGCAGATGCTCGGGAAAGGCCGCTCCGACCGGATGCCCGTGCTCGGTGAGCAGAACGATGCGCGCTTTATCATGGGTTACCTCACCGGGCCATTTGCTGCGCTCCAGCAGCAGAAAATGCCGGGTCATAATCTGCGAGACGGTTGCCTGCGGGAGGTCCACGACGTTCCTACCCCCAGTGTACAAATAGTGTGAGGGAAATTGGACACTTGTTGCAATCTTAGCACATACACTACACCACACATAGTGCCGTTCGATGAAATGATGTGAACAATTGTAACCAAGGAAGTACTACCCAATATATCCATATAGATAATAATCTGAATGGGTCGATAGGCCTCTCCGATTGGGCCAATACGCCTGTATCCGTACAGACGGACACCATCGGGCAGGGAGAGTACGTCAAAGTACCCCCCTGCCTACGCCATTGTTGGCACGCTCCTTGAATAAGGGGAGTCCAAAGTACCCTGCAGGCTGCGCGAAACACGAGAGGGGAAATGCATTCGTGGCTCAGATCCCCAGCTCTTCTGAGATTGTCATCGTGGGCGGCGGGATCATCGGTTGTGCGATCGCTTACTACGCCGCCAAGGCGGGGCTCGAAGTCACCCTGGTGGAGCGAGGCGAGATCGGGGCCGGCACATCGACCCGCTGTGACGGCAATATCCTTGCCATAGACAAGGACCCAGGCTTTGACAGCCAGATGTCCCTGAAGAGCCAGGAGTTGGTCCGGGAGTTGGCCCGGGAGCTAGATGACTTCGAGTACCGCGCGCCAGGCTCCATTCTCGTCTGTGAAACCGAGGCAGAGATGGAGGCAGCACGCTCCTGGGTCGACCGGCAGCAGAAGCTGGGCCTGCCCTTCCGCATGCTGGACCGGCAGGACCTGAAGGACGACTCTCCCTACTTCGCCCCAGACCTGTTGGGCGGCCTGGAGTGCGCCTCCGACAGCACGGTCAACCCGCCGCTCATGGTCTACGCTCTGGCCAGGGGTGCCCAGCGGCACGGGGCCAAGATCATCCCCTTTGCCGAGGTAACCGGCTTCCGCAGAGATCCGAGTGGCGCCATCGCCGGCGTAGAGACGAGCCAGGGCGTCATCGCCACCACGCGGGTCGTGAATGCAGGCGGGGTCTGGGCTCCCGCCATCGCAGCCATGGTGGGGGTCGAGGTGCCGATCAAGCCCCGCAAGGGCCACATTCTGGTCGCCGCCCGCACCTATCCGGTCAGCCGCCGTAAGGTGATGGAGTTCGGCTACCTGATCTCCAAGTTCGGCGGCCAGCGCGTCGTCGATGAGGAGACGGAGCGCTACGGGGTGGCAATGGTCTTCGAGCCCACCACGGTCTCTAACTTCCTGATCGGCAGCAGCCGGCAGTTCGTCGGCATCGACACCAGCATCGACACCCGGGTGATCGCCA
The DNA here is from genome assembly GCA_049325315.1 of Bacillota bacterium. Lineage (GTDB taxonomy): Bacteria > Bacillota > Sulfobacillia > Symbiobacteriales > Symbiobacteriaceae > JAWLHU01. Next base: position 167,484 of record JBMONB010000197.1, on the reverse strand, counting down.
CCATCGCCCGCCGGGCGGTGAGGTTCTACCCAGTCATGAAGGAGATCCCCGTGATTCGGGCCTACGCCGGCGTCCGCCCCTGGACCCCGGACCACCTGCCCGTGATCTCTGCCGTGGACAAGGTGCCCGGCTTCTACGTAGCAGCCGGCCACGAGGGCGACGGGATCAGCCTGGCTGCCGTAACGGGCAAGGTCGTCGCCGAGATGCTGATCGGACAGCCCACCTGTATCCCGACCGATCCGGTCCGCATCGACCGCTTCGAGAGGAGTGAGCCGCATTGAGGTTCCGGAAGTTGATCTCCACCATCGACAGCCACACGGGCGGAAACCCCACCCGTACGATCATCGGGGGTTCGATTCGGCTTCAGGGCAAGACGATGAGCGAGAAGATGCTGGACATGAAGCAAAACCACGACTGGCTGCGCGAGGTGCTCATGTACGAGCCCCGGGGCCACGAGGTGATGTCCGGCTGTGTGCTGACCGAACCCTGCCACCCCGAGGCCGACCTGGGCGTGATCTACATTGAGACCGGCGGTTACCTGCCCATGTGCGGCCATGACACCATCGGCCTCTGCACCGCGGCCGTAGAGGCAGAGCTGGTCCCGGTTACCGAGCCCTACACCCACATCAACCTGGACACACCCGCCGGCCTGGTCCGCGTGAAGGTCGAGGTCAAGGACGGCAAGGCGCTGGGCGTCACCTTCGCCAATATCCCCTCCTTCCTGCACTACGCCGACCAGGTGATCGATGTCCCCGGCATCGGCAAGGTGACGGTCGACGTAGCCTACGGCGGCAACTACTACATTCTCACCAGCGCCGAGGCCCTGGGCCTCGACCTGGTCCCGGCCAACGCCGCCCACCTGATCGCCACAGGCATCGCGATCCGCGAGGCTACCAACAAGGCGCTCAGGATCGAGCACCCCGAAGCCCCCTTTATCCGAGGCGGCACCCACGTAGAGTTCTACGGCAAGCCCACCCACCCCGAGGCGCACGCCAAGAACGTAGTGATCATCCCCCCCGGCGGCGTAGACCGCAGCCCATGCGGCACCGGCACCTCCTCCAAGGTGGCCGCCATGGTCGCCAGGGGCGAACTGGCGCTGAACCAGGAGTTTGTCTACGAGTCGATCACCGGCTCGATCTTCCGGGCCCGGGCGCTGGAGCTGACGCAGGTGGGCGGCCTCCCAGCGGTCGTCCCCGAGGTCACAGGCCAGGCCTGGATCACCGGGTTCCACCAGTTCGTAATCGACCCCCGCGACGAGATCAAGACCGGTTTTCTGCTAATGTAGCCTAAAAACAAAGGAGTGGGTTCAAATGATCCGTGGGGCATTCCCTGTCATGATCACCCCGATGAACAAGGACCAGTCGGTAGACTGGCAGGGCCTTCGCAGCAACGTCAACTTCTACATCGCCCAGGGCGTCCGGGGCCTGATTGCCGGCGGCAGCACCGGTGAGTTCGTCAGCTTGACTCGCGAAGAGCGCATGAAGCTCGTAGAGACGGTCGTCGAGGAGGCCAACGGCCGGGTCCCGGTGGTAGCCGGCACCGCCGCCGAGACCACCCAGCAGACGATCGAGTACACCCGCCACGCCCAGCAGAACGGCGCCGCGGCGGCCATGGTGATCAACCCGTACTACATGAAGCCCAAGGAAGAGGAGATCTTCCACCACTTCGCCCTCCTGACCGAGGCAGTGGACCTGCCCATCATCCTCTACAACAACCCCTGGACCAGCGGCATCGACATGTCGATCGACCTGATGCTCAAAATCCACCGGGAACTGCCGACGGTAGTCGCCGTGAAAGAATCCAGCGGCGACATCAGAAAGCTGCGGGACCTGATCCGCCTGAGCAACGGCACCTTCCAGGGCTGGTGCGGCTGGGACGACCTGGCTATGGAGTCCTTCCTGGTAGGCGCCGAAGGCTGGGTCTCGGTAGCCGGCAACGTGATCCCCAAGCTGGTAACCGACCTGCACACCACAGCCGTCGAGCAGGGCGACTGGAAGAAGGGGTGGGAGATCTACCAGCAGATGCTCCCCCTCTGCCACATGATCGAGTCCTCCGGCAAGCTGGTCCAGGTAGTAAAGACCGCCATGGACAAGATCGGCCAGGCCGGCGGCCCCGCAAGGAGCCCCAGAATGATGCTAAACGAGGAAGAGACCCAGCGCCTGGAGACCGCTCTAAAGACCCTCCAATTAATCTAGGGGGACTCGATCGGCCAGCGCGACCCGGTAAGAAGAGGTCAAGCCAAGCCGGGTGGGGGTACCCCAGAGCGACATCAGTGCCGGAGCTTAGGGGCGCTAGGCAGACCAGCTATGAGCCACCGATCGGCGGTGCGCCCCTAAAAGGGCCGTACCCGCCGCGGTTCCGATCGGTGGCGGGCCGAACTGAGCCGTAGCCGCCCCTTAGCGACTAACGTAGGAGCGACGGGGTGCCCACACACGGCGCCCCCCCACGTTAGCCAGAACAGGGCCCAGAGAGGAGACCTGACCAATGCACCTCAACCGTATCTTCCAAACGATCGACTCCCACACCGGCGGCGAGCCGTTGAGAATCATCACCGGCGGGCTCCCCCCCATCCCCGGCGATACCATTCTCGACCGCCGGCGGTACATGCGGGAGCATCTCGACGATGTCCGCCAGATCCTCATGTACGAGCCCCGGGGCCACCACGGCATGTACGGGGCGGTCCCCGTGCCTGCCGTCAGCCCCGACGCCGACCTGGGCGTGCTCTTCATGCACAACGAGGGGTACAGCACCATGTGCGGCCATGGCGTCATCGCCCTGGTCACCGTGGCGATCGAGACCGGCATGCTCCAGAAGGAGGGCCCGGAGCCCAAGGTCATCCTCGACACCCCCGCCGGCAAGGTCTATGCCCGGGCGATCATCGAGGGCGACCGGGTCACCTCCGTCGCCTTCGAGAACGTGCCCTCCTTCATGTACAAGCCGGGGCTCCGGGTCCCCCTGCCCGACGGTCGGACCGTCACCGCCGACATCGCCTTCGGCGGCGCCTTCTACGCCTACGTGCGGGCCGAAGAGGCCGGCCTGCGGGTCCGCCCGTCGCAGGTGCCCCAGCTTCAGGAGACCATGTGGGCGATCAAGACCTGGATCGAGGCCAACCTCGAGGTGGTCCACCCGCTGGAGCCCGAGCTGCGGGACATCTACGGGGTGATCTTCTACGACAAGCCCGACGAGCCCGGCGCCGACTGGCGGAACGTCTGCGTCTTCGCCGACCGCCAGATCGACCGCTCGCCATGCGGTACCGGCACCGCCGCCCGCATGGCCCACCTCCACCACCACGGCGAGATGAAGGTCGGCGACTCCTTCATCCACGAGTCGATCGTCGGCTCCAAGTTCCGGGGCAAGATTCTCGGGCTGACCGAGGTGGGGCCGTACCTGGCCATCGTGCCTGAGGTAGAGGGCAGCGCCTCGATCATGGGCTTCCACCAGTTCGTTGTCGACCCGACCGACCCGCTGGGCAAGGGGTTCCTGCTCCGATAGGGTTCCGGGCGGGCGGAACGGCCCGCTGCACACATAGGGGATCAACATCAGAGAAGGAGTGACAGACAGAATGAAATCGAAGTCTCTGCTCCGCATGCTCTCCCTCGGCATGGCCCTGGCTCTCCTGGTGCTCGCTGGCTGCAGCTCGACCAAGCCGACCACCCCCGCCCCCAGTGGCGGCGGCGAGGCCCCGAAGGGCGACATCATCATCGGCGCCGCCCTCCCGACCACCGGCTCCAGCGCCAAGATGGGCCAGGACATGAGCCAGGCGATCCAGATGGCCATGGACGAGATCAACGCCGCTGGCGGCGTGCTCGGCCGGAAGCTGAAGCTTGAGGTCCATGACGCCGCTTGTGACGCCCAGGCCGCCGTGGCCGCCGCCAACAAGATCGTCTCCATCGGCGCTGTGGCCGCCGTCTCCGGCTACTGCAGCGGCGCCTTCCTGCCCACCGAGCCGGTCTACAACAACGCCAAGGTTGGCGTCGTCGTCCCGGCCGCCAACGCCGTGAAGCTGACCGAGCAGAAGTTCCCGGTCATCAACCTCATGAACCCGACCAACGCCGACCAGGCCCGCATCGCTGCCGGCTACATGGTCGACACCTGGAAGGCGAAGAAGATCGCCATCATCCACGACAACTCCGCCTTCTCCAAGGAGCTGGCTGACCTGACCCGTGAGAACCTGAAGGGCAAGGCCGAGGTCGTCGCCTTCGAGGCGGTCACCCCGGGCGAGAAGGACTTCAGCGCCACCCTCACCGCCATCAAGGGCAAGGCTCCCGACGCCATCTTCTGGACCGCCTACTATGCCGAGGGCGGCCTGATCATCAAGCAGGCCCGGGGCCTGGGCATCACCGCCCGGATCATCGTCGGCGACGGCTCCAACGACGCCAGCCTGATCGACATCGCCGGCAAGGACAACGCCGAGGGCGTTGCCGTTACCACCACCCCGGCGGCGGGCGACTTCGCCAACGCCAAGGACTGGATCCCCAAGTACAAGGCCAAGTACGGCGACCCCGGCCCCTACAGCGCCCAGGCCTATGACGCCACCTACGTCATCGCCGAGGCGATCAAGAAGGCCGGCTCCACCGACCGTGAGGCCGTCTCCAAGGCCATCCGTCAGACCAACTACAAGGGCCTGACCGGCAACGTGGCCTTCACCGACACCGGCAACCGCAAGGATGGCTACTTCATCGTTCTCGAGGTGAAGGGCGGCAAGTTCGTCACCGTTCAGGGCGCCAAGTAAGGCCGGAGCCACGAGGGGGCCCACGACAGTTCCTGCCGTGGGCCCCGTCTCTTCCGCCAGATGTGAGGTGCAGCTATGTCCCAAGTCATGGAGCAGCTGCTGAATGCGTTTGTGATCGGCTCCTTCTATGCCCTCGTCGCGCTGGGCTACAGTATGGTTTACGGCATTATCCGCCTGATCAACTTCGCCCACGGCGACATCTACATGATCGGCGCCTTCTTCGGCTACAGCCTCCTGCTTCTCTTCTCCAAGTCGTTTATCGGGACGGGCGCCTTTGGCATCGCCCTCGCCATGGTGTTGGCCATGGGCCTGACCGGCGGCCTGGGCGTCCTGGTAGAGCGCATCGCCTACCGGCCCCTGCGGGGCTCTCCCCGCATCATCCTCCTGATCACCGCCCTGGGCATGTCCCTCTTCCTCGCCAACGCCGTCATGGTCTTCAAGCCGTGGGGCGCCAGCTTCCGGGTCTACCCTGTCACCCTGGCCCGCACCGGGTTTGACTTCTTTGGGGTCCATATTGGCTACGCTCATGTCGCGATTTTCGCCATGGCGCTCGCCCTCATGATCGGCCTGCACACCTTCATTGAGAAGACCACCATCGGCCGTGCGATGCGCGCCACGGCGTTTGACCGCGAGGCTGCCCAGCTGATGGGCATCAACACCGACCGGATGATCTCCACGGGCTTCTTCCTGGGCTCGATCATGGCCGCCGCCGGCGGCGTCATGGCGGGACTCTACTACGGCCAGATCAACTTCATGATGGGCTTCATCGTCGGTCTGAAGGCGTTTACCGCCTCCGTCATGGGCGGCATCGGCAACCTGCCGGGCGCCATGGTGGGCGGCATGCTGCTGGGCTTGCTGGAGGTCTTCGGCACCGGCGCTGTGGGCGGCCAGTGGAAGGACGTCTTCGCCTTCGGCGCCCTAATTCTGATTCTGGTCTTCAAGCCCACCGGCCTCCTGGGCGAAAAGACAGCGGGGAGGATGTAACCATGAAGACGATCATCTCCCGCACCCTTACCCCCGCCCAGGCCCGGCTGGTCAAGCCGGTCGGCCTCACACTCCTGCTGATGGCCGCCACCCTGGTCCCCCTGATCACATCGAGCCCGTATGTGATGGATGTAGGCACCACGGTCCTCTTCTTCATGACCCTGGCGCTGGGCCTGAACATTGTCGTGGGCTACGCCGGCCTGCTCGACCTGGGTTACGCCGCCTACTTCGCCGTCGGCGCCTACACCGCCGGCATTCTGACCCAGCACTTCGGCTGGTCCTTCTGGCTGGCCATGCCGCTGGCCGGTGGGTTTGCCATGCTCCTGGGCACGCTCATCGGCTTCACGGTGCTGCGCCTGCGCAGCGACTACCTGGCCATCGTCACCCTGGGCTTCGGCGAGATCATCCGCATCACCGCCAACAACCTGGACGTGACCGGTGGACCCAGCGGCATCTTCGGCATTGCCGGCCCCAACTTCCTCGGGATCCAGTTCAACAGCCTCACCCACTACTACTACATGATGCTGGTGCTGGTGGTGCTGACCACCATCGCTGTCAGCCGGGTGGGCCGCTCCCGCATCGGGCGGGCCTGGGCCTGCCTGCGTGAGGACGAGGACGCCGCCGAGGCGATGGGCATCAACACCCTGGGATACAAGCTGCTGGCATACCAGGTCGGCACCTTCTGGGCCGGTCTGGTGGGCGCCGTCTTCGCCGTGAAGATGACCGCCGTCTCCCCCATGTCTTTCGGCTTCATGCAGTCGATCACCATCCTCCTGGCGGTGGTGATGGGCGGCCTCGGCAGCGTGCCGGGGGTGATTCTGGGCGGCGCACTGGTGATCATTCTGCCCGAGTTCCTGCGGGCGGTCTCCACCTGGCGCTACCTGGTCTTCGGCCTCGCCCTGATGCTGCTGATGCTCACCCGGCCCGACGGGCTCTGGCCCGCCCGTGCCGAAGGGAAGGAGGAGTAGCCGTATGCCGATTCTCGCTGTGAAGAACGTCACCCTGAAGTTCGGCGGCCTGACGGCGATCAAGGACTTCTCCTTCGACCTGCACGAGGGGGAGATTCTCGGATTGATCGGCCCCAACGGCGCCGGCAAGACCTCGGTCTTTAACTGCATCAGCGGCTTCTACCGCCCGAGTTCGGGCGAGATCGAGTTCGATGGCAAGCCCCTGAGCAAGCTGCGCCCTCACAAGCGCACGGCGATGGGCCTGGCCCGCACCTTCCAGAACCTGCGCCTCTTCCCGAACCTGACCGCCGAGGAGAACGTGATCGCGGGCGCCCACAGCCGCACTTCCGCCGGTCTGTTCAGCTCCATGCTCCACACCCCTGCCATGCTGCGGGAGGAGCGGGAGACCCGGGAGACCGCCCGGCACTGGCTGGACTTCGTCGGGCTGAAGAGCCAGGCCCACTGGCTGGCCAAGAACCTCCCCTACGGCGCCCAGCGACGCCTGGAGATCGCCCGAGCCATGGCGGTGCAGCCCAAGGTCCTCCTGCTCGATGAGCCCGCCGCCGGCCTCAACCCCGCCGAGAAGGAGTCGCTCATGGGGCTGATTCGCAAGATTCGGGACCTCGGGGTGACCCCGCTGCTGATTGACCACGACATGGGCCTGGTGATGCGGATCACCTCCCGCCTGGTGGTGCTGGACCACGGCGAGAAGATTGCCGAGGGCACGCCGGCGGAGGTCCGGACCAACCCGCTGGTGGTCGAAGCCTACCTCGGCAAGGAAGAGGAGGAGGCATAGCCATGGCGATGCTTGAGCTATCAAACGTACGCACCTTCTACGGCGCCATCGAAGCGCTGAAGGGGGTCAGCATCACCGTGAACCAGGGCGAGGTGGTGGCGCTGCTGGGCAGCAACGGCGCCGGCAAGTCCACCACCCTGCGCACCATCTCCGGCCTGCTGAAGCCGAGGGAGGGCGAGGTCCGGTTCGAGGGCCAGGTGATCTCCGGCCTCGCGCCCGATGCGATCGTTCAGATGGGCATCGTGCAGGTACCCGAGGGGCGCCGGGTCTTCGGCCCCCTTACGGTCGAAGAGAACCTGATCCTGGGCGCCTTTACCGCCCGCGGCCAGACCGAGCGGATCCAGAAGGACATGGCCCGGGTCTACGAGATGTTCCCCCGCCTCCACGAGCGCCGCCGCCAGCTGGCGGGCACCCTCTCGGGCGGCGAGCAGCAGATGCTGGCGGTGGGCCGGGCGCTAATGGCCCGTCCCCGGCTTCTCATGCTCGACGAACCCTCCATGGGCCTGGCGCCCAACCTGCAGCAGTTCATTATGCAGACGGTCCGGAATATCAGCCAGGAAGGGGTCACCGTGCTGATTGTTGAGCAGAACGCACGGGCCGCCCTGCGCCTCGCCTCCCGGGCCTACGTGATCGAGACCGGCAACGTGACGCTGGAGGGACCCGCCTCTGAGCTGATTCACAACCAGGACGTGGTCGCGGCCTATCTCGGACACTAGGGCCAGGCTGCGCAAGGAGAGATCGGATTGTCGAAGCTTAGCGTGTTCAACGACGTGCTGGGGCCGATCATGGTTGGCCCGTCCAGCTCCCACACCGCAGGCACCACCCGAATCGGCCTCATGGGTCGGGCGCTGCTGGGCGAACCGGTCCGGCAGGCCCACCTCACCTTCGACCCCGACGGCTCGCTGGCCTTTACCTATCGGGGGCAGGGGAGCGACCGGGGCTACACAGGCGGGCTCATGGGTATGCAGCCCGACAACCCCGACCTGGGCAAGGCGCTGGAGCTGGCCTCGAAATCAGGCGTGACCGTCCGCTTTGAGGCGGCTGCGCTGGAGGGGGCCGAGCACCCCAACGACACCCGGCTCCGTCTGACCGGGGTGACCGGGCGCACGGTCGAGGTGCGGGGCGCCTCCACCGGCGGCGGGATGATGCGGATCACCCGTGTGAAGGGCTACCCGACCGACCTGGCCGGCGATGACCACGAGCTGCTGGTGGAGGGCGAGGGGATCACCTGGGCCACCGTGGCCCCGCTGCTGGAGCGGGCCGGGGTCGGGTCCTGGTCGCACTCCCTGGAGGAGCACGACGGCGGCGCCCTGCTGAATGTCAAGCTAGACCGCCCGCTCCCGCCCGAGCTTCGCCCTGCCCTGGAGTCGCTGGAGGGCGTCCGGTGGACCGCCTACGCTCCGCCGGTGGTGCCCGTCGCTGCCCGCCCCTCCGCCGAGCCGCTCTTCCCGGGCGCCACGGAGATGGTGGCCTGGGCCGAGCACCACGGCAAGAGCCTCGGCGACGCCGCCCTGGCCTACGAGCTGAACCGCTCCGGCTGGAGCAAGGAGCAGGCGCAGGCCCACATGGACCGCATCTGGAGCGTCATGGAAAGGGCCGCCCGCCGGGGCCTGACCGAAGAGCTCGACCTCTTCGGCGGCCTTGTGCAGCCCTCTGCCCGTCGCCTTCATAGGGCGGCTGGGGCCGGGCGGCTGCTGGGCGGACCGGTCAGCATGGCCGTGGCATACTCCACCGCCGTCATGGAGGTCTCCAACTCCATGGGCGTGGTAGTCGCCGCCCCCACCGCCGGGGCCGCCGGGGTGATCCCCGGGGTGCTCCTGGCAGCCGCCGACCAGCTCAAGCCAAGGCGCGAGCAGCTGCTGCAGGCGCTCTGGGCAGCGGGAGCGATTGGTCTGGTCATTGCCCGCAGGGCGACCTTCGCCGCCGAGGTGGCAGGGTGTCAGGCTGAGGTGGGCGCCGCATCAGCCATGGCGGCGGCGGGGCTGGTGGAGTTGGCCGGGGGAACGGCCCGGCAGGCTGAGGAGGCCGCTTCCATCGCCCTGCAGAACTCGCTGGGCATGATCTGCGATCCCGTGGCCGGCCTGGTACAGGTCCCCTGCTACGGCAAGAACGCCATGGGCGCGGGGAACGCCTTCGCCTCCGCCGACATGGCGCTGGGCGGGTACCGGGCGCTGGTTCCCTTTGACGAGGTGGCCGAAGCGATGCTGCGGGTCGGCCAGGCGATGCCTCGCGAGGTGCGCTGCACCAGTCTGGGCGGCTTGGCCACCACCCCCACCGGCCTCCAGCTGAAACAGCAGGTGGAACGCTGGGTGCGGGTCCGCCTCTCCGATGATCTGACCTGACCGCCGTTCTTCGAAGAAAGAGGGGAGTTTCGTGCGCACAATCGGCGATGCCCGCTATCTCGATGTCGACCTGACCGCAGGCACCATTACCCCGAAGGTCCTCCCCGAGTCGATTTTCCGTCTCTACCCGGGCGGCAGCGCTCTCGCCACCTACCTGCTGCTGCAGGAGATGGCGCCCGGCGCCCCACCCCTCGGCCCCGAGAATGTGCTGGTCTTCGCCGTCAGCCCGCTGGCCGAGGTGCCTGTGGCGGGCATCAGCCGGCTGACCATTACCGCCAAGTCGCCCCTCACCGAGGCGATCGGCGACTCCCAGTCGGGCGGCTACTTTCCCAACGAGCTGAAGAAGGCCGGATGGGATGCCGTGGTGGTGCGGGGCCGCGCCAGCCGCCCCGTCTACCTGTCGATCCGCGACGGTGAGGCCGAGTTGAGGCCCGCCAACCACCTCTGGGGCAAGGTGACCGGCGAGGTGCAAGACCTGATCCACGCCGAACTGGGCGACGCCAGGACCGAGGTGGTCCAGGTGGGACCGGGAGGCGAGCGGTTGGTCCGCTTCGCCAGCGTCATCTCCATGGCCAACCGGGCCAACGGCCGCACCGGCATGGGCGCTGTTATGGGCGCCAAGCAGCTGAAGGCGATCGCCGTGCGGGGCACCGGCAAGTTCCAGGCCGCCGACCCCGAGGCGCTGCGTGCGCTCTCGACCTCGATCACCCAGCGGCTGGAGAACAACCCCGAGGTCTCGGGCATCGGACAATACGGTACCGCCGGGGCGGTCAACGCCCAGAACGAGGCGGGCGGCCTGCCCACCTACAACTTCCGGACCGGCCACTTTGGCGAGTCCGCCGCCAAGATCAGCGGCGAGACCATGTACGAGACGATCCTGAAGGAGCGGGACACCTGCTTCGCCTGCGCTGTGCGCTGCAAGCGGGTGGTCGAGGTCCCCGGCCGGGTCGACGCCCGTTACGGCGGCCCCGAGTACGAGACCATCGCCACCTTCGGCTCCTACTGCGGAATCGACGACCTGGCCGCCGTGGCCGAGGCGAACCAGCTCTGCAACATGTACGGCCTCGACACCATTGCCTGCGGGGCGACCATCGCCTTCGCCATGGAGTTGGCCGAGAAGGGGATTCTCACCCCCGAGGAGTCCGGCATGCCCGACCTGCGCTTCGGCAACGCCGATGCGATGCTACGGCTGGTGCACCTGATCGCCCGTAAGGAGGGGATCGGTGCCCTGCTGGCCGAGGGCACCGCCCGGGCGGCTCAGCAGATCGGCAAGGGCGCCGAGCGGTACGTGGTTGCGGTGAAGGGCAGCGACCTGCCCGCCCACATGCCCCGCGTGAAGCGCTCCCTGGCGCTGATCTACGCCGTCAACCCCTTCGGCGCCGATCATCAGTCATCGGAGCACGACTTCGTCACCGCCTTCCCGCCCGATCACTGGATGCGCAAGCCGCTGCACCAACTGGGCCACTTCGAAACCATGGACTCCACCGATTTGAGCGCCGAGAAGGTCCGCTTCGCCCTGGTGACCCAGCAGTTCTACTCCATCACCGACACCCTGGGGCTCTGCCAGTTCGTCTGGGGCCCTGCCTGGCAGCTCTTCGGCCCCAACGACCTGGTCGCCCTGGTCAGGGCCGCCCTGGGCTGGGAGGTCTCCCTCTACGAGCTGATGCAGGTCGGCGAGCGGCGCATCAACCTGATGAAGGTCTTCAACATCCGTGAGGGCTTTGGCCGTGACCACGACCGGCTGCCCGACCGGCTCTTCGAGGAGATCGCCGACGGCCCCTCAGAGGGCCTGAAGGTGACCCGCGAGGAGATGGAAGCAGCGCTGGACGCCTACTACGCCATGGCCGGATGGGACCCGCGCACCGGTGTTCCCAGCGCCGGTAAGCTGGCCTCCCTCCAGATGGGATGGGCCAGTGCGATGGTGGAGGCGGCGACCCACTCGTAAGGCAGGAGGGACCTGAGGTGCGGATACTCGCCGTGGATGACCAGAAGAAGACCCTGACCATGGCGGACGCGATCGAGGCCGTTGGCCGGGCGCTCGCTGAGTTCTCGGCAGGCCGGGCAGACTCGCCGATCCGGACCGCCCTTCCCGTGCCGGGTGTGAGGGGCACCAGCCTTTTCATGCCGGCGCTGGTGGAGCGGGAAGGCGGACTCGGCGTCAAGTTCGTCTCCGTCTTTCCTCGGAACCGTGAGCTCGGGAAGAAGACGATCTATGGCGTGCTGGTCCTGGCCGACGTAGAGACCGCCGAGCCCATTGCCCTGCTGGAGGCCTCGTACCTGACCGCCCTGCGCACCGGCGCCGCTGCGGGCCTGGCCACCCGGCATCTCTCCCGCCCCGACAGCCACACCGTCGCCCTGATCGGGACCGGTGCGCAGGCACCGTTCCAACTGCGGGGCGTGATGGCCGTCCGGGAGATCAGGGAGGTGCGCCTGTACAACGACAAGCCCGATGCCGCCTACCGCCTGGCGGCGCAGATGCGGGAGGAGTTGGGCGCCAAAGCCCCCCATTTTGTAGTTTGCCTCACCCCAGAAGATGTGGTGCGTCAGGCCGATATCGTGATCACCGCCACCAACTCGCTCACCCCGGTCTTCCCGGGTGGCCTGATCGGCCCGGGGGTCCATATCAACGCCATCGGCTCCTTCCGACCCAACATGCAAGAGCTGCCCCCCGGCGTGATTCATCCCCACAGCAAGGTGGTGGTGGAATCCCGGGAGGTAGCCGTGGAGGAGACAGGCGACCTGGTAATCCCGATCCGGGAGGGCATCTTCCGGCCCGAGCAGATTTACGCCGAACTGGGCGAGATCGCCGCCGGCAAGAAGCCGGGGCGGGAGCGGCCCGATGAGATCACCGTCTTCAAGTCGGTAGGGCTTGCCGCCATGGACATGGTGGTGGGCCGGGCGATGTACGATCGGGCGGTGGCGCTCGGTCTGGGTACGGCGGTCAATTTGGGCGAATAAGTCTCAAGCTAAGAACCCGCGCTGGCCTGTCACAGGCAGCGCGGGTTCGATTGCTTCAGCCAGATGGCACAATGACTAGGCGTAGATGTAGAGACTGAACCCAAATACCCCACCGGCAATCACCAGGGAGATCACGCCCATCGCCCTGCCCGCCGGGCCTTCCCGCCACAGCGCCCAGATGCTGAGCAGAATAGCGGCCGCCGACCCGTATATGGCATACTGGGCACCCTCCGTCATGCCTCGAGCCCAACTGAAGAAGTCAACAAAGAGCGTCAGTAGGAAATAGGGCACGAGTAGTAAACTGAGAAGAAGAGCGACCAACCCGGCTGCGAAACCTTGGCGCTGTGACCTGTACGGCGGAACCTGGGGAAGCGCTGTCCCACAGTGGGTGCAGAAGCGGCCGGAGACCGGGACGCGGCAAGTTGGGCAGTGACTCATGCTTCGACCTCCCTGGCTGCAACGATTGGTAGCATGGCGAGCAGAATTCTGCCATCCGTCCGGCTATTCCTTCTTATTGGTGTTCGGCCGGGCTCCGTCCGGAGAAAGGAGGAAAACCCATGGAACGCGTCACTCGTTGGTTTCAGCGGCTCTTTCGGCGCGGGGTGCGTGTCGTGCCCGACGGCAAGGGCTACCGGGTCGACGACGAGTGGTACCCGACGCAGGTAGAGGTGCGCAGGCGGCTGGAAGAGCTGGGCCTTGACGAGACGGAGATTCTCCGCATCCTCAAGCGGCTGAACATCGAGAAGTATGGCGACGCTCACCGGTAAGCAGGCTGCCGGTCAGGGCCAGACCTGCTGCCACGTCTGGCCCCCGTCCCGGGTGCGAGCAAGGACCAGCTCGCCGTTGAGATCGTTCTCACCGCGCAGGCGGGCGATCAGCCAGCCCTCGTTGGGGCCGGTGAAGTGAATCTGAAGGAGATTCTCCCCCGCCCCCTCCACGGCGAAGACCTCCCAGCTGGCCCCCCGGTCCAGGGAGTGAAGCAGGAGCCCACGCCGCTCCCCTGCCTCCTCGGAGACCGCCAGCCAGAGGTGGCCCGCCCGGGTGTAGTGGACTGACCTCACCCACAGTCCCGCCAGATCGAGGGAGAGCCAGCTCTGCCCGCCGTCGGCGGTCAGCATCAGCCTGCGTTGGTCGGCGTATCCGCCCGCCACCGCCCCGTGCTTCTCATCGGAAAAGGAGAGCATCGACCCCACAGGCATCTCCGCCCGGAGCGCCTGCCAGGTCTGCCCGCCATCGGTGGACTTCATGAGAATGTCCGGGTAGGGCGAGCCAGGGCCGTGCTTCTGGTTCCGGGTGACCAGGTACCCGATGGTGGGCGAGACGAAGGAGAGCCAGGGATTGGCCACGTTGGCCATCACGGGGCGCCAGGTCTGCCCTCCGTCCTCGCTCCGCTCCAGCGTGCCGCTCAGGCGGGACCGGTCCTCCACATAGCGCAGCGCCGTCTGCTCGGTGAGGAAGGTCGGTATGCCCGGCATGAAATTTGGCGTCAGCAGTCCGGTGTGGGACCAACTCTCCCCGCCATCTGTCGTCTTAAGCATGCCGGCGGGGGTGCTCAGCCACCCTGCCTTCGGGTTGAGAAACTGAAGCCGCGACGGCAGCAGCGCTCCCCGCTGGTAGAGCGAGGACCAGGTCACCCCGCCGTCCGATGAGTGAAAGAGGAAGGCGTGGCCCGCCTCGCCCCAACGTGCCCAGAGGTGCTCCCCCACCACCGCGGGCCGCAGGAAGAACCGGTCGAGCACGGGCGTGATCCACGTTCGTCCACCGTCGCCGGTGGAGACGTTCGGCCCATGCTCCTGCTCGGCCCAGCCTTGGGTTGGACTGGTAAAGTAGAACCGGGTGAAAGGCGCGGCCTCCTGAAAGAACCGGGTCTCCCGGTTCCGCTCCTCCCAGGTGGCGCCCCCGTCTTCGGTAGCGAGGAAGATGCGGCTGACCGGTCCCACCCGGTAATGCCCAAAGCCGCCGCCGATGAACCCGCGGCGCTCATCGAGGAACTGGATCGCCGTAATCGGCACCAGCCCCTGATAGATCGCGCCCCAGGAACGACCGCCATCTTCGGTCACCAGAACCCGGTACTCCCGCTGCTCCCCATACTTTCCTCCGCCGGCGGAGGGAGTGCTGACGCTTACATACCCCCGTTCCGGGCTCCTAAAGTACAGCCCGCCCGCTGCCCGGACCCCCTCCGGCAGCGGGACCTCCCGCCAGGTCCGCCCACCGTCGGTGGTGCGCAGCAGGGAGGTGCCCGGCGTCACAGCGTAAGCCAGGTCTCCGGTCAGAATGGCCAGGCCCATGTTCCAGGCAGACGGGGAGTCGGCTGCCGGAAGGCCCTCTGCCTCCACCAGCCTCCAACTCTGCCCGCCATCGGTTGTGCGGGCTACCTGCGGTGCGCCGCAACCCTCGCCCTCCAGGCCGCAGCCCGCGTACCCGAACGCCCAGCCCACCTGCCCGCCGGTAAAGAGCAGCCGGTTGAAGCGGACGCCCTCGTACTGTGCCAGTTGCCTCCAGACCCTGCCGCCATCGTCGGTCTGATAGATCGCCCCATTCCAGCCCACGCCGAAGCCCCGCTCCGCCGAGACAAAGGCGACCTCGCCCAGGTCAAGGGGCGGCCCCGCCGATGCGGGAACCGGGGCGCGCTCCACCACCAGCCCCCTGGCCCGGGCAAGGTCGGGGGTCCCCAGGGTGGTGGGCGCGGCAGGAGCAGGTGGCTCGACGGCAGGGGGTGGCTCAGCCGGGGCGGGGGGCTCCTCTGGCTTGCTGCACCCGGCGAGGAGAGCAGCGATCAGCACGGCGGTCAGAAGTCGGCTGGCCATCTGTCGCGTCAAGGCCCGAATCCCCTTTCCGAGGGCTGTGCCCATTAGACGATTGTGCTCTTTCTATGGTCTCACTGACTCATAGCCCAATCAATCGGAAGGGATTCCCTGTAAGCGAACCGAAAGGGTTGGGCGAAATGTGGCTTCGCAGGAGGTGCGTCTCACGTGATCTTCGCCAGCATCGTCGGCGCCCTGGTGATCCTGGCGATTCTCTCGTGGAAGGACCTGAATGACCGGACTCGACGCAACTGGTCTGAGGAGCCCCACGAGCCCCTTCCCACGCCCCCCGCTCACCTTTCCACCGCCCAGATTACATCGGTGCGAAAGCTCTATGTAAACGCCTTCTGGTTCGGAATTGTGGGCAATCTCCTGCTCTGGATGATGGGCCTGACCACACCGGCCATCGACGGCTTCATCCCCCTGAGCACGGTGCTGCTTCTCCTCTTCTTCCTCTATGCCTCGTTCCGCATCTTGCGGACGCTGGGGCACGACCCCCTGACCAGCGCCTTGCTCTGCCTGTTACCCCTCGTACCCTTCTTCTCGCTCATTCAATACCTTGCGATCGGGCAGCGCTGCCGGCAACTGTTCGGCCCGTTGGGTGCCGTACCCGGGGCGAAGTAAGAAAGATCGGAGTCACACCTCTTCCCCCATCCATAGGATGGGAGAGAACCACGCGAGGAAGGTGTGACGAACATGGAGTACCCCTACCCGGCCGCCGGGGGCATGACTCCCTGGAACACAGGGTGGCACCAGGGACCGGCTGCCTCTCCGGCCGGGAAAAGCCCCTGGGGTGGAACGCAGGTATCCCCCTGGGCCGGCCAGCAGGTATCCCCTTGGGCCGACAAGCAGGCAGCCCCCTGGGGCGGAAAGCAGGTATCCCCCTGGGCCGGCCAGCAGGCAGCCCCCTGGGGTGGAAAGCAGGCAGCCCCCTGGGGTGGAAAGCAGGCAGCCCCCTGGGCCGACAAGCAGGCAGCCCCCTGGGGTGGAAAGCAGGTATCCCCCTGGGCTGGCCAGCAGGCAGCCCCCTGGGGCGGTAAACAGGCAGCCCCGTGGGGTGCTGCACCCGCCCATATGGGCATTCAGGGCCCCTACTGGACCCAGCAGGGTGGCTACCCAGCCCAAGCGATGATGCCCACCCCCATGCAACTAGACGCCGAGCCGGCGTACATGAGCGAGTTCACCAGCATGCTGGTGCCGGCGCTGAACAGCGTGCTGCCCGCCATTCAGGGACTGCTCCAGATCCCGGCGCTCCTCATGGAGTTCGGGGAGAGCGCTGACCTGCTCTCCCGCTGGGGCGACCTGCAGGTGATGCTCACGCCTGATGAAGAGCCCAACCCCGGACACCAGATCGCTGCCGCAGAGACAAACCCGACAGCCGTTGACCAGCCAGAGTTGGCCGATAAGATCCCACGCGACGAAGCTCAGGCTGGAGGCGACGAGACCCTGGAAGCATAGCCATGACGCAAGAGACGGACGGCCAACGCCGTCCGTCTCACTATGCTCAGATCTCGTCCACCAGGTCGATCTTGGTCAGGTCGCCGAACTCGTCCCACTCGACCAGGACCCGTTGGATCTTCCACTCCTTCTTATTGCCGAGGTCCACGATCGACTGCATCAGCCCCTGCCGGGCGAACTGCAGGCTTTGAAAGAGATAGGCGCGGTGAACGTCCTTGTCGAGGAACCCACCGCAGTGGTATTGCTTCGTGCCCGGGTGGTACAACAGGAACCGCTCCACCCCCTGCATCGGCTCACCTCCTGGTCCATTCGCCCGTCTCACCGCAACATATTGGAGACCTGCCGTGAGTTCTCCTGCTTTTCCGGCTAAGTGACCATTCATAATAGCGGGCAGCAGCAGGGAAATAGCTCCCCGGAGCCGAACCCCCTTGATCCTGCCGCAAAGGGGGGATCTTCCTGGTGTACCGCTATAACACCCTGCATTCACCCACCGATACGGTGAGTACCTTCACCATACCGGGCGCCGGCGTCCGCCGCTGGGATGAAGCGGGGATCGTCTACGATGTTCAAGTGGGAAACGGGCTTGTGCTCCGCCACTACGGCTTTCGCGATCACTGGTTTGAGATCAACTGCAGCCTCAATCTGGCCGGCCAGTTTATCACCGAGCCCGGCCCCATCGTCTGGACCTTCAACTGCGATATCTGCACCCCCACCCGGGTGGTGGGGCGGAACGCTTACACCATGGACCTCTTCCTCGATGTGCTCGTCGCCCCCGACGGGCGCGCCCATATAGTCATCGATGAAGAGGACTTCGCCGAGGCGATCCAACGCCGCTGGCTGACGCCCGAGGAGCAGCTGGGCGCACGCCGGGGGCTCGATGAGCTGCTCTCGATTATCAGCGGGCCCGGTCTGCTCCCGTTCCTGAACGAGGTCTGCCCCTTCGGCGACGTTTCCGACGCCGAACCGCAACCCCCGCTCACCACGCTTCCCCTCTCCAGGGTTCCCCTGCTGGCCCCGGGCCGGCGGACGGAAGGGCTGTGACCCCCGCTCTCAGGTGATCTTCACCTGCGCCCGCGCCACCACACAGTCGTAATGGGTCTCTGCCGGGTTATCCCCCCCGAAGGAGAGGTTCGACCCCAGGGCGATATGGGCCGTTCCCAGCGCCTTCTCGTCGATCGCCACCCGGCCCCGCAGGGTAACGTGTGGGTTCGCCCCCAGCCCGAACTCGGCAATGGTCCAGGCCCAGGGGTCGTCCCCGAGCCGGGAGCGCAGCTCGTGGGCGGTCCAGCCGCCCTCTGCCCGGACCACCCGCCCTCTTTCGAAGGTCAGGGTCACCGGCTGGTCCAACCACAGGTCCCCGAGGCAGAGATCGACCACGAGCCGCCCCTCTGCGCTCGACTCCAGCGGGGCGACAAAGACCTCCCCCGCCGGCAGGTTGCCGATGCTGCCAGGGGTGCGGAGCATCCCCGTTTCCACATGAATCGGCCGTCCTTCATAGCTCAGCGTAAGGTCACTGCCCGCCTCGCTAGTCAGATGCACCCGCGTGCCCATGCGCATCTCCTCGGCCAAACAGGTCGCCTCAGCGGCAATGGCGCCAAAGTCGGCGCTTAGCTCACCGTAGAGCACCTCGTCGTCCACCTGGGCGAGCGAGGCCCAACGCGCCCGCCCCACCTGCCTGAATGCGCTCATTGCCGCTCGAATATGCGCATCTTCCTCGAACAGGTCCAGGTGCGAGCGCATGGAGATCAGCACATCGGCCTCCCGAACGGCCTGTACAAAGGCGCCGTCCACCACCGCGAACATTACTCCGGGCTCGGGGAGCCGCACCAGGCGCACATCTGCCGTGCCTTTCTGCCGGGCGAGCGCGGCCAGGGCCTCCCCCGCCGCCAGGAGAGGCTGGTCGCACATGACCACCACCCGCTCGCCCGCTTGAAGCCCCAGGCTGGTGGTCAAGATGTTCTCGATCCAGCGGGCGGTCACCGCTACCCCCCCGTTTCCGGCTTGAACTTCACCCCGGGCAGGTAGGCCGTATTGCCAAAGCGGATCTTGTCGATCTCCTCTGCGGATACGTTCCCCTGCAGCCGCTCCTGGACCGGTTCTGTGGTAATGTACAGATCGCTGGTGCCCAGCATGAAGTTCAGGACCATGTCGCCCGTTCCCTCCGGAATGGCGATACCGGCCCCCTGCCCTGTCGGCCAGCCGAACAGGAGTACATGCACCTTATGGCCCGGGTGATAGCCCCAGCGATACGAGTACTCCGTAGGCCGGGCGGAGATCACGTGCTTGATCATCAGCTCCAGCTGCGGCACCGTGAAGAAGACCATCTTCTTCCCATCGGGCGCCGTGGCCGTCGCCGCCTCTGTCGGCATATAGATCTCGGGCTCCTGCATCTGATCATGCGGCTCCACGTTCCGACTCCTCCTTTGCTCCTCGATCCCCGTCCGGCGTGCGCAGCTGGTTGAGATGCAGGGTGAGGACCAGTGATCCCCCCAGCCACAGGACCAGCCAGAGAGCCGCCTCCCCTGGCCGCGCCGCCCGGACCTCCAGCTTGCCGGGCGCCACCGGCCCGGGCTGATCAATCGCCCGGGCGGCCACCAGCCGTACCCGGCCCACCTCTTCCCCGTTCAGGAGGTAGCGGGCCCACCCCACCGGATCGCCCACCGCAATGGGCGGCTGCAGCTCGGGCAGCCACTCCACCTGGACTCCCTCCTGCTCCGGGGTGGCTCCCCTCTCCACCGTCACCGCCAGATCCTCGGCGACTCGCGCCTCCACCATGCCCACACCGGGCACCCCGAAGGGGCGGACCATATCTCCCTGGCGGGCCACCAGGCGCGTCTCGTAGCGTAGGAAGCCAAAGTCGAGCAGCGCCATCGACGATGTCCACAGCTTTCCCTCAGCCCCCAGCACCACAGCGATCAGTTCGGTCTCGCCGCGCCGGGCCGAGGCAACGTTGGTCAGCCCGGCCTCCTCTGTAAAGCCGTTCTTCACCCCGTTGGCGCCCTCGTAGTACCCCAGCAGCCGGTTCCGGTTGATCAGCCTGCGGGGCAGGTAACCCGGCGCCCCGGGCATCTCCCGCTCCTCCGCCGCCACGATCTGCCGAAAGGTCGGGTTGCGCATGGCGTACCGGGCGATCAACGCCAGGTCGAAGGCGGTCGAGACGTGTCCCGGCTCATGCAGGCCATGGCTGTTCACAAAGTGGGTCCGGGTCGCGCCCAGCGTCCGGGCTTTTTCGTTCATCCAGTCTGCGAAGCGCTCCTCGCTCCCCGCCAGGTGCTCGGCGATCGCCACCCCGGCATCGTTGGCCGATTCCAGCATCAAGGCGTAGATCAGGTTCTCCAGCGTCTGCTGCTCGCCGATCTCCAGAAAGATCGTCGCCCCGCCCGTGTCGTACGGCTTCTGGCCCACGGTCACCAGATCGGTCAGTCTCCCCCGCTCGATCGCCAGAATCGCCGTCATGATCTTGGTTGTAGATGCCATGGGCAGCGGCGTGTCACCCTCATGCGAGATCAGGACGCGCCCCGTGGTGGCGTCCATCACCAGGTAGGCCTTGGCCTCAAGCGCCGCCGGGCCCAGGCTTGCACCGGCAGGCAGAGCCGCAATAGCCAGCAGCGCGACAAATACGAGGAGGCGACGCAGCACGCAGAAACCCCCCACATCTTGTAGAGTGCGCAAAGGGGTCATCACAGAATCTGTTCGCTGCTGGTAGTCGATGAACCTTTTACATCGGCGCTGTCCGTTCCCTTCGGGCATGCTACCCATAAGAGATCGCCGACGAGAAGGATGATGGAGCATGACCAATCGGAACGGAGTTGACCTGATCACCGCGGGCGGCATTGCCTGCCCGGTGACCCTGGAAGACGGGCAGGTGCGGGTTCATTTGCCGTTCGCCGTCGACCCGCACCGGTTCTCGGCCCAACTGGAGCGAGAGGGCTACGCCCTGGCTCACGAGCCCGACACGCCCGACACCCAGGGCTGGGGCGATGACTATAGCCCGAACGGGTACTATCCGTACTACCTCTTCCCGGACCCCGATGCGCCGGGCCGGTCCTGTTTTGCCTTCTATCCGCACCCGGAGGATGCGATCAGCAGCGGCGCCGGTTCGCCCACCGGGGTCTCCCTCGGTGAGCGTTCCCGGGAGACGGTGGAGCGGTGGGTCCCGGTCCTGGCCCGTCTAAGCAACATGGCGGGAGGCGGAGGACGATGAACCGTCACCTGCGCCAAGTTGTCGGGTACCTCGCCCTCACTCTGCTCATCGGCGCCGGCCTCAGCTACTACACCCTCAACTGGACCAGGGGCCCCGGGGCGGTGCGCGACCCCTTGAGGCACGGCCCCGCCGCCCGACCCGAATCAGATCCCTCGCCCCTCAGCGCCGGGATGGGCCTCGACCAGCGACCCCTGGAGCCCCGCATGGAGGAGGGCCTGCCCACCTACGACCTGGTGCTGCGGGAGGCAGACGGTATGGTCCAGGGCCCCGTGCTTCAGGTGAGAGAGGGAGAGCTTGCCCGCTTCCGTGTCCGGAACGGGCTGGACCAGCCCGCCACCGTGCACTGGCATGGTATCGCGCTGCCCGCCGGGACCAGCAGCGCCATCCGCCTGAGCGACGAACCGATCCCGCCAGGCGGCACCTCCGACTTCCAGTTCCGCCCCGCGCGGGCCGGCACCCACTGGTACCACAGCCACCTGGGCAACGGGCGGGTGATTATCGGTCCGCTCATCGTGGAACCGTAGACCCGGCCAAGCTCCACTGCTACTTGCCGAAAGTTCGAGGCTCGCCCGAGAAGCCCATCAGGTACCCGATTAGCCAGACGCCCACCCAGAGTGCCAGAATGGCGATGCCGACCAGCAGGGCGGGATTCCATCGCCGCCGCATAAGGACCCCCTCCTTTGAACCCTGATCCCACACAGTTTTCCACAAGTAGAGACGAAAACGCGGGCGGCCAGGAATGGCCGCCCGCTCTTATTGTGACCACTTAGCTGTTCTGCGCCCGAATCCCCGTAGGCAGCGCCCGGCGGAGCGCCGGGAGCAGGAACATAAGGAGCGCGCCGCTGATGATCAGTTCCGGAATCATGTAGGCGCCGTTGTACAGAACCGAGTAGACCAGCGGGTGCTGACCCTCCGGGGCATACTCAGCGAAGAAGACCACACCGGAGATTACGTGCATCAGCATGCGGCCTCCCAGGGCGAGGGAGCCAGCCCAGGCGGCCAGGGCGTCCGACTTGCCGCTGGCCAGGCCGGCCAGGCCGAGGGCGCCGAAGGCGAGCGGGTAGTCGAGCAGCACCTGAGCCGGGTGGACGAAGTAGGGGTCAATCAGGTAGTTGGCCAGCCCGGCCAGCGCACCGGCCAGCATGCCCCACGGAGCGCCATAGCGCAGGGCCACCAGCAGCAGCGGAATCATGCTGCCGGCGGTCACCGAGCCCCCATAGGGCATCTTGAACAGCTTCACCTCAGACAGAGCCACAGCCAGACCGATCATGACGGCGGTTTCCACGAGCCGGAGCAGCCGAGTGCGGGAATCAGACATGAAGAGGCACCTCCCATCAGGATTACGCACACGCGACAAATAAATAACCACAGCCCAGCGAGCTGCGGTCTCCTGACGGAGCGCCACAGAACTCGCTTCCCTACGCCGGTATAATCCGGATCAGGTGATTAGGGTCCCAGGGTTATACCCCGGTTCTCAGCCGACTCTACGGCTCCCCTAGCGGCCTGCTTTCCATATGTGTGCGCTGTTCCAATTATAACCTCGGGACCCGAGCGAATCAACCGGTGGCATATCAACCCTCGCCGTGTGGCACCTTAGGGGAGCAAGACGACCATCTCGGATTGAGGAAAGGGGTACAGATCGTGGGCAAGCGCATTGCAGTCGGGGCTCTGCTTACCATGCTGCTCGTGGTTTCCTTTCCATGGCAGGCTGGGGCGGCTCCGCACGCCACGCTGCGGTGGGGCAGCCGCGGCAACGACGTCTGTCTGGCTCAGCGCAAGCTGAAGGCATGGGGATATTACCGAGGGGCGGTCGACTGTATCTACGGCCGCCAGATGTACGCCGCCGTGACGCTCTTCCAGCGGCGCAACGGCCTGCGGGTAGACGGCGTGGTCGGTCCGGCCACCTGGCGGGGCCTGGGCGAGGATCCTGGCAGGCGCGCGACAGCGCCCCGACGTGGGGGCGGCACGCCGAGAACCGCCACGCGAAACGGCGATCTGGACCTGCTGGCGCGGGTGATCGCGGCAGAGGCCAAGGGAGAGCCCTATGAGGGGCAGGTGGCGGTCGGGGCGGTGATCCTGAACCGGATTCGGGACTCCCGCTTCCCCAACACCCTGGCCGGTGTGGTCTACCAAACCCACGCCTTCGAATCGGTCTCCAACGGCACTATCTACCAGCCGGTACCGGCCAGCAGCCGCCGGGCGGCGCAGGATGCCCTCAACGGTTGGGATCCCTCCGGCGGGGCAGTCTTCTTCTGGAACCCCTACAAGCCGGTCTCCAAGTGGATCTGGTCCCGACCCATCATCAAGCAAATCGGCGACCACGTCTTCGCCAAGTAAGGGGAGTCTCAGATGCGTAAGATCGGCTTCTGGTTACCGGTCGGCCTTCTGGCCGCAGTCGCTCTGGCCATCTGGGGAGGATGGACCTGGCGGCTCAACGCCCACAGCCGCGACCTGGCCAACGCCCTGGAAGCGGAGCGGCAGCGCAGCTTCGTCGATCTGGCCTACCACGTGGAACAGATTCAAGCGACCCTCGGCAAGGGGCTGGTGACCGGCAATGTCATGCAGAACATGCGCTACATGGCCGACGTCAACCGGCACGCCGCAGCGGCGGTGGATGAGTTCACGAGCCTACCGCTCCCGGCACAGCTTTCAGCCACCACGGGCAAGTTCCTCCAGCAGGTGGGCGACTTCTCCCTCTCCCTCCTGCGCAACGAGGCAGCCGGCCGGATGATGACCCCGAACGAACGGGCAGAACTGGCAAGGCTCCGCCAGGAGTCGGCTAACCTCAGCGAACACATGAATCAGATCATGGCAGAGTACAACGAGGGGATCTTCCGCTGGCACGAGCCCCCCAGGTTCAACTGGGCCAACCTGGTCCGCGGCCCGACAAGCCCGGCCAAGCCCAACCCCTCCGACCAGCCCCCCGCCTCCATGGTCCAGGGCGGGTTCCAAGCGGTGGGGGAAGCCATGGAGAAGATGCCGGTTCTCATCTATGACGGCCCCTTCTCCGACCATGTCGACCGGGCCACCCCCGCCGTCTCCGGCATGCCCGTAACCCAGGCCGACGCCGCCGCCCGCATGCCCGGTTACTTCCCGCAGGCCACCACCCACAACACCGCAGCGGTCGTCGAGGTAAACGGCACGATCCCCGCCTGGTCCTTCCAGCTAACCCCCGCCGACGCCAGGGGTGACGCCTACACCGTCACGGTGGATATCACCAAGAACGGTGGCCATCTCCTCCAGATCCTGAACGCCCGAATGGTCGGCGCCCCCACCATGGACCTGACCCGGGCCAGGTCCATCGGCCAGGAGTACCTGGCCAAGATCGGGTACCAAAACACGATCCCCACCTACGGCCAGGTCCAAGACGGCACCGCCACCATCGCCTACGCGGCAAGAGAGAACGGCGTCCTGCTCTACCCCGACCAGATCAAGGTCAAGGTAGCCATGGATAACGGCGAGATCCTGTCCGTAGACGCCCGCCAGTACCTCATGCACCACAAGTCCCGGACCATCGCCCAGCCCAAGCTCCCCCCCAACAAGGCCGAAGCCCAGGTCAACCCCGACCTGGAGATCCAAAGGGTTCAGCTAACCATGATCCCAGATTTAGCCGGCACCGGCGAAACCCTGGCCTACGAGTTCCTGGGCCGCATGGGCAACGAGACCTGGCTGGTCTACATCAACGCCGAAACCGGCGAGGAAGAACAGATCCTCCAACTGATCGAATCCGACGGAGGAACCTTCACCCTGTAACCAAAAAGGACCAAGACTCCAGACCCCACAAAAAAGCAAAGGTGAGGGGGACAGAAGGTAGAGGTTGCCCCAAGCAGGCAGCCGCCAAGACCAGGCAAGGCAAAGTGTATGCGGTGCAAACGGAGGGGTCGGTTGATGGAGCCGGCGCCTTCCGCCGCCGACCACCAAAGGTCTGTGGCATGTGGCCGCACACATGGAGGGGGCGACAAGGATGTCGCCCCCGACCCGCTGAACGGGCGATCCGAGCCCAAGGATGGGCTTCGGATCGCCCCGGCCACAGGCCACAGACCGCCCCCCTACCCAAGAGGCGGCGGTCCGCGCCGGCGTAGTCAACCGACCCCGACCTGCCCTGGCACTCGTTCACCGCATACACGCCAAGAAGACCCGGTAAAGACAACAACGGCTGCCCTCATAAGAGAGCAACCGCCAGAAGATCAGCCGTTCTGGGTACCCGAATGGGTCGAGGCCTCGTACTGGTCGATCTTTTCTGCCGTCAGCCCGTAAGCCGCCAGGTTGTTGGGGTCCACCCCCAGCTCCCCCGCTACCTCCATGCCCAGACGCTCGACCGTCAGTTGGCTCAGCGAGGGATTATCCTGAAGCCCGGGAGCAGCTGGAACGGTGGTATCGCGGGCCGGCGTCACTCGTGGGACAATCATGCTCGCTCACCTCCCGGCTATGGGTCTACCGTTAGTCTCCCCGCCATAGCCGGAGTTATGTTACGCCCCCCGACGGTGCCGGCGGGCCCGAAACCGGTCGAGGGCAATCCGGGTCGCCTGCCCGAACAAAACGGCCGGAATCGCGCGAAAGAGCCCTTCGATCAGAAGCGCCCACGCCTTTGGACCAATATAGTATAGTAGTAAACCATTCAGGAACCCAATCGCCGTTGACCAGAAGGCGTCGAGGTGCCAGACCGTCAGCGCCACCAGCGGCACAGCGATGGTCAGCGCCACCGCCACCAGTGGCCAGCGGCTACGCATCTGCGCCTTCCACCTGCCCGACGGGGTGGCCGATTCCACCGGATCCAAGATCTCCTCACCCGGCAGCCGGGCCGCCAAATCCGCCACCCGCTGCCTGAGCTGTTCATTCTCCGCCTGCAGCTGTGCGACCGCCTTCTCCAACCGAGCAAGCCGCGTTTCCACAGAATCCCCCCGGCAGGTTTGCTACTGGTAACAGTTTACGCACCAGTCGCCAATGTTCCTGCGGAAGGCTCAAAACCGATTACACTCAGGCCCGCTGCCGGTGCTCGCGCCCCCGAAGCGGAACGGTCAGCGTAATGATGCTGCCGGCCCCCGGAGCGCTCTCCACCTGAAGCAGCCCCCGGGCCGCATCCACCCGCTGCTGCATGGTCGCCAGGCCCCCCTGGAACAGCCGGCGAGCCCGCTTTACGTCGAAGCCCCGCCCATCGTCCGAGATACGGACCACCAGACGGTTCTGCTCCACCTCCGCCCGCAGGGCCATGCGGGAGGCCCCGGCGTGCAGAACGGCGTTACAGAGCGCCTCCTGCACCACCTGCAGCACATGGGTCGCCTGGGCCGTCGTGAGCGCCTGCCCGATGTTTTCATCGATGAACGATTCCAAAGGGGCCCCAAGCACCTGTCGGGCGTACAGGGTCAATCGCTCCAGGCTGCCCTTCAAGTCACGGCTGTCTAAGAGCACGCTCCCCAGCGGCGACTCCTCCTGCCGGAGTTCGCGCACCGTGCGGCGGAGCTTGTCACAGACCGAATCAAGCAGCGCCTGTACCTGCTGGTTATCACCGGCCAGTTCCGCACACTGCTCAATCTGCGCCAGCGCCTCCGTAACCGAGCGGACAATTGAATTCCGCCCGTTTGATGGGAGAAAACCGGGGGTATTCATGGCCGACGAATCGCCTCCTGCCCGCCACACAATTTTACAGATTGATTGTAGCTGCAGAGAGCGAGGTGATGGTATGGGGCGAGGAGCGGTTACAGATAGGGTCCCTGTGGTATTTCAACTCCGACTCGCGTCGGATAGACTAAAGTACTATATTGAGGCATGCTAGGTACAGAAGAGTGTGTCATTTGCCGAACTGTCCCGGCACGAAGGCCGGGACTCGTTCAGGTCACCCGCTCCCAGCGGGTCTCCTTCCCGGTGATCGGGCACGGACCAAACGACTCCCCTTCGTCGAAGTACCGCTTGCCGCCCGCCGGTGAACTGTATGTGCCGGCAGACTTGCAGCGTTCACCCGTACAACCCTGTGGCTGTTCGCTCACCGTCAACACCTCCGCCCCTTAGTCTCTCCTGGGCACCGACAATTAGCCGTTCTTATACATCTGTCTCACAAAAGTCGTGTTTTCTTGTGGCAAACCCCGTTGACTCAGAGTAAACCCGCGTGGTAATGTTTACTCAGAGAAAACGAAGTTTACCTTCATACATACTGGTACCGAAGAAAGGGGGAGGCACTCCTATGGCTGGCACAAATGTCGCCTTGAGCGAGGTGCCTGTAACTCGTATACCTGCCGCCAGGCCGCATCCTGTGGCTGTCCCGACCGACGAAGAGCTAGTCGCGGCTTACCTCAAGGGGAACAAGGCCGCGTTTGAAGAGATCGTTCGTCGCTACGAGGACCGACTGTACCGTCTCTCCTTCCGCATGCTGGGCAACCACCACGATGCCCTCGATGCGGTCCAGGAGATCCTGGTCAAGCTCATGGCTGCTCTTCCGAAGTTCCAGGGCCGGTCTCGCTTCGGCACCTGGCTCTACCGGCTCGCTGCGAACACCTGTCTTGACATTCGCCGCAAGCGGGGGCGCACCGCAGCCGAGTCGCTGGAGGCCACACTGGAGTTTTCGCCGGCCACCTCTTTGGCCATTCTAGATGATGAGCCCGAAGATAACCCCGACGTCTATATTGAACAGCAGTACCGGGAGAACGTGGTCCGGGCTGCCCTTGACAAGCTACCCGAGAGCCAGCGCCGTCTGCTGGAGCTGCGTGACCTCGAAGACCTTTCGAACAGCCAGGTGGCAGACCTGCTCGGCATTGAGGTCGGCGCTCTGAAGGCCCGCCTCCACCGTGCCCGCCAGGCGCTCAAGCGAGTCCTCGACGCCGGCGTAAAGGTCCCCGGTTACGCCTCCGCAACATCTGCTGATCTGGTTTAGCACGCGAGGGGGAAGCGATACCGATGTCGCTCGGCAATCGAATCCGGCAGACTCGCACTCAGAAGGGGATCACCCTGCAGGAGCTATCCGACCGCAGCGGCCTCTCCAAAGGGTTTATCTGCCAGCTGGAGAACGACAAGGCGTCACCTTCGCTCCAGGCGTTGGAGCGCCTCTCATCGAGCCTCGGCGTTCCCATCGCCTTTCTCTTCCTCTCCGATGAAGAGAAGATCCACGTGGTTCGGTCGAATGAGCGGCAGGGCTATTCGGTGGGTGGCGACGGCCTGAACGTCCAGTTCCTCTCCGCCCGCGGCCGGCACCTGAAGATGATGATGATCGAGCTTGCGCCCGGTGCCAGCACCGGCGGTGACAACCACGCCCACGAGGGCGAGGAGTGCCACCTGGTGGTGGAAGGGACGATCCGGTACGTGCAGGGGGCTGAAACGGTGGTCCTCAAGGCCGGCGATTCGCTCCACTGGAACGGGTATATCCCACACCGGGTGGAGAACTGCGGCACAACCGTCGCCCGGCTCCTTTGCGTCACATCCGGCTCCATGGAGCACATGCTCGAGTGCCAGGAATGCGATGATCAGGAGATCCCACGTCAGGTGGTCCTGGAAGAAGCACCCTAAAAGCGGGAAGGGACCGCACGGCGGCCCCTTCCCCTTTCGTCTTATCCCGCCGCCGTACTGTTCCCCTTCGTCGCCTCATACCGCCCGATCAGGAGCAGCGACGCCGCCAGGATCACCACCAGGGAGAGCATCTGAGCCACCTTCAGCCCGCCGACCAGGAGCGAATCGGCCCGCAGGAACTCCAGGGCGAAGCGGGCCACCGAGTAAAGAATGGCGTAGGAGAGCACCACCCGCCCCGACACCTCCCGCCTGGGCTTGTACCAGAGCAGAAAGGCAAAGATAAGCAGGTCAGCCACCATCTCCAGCCCCTCGGCTGGAATGAGGCGGGTCGAGCCGAACAGCTGGCCCGCCGGGCTCTCCGGGTGGTAGACCAGCCCCGCCCACTGGGGCCACCAGGGAATGTCGGCGACAGGCCGCCCGTAAGCGTCGCCGCTCATCAGTGAACCGAGGCGTCCGATTCCCTGCCCAAGAATCACCGCCGGAGCGATAATGTCCAACAGTTCCCACACCCGCACCTTGCGCCGCCAGGCGAATAGGATAACCACCACAAGCCCGGCCAGAATCGCTCCCTGAATGGAGAGGCCGCCCTTCCAGATCGCGAAGCGGTCCCAGGGGGTCGCGGCATACTCCTCCCAGGTGAAGATCATCTCCCAGGCCCGGGCGCCAAAGATCCCGGCAGGCACCAGCCAGATCGCCAGGTCGAGGAGCATGTTCTGATAGGCGATCCCTTTGTGGGCCGACCGACGCTGCGAGACCCAGACGGCGAGCAGGATTCCGACCATGATGATCAGGTTCTTCCAGGCGAGGGAGAACAGATCCGAGTGAAAGATGTACGGGTTCACGGGCTCACCCCCGCCCTATCCTACCATACTGAAAGAATAACCCCAAGTAGAGAAAGCAGGAGGGTTTTTGCATGGCCGTTCAACCGATGCACGTGGTGATGGTCCGGGGCCGCGGCCTGTTTCTGGTGAAGCCGCTGCCCGGTGAGGGACAGGGCGAGGCGATTGAGAAGAGCCTCGGCCTCAAGGGGGGCTACTCCGCCGGGCTGGTGCAGATCGAGATGCCCGAGGGCGTCGACGAAGCCTGGATCGCCTTTGTCGAAGGCGAGGGCCCCACGGGCGCCCCCTACTTCGAGTACCGGGCCTTTCACCCCGATCTGACCGAGGAGCAGGTGAACCAGAAGCTCGAGGAGGCGGGAGAGACACCGCTCAAGCTGCACCGCTCCCACATCTACGACGAAGATGACCGCAACGCCACCCCGGAGCCCGATGACCCCCCGATTGAGTGGCAGGGCTAAGGGATTGTCAGAACACCAATTTCATGTTACGCTTGGTACATAAGGACGAGGACCTGTGTCGCCCCCTGGCGATGCGGGTCTTCGGGCGTTCTTGAGAGTTTTGCAGCGAAGAAACATTGTTTCGTGGGAGGAAGTAGGTTGGTCGCCTCCAAACGTTCGAGCTTCGAACTAAGCCAGAAGGGCGCCTGGATCAGCATCTCCACATACACCATGCTGACCGCTGCGAAGCTGGCTGTCGGCTTCCTGTCAGGCTCCCAGGCGATCACGGCGGACGGCCTGAACAACGCCACCGACGTGCTTGGCTCCATCGCGGTACTCTACGGCCTGAAGATCGCCCAGCGCCCCGCCGACGACGACCACCGCTACGGCCACGAGCGGGCCGAGGGGGTCGCCGCCCTGGTCGTTGCCACGATCATGGGCCTGGTTAGCATTCAGGTGGGGCTCTCCGCCATACAGGCGATCTTCGCCCCGGCGCGCGAGGCGCCCGCCGCTTGGTCCGCCTGGGTAGCGCTGGGAGCCGCGGCTGTCATGCTGGCGGTCTACGCCCACAACCTCAGCCTGGCAAAGCGGTCCCACAGCAAGGCCCTGGAGGCCGCCGCCCAGGACAACAAGTCCGACACCCTCACAAGCCTCGGCGCCGCCGCCGGCATCTTCGGCGCGCAGGCGGGCTGGGCATGGGCTGACCCCCTGGCAGGCCTGATCGTGGCGGTCCTGATCGCCAGAACCGCCTGGCGGATAGGCACGGAGGCCGCCCACATGCTGATGGACGGCTTCGCCGACATAGAGCGGGTCAAGGCGCTGCGCAGACAGGTCAAGCAGGTGGAGGGTGTCACCAAGGTAAGGTCCATCCGCTGCCGTCACCTGGGCCTCTCCGTGGCGGTCGACGTCACCGTGGCCGTCCCCGGCCACCTGAGCGTGATCGAGGCCCACGAGGTGGCCGACCGTGTCGAGGCGACCCTGCACTCCCAGGAGGATATCGAAGAGGTCCAGGTCCACATCGAGCCCGACGCTGTGCCCAGTGTGGGGTAGGTGTGCCAAACAAAACAGGACTGTCTCAAAACGAGACAGTCCTGATTCATTTTGAAACATACAGGGCTACTTCGCAGCCCTGGCTGCCTCGAGGGCAGCGTCATAGTTCGGCTCCTGGCCGGCGGCAGGCACGTATTCGGCATGCACGACGGTGTCGGTGGAATCGACAACGAAGACCGCACGGGAGCAGAGCGCCCACTCCTTGATGTAGGTGCCGAAGGCCTTGCTGAAAGCGCGGTCACGGTAGTCGGAAAGGGTGATGACCCGGTCGACGCCGGCGGCGCCACACCACCGCTTCTGCGCAAACGGCAGATCGGCAGAGACGGTCAGCACGACCACGTTCTCGCCCAGCTCAGCCGCAGCCTGGTTGAACTTGCGGGTCTGCGTGTCGCAGACACCGGTGTCCAGAGACGGCACCGAGTTGATAATGCGAACCTTCCCCGCATAGGCCGAAGACTCAACGGTGGAAAGGTCATTGGCAACCACGCTGAACGCCGGAGCCTTATCGCCCACCTTCAGCTCCGGACCCACCAGGGTCACGTTCCCCTTGAACTGAAACGCATTTGCTCGCTCCATGTGAAACCCTCCCAGGAAAAGAATCGCGATCCCCGGTTTAAGACGTTTCCGTTGTCAAGCAGGAAACGGCCCCCTATATGGAATTTGCACGAGGTCAACGCAGGGTCCGGGCGATGGCCTCAAGCCCCGCCGTCCGCAGGAAGCGCCGGTATGACCGGCTCTCTCCGAGCAGCCCCTTCAGCCGGTCCAGCGCCGCCCCGTTTCGGATCGACCGCCCGTCGGTCCGCTTCCGCAGCTTCAGCCGGTCCCCCACCTCCTCAACCACCGCCAGGAGGTGGCTTTCGGCCAGCGTCTCCAGCCCGGCCCGCACCGTCGGTTCCAGTTCGCCCAGGTGGGCGGCCAGACCGGAAAGGCTGACCCACGGACTCACCTGCATCGCCTCCGCCAGGAGCCGCATCAGGCTGGGGAGGAAACGCTCCTCGTCGGGTGCCGCCTCGCTGGGCCATGCCATGACCACCCGGCGTGCGCCCGTGATTGCGAGCGCCTCGTCCAGCAGCCGCGGGCCAGGCGGCGTGGTGAGCAGCACCAGGTCATCGGCCTGACGAAGCCCGTAGCGGTCCACCGCCCCCTCCGCCCTTGCCCTTCGCCCCTCGGCCAGGAAGAGGGCCGAGGGGAGCTCCGCCCGCAGCGCCGGGAGGTCCACCCCCCGCCGGTCCACCAAGGCCGGGCGAGACCGGACTGCCGGGCGGGCAGGGCCCTGCAACGGAGTCGCTGCGGGGTCGGGCGCCGGGGCGGGACCCAGGTGAAGCACCACCACCTGGAGTTGCTCCTCGCCGTTCCAGCGGTGCAGCGCCAGCCGGTAGAACAGCTCACAGCGCTGCGGCTCCGGCGGGGTCGGGCCCGCGCCCCACCAGACGCCGATCAAGGCCGCCTCCCCGTCCTTCAGCACCAGGCGCAGGTGCCGGTCGCCTGCCCCGATCGGGCGGGCGCTCAGCAGGGCCACATCGGCGGCGTAGAGCACCGGGGCCGGGTTCCCCTCGCCATAGGGGGCGGCCCGCCTCAGCTCCTCGTACAGGGCGCGGCCGGCCTGCGCCAGCGGCAAGGAGAGGTCGGCCGCCCGCTCCTCCCGGGCCGGGTCGGGGCAAGACCGGCGCCGCACCTCCTCCAGCAGGGCGGCCCGGAAGGCGGGGAAGCGCTCCTCCAGCAGGGAGAACCCGGCGGCGGCGGCGTGGCCGCCGTGACGGACCAGGTGCTCGCTGCACGCATCGAGCGCCTCGTGCAGCGGCAACCGGCCCGCAGGGGAGCGGGCGGAGCCCACCAGCAGGTTGGAGCCGTGCCGGCGGGTCATAAGGAGCACGGGGATCCCTCGCTCCTCGGCCAGGCGGCCCGCGGCAATGCCCAGCACGCCCTCGTGCCACTCCGGCCGGTAGAGGAGAATCGCCTGCCCCCCATCGCCGGCCTCCGCTGCGGCCCCTTCCACCACCGCGGTGGTCAGCCGGCGGCGCTCCTGGTTCAGCTCGTCCAGCCGTGCGGCCAGGGCGCTTGCTTCCGCCGGGTCGGTGGCCAACAGCAACCGCACCGCCAGGCGCGCATCGTCAAGGCGGCCCGCCGAGTTCAGGCGGGGCACCAGCTGAAAGGCGACCTCCTCCTCGGTGAGGTGACCGGTCAGCCCAGCCACCTGTATCAGCGCCTGGAGCCCCTCGCAGGGGGAGGAATTGAGGCGGCTGAGACCCCGCCGCCCTAACTCCCGATTGGCCCCGGTGAGCGGCACCACGTCGCCGATAATCCCCACCGCCACCAGGTCGAGCCACCGGTCAGCCTCCGCCGGTGACCGGCCCAGCGCCGCCAGCAGTCGCCGGGCCACCAGGTAGGCGGTGCCCACGCCCGGGAGCATCCGGCAGGGGTGCGCCTCCGGCAGCCTCTTGGGGTTGATCACCGCCTCGGCCTCGGGCAGTTCCAGCCCCAGTTCGTGGTGGTCGGTCACCACCACCCGCATCCCCCTCTGCCGGGCCAGCGCCACCTCGGCCACGCTCCGAATCCCGCAGTCGCAGGTGAGCAGGAGCTGTGTCCCCTCGCCGGCCAGGGCGGCCACCGCCCGCTCGTTCATGCCGTACCCATCACGGAACCGGTCGGGAATGTAGCAGGTCACATCGGCCCCCAGCATCCGAAGAAGCCCGACCAGCAGGGCAGCGGCAGTGACGCCGTCGGTGTCGTAGTCCCCATAAACGCAGATGCGCTCGCGGGCGATCACCGCCCGGGCCAGCTCCGCCACCCCCGCCTCCAGGTCGGGCAGGCCCGGTCCATCGAGGTCGAAGGCGCCGTTCAGAAAGGCCAGCGCTGCGGCCGGGGCAACAAAGCCGCGCCGGTAGAGCATCTCGGCCAGGGGAGCGCTCCCCACTGCGTCCAGCAGGGCTGGGGGAACCAGCACCGGGTCAGGAGGCCGCCAGGAACGCATGATATGACACCCCCGTGGAGGTAAACATTTCGAACCAATTCTTATGGAAAAGTATATTGAGCATATCTTGTAAGAGACCTATACTAAAAGAGTGTTCCACATGATACCCAGGACCTTGGATCAAGGCACACCCACCGAAAGATGGGGTCGCAAAGCCACGGGGCTACGGAAGCGCTCAGCTTCCACGCCGGCCGGGCTGCCCGAGGAGCGCCACCCGACCAAGCCGCGGGGCCTCCCAGGGGGGGTCTCGTTTTCTGTGTCCTGGCCTTGACCCCAGCTTCAGAAAGGGGCTCGTCGCTCTATGAGATGGACCATCGCTCGCAAGCTATTTGGGCTGTCCCTCTTTCTCATTACACTGGTCGGGGTGGTCGCCTTTGCCGGCATCTACGGCCTGTACTCGGTCCGCACCGAGTCCGCCGAGGTAGACCGGGTGAACGCCAACCTGGGGGAGGCCTTCCGGCTCGAGGCCCACATGAACGAGTTGTCCGAGGCTACCATCGCCTACGCCAGCACCCTGGACGAGGCGAACAAGGAGCGCTTTGAGAAGGCTGACCAGGAGGTTCAGAAGTCTCTCCGCCTCCTGAAGGAGAATGTCCGCGGTGAGGAAGCGACCGATCTGGTGATCAGGGTAGAGGCCTCCTACACGGGCTTCCGCGTCCAGGCAGCCTCCATTATGAACAACAGCCATATCCGTCCGGAGGATGTGCCGTGGATCGTCCGCTCGCTGGGCCCGCCCCGCCAGGCCGCAAACGACGCCCAGGAGGCCTTCCTCCTCTTCCAGAGGGGCCGGGTTGAGCAGTACCAGTCTGCGGCGGAGCAGAACGCCCTGATCGCACAGGGCACCGCCGGCAGCATGGCGATCATGGCGGTTATCACAGGTTTGATCGTCTCCTATCTCATCTCCCGCTCCATCGTCCGCCCGGTCGTGGAGGTGGCCCGTGCCGCCGAGCGGCTGGCCGCCGGCGACCTGGCTGTCGAGGAACTCAAGGTCAAAAGCCGAGATGAGGCCGGGGAGATGGCTCGCTCCTTCAATCAGATGGTCCAGCAGCTCCGCCGCCTCATGACCGGGGTAAGCGAGTCTACCCGGCAGGTCATGGCCGCCGCTGAGGACCTCTCCAGCGCCTCGAATCAGTCGGCGCAGTCGGCCCAGGGCGCCGCCAACGCCATGGGCGAGGTGGCAGGCGGAACAGCCCGCCAGGCGCAGGCCGCCCAGGAGGTCAACCAGACCATCGACGAGCTGCGCCAGACGATCCAGCACATCGCCTCCGGAGCGAACCAGACCTCGATCGAGGTGCAGCAGGCGGCGGAACTGCTGGAGCAGGCGGTCCAGGCCCTCGCCCGCATGGCGAGCGACGCCGGCACGGTGGCAGAGGGCGCCTCGCAGGCGGCTCGGGTCGCCAGGGCTGGCGCCGATGTAGTGGGCCAGACCGTGGCGGGCATGGAGCGGATCCGCCAGGTGGTGGGCGATTCGGCGGCCCGTATCAAGGAGCTGGAACAGGTCTCGGCGCAGATCGGCGAGATCACTACAGTCATTGCGGAGATCGCCGACCAGACCAACCTCCTGGCCCTGAACGCCGCTATCGAAGCGGCCCGGGCCGGCGAACACGGGCGGGGCTTCGCCGTGGTGGCGGAGGAGGTACGCCGTCTGGCAGAGCGCTCCTCGTCGTCGACCCGGCAGATCAGCGGGCTGATCCACTCGATTCAGGAGCGGACCGCCCAGGTGGTGGAGACCATGGACACCGGCACCACCGAGGTGGAGCGCGGCAGCCGTCTGGCCTCAGAGGCCGGGGAGCGGCTGGCCGAGATTCTGGTCACCGTAGAGAAGGCGGCCGGCGATGTCCGCCAGGTTGCCCAGGCAGCCGAGAAGGTCCAGCGTGATGCCGGTCGGGTGGTCGAGGCCTTTGCCGCCATGGCCGCTGTGACCGAGGAGAACACCGCCTCCACCGAGGAGATGGCCGCCAGCGCCAACGAGGTGACCGACGGCGTCATGGCGATCGCCGATGTGGCCCAGGAGAACGCCGCCGCCGCCGAGGAGGTCTCCGCCTCCCTGGAGGAGCTGACCGCCGCCTCGGAGCAGGTGGCTGCCAACGCCCATGAACTCACCCGCATCGCTCAGGACCTGCAGCAGCAGGTCTCCTCGTTCAAGCTATAGACCGTTGCGGAAGGCCCGGCATGCCAGCCGGGCCTTTTTCTGTCTCAGGGAAGGTCGGGCAGGGCATCCCAGGAAAGCTCCTCATCAATGAGCCACTCCTGCTCCTCGCTCTCCAGCTCCTCGGTCCGGCGGCCATGGCAGAGCATCTGGTACTCGCAGCGGGCGCAGACCGCCTGCTCCGGGGTGGCGGTGAACCGCTCCGGCGGGGTGGTGAGAATCTGGGCGATCAGCCGCTGGAGGTGCTCCTCGTCGAGCCGGTACTGGGCCTCGCTGTAGTCGAAGCGCTCCCAGCGGTCGGGGTGAATCGGGTTCCAGTAGATCATGGAGACCTGTTCGGGCCGGAAGCGGCCGAGGGGCGAGTAGGCGCCACCCGCGGCGCAGAGCATGTAACGGTAAACGAGGGTCTGCATCGACTTGACCAGGTAGGAGCGCTTGGGCATCTTACGCTCGGTCTTCCAGTCGTAGATCGTGGCCCGCCCGTCGGGGTCGACCGCCACCAGATCGAACTTGGCCATGAGCCGCATGTCGGGCCGGTTGAGCCGGAGTTCCAGCTCGGGGTAGAAGGTCCTGTCGAAGGAGCGCGGCAGGAACCCCTGCAGCAGGCCCATCCAGTGGTCGAGCTGCTGCTGCTCCACCGGGTCGGCCACGGTGGCCGGGTCGAGGCCGGCGTAGTAGCGCCGGGCCATGAGGTGAAAGTGATCGCCGCGCTCGATCGCCCGCCGGTCCTCCTCCGTGGCAGCCGCCGGACGGGAGAGGTAGAGGTTGTCGAGGTAGCGGTACTTAAAGCGGAGCGGGCAGCTCTGGTAGATGCTTAGCGACATGGCGCTCATGTGGCGCTCCTGAAGTGGCAGCGGCATGCACCTAGCCCCCCTTTCGTTCGATGACGGCCTTCAGGTGCTGATAGGCGAGAGCCGGGTAGGCTGGCTTGCCCCAGCGGTCCTCCAGGTGGCAGGAGAGCAGCAGGTTCTCCCGCGCCCGGGTGATCGCCACGTAGAGCAGCCGGAGCCGCTCATTGATGATCTCGAACTTGGCCCGGCTGACCGCGTCTATGGCCAGGTCTTCGCCCTGCACGGCATCCAACTCCGCCAGGGCAAGGGCCTCGGGGTTCAGGTAGTCGTCGGGCAGGAACCAGAGTTCAGAGCGGATCTTGTCTTGCCCCATCGACGGATACTCGCCCCGGGTGAGGGCGGGCACGAAGACGGTATCCCACTCCAGCCCCTTGGCCGAGTGGCAGGTGGTCACGTAGATAATGCCGGGAAGCGGCTTGAAGCCCTTCCGGTCGTATAGCGTGTCGGAGAACTTGCCCATGGCGGCCAGCTCGGATTCCAGGTCGCGCACGGCGTCGGGCAGGCCGAAGGCCGGATGCTCCTGGAGCAGCCGCCGTGCCCGCACCGCCATGTAGTGGGCAATGGAGAGTTCCTCGCCCTGCAGCGCCATGTCGGCGGCGATGACTACGAGCAGCTCATCTGCCGGGAGCAGCGCCTGGGGCAGCCAGCGGGCCACTTGCTCGAGCGCCTCGTGCAGGGCGATATCGCCCCGGGCCTCCGGGCAGGCCTGGTAGAGCGCCTCGAAGGGCGGAGAGCCATCGAGCGGGTAGAACAGCTCTTCGGGCTGGCAGCCCCTCAGAAAGGCGGCGAAGGGGGCGTCACCCAGGTCGGCCTGCATCAGGTGGCTGAGCGCCTTCAGCAGCCGCTCTCCCTCGTGCGGCACCGCCAGGTAGTCGAGCACGGCCATCAGGCCGGTGGCGGTCTGCATGCGCTCCGGCGTCGTGGGGCCGCCCAGTTGTCTCGCCTCCACCCCCAGTTGTTCCAGCAGGTCGATCATCGCAGTGACCATGGCGTTCGTGGGCAGCAGGATCGCCAGGGTCTTGTCGGGGGAGCGGCCCACCGAGCGGGCCGCCAGCCGGGCAATCTCCTGCATCTCCCGCTCGTGGCTCTCGTAGCTGCGGCAGACGATGCGGTAGCCCTCGGGGGCCGGGTTGGTCTGGCCGAAGCCGGGGGGCACCGCCGCGATCGCCTGCTCCTCCAGGGCCGTGCGGCAGAGCCGCTCCGGGTGGTCATGGCAGGCCCAGCGGACCAACTCGTTGGCCACGTCGAGAATGTCCTGGCTGGAGCGGCCGGCCATGGTGAGCGGGCGCACGTCGACCCCGGGCTCCCGGGCGAAGCGGCGGAAGAGGTCGGGCTCGGCGGAGGTGAAGGTGCCCATAATCGCCTGGTTGGCATCGCCCACCCGGACCAGGTTGCCCTCGGGCCCGGCAAGCAGCTTCAGCACCTGCTCCTGGAGCCGGTACGAGTCCTGCGCCTCATCTTCGAAGATGTAGGTCCAGCGGCGGCGAAGCCGCTCCAGCAGTTCGGTCTCCTGGGCCAGAAGCTGCTGTGCCCCCAGCATCAGGTCGCCGAAGTCGACGGCGCCCTCCAGCGCCAGCTCCCGCTGGTAGTCGCCGTAGACCTCTGCCGCCCAGCGTAAGGCCGACTCCTCGGGCAGGTGGCGGGTCAGGTCGTAGGCGGTAGCGGGCGACATTCGCCGGGTCTTGAAGGCCTGAATCAGGTTGCGAATAATCCCCTGGGTCCGCTGCTCCCACTGCTCCTCGGCCCGATCCCGGTAGGAGCCCTTTAGCGACCCCTTCAGCATCGACTCCCAGAGCGCCCGGTTCCGGCCGATCCAGCGGCGGGTGAGCTGCTCCAGAAGGGCGGAGAGTCGGGCTTCATCCATAATGGTGAAGCTCTCCGACCAGCCGATCGCCTCGGGCCGCTCCCGCACGATGTTCAGGGCGAGAGAGTGGATCGTGCGGACCTCGTAGCCTTGGTGGCGGGGGTAGCCCCGCTCCTCCAGGAACTCGCCGATGCGGCTGCGGAAGTTGCCCACGGCGGAGTTGGTGTAGGTGACGATCAGAATTCGCCCGGGGTCGGGCAGGCCATGGGCGATCAGGTCGGCCGCCAGGTAGGCCAGCACGGTGGTCTTGCCGGCCCCCGGCACGGCGGGGACGGCCATGTAGCCCTTGCGGTAGGCAGCGACGTGCTCCTGGTCGGGGCGCAGACGGAAGCTCACGGGCGGCGCCCCCTTTCTACCACCAGGTCGGCGAAGGCCGCGGCGAGGCGGCCCTCCTGCTCCTGCCCCCAGGGGGAGAGCGAGCACTCGGCCAGAATCAGCCGGCCCGTGCAGCGCCGGACCAGTGCCCGGGCGGTGCGGGCGGCGTTGGCCTCACGCAGGCGGGTGGCGCGGCTGTCGGTCCAGCGGCTGCCCTCTT
This sequence comes from Bacillota bacterium, assembly GCA_049325315.1. Lineage (GTDB taxonomy): Bacteria > Bacillota > Sulfobacillia > Symbiobacteriales > Symbiobacteriaceae > JAWLHU01. The sequence goes on along the minus strand of JBMONB010000197.1, from coordinate 128,069 downwards.
CCCAGTGGCGGGAGAGCACGTGCGGGTTGGCCAGCTCCTTGGCGTCGTTGGGGTACCAGGCGTCGCTGGAGATGTCGACCCAGACCTGAACCTGGGCGGTCAGCCGGCTGGAGAGAAAGCCGAAGGGCGTCGCCAGGGTGACGGCGTCGCGGGCCGGGTCGTAGGCGTCCAGCGGCTCCGCCGCCACGGTGCCCTCGGTCAGCATCTTGATATACTCCCGGCCGTAGGCGCCCTCGCCGAATCGCTCCATCGCCTTGCGGAAGCGGGTGGCGGTGAGCAGAAGCTGCTGGCAGGCGTGAAGCTGCTCCATGGTCAGGTGGCCGATCAGCGGGGCCATGACCTCAATAATCACCGCCTGGGCGAATCCGTCGGTCTCCCACTCCCGCTGCCGGGCCTCCGCCACCCAGGAGCGCAGGTAGTCATAGGCCTCCGCCCGCTCGAAGCCAATGCGGCGGCGCAGGCCGAGCTGGTCCAGGTCGGGGAGTTCGCCGTCTGCCCGCCAGATCGCGTTCCCCAGCACCGAGGCCCGCACCGGGTCGAGCTTCAGCAGAAGCTGCATGGCGTTGGCAATAAAGCCCGCCGACTCCCGCGGAATCCGCCACTGCGGGTGCACCAGGCCCGCCAGGGTGATAGTCGCCCGGGCGTAGGGCTCATCGACCAGGCGGCGGGAGAAGGAGAGGTTCTGCACCGCCACCGGGCGGGGGCGGGCGGCGAAGGCGCGGCGGGCGGTCACCTCTAGCGCCTTGTCTACATGGGGGGAGATCACGGCGATTTCCCCCGGCGGGACCCCGCGGTCTACCAGGGCCAGTACCCGCTCCACCACCGCCTGCACCATGTCGCCCCGCAGGTCGGTGGCGATCCGCTCCTCCACCACATCGGTGAAGCGGCGCTCAGGCCGTGCCCCCGTCACCCGCTGGGCCAGCGCTTCGCCGAAGGCGAACAGCTCCGGCGTGCAGGTGTGCGAGCCGGGCAGCTCCACCATGGTGGCGCCCTCCTTGAACCGGGTGTAGGCGTTTACCGGGTCGGCCCCCATGAAGACGGTGTGTCCGCCGCCGGGGTTGAAGGCGTAAACCGTCTGCTCCATCTGGCCGGAGAGCGCCGCCAGGAAGTCCTGCTCGGCCGGGACCGACTCGTCGAGGTCGTCGACCAGCAGGCAGCGGTAGCGGTTCCGCAGGTGGTCCATGTACGGCCCGTGCTGCATCAGCACCCCGGTGAAGAGGTGGAGCGCCAGCCCGTAGTCGAGCACGCCGGCGTTCAGGCAGCGCTCCCGGTAGACCTCAATCAGCCGCTGGACCGAGTCATAGGCCGGCCCCTTCTCGCCTCGGTCCGCGGCTGCCAGACGCCGGACCATCTCCTCGGGCGAGAGGCCCGTGGCAGAGCCGACGGTGGAGAGGTTCGAGGCGATCTGAATGGCGATGCGCTGAGGCGAGGCCTTCACCACGGAACTGAAGAGCAACTCCAGCGGCTCCACCAGCCCCCGCATAAGGTGGTGGGCGATCTCCACGTTGAGGAACTCCGGGCGGACCCAATGGCGAAGCGGGGGGACCGCCGCCTGGACCGGCGCCCAGAAGAGGTTCAGTTCCCGCTGAATGAAGCCGAAGAAAGAGTGGGCCTCAACGGGGCCGTGGGCGGGCAGATCGATCTCCCGCCGCCAGCGCGAGGTGTGAGCCGCCCCGGCGGTCAGCACCAGGACCTGGTCGGTCCGGACCCCGCCCTTGACCCACTCGTAGTAGCGCCGCCTGAGCGCCTCTGTCTTGCCAGACCCCGTGGCTCCCACGATCATCGTCGTCGGCATGGAGCACCTCCGACCTTTTTCTCTCTCCTTTTAGTACGCCCGACGAACCGCGAATCCCTCGTTTTGGCAGAGAATCGGGGTTCCAAAAAAAGGGGGCCGGGACCCGGCGTACGCCTCAATCATCCGACGCACCACGTCGTCAAGGGAGTACTTTCCTTCGGACTCCTCTCTGATCCGCTCAAGATGCCGGTCACACAATGCCAACGGGCACCCCCTGCGAGGTGCCCGGCTGGCCTTTACTTAGCAGTTCTGTTTTATACACGGACATCGAGCATGGTTCCTTTATGCGGCTCGAGGTTCTGGATCTTTGGTGCCGACCGGAGGAGTTGGGCCATTTGGTCTTGCTGGACCGTCATCTGTTTCTTCAGGGCCCATAGGTTCGACATTTGATTTACGGAAGAGACGTTCAAACGATCACCTCCACCCATATTATACCATGACCCGTCGCTCCCGTCGAGTCCTACTGCCAGATTCGCCAAACTATCGCGCCAATTTCTGCGGAAAATCGTTGACGTTGGGGCTATTTCGTATTGACTCATTCATCCACAGTGCTATAATAGTGACTCCCGCCCTGAAACAGGAAGATACCCAAGGAGGTGTTTCCTCTGACGGTGGAGAGTCACCCCGCCTATCTGGAGGAGTCGCAGAGACTGAAAGGGACCCTGGTCGATGTGCGGACCCAGCTGGCGGAACTGCGAGCGGTGCCCCCACTCAACATGCCCGAACTGGTCGACGAATCGATGGAGGCGCTGCTCCACGCCGAACTGGCCCTGGAGCGCATGCGGCTGGACCGGATTCGCCGGCTGGACCTGGCCGAGCGGGAGCCCTATTTCGGGCGCATCGACTTCCAGGAAGGCCCCGATGCACCGGTCGAGCGATTCTACATTGGCAAGGTCGGCGTCCAGGAGTCCACATCCCCGGACCCGCTGGTTCTCGACTGGCGAACCCCGATGGCCTCGCTCTTCTACACCACCGCCACCGGCGCCACCGATGAGGTCTCCTTCGAGTCGCCCGACGGCGTCCACACCGGAACCCTCTGGCTGAAGCGCCACCTGGGCGTCAGGCAGGCGATTCTCCAGCGCATCGTCGATGCCAAGGTGAAGGGTGCCCCCACCGAGGCGGAGCCGGTGATCGACGAGTTCCTCTCCTACCGCTTGCAGGAGAGTCGTGACGCCCGGCTGCGGGATATCGTCTCCACCATTCAGGCCGAGCAGAACGCCATTATCCGGGCTCCGATGGACCGGGCGCTGATCATTCAGGGCGTGGCGGGTTCCGGCAAGACGACGGTAGCGCTTCACCGGCTGGCCTACCTACTCTACACTTTCCGGGAGTCTATCGCCGCCAGCCGGATCATTATCTTCGCCCCCAACCGGATGTTCCTGGACTACATCTCCGACGTGCTGCCCGAACTGGGCGTCGACGGGGTCGTGCAGACCACCTTCGCCGACTGGGCGCTGAGGGAGTTGGGCGACCCGGAGATTCAGCCCACCGGCCAGGCCGACCGGCTGGAGTACCACTTCACCCCGGGCCACGACCCGGACGAGGGCGCCGATGCCCCGGGCCGGTTCAAGGGCTCCCTCCTCTTCCAGGAGGTGCTCGACCTGGCCATCGCCCAGTACGAGGCGAGCTTCGTGCCCGACCAGGACCTGCTTCTCTGGCCGGGAGCGACCCTCCGGGCCTCCACCGTTCGCCAGTGGTTCCACGGGGCCTACCAGTCGTACCCGCTCATGGCCCGCAAGGAGCGCTGCATCGCCCGGGCCAGGAAGTGGGCCGACGACCACCTCATGCAGTTCGCCGGCACGATGCACGAGCGGGAACGGCGAAAGCTCTGCCGCAACGCCGTCGCCAAGTGGGTGAAGCTCTGGCCCAACCACACCCCGCTGGAACTCTACCAGCAGATCCTGGGCGCCAAGCCCCAGAAGAAGAAGGGCCCGGCCAACGTCGGCTTCCCCGACATTCCTGAGCGGGTGGTCAAGGACTCCCTGGCCCACTTCAAGCGGGAGGAGGTCGCCCCCGAAGACCTGGCGCCCCTGGTCTACGTGAAGGCGAAGCTGAGGGGCTACAAGGAAGACCGGCAGCTGGACCACGTGGTGATCGACGAGGCGCAGGATTTCAGCCCCTTCCAGGTGGAGCTTCTCAAGAAGTTGACCCGCTCCAACTCCTTTACGATTCTCGGTGACCTCTCCCAGGGGATTCACGCCTACCAGGGAATACACCGCTGGGAGGAGCTCATTGAGGTCTTCGAACCGGAGCCCACCGCCTACTACACCCTGGAGCAGTCCTACCGCTCGACCTACGAGGTCATGACCTTCGCCAACGCCGTGATCAGCAAGCTGGGCGCCCCGGCTGCCCTGGCCAAGCCCGTCTTCCGCTCCGGCGCCCCGGTCCGGGTCGAGGCGACCACGCCAGATCAACTCCCGGCCCGCGTGGCGGCCGAAGTAGCGGCCCTGCGAGCCCGCAAGATGGCCTCCATCGCGGTGATCGGCCGCACCGAGCCCCACTGCCGGGCGCTGCACGAATCGCTAACAGCCCTGGGCCTCGAGCCCCAGTTGATCACCCCCCGCCAGACCAGCTACCGGGGCGGCCTCTCGGTGATTCCGGCCTACCTGGTCAAGGGGCTCGAGTTCGACGGCGTGATCGTGGCAGATGCGTCGGAGGGCGCCTACGGGCTGAGCGGGCGTGACGCCAGGCTGCTCTACGTGGCCTGCACCCGTGCGCTGCACGAACTGCTGATCATCCACACCGGCACCCCCTCGCCCCTCCTGCCCTGACCCCCCCCTGGTTGGAGCCGGCGGGGTTTCGGCGCGTGGAAAACCCCGGCCAGGTTAACCCCAGCCGGGGGTATGTCTCAGAGATCAGTCCGCCCCTACGGCGGCAGGCTTCGGCCCGAACAGCTCCTCCAGGCGCTGCTTCAGCCTCTCCGGGCTCATCGACGGGTTGCCCGCGTCGAGCCGGTGGATCATGCCCTCCTGCCCGGCATGGTTCAGTTCGGTATCATCCACCGTGTAGATGTACCGGAAGGAGAGCGACCGGAGCATCTCTGCACGCTCATGGGCGCCAAGGCCAAAGGGCAGGGCGAAGTGCAGCGCCTCGCCGTTCACGCCCAGCGACCGCAGCGTCTCCACCGATCGCTCCGAGTCGGCCTTGACCCGGGCCTGGAACTCCTCTTCCGTCTCCAGCCGCTGTTCCGCAGCCAGCCACATGCGGGTGGTGAGAAAGGGCCCCCGCTCCGAGCCGTCGGGCCCGGTGGGCACGTAGCCGTGGCCATCGTAGGAGTGAGAACCGAAGGCCACCAGCCCCGAGTCGAGCATCGCCTTGGCGTGCTCCCGGGTCAGGTGCGGGCTGTAGGCGCCCTTGCCATCGGTATCAAAGTACTTCATCACCGGAAAGATCAGGGCTGGCGCCTGGTACTTCTGGAGCAGCGGCAGCCCGATATGATAGTTGGAGGCGTAGCCGTCATCGAAGGTGATCAGGACCGACCGGTCAGAGACCACCTGCCGCCCATCGAGATAGGCAGCGAACTCGTCGGCGGAGATCAGGTGGTAGCCCTCCGTCCGCAGCATCTGCAGGTGTGACTCAAACCGCTCTGGGGTGATCACCCCGGGCTCCTCGGCCATCTCCGCGGGTGGGGCGAGGTGGTGGTAGATCAGAACGGCCACCCGGCCCGCCTCTCCCGTGACGAGGCCTGCATCGGGTGGAATTGCCACCGGTTGGGTCGCGCTCTGGGCAAGGGAGGCGAGAAAGCTGGCCAGAACGATGAGATACTTCAACGCGGAGCCTCCTCGAACTCAGAAGTTACTTGCGAATGGCCTTGGCCAGCATGTAGAGGCCGACCAGCACCAGGAGCAGCGGGGCCATTCTGAACAGCATCGCAAAGGCGCCCACTGCGAAGCGCATGGCCGAACCGGCCACGCCGAGCAACAGGAAGATGGCCGCCAGCAGGTAGCCCGTGCGGCCGATGGCGCCGGTGCCCGCAGCTATAGCCAGTACAGCGGCAATCAAGAGAAAGAGCATCGCCCCCGACACGAAGAGCCGGAAGATCAGAACCAGCCCAATGAGCACCACGGCGACCGCCAGGAATTTGTTCGTCATGGAGTTCATCTCCTTCTGCATTGGGAGACGCGGCCACATGGCCGTAAGGTTCGCTGGCTGCCCCCTTCCTCCCTCCTTCCCAAGCCCGACTGGCCCCATTTCAGCGCAAAGGAGCGAGCGGTTTGACCTATCTGTACCTGGGACGCACCGGTTTTCTCCGCAACAAGGCCTACCGCTGGTCTCACATGCTCAACAATCTGGCCTCTGCCATCTTCGGTTTTATCTATATTTCCCTCTGGCAGTCGGTGGCACCCGAGACGACTAGCGGCGGTGACCCCTACACCCGGCAGGTGATGACCTCCATCATGGTCCTCGCCCAGGTCTTCGCCTGGGTGGCGGTCTTCCTCCCCGCCGGCCTGGGGATTCACACCGCGATCCGCAACGGCTCCATCGCCCTCGAAATGGCCCGGCCTGTCCCCTACTTTCCCATGGTGCTGGCCCGGGAGAGCGGCAACGTCATCTACCAGGGGCTGTACCGGTCGATCCCGCTCGCCCTGCTCTTCGCCGTCACCATCGGCTTCCCGGCCCCCGCCTCCGCGGGAAACCTGCTGCTCACCCTGCCCAGCCTGGCGCTCGCCTCGTATATCGGGTTAATACTGTTTTACAACGTGGGTCTTTCCAGTCTCTGGACCACCGAGATCCGCTGGGCCCACTGGACCTACCACGCCATGATCACCCTGCTCTCCGGTGGATGGATCCCCGCCGACATTCTGCCCGGCTGGCTCGGCAAGGTGGCCCCCTACCTCCCCTTCGCCTCCCAGATCTACTACCCGGTGCGCATCTACCTCGGGCTGACCGGTCCCGCCGGCCTGCTGATCCAGTTGGCCTGGGCGACCCTGCTCACCGCCTGGACGCTCTTTATCACCCGCCGGGCGCTGACCCGGGTCGTCGTGCAGGGAGGGTAAACGATGGTGCTCTACTTCCGCCTGCTGGGGGCCTCGATTCGCTCCCGGATGCAGTACAAGTGGGACTTCCTTCTCACCGCGGTCCTCTACGCCCTGATCACCGCCGTCGACTTTCTGACTGTAGCGGCGATTCTGCACCGGTACCATTCCGTCGCGGGCTGGACGCTCTACGAGGTGGCCCTGCTCTCCGGCCTGGCCTCCGCCTCCCAGGGCCTCTACCGGGTCTTCGCCGCCGAGTTGGACACCTTCGATAAGTACCTGGTAGGCGGTGAGTACGATGGCCTTCTGATCCGCCCCTGGCCCCCCCTCCTCAGCCTGCTGGCCCGCAACTTCGACATCGGGCGAATCGGCGCCGCTGTGCAGGGCTACCTGGTGATCACCATCGGCCTTGCCGGGGTCCTGGCCCAGGGCGCCCCCGGCTGGCTGGCGTTCTACGTCTACCTTCTCCCCCTGTCCGGGGCGGTGATCGTCACCGCCATCTCCATCGCCGTGGCCGGCATCGGCTTTTTTATCACCCGGATCAACGACCTGCAGACCTTTGCCATCGGCGCTCCGATCACCGCCGCCGCCTACCCCGCCGACATCTTCCCCCGGTGGCTCCGCGGCCTGTTGACCGGCCTGCTCCCGGTCACCGCCATCGGATACATTCCCGTGCGCTTCGCCCTGGGCAAGGGCGGTACGCTCCTCCACCTGGCCGTTCCCTTCCTGGCCGCAGCGGCTGCGATCACCGTCGCCCTGCATGTCTACCGCTGGGGCGAGCGCCGCTACCAATCTACCGGCAGTTAACCCTTACCGGACGGATTTCATCACCAGCATGGAGCCGATCAGCACAAAGGCAATGCCCGTTCCCATGCGGATATACTTCAGTGGAATATTTCGCAGGAACGCATCGCCTGCCCATACCGCGATCAGCGACGAGGCGATCAGCGCCACCGCAGACCCGAAGAAGATCATATGAGGCGCCTTCGATCGGGCCGATAACGACATCACCATTAGCTGCGTCTTGTCGCCCAATTCCGCCAGGAAGATGATCGAAAAGGTCATGAGCGCAGCCTTCCAGTCCAATAAGGGCTCCCCCTGCTCTGCAAATAGAGCCCGGAAATCGGACTCATGTTGATGAATATGGGCGAATCAGCCTCCCCATGCCCCTTGTCTTTCACCCCGCTGATTCCATATAATGGATGAAAGGGGTGATTCTGTGGAGCAGTCGCTGCCGATCTGCGAGAGCTACCGACTTGAACTGGAGCGCTTCGCTCGCACCGGTCTGAGGGTGGGCATCTGGGCCTCTTCCGGGCGGGGGAAATCTTACGGGGTGGGCGTCTTCTGTGAGGAGTTGCTGGCAGCTGGCATCCCCGTAATCGCCATCGACCCGGAGGGGGAGCTTCACACCCTGCGAGAGCGGTTCCGCACACTGGTGCTGGGTGGCGTACGGGCCGACCTGCCGCTGCCCCCGGGGCGGGGCTCCATTCGACAGGTGCTGGAGGCGGTCTGCGACCAGTCCCTCGGTCTGGTAATCGACCTCTCCGACCTGCCCACCAGCAAGGGGCAGCAGGAGGCGGCGAATCCCTGGCTGGAGGAGCTATGGGTGCTGCTCAGCGAGCGGCGCCAACCGGTGGCGCTGGTGGTGGAAGAGGTTCACCTCTTCGCCCCCCAGTCGGGCTCCGCCCTTACCGCCGAGATCATGCAGCGGTTTGCCAAGCAGGGGCGCAAACGTGGCGCCATTCTGGTCGCGGCCAGTCAGCGCACGCAAGCGGTCTCCAAGGAGTTCATGAGCCAGCTCAACTTCCCCGCCATCGGTGGCTTTGAGACAGAGCGGGACTACGAGGCGGTCAAGGCGGTGGTCGACGGCCAGCCCTTCGAGACCTTTCGGAGCCTGGAGCCCGGCTGCTTCTACCTCCCGGCTGCCCGGCGGTTCGAGCGGTGGCGGCCCCGCCTGACAAGCCATGGCGGTGATGCGCCCGAGTGGGATACTGCCGGGGCCCAGGTAGATGAAACCACGCAGCAGAGCGCTGAACTAGCCGACCTGGTGGCGGCACTCCGGGTCGCATTTGAACAGGATCGGCAGGCAGCCAGCCCGCCCGACCCCCAGCGCTCCCGGGTCAAGGTGCTTGAGGAGGAGCTCTCCCGGGCTCAAGCTGAACTGCGTGAGGCCCGTCGGGAGGTCGAGAGGCTCCAGACCGCCCTGCAGGTAGCGGGGCTGGTCAAGGTGCTGGTCACGCAGGAGGTGGTCCAGAAGGTGGAGCATCTCCAGCCGCCTCCCGCCCCTGCCGGCGTCAAGCAGGAGGTCGTAAAGACCGAGGCCCGTCCGTCCCAAGCGGTTAACTTGGTGAAGGAGGCCGGGCTCTCGCCCGCTCAGATCATGGGCAACCCCACCGTGAAGGATCTGATCCGAAAGGCACGGCGCAGCGCTCGCCGCCAATACACCATGGCCGGCCAGTACATGGACGGCACGGTGAAAATGCTGCTCGAGGGCAGCGCCTTCACCCCCCAGAGCCTCGCCGCCCGGTGGGGCTACAGCAGCACCCTGCAGATCAACCGCATGGGTGCGGTGCTCCGCAGCCTGCGGGAGGTGGGGATCGTCACCCTCCAGGAGGGTCGGTACGGCGCCAACCACGCCTATCTGCACCGCGTCATCACCGGCGCTTCCTGAGGCAGTCATGCGGTTTGACTCAGATGCAGCGGCCACACAGACAAAGACCCGAGTCGAAGACACGTCCCTTCAAGGGGGTGCTTCGACTCGGGTCGCTCCTGCTCATTCGGCCGGCTTCCGTCCCACGTAGGCGTAGAAGTGAGTGTTCGTCCACGGGTTCAGGCGAGCGGGGTAGATATCGACAACCGTTGTGGTAAACCCAGCCTGTTCCAGGAGCTGGCGCTCGGTGTCCACATGCCGGTAAATGGCGTGATACCAATCACCCACAGTCTCTGAAAACGTGTCCACCACCACATCCCCATCTACACCACTGGCATGCTTGACCAGGAGGAAACCACCGGGCCTGAGCATGGTGTAGCAATCGCGGTATACTTGCAGGGCCTCTTCCACCGTCACGTAGTTCATCACACCAAAGATCGTGATCACATCGTAGGTATCCTCATCTCGATAGCCAACCACGTCTCGGACAACGAACTCTACCTTGGGGGAGGCTACACAGAAACGGGAGAACCCTTCCTGCTTCTCAACGGCACGAATAAAGGCCACCTGCGGCTCCAACCGATTGACCATCCGGCATGGCCCAGCGCCAAGGTCCAGGAGCCGGGTGTCCGGCTTCAGGTACTGTTCGACGAAAGCCACATCCAAATCGCCGGCATCATCGTGCTTGAAGTGCGAAGCCAGCTCCGGGTCGTCGATCTGAGCCCGACGCTGCCAAAAAGCTTCTATCTTGGCCCGGTCAACCATCATTATAGAACCCTCCCGGCAAGATGCTCCTTCACCCAGTTCTGTGCCGCGTCATAATCGCTCGGCGTATCGATCTCGCACGAGCGCACAAGCAGCCCCTTCAAGGGAAGGTGCGGCTCCAGCAACTCATAGACATGGCCGCCCGTATAGGTAATTCGATCAGCCCTTAGCTGCACCAGCCCGGTCCACTCGTAAGCGCCCTCCGTGCGGGAGAATCGGGTCACCCATTGGCCCGACGAGCGCTCCTCTATCTGAACAAGAACAGGCTCCTGGGTGGAGGGAACCCCGTAGCCCAGACTCTCCTCGTCCAGGGACAAGAAGGTTGCCAGATCATCGGGATGAACCAGCAGGTCCCCGTCCAGCGAGAGCACCATACCCGGCGCATGGCGAGCACCCAGGGCCAGACTGGCCGCAGTCTTCGTGTGCAAGTAGTCATGGTTGAAGACGAAGGTAAGGTCCCGCCTACAGGCGAGTGCCGCATGAATGACAGCTTCAGCCTGAAAACCCACAACGATGCGAATATCCTCCACCTGCTCCAACATGGCCAACTGCCAGGCAATGAGGGGCCGGCCGCTAAGATGAATCAACGATTTGGTGGTGCCCATTCCAAGGCGGGATCCTATACCGGCAGCGCTTATGACAACTGTCTTAGGAACCGGCATAGACTCCCCTCCTCATAGATGGCATGGGTTGCATAGGCCATGACAGAGGCTGCGGGCGGGTGAACACCACCAAAGCCGATGCCGATTGACGCATTCCTTATCATGTCAGCATCGTTATTGCCTTCGCCAACAGCCACAACCGGGCCAGTGAATAACCCCGGAACTCTGCCCTTCTCCAGGACGCTCAGGACGCCAGTCACATACCCATTATCGGTGCGGGCAACCGACGTATAGTACCTGGCGCCGATCCTTTCGCAGAGAGGGGCCACCCATACGTCCAGGTTCCCCGTGACAATAAAGCTGCGGTGAGCGTTCTCCCGCATGAATTCGACGATCTCCTCGTGCAGGGGAACCTCGGCCACGATCTCACGGACCCGTTGGATGGGGATGGAGCGAAACATCTCCACCCTTCGAAGAAAGGATTCGTGGAAAGGGATCAACCCCTGAATCGTTTGGGCCGTCAGTTCGCGGATTTCGTCATAGATCCCTACCTCTCGGGCAATCTCCGGCAGAATTTCCTTGCGCGTGATCGTTCCGTCGAGGTCGAACAGACATGTCCACTCCACCTTGGCCACGAGGTTACCCCTCCCATGATCACGACGCAGTTATGCACGCGTCACAGTCTGTATCGCAGTGTCAAAGTCGAAGGGATGCAGTCGATCGTCGTGCAAGGGCAGCACACGTCTTCCCTGCACAATCTCATATACAGCGGCTGCACCCTGGTCGACCGAGAGCACCTGTAGGCCGGGGAATCCCGCCAAAGACCTCTGCAGCACGGTTTTGGGCAGGGTGGCATCCAGTATATTTATGGTTGACCGTCCGCTTAACGAGGCCTCCACATTCACCGAGGAGTTGCCGTTGGTGATCGCAACGTCGCACTGATCCAGCAGATCGAAGATCGGGGTCGCAGCGGGAACAACCCCAATGGACCGCTCCTTCAAATAGGCCTCACACTCATCACTTCCGGGCCAGTACGGGAGTTTTACCTCGACACCGAGCTCCCACAAAGGGCGCCAGAACTCATACATGCGGTCCAGTCCCATGGACCGAAAATGGGAGAAGTTAGAGAGGGTATGAACAATTCGGGGGGGTCGATTCGCCGGGCGGGGAGTCAGCCACTTGGTCTTCTTCACCCAGCCCACCTCAACCACCCGCGTGAAGCGCTCCAGGTGGCCGAGATGGGGCAGGGGGGAAAGGAGCGCATCGAAGAGTGACAGCCAGCGTGAATCCTCATCGAGGACCGGCGTCACCAAATCATGGGGATAGTAGTAGCTCCGCGCAGGCTGCAGGAGGTCCATCACCTCCAGAGCACTGACCGCACGGCCAGGCTGCCGGTAGATGCGATGCATGTTGTGGTGATCCAGGAAGAGATGAGCAGAGGTAACGAAGACAACTTCCCGCCCGATCAGGCCCTTCAGGACCTTGTCGGGGTCATGCGTGGCCATCAGATCCAACTCCACGACGGTATGGCCCAGGCGTGCCATCCGGTCGGCGAGCGGGGTAAGGACGTACTCAGACCCCGCGCCGTATCCGAAGAACAGATACGTACTGCCCCGTCCGGTCATCACGCCTGCCCCCCTGTCGGAAGTCGCCCGCGACGATGGGCTACATAGATCACCGTTCCCTGCATGATCCCCAGCTCCGCCGCTTCCACCAAGAGTTCCCCGGACGGCGAACCCAGTTGATACGTTCCGGCCTGATGCAGGTAGCGACTGACCGAAAGCGCCCTCTTGTAGAAGCCCTGGTTGATATAGAAGGCGGCCTCGACCTCAAAGAAACCCGCCCCGTGCAGCAAGCTACGGACCTCTTCATCAGAAAGATAGACGGGCGATGCGTGATCCAGCGTATAGGCATCGGCCCCCTGAAGGAGCCTCGAGCCGTCAGGCAAGGCGATCTGGAGGTCCTTCACTGCGAAGAGAAGCCCCGGATGCTCCTTGGGTTGCGCATCGAGGGGGCCCAGGAACTCCAAGATGAGGTCGTTCCGCCCCGGCTGAAGCAGTAAGGCCATCTCGCAGGTTTCGGTCTGGCTCTCCCCCACGTTTAGCACATAATCGCCGTCTGCATTGATAATTCGGACCGCCACGTCAGGCTGCAGGGTCTGCACATGCCACGACAGCTCCACCAGCAGTGGGCTTGAGGTCGCATTTTGGATGACCAGGCGCCCCTGCCTGTCGGGAGCGGTGCACCACCGTAAGAACTGCTCCCCAACTGACTCAGGGCCACGAAAGCCGCTCTCCCAGGCAATGGTGATGGGCCAGAGCGATACGCCCACCGGCAGGATCAGCCGCCCTCTCACCTGCTGGGCCAGCCGCGCGAGCATCTCCGACTGTAGCAGCAACAGTGCGCTCATGTGTGGGCTGGTGATCAGCAACTCGTCCACGCCCCCTACTACATGGGGAAGGGCTGTGGGATGACAAAGGGCCGGTGACCCCTGCCCGCCGTTGGCCAGACTTGAGAGCAACACCACCTGAGATGCGGGTTGGAAGGTCCGTGTCCGCTCCTGTACGGGAGAGGGCAGCGCAGACTTAATCAGGTGACCACCGTAGCCGAAGATCGCCACCGTCCCATTTCCTTCAAGCTGCTCGGCTAACGAGCCAATAGAGACGTCCTGAAAGAGCAGGAACTCCTGCATCTGGGACAGGGCTCCGCTCAGGGCCCACAGCTGCTGCTTTGTATACCCGGGCTTCGGCTGGATCCCTTCTGACTGAAGAACCCCTTCCCGGATCTCCTCAACGGCCGGGAGCATCCGGGTCTGCCCCGCAGCCAGATAAGACTCCAACCTACGGATTGTCTCCAGATCGATCATGACCAGCCTCCTTGCCCAGCAAGTATTGGACAGGGCCGACTTTACTGCCGGGCGAGAAGGGTACGAAGGCGCTCTCCGGCCCGTGCAAAGGCGTGATCCCAGGTGAAGTTCTCAGTAATGAAACGAGCTGCCTTCTGTCCCTTGTGCCGCGCCTCTTCCCGGTTCTCATAGATGTGGCGCATCTGGCGACGCAGGTCCTCGACCTGTACCTCAAACCAGGTCGGCGCTTGCACCATGGGTCCCAGGTGCTCCAGAGCCGTTTCGCCCGCCATGACCTCCTCAGCCGGAACGAGGTAGGCAACCTCGTCATTGCAAAAATCCAGGCAGGCGCCGGCGCCTGTCACGACCACGGGGGCGCCGCAGGCCATGGCTTCGGCGATTGGCATGCCAAAACCCTCCCCGCGGTAGGGGTGCACAAGGGCGCCGCAACCCCGGTACAGGGCTGCCAAATCCTCATCGGAGAAGGTATCACGGTTGATCAGAATGTGTGGGGTTCCGGGCTGCAAGGCGCGGAGTTCAATGGCCTCAAGAAGCGTGTCCGTATAAATGGAACCAGCCCCAAAGTCCTTGATCACCAGCGTGACATCCTCATTGGGTCCGAACTCCTGACAGTACGCCTCCACGAGCAGGTCGACTCCCTTGCGCAGAATCGTCCCACCCACGAACAGGAACGTAAACCCCTTCGCGCCGGCAAACTGCTTTGCGTGGCCTTCGGGCCGAAACAGCGCCGGATCGACGCCGGCAGGTACAATCGCAATCTTGCCGGGGTCAAGCCCATTAGCAACAAGTACATCCCGTACGTAGTGGGTCAAAACCCAGATCTCGTCGGCCTCTGCTAACCCCCGCGCCCATTCCCTGGGTATGGAGCCATACTCCCACGGGAACATCATCACCAGCTTGCCTGTGCCCACCGGGGTGAAGTCATGGGGCCAGCCATGACGCACAGTAATCGCCGGGCGACCAAGCGGCTTCGCGAGCAGTGGCAGTACCGGGGCAATTTCGGGGTGGACCTCGTTCTCCTGTGTGGGGTAGTTCGAGGGTGCGATCTCCAGTGGATAACCATGCCGGTCAAGCCAGAGCGCCAGTGTCCGGTTGATCCGGCTGAGGCTGTGCCTCGCTGTAAACTCGCCCTCCAGGCGGATCTGCCCGTCAGGACCGGGCCGTGTGGAGTTCACCAGATCGTGCCGAATGCTCTGGGGTATGAGCAGATTCTGGTGCAGCGCCTCGAGCTCGGCATGAAGACCGGCGTCGCTCAGTAAGGTACTCACCGCTGGTACCTGATGCGGGTTTTTCCAACAGACCTGTGACAGTACCGGAAGCAGACTGCGCAGGTGCCTGCCCGGAACCCCCAGACGTGTCAGGTCTTCCAGGTAGACAGGGCGCCAGCCGTCACTCTGTAGAGCGGCAGACAAGTGCATGGCTGCGTAGTCCGGTCGGCCTTTCCTCTGCTCCAACCGTGACTTGAGCCACCGGGTGGTCGCGCCCAACCTCTGATACCCGTGAACGTAATCGCTTTCTGCCTCAAGCTTCAGACTCTCCAACATGGCTTCAGCCATGTCGACCTCGTTAATCTGAAGGAGAAGCCAGATAAGGACAAAGTCAAAGTCACGGTATCCGGGGTAGCGCTCCTTGCCGTCAAGCAGCACCTGCAAGGCGCGATCGCCCTCTCCAGCAGCGATCAGTGCGACCGCCTGATTGCGGCGGGCCATGGCCGCCCACGTCTGATTCGCTTCAATGCGAGACGCCAGATGCTCGAGCTTGCTGGCGGCCAGGTTTGGATTCCGAACCACCAGGTTATTGGCCAGCTTCATAGCGGACCAGACCTGCTCCAGGGACTCAAGGTAGCGAACCGTACGCCCTGGAAGCTCAGTTCCAACCGAGAGCGTTAGATTGGGGATGACCCCCAACCTCCGGGAGTCGTGAATGAGCCGGACCTCCAGATTCACCAGTTCGAGTCCATCCAGGACTGGCAGAAGTGTTCGCACCATGTAATGCGCCGGTTCCTCGTAGACGTGGCGCCGAATACTCGGGATTTGCCCCTCAACGATCGCGTCGTCGGGAAGCCAGACAAGAACGGGAGGAGCACCCACGGACGGCTTCCAGGGGTTCTTGGAGGGATTTGCGTATTGGTCCGCCAACGCCGTCCCCACGCCTTCTCCACCGCTGCCCTTCACTCCGGTATATAGAGCCAGATTTCGAGATGCTCCAAGGCGAAGCATCTCGCCTGTGCGAACGTTGACCCGAGACAGAGACATGCGATCACCCCCTAGCGCTCAATGGCCCGCTGCAGCTCGCCGGCAAATCGGGCACCAACGAGCGACCACTCCCATGCGGACACCATATCCTGACGGGCCTGTTCAGCACGGCGGACGGCCTCATCGGGTCGGTCCACGACACGGGCCATCAGCTCGCCCAGGTGCTCGGCAGAAGGCTCGGCCCACATGTGGCCCGCGTAGAAGTAAAAGTCCATCCGCTGATCAACAGGCACGATCGATTCAAGATCTATGAGATAGCTATTCTCGTCGGTCATAAAGTCAAGTTGACCACTCCAGCGCGTTCCTATGACCGGTTTGCCACAGGCCATCGCCTCCAGGAACGGCCGCCCGTATCCCTCGCCGCGGGTTGGCAGGACGAAGGCGTCCCCACTGGCATACAGCGACGGATACTGTTCATTCGCAATAAATCCTTCCAAAAGGATGATCGGTGGGGTTTCCTCCACACGGTTCCCCAATTCGCCCTCGATGAGGTTCAAAATATCGCCGACGACGTCTTGACCGCGGGATGAGGTCTTGATGGTGAGGGAGACATCGTCATCTTTGTGAAACTGCCGGATATACCCCTTGAGCAGTACATCCCAGCCCTTTCGATGAGACCATTCGAATATGGAGAGGAAGTTCGTCTTGCGACGTCCGGGGATCTCCAGAGGAGAAAGCCCCGGGCGGAAGCGATTCGTCTCCACGCCGGCCGGGACCCAGCGAAGCTTGGATGCCTTGACCCCGGCCCGTGCAAAGGTCTCCATATTAAACCGCGACGGCACCCAGACCTCGTCCATTGCATTACATTTCGGCACCCAGCCAGGTGGAAGACGGTCGGTCTCAAACATGGTGCGTCCAATATGGTAGCGATACCCGTCGGTGAGAAATCCATCGGCCGTAGTCGCCTGGTACAGGATGGCATGCTCCCGGCGGAACGGCGTCTGGTAGCAGTCCACAACCCTGCGCCGGTCCTCTGGAGCTACCACTCCCTCGACCTCACCATTGAGGAGTTCTGTCCGCATAGGGATCCCTTGACTCTGCGCCGCCAGAAAGAAAGAGAGGCTTTCATCGGCATAGCCTGTGCCGTTGAGAAGCGGTGCACGGAAAACCACCTTGGCCTCCGCTGCTGGTCCAGAGAGATGGCGAAGTGAGATAGACACGGACATCCCCCCAAGTAGCGAGCCTCATTACGGGCGGAACCTGTCACCCATAACAGACCGCGCTGAGTTATTCATGATTGGTTTCCGCAGCGACCCGCTCCCGCCAATCCGACAACACCCAGGAAAGGGTGTCACGGAGGGGGTGTCGTGGGGACCATCCGGTATCCGCCATCAATCTCGCCGGACTTCCGATCGATTCCGGCACCTCTGCCGGTCGAATTCGATCCGGATCCACAGAGACGGTTACGGAAAGCCCCGAGACGGAAAGCAGCGTCTCCAGGAGCGATTGAACAGAGGTGCCCTGCCCACTCGCCACGTTGTAAACTTCACCGGTTCGTCCCCGGTCTAGCAGGAACAGATAGGCCTCCACCACGTCTCGCACATCCAGAAAATCACGGCGAGCCGACAGATCGCCGACCCGCAGTTCTGGTGCTATTCGGCCACATTCCATTCGGGCGATCTGGCTGGCGAAGTCGGTGGCTACAAAACCCGCCCCCTGCCCTCCCCCCAGGTGGTTGAACGATCGGACGTGCAGGGCGTCGAGCCCGTACCGGCGGTGGTACTGCATCACCATCTGCCCCTGTGCCAGTTTGCTGACCCCGTATGGATTCAGTGGACGGCACGGCGTCTCCTCATCCCAGGGAGGCGGCACGCCATCTGCTCTTCCGTACTCCTCGGCCGATCCCACACTCAGGAACCGAGCGGCCGGTACATGGGTGCGAACGGCCTCCAAGAGATGAACCGTGCCAACGATATTCGTTTGTAGGGTATCAGCGGGCATCCTCCAGCTGGCGGAGACAGAGGAGACGCCTGCGAGATGGAGGACCGCCTGGGGCCGCACCTGCTCGATCAGTTGATCGACTGCGGCAGCGTCGATCAGGTCCACCAGGTAATCAGCCGTGCCCGCCTGCCCAGTCGTGATCACCGCATGGCCGGCCTTGTGCAGGGCTGGTACCAGGTGCCCGCCGACAAAGCCCGTTGCGCCGGTCACCAGGACTCTCATAGGCCCCCCTGCTCCTCGACCAGCCGAATATCGTGGTCGGTCATCATTTCGACCAACTCCCGGAAGGTGATCCGAGGAGTCCAGCCCAGTTCTTGCCTGGCCTTGGCCGGATCGCCCACCAGCAGGTCTACCTCAGCGGGGCGGAAGAACTGGGGGTCGATCTCCACGTACTGCTGCCAATCGAGCCCGGCCCGTGCGAATGACGCGGCCACCCACTCTTCCACCGAGTGGGTCTCCCCGGTGGCCACCACGTAGTCATTGGGCTGATCCTGCTGGAGCATCAACCACATCGCCTGGACATAGTCACCCGCAAATCCCCAGTCACGGCGGGCCTGCAGGTTTCCGAGCTTCAGCTTCTTCTGACGCCCGGCCCGAATTTGGGCAACCGCATGGGTTACCTTCCGCGTCACAAACTCCAGCCCCCGCCGCGGAGACTCGTGATTAAACAGGATGCCTGAGCAGGCGAAGATGCCAAAGGATTCACGATAGTTAACGGTCGCCCAGTGCCCATAGACCTTGGAGACCCCGTAAGGGCTCCGGGGCCAGAAGGGGGTCGTTTCCGACTGGGGCACCGCCTGAACCTTCCCGAACATCTCGCTGCTGGAGGCTTGGTAAAAGCGGATCTTGGGGTTCACAATCCGAATGGCTTCCAGTATCCGGGTCACTCCGAGGGCGGTGACCTGGCCGGTCAACTCTGCCTGATCGAAGGAGGCCTTTACGAACGATTGGGCAGCGAGGTTGTAAACCTCGTCTGGCTGTACCCGGTTGATCACGTGAATCAGCGAACTCTGATCCGTGAGATCAGCCGACTCGATCTGGATTTTGTCAAGGAGGTGGGCAACTCGCTCCAGGTTGGGCGTGCTTGTCCGTCGCATGAGGCCGTAGACCCGGTATCCTTTGCTCAGCAGCAGTTCAGCCAGGTAAGATCCGTCTTGACCCGTGATGCCGGTAATCAGTGCGACCTTGCTCACGTTCGCTCAGCTCCTTCTACCTGCTTCTGCCGCTGCCGGGAGAATACCAGATGGATCAGCGCTCTCCTCGGCGTATACGAACCGCTCCCTGCCTCACCGGCTGGCGCGGTCTGAGTGTCACCTTTACTGTCCGGCCGCCGCAGCGTCGAACGGGCGAACGATCTGAGGCTTGCGGGACCGTTCATACTCTTTTACTTTCTCTACGATCGAACGCATCTCCTGGGCTTTGCTGCGATGCATCGCCAGGACATAATCTTCGGTATCAACCAGTACCAGATCCTGAACCCCAAAGGCCACCATTAGCCGTTCCCCCGCCTCAACGATCAGGTTGGAACAGCTCTCCGCGACCACAGGGCCGTTCAGGCAGTTGCCATCGGCATCGCTTTCGCGAATGCGCTCCAGGGAGAGCCAGCTGCCCAGATCATCCCAACCGAAGACCGCTGGCACTACATAGACCTGACCGGACCGCTCGAGCAGCCCCCGGTCGATCGAGTACTTCGGAATGCTGGGGAACAGACGGGTCATCGTCTCCTGGAACCGGGATGCTGGCACCGCGTCCATCGTCGCCAGCCCTTCAGCCAGGTCAGGCAGCAGCCGCTCGATCTCTTGCCGCAAGGCCGCCGTCTTCCAGATGAAGATGCCGCTGTTCCAAAGGAACTGGCCAGTGGTAAGGAACTCCATGGCGGTGGTCAGGTCCGGCTTCTCTTTGAACCTGGCTACCCGGTGTGCCTCTCCTGCAAGAAGGTGCTCTCCCACCTCAATGTAGCCATACCCCGTCTCAGGGCGCGTTGGCCGGATCCCCAGGGTGACGAGGCCCTCGGTTGCGCGGGCAACCTCTACCGCCTCGCCAAGCGTCTTGTGAAAGGACGCATCATCGAGAATCAAATGATCTGAGGGCAGAAGGATCATGACGCCGTCCTCAGTCTTCTTCTGCACCCAGGCGGCGGCGAACCCTGCGCAGGCCGCCGTGTCGCGGGGCACCGGCTCCAGGAGCATGTTCTGCGCGGGAAGCTCCGGCAGCTGTTGCGCTACCAGCCCGGCATGACGCTCGCCCACCACAACGCAGATCTGTTCCGCCGGAAGCCATTGACGCATTCGGGAATAGGTGTGCTGGAGCAGTGAGCGGTTGCCATACAGGGTCACGAACTGCTTGGGAAGCATTGGCCGGCTCTTCGGCCAGAGCCGTTCCCCGCTGCCCCCGGCCATGATAACGGCATAGACTGACCCGATCATACGCAAGCCCCTCCCTATTACCCGAACGTCAAGGTACCGTCAGCCGGAAGGTTGCCCCCACCGGATGCCCCGGCCTACCTTGCTGTCCGAGCCACAATAATCGTCACCGTGCTTCCCGCTGTTTGAACGGTATCCCCGTAGCCAAAGAAGACGAAGTTCTTGGCGGGGACTCCCGTCACCTCGGTGAAGTAGCGCAGAACAGCACCTGCGCGAAGGGTGGAGACTTCCAGGTGGGTCATTCCGCTGGGGAGCGCCTCCTGCAGGTCGGTGCTGCCACTGATCATAATGGGGACCTCCACACCCTTCAGCTTCAACGCGATCTCGTCCAGGTGAGCGGTCGCCTCTGGCTTCAGGGTGTACTCCCCCGGGTTGAAGAGGACCTTGCCTGCCAGGGTGAGCACAATCCCTCGCTCTTCCAGTGCCACTGCCAGGAGTCCGGTTCGAACACCTGGCAGCCCTCTGAACACATCCGCCATGTCCTGCATCGGGTCACGTGGAGGGCTGGGGGGCGCCGGAGGAGGTGCCGTCACCACCTGAGATGGCTTGGTGTCGGGCTGAGACGTCGAGGGAGGAGGTTCCGCTGGTGGAATAGGCTCCCGCTCAATCGGGTCCTCCAGGTGTGGGGCCACCAGGTGCGCTGGCCAGTCCGGCACATCCGGTACATTGCCCGGGCGCTCCGGTGCGACCACCGGCATGGCGGTGCCCAGTTGGCCACGGGCCGGAAGCGGCGGAATGTCGGGGCCCACGGGCCCCAGGGCCTGGTGTAGCGACCTGGCCAGGGTGCCGTACTTGGCGGCATCCAGTCGTGCCATTGAAAAGAGAACGAGGAACACTACAAACATGAGGGTGATGAAGTCGGCATAGGAGACCAGCCAGCGCCCGGAGGCACCACCATGGCCTCCCCCGCCCCCACCTCCGTGATCATCGTGCCCTTTCTTCCTCCTGCGGGCCATAACCAGCTACGCCCCTTCCTGTGCCGGAGCTGACGCCTTTGCCTTCCCCTTGCTCGCTGTGTGCGGCAGATAGATCGAGAGCTTCTCCCGCAGGTTGCGGGGATTCTCACCGGACTGAATTCCGCTGATGCCGAGGATGACCATCTCATTGAAGTGGTTCTGCTGCTTTACCAGCGCCTTGATCTTGGCACCAAGCGGAAGGAAGAGAACGTTCGCAAAGGCCACACCGTACAGGGTGGCCAGGAAGGCGACGGCAATGGCCGGCCCCAGGGTGTCTGGCTCGCTCAGATTACCCATAACGGTGACCAGGCCCATGACCGTGCCCATGATCCCGAGCGTTGGGGAGTAGCCGCCAGCGGTGTCCCACACTGCGGCAGCGTGAAGAGATTCGTTGGCCTGCTGCTCGCTGAGCGCCTCCATGACCTCGATCACCGCCTCGGGGTCGGAGCCGTCCACCGCCATCGTCAGTCCCCGCTTCACCAGCGGGTTGCTCGCGCTCTCCGCATCCTCCTGAAGAGAGAGCAGACCGTTGCGCCGGGCCTTCTCGGCCAGCCCCACCAGTAGGTCGACCATGCCGTGGTAGTCCCGCTTGGGTGGGAAGAGGGTCATCTTCGTGGCGGCACCAACTGTTTTGAGCTCTTCGATCGCGTGGGAGAGGATGGTGGCGCCAGCGGTTCCGCCGATGACGATCATGAAGGCGCTTGGACCGATCATTGACTTCAGAGTCACATGCTCGAAATAGGCCCCCAACACAATCATGACCATCGCAAAAATGAATCCACCTACGGTAGCGAAGTCCAAGAGACTCCCTCCTCAAACGCCCCTTGTGGAAAGGACGCCGTCCCCCCGTCCGGGGGGGACGGCGTCCCCGGTATACGCTATAGGAAAAACGCTTACCGGAGCAGCCCCATGATGCTCTGGGTGCTCTGATTGGCCTGCGCCAGCATAGCGGTCGAAGCCTGCTGGAGGATCTGGAACTTCGTGAAGACGGCCATCTCCTGCGCCATGTCGACGTCGCGGATACGGCTTTCCGCTGCGGTCAGGTTCTCGACCTGGGTCTGCAGGGTGGAAATGGCGTTCTCCAGGCGGTTCTGGTAGGCACCGAAGTCGGCACGGTAGGTGTTGACGCTATTGAGGGCGGTGTCCAGGGCGGTGATGGAGGCCGTGGCGTTGGTGGTGTTCTTGATGTCCAGGCTGCCGATGCCCAGGCTGGTCTTGTCCAGCTTGGTGTTGTTGAAGGCGACGGTGACCTGGTCGTCGGTGGTGCTGGTGCCCGGGCCGACCTGAATGGCGGCGGCCGAGTTGGAGGAGCTGATCAGGGTGATGTTGTTAAACTTGGTGCTCGAAGCGGTGCGGTCGATCTCGGTGATCAGCTGCTGGAACTCCTTGTCCAGGAGGTCACGGTCGCCGCTGCTCAGGGTGCCGCTGTTGGCCTGAACCGCCAGCTCACGCATGCGCTGCAGCATGTCCTGGATCTTCTGGGCGCCACCCTCAGCGGTCTGGATCATGGAGACGCCGTCCTGGGCGTTCCGGACCGCCATGTTGAGGCCACGGATCTGGGCCCGCATCTTCTCCGACACGGCCAGGCCGGCCGCGTCGTCGGCCGCACGGTTCACGCGGAAACCAGAGGACAGCTTCTCAAGGGACCGGGTCATGCCTGCGTTGTTGAAAGTCAGGCTCCGCCAAGCATTCAGGGCAGCCAGGTTCGTGTTGATACGCACGGTAATAGCCTCCTTGCATTTTCCTTGCGTCTCGGGTAACCGCTCGAAGTCAACGCATCTTCCCTGCCGGCTGGTCCGGTGCAGACTTCGAAGGTCACTCTATGTATGGGGCCGTACGGACCGATCATTAAGATCCAAATTCGGTGATTTCCCCGCTTCACGACCGATTAGGGGAGAATACGTCCGGCTTTCTTGGTCAGATGGCTGTTTTTAGTGACATTCCACACGCAACGCAGGTTTCGTTGTGAATGAGATCGAATCTCTCTGTGAAACCAGTGGCACAGGAGATGAACCCAAATGGGGAAGCCCCGCCTGACGATATGTATCCTGGCAAGGGATGAGGAGGCCCAGATCGGCCGCGCCCTGAGCAGCGCCAAGTCGGTCTGCGATGAACTCCTTCTGGTGGACACAGGCTCCACCGACCGAACTGTGGAGATTGCCACCTCCCAGGGTGCGCAGGTGATCAACTACCAATGGAACGACAGCTTCGCAGACGCCCGCAATGCCGGGTTGGAGCATGCCACAGGCGAATGGGTACTCATGCTGGACGCTGACGAGGTGATCACTCCCGGCTTGTCCAAGTTGCTCCCAAAGGCGCTTCGGGACCAGTCGGTTGATGCCTACATGACCGTGCTAACCAATTTGCAAGATGGCCGACCGGCCAATCACGGCGCTGTGCTCCGGCTCTTTCGGAACCGCCCGGAGTACCGATACACGGGACGCCTGCACGAGTCGATTGTCGAGTCAATCCGTCGCTCCAACGGGCGAATCAAGACGCTGCGGGGGGCCATCGAGCACTATGGGTACAACCCTACGGAGGACAAGCGTAAGGGGCGGCGGGAACGGAACAAGCGGCTGCTCGAGACGATGCTGCGGGAGGACCCCAACAGCGCCAGCACCTGGTACTTTCTCGGTGTAGAGGAGATGCAGCTGCAGAACCAGGGCCAGGCGGTCCGCTGCTTCCTGAAGGCCCTGGAACTGGACCCAAACGACATCAGGAGCATCTATGGAGCCCATCTGGTGGCCGGTGTCCAGCTGCTGCAGATGCGTATCGCCGATACGTGGAAGCTCCCCCTTCTGGGCGCCCAGCACGAGGTCACCCGTTGGGATAGTCTCGTGCGGACGGCGGAGGTAGCGCTCCTGGAAGGGGACTACCTCACCGCTACGGGCGCGGTGAACCGCTTGCGCGGGGCCGATGCCAACGACTTCGGGATGATCGAACGGAACCCCGGCAAACTTGCCGGCATGGAAGCGCTTGCAGCGTGGCAGCAGGGAAGGCGCGAGGAGGCACTTCGCAAGTGGGAGCGCGGCGTCAAGACCTATCGGGAAGATGCCGACCTGGCCAATCAGTGGGTACACCACCGGGTCCTGGCCGAGGGACTCCGTACCGGGGCCCTGGGCGCCCTGCAATCGGTGAAGACCTCCCCCGTGGCGGCCGCTGTGGCCGGCGCCTTGCTGAGAGCCGGAGAGTTCCAGCTGGCGGCCACGCTCTCACGGAACACGCTGGAGCAGGGGATGTTCTCTCCCTATACATTATATGGCATGATTCGGGCCGGTCTAGTGCGCGAGGCGGAAACCGAAGCATTAAAGCATGAGTACGGAGCCATCTATCTGGCCACTGCCGGGGTCTGGTTCAACGCACCTGATACCCTCGCACGCGCCAGGGAGGCGTTGACCGGCAGCTGGCGGGAGGCCTTCGAGGCGGTCCTGGCAGGCAAACCCGTTACCGAGGAAGAACAGTGGGCCCTCGATATCATGATGACAATGTGGGCCGATGTCGGCTGTCTCCCGCTGCTCGACAAGGGGGCGCGAAGCCTGTCGGCCGATACGGGCGCTGGCATTGCCCGAGCCGCCTGGCTCCTGTACCACTGCCACCAGCCTGCCGCCGCCTTGGAACGGGCGCTTCAGGTAGCCGATCACCCCGACGCGCAGGAGACATTGGGGCTGATCGCCGCTGAGAATGGCGACTGGGAGGCGGCGGCCCAGTTCCTCGTTCAGCGTGCCTTTGCCGGGGTGGCTTCGGTGCGAGTTTACCAGGTTGCCTCGCACGCCTTCTTGCATATGGGACGGCGGGCGGAGGCCCAGGAGATCCTGCAACTCGGGTTGACTCACAGACCTGACTCAAAGCTCCTCAAGCAGGGAGTTCCCAAGTAGAGATGAAACCGGGTGCCGGCGACGCCGGCACCCGGTTTTGCTTGGCTAGACACGCTCGTTTACCCAGCGGGAGCGCGCCTCGGTCTTAAGGGCCCGGCGGACACCGGCCATAACGTCACGGGTTTCCCCCGCCCTCTTCAACTGGGCCATCAGGTGTGCCTGAACGTTGGTCATTTGCCCCTCCAGGGCCCGCTGTTGCTCCAGGAGCGCTTTGAGTTCCGCCTCCAGATGGGGCTGCAGCGACGGTTCAAACAGGGCGGTCGTGCGCTGTACCACAGCCTCCCGCTCGCTCAGGAGCTGCTCCACCCGCTCAAGCCCTTCGTCGGTCACAACCGCGCGTAGCGCCTTGAGTAGCTCTTCACCGAGCTGTAGGGCGCTCGCGTAGAGCCCCTTCAGCTCATTAAGCCTATCCAAGACTGCGCACCCCGCGCTCGACGCGAACCTTTCGAGCCGCCTCGGCCCAGGCCTCGGTCATGTCACCAACGGCAGCCGAAACCTCCCGAAGGGCGGCAAGATCCTTCTTGATCAGTCCCTGACTGAGGCGCCAGGACCAATAATCGTAGAGGCGATACAGGTTCTCCGCGATCTCTCCGGCCTCGAAGTTGAGCGCTGCGGAGAGCTCGGCAAAGATCTGCTGCGCCTTGCCAATATTGGTGCTCACGTCGCGGTATTCCTGAGCCTCCAAAGCTAGCACCGCTCGGTCGATATAGCGCTTGGCCCCCTCGTAGAGGAGTACAATCTGGTCTTCCGGAGAGACCGTTTCCACTTGGTACGAGCGGTATTGGTTAAGACCGTTCAACTATATCTCCTCCGTCACACTTATTAACCGGCGGAGCCCATTAGCTGCATGAGCAGGGCGTTTCCCTGTGACTTCAGGTTGGCTAGGGCTCGTTCCATGCGAGCAAACTGCCGGCGTAGTTGATCCTCTCGCTCAACCAGCTGTGCCTGAATTCGGTCGATCTGGTCATTTACGCGATCAATCTGCTTCGTCAGCGTCGCATCCTTCACGTCCAGGGTGCCGGTCTCGATCTCGAAGATCGAACGGAGGTACCGGTGCTGGTCAATGGCAGCCCCGTTATTGTACTCGCCTACTTTGAACTCCGTCACCCGCGCCTCGTAGTCGTTATAGGTAGCGGTGATCGAAAGGCGCACCTTCGTGGTGGTAATGGGGTCGAACTCCCAGGTCTTTGAGGTACCGCCGAAGCTTGTCACAGTCTCGATCGTCTGCCAACTAGATGTAGCATCATCCCAGTACTCCAGGGTGAAGTCCTTGAGCCCGTGGCTCGATGCCGGGAAATCGGTAGGATCGGGCTGGTATAGCGAGATGCTGTCGATTGTCTTCGAGCCGCCGAACGTGATCTCGAACCCCTGGGGTGCCGCCGTGGTGGGAGCGGCTCCGCTCTTCCAACCACCACCAGCCGTACCAAACCGGTCGCTGTCCGTGACGTCGTTGATCACATCTGCCAGGTCGTAGCCCGCTGCCGTGGAAGAGCCCGCCAGCAGAGCGACCGTGCCCCCCTCTGTGGAGAGGGCCGGATTATTCTGAAGCGCACCGAAGAGCTTGGCCACTCCCTCGGAATCCTTTGACAGCATCTCCAGGAATTTTGCTTCGTCGATAACCACCTTGCCGTAATCGGAGCTTCCATAAGCCCCGGTGGTGATGCCAATCTGGCTCAACTGGTTCATCTCAGCGGGAAGGCCGGCCACTACATTGGAGATGCTGCTCCGAATCATCCGCTGCAGGTTGCGGACGGTGCCGTCACCGTTGAGAATCCCGGCCGTTTTTGTGTCAGCGTTATAACTGCTCATTTTAGCTAGAAGGTCCTGTGTGGAATTAACCGCCTCGGCCCAGCTCTTGGCTGCGCTCAGGACCTTTTCGGTGTCGAGGCCGATGGTGAACTGGGTGTTCGCATCTGCCCCCTGTTTCTTTAGCGTAATGGAAAGGCCGGGAACCACGTCGTCCACCGTGTTGGTAGAGCGCTCGTAGGCGACGCTGTTAAGGGTAAAAGCGGCGTTCTTGGCCTCTGAAAGCTGGTTGGAATAAACGCCAGCGCTCTTGAAACCAAGGGACTCGAGGGTGCCTACCGTCACATCGTTCATGACGATGGCATTATCGGTGCCGGTCTTGGATGAGGTGAGCACCAGACGGTACTTGTCCGCTCCACTAATCGTCACCTTGACAACGCTGGCGCTGACCCCCTTCTTGGCGGCGTTGATCTTGTCCGCCAGGGAGTTCAGGGTGTCGGTCGTGCTCACGTCGATCTGCTGTAGGTCCGTCCCCAGCCCGATCTCAAAGGAGCCACTCACCCCAAGGGCCGTATTGGCGGTGTCCTTGGTGGTGGCATCCGTGTGAGAGACCACGTGGGCCTGGGCAAGCTGTGAGACCGAAAGGCTGTAGGTGGTCAGCAGGGCACCGGTGGAGGCGGTAACGGAGGCCACCGATGGATCGGTTAGGGTAGCGGTCCTGGAACGGAAGGTAAAGGGAAGCCGAAGGCTGTCCACTTTCGTGCGCAGCGTAGAAAGGGAGGAGCGTACGTCAGACCAGGCCTTCTGCCGGGCGGCTAATTGGCTCCTCTGGCTCTCCTTGCTCGTGAGCTTGGCTCGCTCCAGCTCCATGATCTGTCGGATCAGGCTCTCGGTGTTCATGCCCGACACCAGCCCGCCAAGACTCAGATTACTCATCTGGTCACCTCCTAGACCTTGCGATCAAACAGCACACCCAGATGATCTTCGAGCGATTCAAAGGCCTCCACCAACTTTTCCGGCGGAATCTCCCGGATGACCTCACCCGTGTTCGTATCGACTACCTTGACGATGATCCGGCGGCTGCCGTCCGAAACCTGAAACTTCAAGGCCTTGGCGAAGACATTGGACAGGTCGTTCATCTTGTTAACGACCTTGGCCACGTCCGCAGGGTTCGGATCCTGTCGCTGAGCAGGGCCAGAGTCGGTCGGGCGAATCGCTGCCACCGGTTCTACCTGGGAACCCCCGCTGCCCGGCGTCGAGCGGACACCCGGGTCGCCGATTGTCTGGATCTTCATGGCCCAATCCTCCCATCACATATCGTCGTGGTTATCCAGGTAGCTAGCGAAGCATGTAGTCAAGCAGTGAGACCGGGAGCGCCTTGGAGAAGGAGGCGATAGCCGCCTGGTAGGCCTGCTGTGCCTCGGTCATCCGAAGAACCGATTCGGCCAAATCTCCGCCACTGATCTTCCCGAGCCGCTGCTCGACGTTGATCAGCCCTTCTCGGGTATATTGCTCATACTGTTCAACCTGCTTCATCTGAAGCCCAAAGCCGGAGCGGAGGGCGACCAGGTTGTCCATAGCTGTCTTCACCTTGTCCAGGTGGGTCGTGGTCACAGCGCTGATATTCCCGGCCCGGAGGTCATCGGCCATCTTGGAAAGCATGTCGATCATGTCTCCGGTCGCCTGGAGTTGGTTTCCCGGAACGTTGACCGGAATGCCGAAGCTTGGAGCAATGTCCCGGATAATATAATCGCTGCTGACCGCGGCGTAGTTCACACCACCGGTGCCGTTGTCTACAAAGGGGCGGGTATCGGTGGCCCATCCCGCATACAGATACCGGCCACGATGCTGCGTGTTCATCTCCCGCAGCAACCCATCCCGAATCGATTCAATCGTTGAAGCCAGGTTGGCCAGGGCGGTAGGCTCATTTGATGCCGGGGAGCCAGCCTGAATGGCAATCTCCTGCGCCGACTGTAGTTGGTCAATCATGGCACTGAGGCTGGTCTCTGTGACCGACAGCCATTCCCGAGCATCTTCCCCGGCCCGCTGCGCCCGCTCCAGCCGCACCTTGAGACCGGCCAGGTCCATCGCCTCTACCACCCGCTGCGGGTCTTCGGAGGGGCGCTCCAGGGAGCGGCCGTTAACCGCCTTCTGGGCATTCGCGTACTTCTCCCGGAGGGCCGACAGGTCATAGATGGCGGAGTTGAGCAGCATCCAGTTGGTTACGCGCATCGGCTCACTCCTTCACTAACGTGTTCCGTTAATCAAGACATCCAACATCTGGTCCATGGCACCCATGACCCGGGCGGCTGCGGCGAAGGCCTTCTGCTGCACGGAGAGCATCGCCACCTCTTCGTCAACGGAGACGCCCCACCTCGAGGACCTCTGCTCCTGGCTGATGCGCATATGGGCGGTGGCCAGCTCTTCGTTCATCTGCGCCTCCTGGCCCTTGGACCCCACCCAGCCCACCATGTTCCGGTAGAAGGTCCGGGGGTTCTGAAACTGTCCGGGCAGGATCTGCGAGGCGAAGAAGTTGGAATCCGAGAGCAGGTAGATCTGGCGTGCGACCGTACCGTCACTCTGGTAGCCTGAGCCGCTGCTGGCGGCAATTTGGGCCGCCTCCAGGGTAGGGTCGACACCGATATCAGCCGGACCGGCGCCGATCAGGAAGAAGGGGCGCCCGGTGACACCATCGAGGCCAAAGCCGGTCATGTGTTCCTGGTTGACCTTATCAGCCAGTTGCTTGGCCAGGCTGTCGATATCGCTCATCAACTGTCGGATATCGCCGTCCCGCACCGAGACCAGGGCGGGGAGAACCCCCTTGCCGCTATACCGGGGAACGTCGAAGCCGACCCACTTGGGGGCCGGGCCATCCGGGGTAGAGACCAGTTCCAACTGGAGGAGGCTGGCGCCGTCGACGGCTGGCATCGAGCCGATCATCACCCGGACGCTGCCGTCCTCCAGGGGGGCATGGGTGGCGCCGGTCAGCTTCGCCAGCTGGTCGAGCACCTTATCCCTCTGGTCCTTCAGCTCTGCATCGGGCTGGTTGCTGTTCTGCATCGCGGAGATCCTGGAGTTGAGCGAGTAGACGGTCCGCAGATGGGTGTTGATCTCGTCCACCGTGGCGACCATCTGCTCGTTGACCCGCTGCTCAATGACCTCCAGTTGGGTGTAGGCCGTCTTGATATGCTGTACGAAGTCCCGTCCTGCACTGAGAACACCCAGCCGCACCACCTCGTCGGCGGGGTTCTCGGCCAGCGCCTTGAAACTGTCGAAGAAGCGGTCGAGCGCCAGGCCCAGACCACCTTGGAGGGGGTCGCCGAAGATATCTTCCACCCGGTTGATAATCTGGCGCCGGGTTTCGGCATCGCCGGTGTTGGCCGCCGCATGCCGGTATTGATCATCGATAAAGAGATC
Source organism: Bacillota bacterium (assembly GCA_049325315.1). Lineage (GTDB taxonomy): Bacteria > Bacillota > Sulfobacillia > Symbiobacteriales > Symbiobacteriaceae > JAWLHU01. Next base: position 97,802 of record JBMONB010000197.1, on the reverse strand, counting down.
CCGCAGCCGTCCAATGCTGGGCAGTTTGCCCGTCGGGTCCAGCGGGTTCTCCAGGGAGCGCCGGGTGTAGTTGGGGTCGTTGGCGTGAGCGATATTCTGGCTGTGAAGGCTCATCGCCATCTGAGCGGACTGCATGGCCCGCATCGACATATAGAAACCGGCATTCAGCCCTCGAATCACGCTTCGTTCACCCTCACGTCCGTCGGTTTAGCATCCGGCTGCCTGCGTTGCGCTTCCCGATCCCCGCCGGGTAGCCGGGGCTCTGAGAGCTGCCGCCCCCCAGCAGGAGGCGAAGCATGAAGTCCACCCGAACGTTCTCCACCTCGAGGAGGCTCTGGAGCTTCGCCTTCTCGTGAGTAATCTCGTCGTAAAGCGCCCGCATCTCCTCCGGGCTGCCGTCGATCTCGGCCTCCTGTAGGGCGGACAGCAGGTGTTCATGGCGCTGCGCACCCTCAAGAACCGCCTTGTGATCCCCCTGAATCACATGCTCGGTCTGGGTGCGAATCAGCTCAATCATCTCGCGAAGGATCGCCTTTGCACTCATTCGTCGATCACCTTCGCTCGCAGCAGAATATCCGCCAAAATGCGCGGCTCCACCGAGTACTCCCCCCGGGCAATCCGCTCCTTGAGTTGCTGGATCATCTCCGCCCGTGCCGCCGGCAGCGCCTCCAGGATTGGCTGGAGTTCGCTCACCTGAAGCGTCCGGGAGGAGAGCACCACCTGGTCCCCCGCCTGAGCGGCGCTGGCCCCAGAGGCTCGCTCTGCGGGAGCGGGCGGTCGTACGGGACCGGCCCGTCCTGTGCCGGCCGTGCTGTTCAGGCCCTGCTGCCGGTCAATCTTCATGGGCGTCACAACCCCTCGTCGTGTTACCAAGTAGATGAGAAAAACAGCCGCCAGAGTTAAATCCTCTGGCGGCCAATCATAGGCTCTTATAGCCGTATATCTCTGCTTTTCGTGCCAAATCGCCCGAAATCAACTAGGGGACACTTTCCGCCCCCGGAGATTGAGCATCAGCTGCACCTCGCCACGGGGGATCGAAAGGGCTTCGGCGATCTCCAGCACGCTCTTTCCCTGGTCGGCCAGGGCGAATACCGACTGCCGGAGGCCGCTGTACCGCTCGGCCGGCGTCTTGGGGGCGGGGGGCGGGGCGGATTCGGCTGCCGGGGGCTCCGCCTGTACCGGGGGCTCCTCGGCGGGGGCCTGTGCGGCCGCAGTCTTCGCTGCCTCAGCCTTGCTGGCGGCCTTCGGCGCCCGCTTCTTTGCCTTTGCCTTCTCTTGGGTCGGGGCGGGCTGCGGGACTTCCTCCGGCTGGGCGCTCTGCGCCTTCGCCTCCACGGCAGCCGCCAGCCGGTTCAGCCGCTCGATGCGCTGGTCCACCTGTTCGAGCACCGCCTCGGCGTTCATGGCCACCTCGGCGGCCAGCCGCTCCAGGCGCGTCAACTCCGCATGCAGGCGCTGCTGGCGGGCGTTCACCTGCATAAGGGCATAGACCAGCGCCCCCACGACGGCCAGACCTAGCAGCAGGTAGACCACGGCTTCCATTGGTGACTCCTCCTCGAAGCGTACACGTCTAGCTGACCAGGTCTTTCTTCAGGCGGGACAGCTTGCCCCGCAGTCGAAGGATCGCCTGGCTGTGAATCTGCGAAACCCGTGCCTGGGAGAGCCCCAGCACCTCGCTGATCTCCCGGGCCAGTAACCCCTCGTAGTAGAACAGGGAGATCACCAGCCGCTCCTTTTCGGAGAGCGATTCGATCGCCTTGGCCAGGAGATCCCGCTTCTCGGCAAACTCCGACTCCGCCACGGGGTCGGGGGCGTTCTTGTCGCTGACACGCTCCGCCAGCGAGCTGGAATCGCCTTCATCTTGATAGGTAAAGGTCTCATCCAACGACAGAATGGTCAGGGTGCCGACCTCTTCCATCCGCTTATCGATCTCTTCGGGCGTCAGTCCCATGTGCTGGGCCAGCTCTTCGCGGCTGGGCTCCCGGCCCAGGGCGGTGAGCAGTTCCTCCTGGGCCTTCTCGAACTGGCGGGCCCGCTTCCGCAGGGCGGGGGCCCACTGCATGGCCCGGAGCCCCTCAAAGCAGGCGCCACGAATCCACGGGATGGCGAAGGTCTCGAACCGAACCCCCCGCTCGGGGTCGTACCGGTTCATCGCCTCCAGCAGGCCGAAACAACCATGTCCCTCCATGTCGGACTGGTCGACATGAGACGGGAGCCCCACCATCAGGCGGCCGGCAATATAGCGGACCAACCACAGGTAGCTTCGCGTCAGTTCATCCCGTGCAGCGGTATCTTGGGATTGGCGCCAACGCTGCCAGAGATCCTTGTGCTGCACGCTCATGGGCTGACCTCCTCAGAGGGCGCTGGAATTCCGGCGGGTGAAGATCCCCGACAGCCGGTCGAAGAAACCGGTGAAGGTGGACTTTGGGTTGGGGGGTGCCTCCGACTGACCGCCGGTCAGCCGGGAGGCCATGGCCTGCACCGCCCGGGAGGCCGGCGAGCCGGGGTAGCCCACCAGGAAGGGCACCTTCAGGCGAACCGCCTGCCAGACATGCGGGTCACGGGGGATCGTCCCCAGGTGCTCCACCTGCAGGCCGAGGAAGTCTCGGGCGGTGGTGCCGATTCGCTCGGCCACCGCCTCACCGTCCTCCGGCCGCTCCGCCTGGTTGACCACCAGTTTGATCTCAACCTTGGGGTTCCGATAATAGAGCGCCTTGATGGTGGTGTAGGCGTCGGCCATTGATGTGGGCTCCGGCGTTGTCACCACCAGCACCTGGTCCGCTGCCAGGACAAACTCCAGCACCGTGTCGCTGAGCCCAGCGCCGGTGTCAAGAATCAGGTAGTCTGCCTCCCCCTCCAACCGCCGGAGTGATCGGAGGACAGGCTGAAGTTGCCCGGTGGAGAGGTTCCCCAGTTCCACCAGACCGGATCCGCCGGCGATCAACTTCAGTTTGGACGGGGTCCGGTGGATCACCTGAAGGATATCCTTCTCGCCCCGCAGGAAATGGCCCAGATGGTAGGGCGGAACGGTACCCAACAGAATATCGGCATTGGCGAGGCCGAGGTCGACATCCATCAGCAGGACCTCCTTGCCGCCCTGAATCAGGGCCTGGGCAAGGTTAATGCTGACGTTGGTCTTTCCGACGCCGCCCTTCCCACTGGTAACGGCAATGGCGCGGCTTCGTCGCACTCGTTCGCCCGCGGTCTGGTTCCGGTAGGCCGCCGCCATCTCCCGCAACCGGGTGGCTTGATCGAGCATAGGCACTACGCTCCCAACAGGATTTTTGAGAAGTCGACCTGATCTGCAGGAATGATATCGTCCGGAACCGCCTGCCCATGGGTCACATAACCCACCGGCTTGTCGTACTTCATGCGGATATTGAGCAGCAGCCCCGGCGACGTGGCTTCATCGAGTTTGGTAAAGATGAAGCGGTTGACGCCCAGCGGCAGGTAGTGCTCCAACATGTCGAAGGCGTCCCTCGGGTTGACGTTCAGCGAGACCACCAGGTGGGTCTCATCGGGGTGGAGAACCGCCAGCAGTTCCCGCAGTTCAGCCATGCGGGCCTTGTCCCGGTGGTTCCGCCCACCGGTGTCCACCAGCACCAGGTCGCAGTCGACGGTCTCCTTCATGGCGTTGGCGGCATCTTCCGGGCGTTCCACGGTGTAGACCGGGATCCCGAGAATGTCAGCATAGGTGCGGAGTTGCTCAATGGCGGCGATGCGGAAGGTGTCCGAGGTGACCAGCCCGACCTTCAGACCACGCTCCAGGGCGAAGTGGGCCGCCAGCTTGGCCAGCGTGGTGGTCTTGCCCACTCCGGTAGGGCCGACCAGGGCCACGATCTTGCGCTGTCCCGGCTTGATCTCAATCGGGGCGCCGGGGCCCATGAGCCGCTGAAGCTCCTGCTGGAGCAGCGACTTGCCCTGCTCACCACCGGCGGTCACCATCCGACCGATGTCGAGGGCGGCGCTCTGGTCGACGCCGGCATCGAGCAGGGTCTCGAAGACCTCCAGGCCGAAGCCGTGCAGCTCCCGCAGCGCGGCGGGGTTGGCGTTGTTCTCCAGCAGGCGGGTGACCGCCACCTTGAGGCCGGCCATCTCCTTCTGGAGGCTGCTCAGGTAGCTGTCGGCGGCCCGGGGCTCAGGGGCGGCCACAGCCACAGCCCCTGCGGGAGCAGATGTGCGGCCGATGGCGACCTGGCTGGCCGCCGCCATGGCGGCAGGGGGCATGCCCGGGGCCGGGCTCGGGGACGGGGCTGCAGCGCGCGCCGCGGGGGTGGGGCCGGAGAGCGGTCGGTTGGCCGGGCGCTGGTCCACGGCGACCGTCAGCTCGGTCATCTCCCGTCCGAAGAAGCCGAAGATGCCACCCACCTTCAGTTTCCGGCTCTCCACGATCACCGCATCGGTACCCAGTTCATTCTTGGCCTGAATCAACGCCTCCGCAAACGTGGGCGCCAGATATCGCTTTACCTGCATCATGCGCGTATCACCCCAACCGACTCGATCTCGAGTTTAGGATCCAACTCTGCGTAGGAGAGAACAATCAACCGGGCAAAGGTGTGCTGGGCGATGCGCCGCAGCACCGGGCGGAGCGCCGGGGAACAGACCAGGAGCGGCACGTTGCCCTCCTGAGCCATGGCCTGAGCCTCACGGGCGATCGCCTCGATCAGGGTCTGGGCCAGCTGCGGGTCGAGGGACGGCCCGCCGCTCCGCCGCTCGCTGGCAGCCTGGAGCCGCTGCTCCAGATCGGGAGCCAGGGTGAGCGCTTTGATCACCGGGCCCAGTTCCAGGTGGTGCACGATGGTGCGGCCAAGCGCCACCCGCACCCGCTCCGTCAACTGCTCGGGATCCTTGGTGACAGGGGCCCAGTCGGCCAGCGCCTCAAAGATCAGCACCAGGTCACGCACCGGGACGTTCTCGCTGAGGAGGTTCTGCAGCACCTTCTGGATCTCACCCAGCGAGAGCAGCCGTGGCGTCAGTTCCTCCACCAGCGCCGGATGCGTCTCCTTCAGGGTATCGACCAGGCCGCGGACCTCCTGCCGGCCCAGCAGCACATGAGCGTTCTCTTTGATCACCTCGGTCAGGTGGGCCACGATCACTGAGACCGGATCGACCACGGTGTAGCCGATCAGTTCAGCCCGCTGCCGGTCGGCCGGGGAGATCCAGAGGCCCGGGAGGTTGAAGGCGGGCTCAACGGTGGGCTGGCCGCTGATCGTGTCGTCGAGGCCGCCGGGATCCATGGCGAGGTAGCGGTCAGGCTGAATCTCGTAGGAGCCGACCTCGATTCCCCGCAGCTTGATTACATACTGGTACGGGGTCAGGGCCAGGTTGTCCCGCACCCGAATATAGGGGAGCAGCAGGCCCAGGTTATGGGCCACCTGCTTGCGCACCGCCACCACCCGGTCGAGCAGGTCGCCGCCCCGACTGGGCTCGGCCATGGGCACCAGGGCGTAGCCGAGTTCGACCTCCAGCGGGTCGATGGGGTTGAGCGCCACGGTGGTCTCGGGTACCGTCTCGTTGGTGATCGGCAGCGGTTCGGGTTCGGCGGGAGCCGCCTCGGCCGCCGCCTGCCGGCGGGAACCGATATAGCCCACCACCAGCAGCAGGGTGCCGATGACGAAGAAGGGGGCCTTGGGCAGGCCTGGAATGAAGCCCAGCACCCAGAGCAGACCGCCGGCGATCACCAGGAGCACCGGGTCGCCGCCGAGCTGCTTGCCCAGTTCACCGCCCAGACCACCCTCGCCCGCCGCCCGGGTGACGATCACGCCGGTGGCAGTGGAGATGAGGAGCGCCGGAATCTGGGTGACGAGGCCATCGCCCACCGTCCGGAGGGAGAAGTGGCCCCAGGCCTCTGCGAAGGTCATGTCCTGCTGCATCATGCCCACAACGAAGCCGCCCAGCAGGTTAACAACCGTGATGATCAAGCCGGCGATGGCGTCGCCTTTGACGAACTTGGAGGCACCGTCCATGGCGCCGTAGAAGTCGGCCTCCCGCTCAATCTCCCGGCGCCGGGCCCGGGCGTCTGCCTCGGTGATCAGCCCGGCGTTCAGGTCAGCGTCGATCGACATCTGCTTGCCGGGCATGGCGTCCAAAGTGAACCGGGCCGCCACTTCGGAGACACGTTCTGCGCCCTTCGTGATCACGACAAACTGCACGATGATCAGAATGAGGAAGACCACCAGACCGACGGCGGTATTGCCGCCGATGACGAACTGTCCGAACCGGAGAATCACATCGCCCGCCTCACCGGTGGTAAGGAGCAACCGGGTGGTGGAGACGTTCAGCGAGATTCGGAACAGGGTGGTGATCAAGAGCAGCGTCGGGAAGGAAGAGAACTGCAAGGGCTGGATCGTGAAGATCGAGACCAGCAGGACGACGATAGCCGATGCGACGTTGAAGGTCAGGAGAAGGTCTACAAGGAAGGGCGGCAGCGGGACGATCAGCATGATCACGACGGCGACAAGGGCGCCGGCGACCGCAATATCGGAGGAGCGGATTACCGGTGCACCGCTCGGGTTGGTCACGATCTTGTCACCTCTGCTCCCACAGGTTCATTTACGATTCCTGGCGTTGCTGGCGCCGCAAGCTGTACACGAAGGCGAGCACCTCAGCCACAGCCTGGTAGAACTCCGGTGGGATAAACTTGCCTACCTCGACGGTGTTGTAGAGCCCCCGGGCGAGGGTGCGGTTCTCCACCATGGGAACCTCATGCTGTTTGGCGATTACCTTCATGCGCTGCGCCAGCATGTCTGCCCCCTTGGCCAGCACCTTGGGAGCGGTTCCCGCCTGGGCGTCGTACTTCAGGGCGACGGCATAGTGCGTCGGGTTGGTGACCACGACGTCAGCCAGGGGCACATCTTTCAACGCCTTGCGCCGGAGGGCCATCTCCCGGGCCCTTTGGCGCTGCCTGGACTTCAGTTCAGGGGAGCCCTCCTGGTCGCGGCTCTCCTTCTTGACCTCATCTTTGGTCATGCGGAGCGAGCGCCGGTACTCCCAGTACTGGTAGGCGTAATCGAAGATTCCCAGGACGAGCAGGGCCACCCCGATGCGCATCAGCACGTCGAGCGACATGGAGGAGACCGCCGCCACGCCAGCAGCAACCGACTGCTCCATCAGGTTCGGGAACCGGGGAATCAGGGCGACTACTGCCTCATAGGCGATATACCCGATGATAGTTAGTTTAGCGATTCCTTTGACTACTTCAATAAACGTTCGTAGAGAGAATATACGGGTGAAGCCGGATATAGGGTTTAAGGTGGAAAACTTGGGGATTAGGGTCTCGAAGGTGAAAAGAAACTGGGTCTGAAGTGTCGTGACCAGCACACCCACTGCCATGACGGCGGCTGAAACCGGCAGGAGGACCTGGAGAAAAAGTAGACTCCAGTCAAAGAAAATCTCGCCGGTATTCTGTATGGTTAGCTCCATTCGCTTCAGGCCACCAAATGTGCCCGTCATACCGAACGCCATGCGTTCTGCAATGGAGGGGCCCAGAGCCTGAATAGCCAGGGTGGCAGCCAGGAGCCCGATCCCTGCAAGCAGGTCGTTGCTCTTCGCTACCCGGCCCTCTTGGCGCGCCTTGGATAATCGTTTTGGTGTTGGCTCTTCCGTTCGCTCCGCGAAGAGCTGCAGATCCAAGGCTCAGTTCCCCCCTTAAAGAGTCGTGGGCTGTCAGGGCGCCATGAGGTCGAGTACCTGGAGCACCTCTTGGTAGCTGGCTTCGATCAGCCGGGCCATGGGCTGTGCAAAGTAGGGAAGCAGCAGCACCAGCACCAGCAGGCCAAGCATCGACTTGGTGCCAAGGCCCAGGGCGAAGATGTTCATCTGCGCCACCGCCCGGTTCACCCCGGAGAAGGCCAGCATGGTCAGCAGCATTACGGCGGTAAAGGGCAGCACAATCTGAATCGCAACGGCCAGCAGGGAGCCAAAGAGATAGGCTACGTAGAGCCCTCCCACTCCCCCGCTGACGGGGCCGCCCGGCCCAACCAGCTCGTAGCTCTGGACCAGCGCCCGGATCAGCCAGTGATGCCCGTTGACAGCCAGGTAGAAGACGACCGCCAGCGACTGGAAGAGCGAGCCCATGATCGAGTCGTTGTGCCCGGTGACCGGGTCGAGAATGTTGACCAGGGTGAAGCCCATGTCCAGATCGATCACCGCACCGGCCACCTGGAAGACCGCCAGCACCAGGTAGGTGACAAACCCGATCACCATGCCCACCAGCATCTCCAGGAGGCAGGCGACCAGCAGGCTCGCCCCTTCGGGCGCCTGTGCCGGCGCCTCGATGCCCGGCAATACCGCCAGACCAAAGAGGAAGGAGAGAGCGAATCGTAGCTGGAACGGCACAAGGCGGTTGGAGAAGACCGGAGAGGTGGTCATCAGGCCGACCAGGCGGGTCGAGACCATTAGCAGGAGCGGCAGCTGGCCCAGAAGCTCTTCCATTCGCTATCTCACCAGGCTCGGCAGCATCTGAATCATTCGGCGGGTGAAATCCGCCAGGGTGGTCAGCATCCAGGGGCCGAAGAAGATGAGACCAGCCAGCGCCGCCAGGATCTTGGGAATGAACTGGAGGCTCGCCTCGTTGATCTGGGTGGTCGCCTGGAAGATCGAGATGATCAGGCCGACCAGGAGGCCGAGGCCCACCACCGGGGCGGCCACGTACAGAGCGATTCGAACCGCCTCTTGTGCAAGCTGAAGTGCAAGTTCAGGAGTCACTCGCCGCCGCCCCCTTCATAACTGAAAACTTTCATAGAGAGACCGTACGATCAGATGCCAGCCGTCCACCAGGACAAAGAGCAGGATCTTAAAGGGAAGGGAGACCAGCATCGGCGGGACCATCATCATGCCCAGCGACATCATGGTGCTGGCGGTGACCAGGTCGATGATGACAAAGGGCAGAAAGAGCAGGAAGCCCATGGTGAACGCCGTCTTCAACTCGCTGATAGCAAACGCCGGCACAATCGTGAAGAAGGAGAGATCCTCCGGACCGTTGGGAGCCGGCTTTTTGGTCACCTCGAGCATCAGGCCCAGATCGGTTTCCCGGGTCTGCCGGAGCATGAACGCCTTCAGGGGCGTCGATGCCCGGTCCAGCGCTTCGGCCTGCTGAAGCTCCCCCCGCAGGTAGGGCTGAAGGGCGGTCTCGTTGATCTCGGAAAAAGTGGGCGACATTATGGCGAAGGTAAGAAAGAGCGAGAGGCCTAACAGGACCTGGTTCGGCGGCAGCTGCTGGGAGCCCAGGGCGGTCCGCAGAAAGCCCAGGACGATCACAATACGGGTAAAGGAGGTGGTCAGGATCAGAAGCGAGGGCGCCAGGGTGAGAATCGTCAGCATGACCAGAAGTTGCATGGTCTGGAACGATTCCTGGGGGGTCTCGGCTGGCCGAATGCCGTTGAATGTGGGAATGGGAACGGTGGGCGCTGCCTGCGCCGCCGGTGCGGCGAGGAGGAGCAGGGTGGTCGCTGCAGCAATGCCCAGCAACCACTGAGCCTTACGCATTGGTCCGCCCCCCGTTCTTGGTCAGCAGTGAGCGCATGCGATCCAGGTTAGCCCGGATTGAACTCTCCATGCCAGAAAAGCTGGGGGTGGGGGCCCGGTCGGGGGAGGGGTCCTGGAGCCACTCCTCCACCTGCGCCGGATCCTCCACCCGGTGGACCAGGTTGACCCCGCCCTCGGAGGAACCGAGGACCAGGACCTCCTTCCCCACCTGGACCAGCAGGAGCTGCCGGTCCTTGCCGATGGCCATGCCCTCCAGCACCCGCATGCGCCGGCCCTTGCCCTGCACGAACTGCCAGCGGGCCAGCCAGCGGGTGACATAGATCGCCAGCCCGATCACCAGCAGGCTCGCCAGCAGGAACCAGGCCAGGCTCTCCCCGCCTCCCTGGGCGCCGACGCCTCCCTGGGGCGAGGTGGTGGTGGTTGTGGTGGTGGCGGAAGTGGAGCCGCTGTCCATCATCGCCCCTGGCTCCCTTCCGCGCTGGTGTTGACCAGTTCGGTAATACGGACGCCGTAGTTCTCGCCGATCACCACAACCTCGCCCCGGGCAACCAGCCGGCCGTTAACCAGAATATCAACCGTCTCACCGGCATGCTTGTCCAGCTCCATGACCGACCCGGGGCCCATGCCGAGAATGTCCCGGATGTTCCTGCGTGCCTGTCCCAGTTCGACGGTCAGTTCCAGTTCCACATCGGCCAGGGCCCCCAGCGAGGCGGGGTCGGTCTGTGCAGCGTCGGCAGGGTCAAGACTGGGAAAGACGGCGGGCTGGGGTTCGGGCTGAGGCTGCTCCTGCTCCTGCTCCCGCTCACCTGCGGTGGCAAAGAGGGCCGCAATCTCGTCCTGCGACAGGCCTTGCTTCATCTCAGATCCCCTCCCTCACCACTACTGGACGACCATATCGGTCACGTACACCTTGGTCATGTGATCCTTCAGCATCTCCGCCAGCCCTTGCTCAATGGCCTGGGCGAGCCTGTCCGCACCCTGGGCGCCGGCCAGTTCTGTGGCGGTTAGCGAGCGAATCTGGCGGAGAACGATATCCCGAATCTGCGGTTCTGTATCCTTCACAAAGGTCTCCGACTCGGCGCTCTTTAGTCCCAGCCCGATGGTCACGTCGATGTAGCGAAGGCGATCCGTGTCCGCCAGGTTGGTGACGAACTTGGTCATCTTGTAAACCTTCACTTCGACGGGGGCCTTCTTGGTCTCTTCCTTCTTCTCCGGCACCTCGGCCTTCGCAGCGGCGCTCTTAGGCATCAGGAGGAAGACATAACCGGCGATCCCCGCCACACCTACCGCCAGGACCAACACGGCCGCAACTAGCGCAATGATCAGCCCTCGGTTCATATCGATCTCCTCAGTAGGAATAGTCGGTACTCTGGCCGCCGGAGCGTACCGGACCGTGTACCGATCGGCACGCCCGGCGGTTTTTAGCGCATCAGATTACCGGCGCAGGTTGATCAGCTCGTGCAGCATGTCGTCGGCGGTGGTCACCATCTTGGTGTTCGCCTGGAAGCCACGCTGCGTCATGATCATGTTGGTGAACTCGGCAGCCAGGTCCACGTTGGAACCTTCCAGGTTGCCGGGTACAAACCCACCGCGGCCGCCGGTGTTCGGCTTGCCAACCTGTGCGGTGCCCGAGGCAGGGGACTCGGCGAAGGTGGAGCCGCCCACCTTGGTCAGGCCCGCCATGTTGTTGAAGCTGGCCATGGCGATCTGCGCCAGGACCCGGGTGCTGCCGTTGGTGAACCGGCCGGTGACTACACCGGACTCGTCGATGAAGACGTTCTCGAGAATCCCCATTTTCGAGCCGTCGATCTTGTCGATCTGCACGGTGGAGTTGGAACCGCTGGTGCTGTCGCTGCTGGTGGCATAGGCCTGGGTAATCGACCGGAAGTCGATGTTCAGCACGATATCAGCCGCTGCGCCGTCCGGGTCCGAAATGGTGATCTGCCCGATATAGCTCGTGGTCTGGGCAGGGTCCCACACCAGCTTGCCGGCGCTATTAAAGACCAGTTCGTCCGGGCCGCTGGTCATCTGCTCCCAGGTGGCCGGGTCGGCGGGATCAAAGGGATCGGTGTACTTGGTGGCAAAGCGCCAATCCCAGCCGGTGGCGGTCTTCTCGAACTGAATCGTGACCGGAATCGGCCGGCCCAGGCTATCGTAGGCGGTAAAGGCGGTCTCATACAGGGTCCCATCGGTGGCAGCCGCATCGAGGTTGCCCTTCATGGAGGCCTCTGTGGACGGGCGGGCCAGGGAGACATCGCCCCTCACCATGCGGATATCGGTCAGGGTCCCCATGTCGGTCCGGCCGATCTCGCCGGTGGCAGGGTCGGCCATCCAGCCCTGCACACGCATGCCGTTGGCCGGGTTGAACAGGTAGCCGTCGGTGTTCCAGTCGAAGCTGCCGGCCCGGGTGTAGAGGGTCTGGCCGTTGACGTCCTTCAGTACGAAGAGGCCGTTGCCCTGAATCGCCAGGTCGAGCGCCCGGCCGGTCATCTGGAAGGAGCCGTCGTCCTGCATCAGGTCGGTGGAGCCGACGCCGACGCCCAGGCCGACCTGCATCGGGTTTGTCAGGGCAGAACCCGAGGAAAGGGTCTGGCTCATCACATCCGAAAAGGTCACGCGGCTACCCTTAAAGCCCACCGTGTTCACGTTGGCAATGTTATTGCCGATCACGTCCATCCGCATCTGATGGCTCCGGATGCCTGTCACGCCAGAGTAGAGGGCACGCATTCAGGACTACCTCCCTGTAAACGCCTATTACTTCACGACTTCGAGAACCTGATCGACCCGGATATCTATCTCGCCCAGGGAGAGGACCGGTTGTCCATCGACCCGGCGGAGCGACTTGACCATTCCCATGGCCGTCTCGCCTTCGGGGGTCTGGAAGATCACCTTCTGACCAACGAGGTTGAGGGCGTAGCTCATCTGCGACCACTTGGTCTGCTCGGTCATCTGCTCCAGGGAGCTGAACTGGGCCAGCTGGGAGATAAACTCCTTGTCGTCCATCGGGTTCAGCGGATCCTGGTACCGAAGCTGGGTTACCAGGATATTGAGGAAGTCCATCTTCCCCATCTGCTCGGGCCGGGTGATCTGCTGAGAGGTAGAGGCGGTCGTCTGCTGCGTACCGTTGATTCCGCTTACGGGCATCGCTTCTGCCTCCCTACGCCATGGTGTCGAGGCGGCCGCCTCGCCGGTCGGTGCCGCGGATCCGGTTCACCGCCGCCTTGGCGGGAACCTCAACCTGCTGGGGCCGGCGGCTGCCGCCCATCGCCTCGGCCAGCGCATTCTGCCGGTCCCGGAGCGACTGGCGGTGCTGCCCGGTGTTGACCTCGAAACCTGAGAGGGTCAGCCCGGCCTGGCTGAGGCTCTGGCGGAGCTGATCGCTCCGATTCTCCAGCAGTTGCCGGGCGTCTTGACTCATGACCTCCATGGCGGCGTGGACCTCCCGGCCGCTCATGTGGAGTTGGAGCCGGACCTCGCCCAGCTGCTCGGGGTGGAGCCGGAGGGTGACGCTGTACTGGCCGTCGTCGAGGGTCTGGATCGCCCGGACCAGCTGATCGATCATCTGGCGGGGCTCGAACCGGGTGCTGGTCAGCTGGCTGAGCGGGTTCTGGGGCCGGGCCTGCTCCACCGGTGCATCGGCCTGGGCCGGATCGGCTGCCGGGGGCTGAGCGGGCTGGCCCTCCACCGGGAGCCGGGGCTCGGCGATCTCGGGACCGGCCTCGGTCACCGGCGCCACGGGCCCTTCCGCCCCTGCGGGGGTGGGCTCCACCGGCTGGCCCGGCTGGGTATCCACCCGGTTCGCCAGCGGGAACTTGTCGGCGTTGGGTGCGTCGGCGGGCCTATTCTCCAGCGCCCGAGAGACCTGAGCGGCCCGCTCAAGGCCTCGGGTCAGGGCGGGGTCGTTGGCCCGGGGGTTCCGCTGGTGGCCCGGCGTCTCGGACCGGCCTTCGGAGCCCTCATCTGGCGGGGCGGTCTCCACCGGGCCGGCCTGCTCCTCTCCCTCTACCGGGAGGGGCGTGGTATTCCCTGGCACGACCTCGGGCAGGTCACCCGGCTGGGCCCCGGTGGCGGGCTGAGCCGCCTGACCAGGCACGGAGGCCTGGTCGTCGGGCAGGGGGAACTGGCCGGTTGGCTCGGCTCCCTCGGTCACCTCCACCATGTTGGCAGCTGCACCGGCCAGCGCCTGGTGGAAGGGGGGCGCCGTGGCGCCCTCGGGTACCTGGGCGTTCAGGGCTGCCGGGGTGTTCTGGGCGATGGTCCAGGCCGCCTGGGCGCCAGCCGGCAGTCCGTGTCCGGCCTGTGCACCGGCGGGCATCGCTCCGGGCTGCTCCTGGCCTTCGCCAAGGGGGAGAATCGGAAGAGCGGTCTGCGCCTGGCCAGGGGGCGTGGCCATTGCGGCCAGCAGGGAGGCAAAGCCGGGTTCGTTCTGGGCGCCGCCGCCCTTCTGGCCCTTGGCCTTCCCTGCAACCGGCATGGGAATGGGGGTTCCGGTTGGTGTCACGGGGGCTGTCACGGCACTACCTCCTATCCGCCTGCGGTGTTGATCACCGGGGGCCGGGTCAACTCTCGCATGATCTCGGCGCCGCGTGTTGTCTCCATGTGAGCGATGATATCAGCCGCCTGTTCATCGGACATCAGCCGTAGAATCTGCACGGCGGTCTCCACCGGCAACTCGGCCATGAGCGGAGCCGCCTTGAAGGGCGCCATGGCGGTGTACATATTGGCCGCCCGCCGCAGCGAGTTGTTCGCCAGTTCGGAGCCACCCAACTCCTTCAGAAGACGGGAGGTCTCTGCCTCCTTCTGCTTCAGCTCCGCCTCCAGGGCGGCCAGTTCGGCCTCCTTCTGGGCCACCGCCTGCTCCCGCTGGAGCAGGGTGGTGCTGCTGGAGGCGGTCTCCTGCTTGGGCTGCTCCACCACCGGCGGAGCCGGTGGCTTGGCGGTCAGGCCCGGGATTGGGTAGTAGAGCACGGCCACGGCTGCGGCGCCGGTCAGGAGGGCGGAGAGGAAGAGCCAGGGGGCCATGCCCCAGGAGCGCCGAACCTTCGGGGGCTTGGGTGGCTTCGGTGCCTTGGGCGCCTTCTTGCCCCACCCGCCCTTCTTGGCGGGCTCTGCCTGTACCTCGGGCTGTGGTTGGGGTTGCGCCGGAGCGCTCATCTGCGCCCACCCCCTTCACGGAAGATGTTCTGGGCCATCTCATCGAGCTGGGCCTGCTCCCAGGCCTCCATCTCGATGCGGTGCGCCGCCGCCTGCCGCTCCTTGAGCCGGTCGAGCGTCTTCTCCCGCCGCTCGGCCTCCATCAACTCCTCCCGCCTGCGGGCCTCCTCGGCCAGGGCGGTCTCCAGGCTCTGCCGGGCCTGCTTCTCACGCTCGATTATCGCGTCGTGAAGCTGAGCGGCCAGCCGGAACTCCAGGGCGGTCATTCGCGTCGTGCGGCGCTTGAGCAGCCGCTCTTCGGAGGCGATTCGCTCCGCCCGAGCCGACTCGAGGAAGGCGGTAGCCTGCCGGGTTCGGACACGGGCCAGGGCGAGGGCGTTCTGGGCCATCTTGCTCTGCTGCTGCCGGACATTCAGCAGTTTTTCAAGCCGGAAGCGAAAGGGCTTCAACTAAGAACCCTCCCCGCAGAGCATCTCCAGCCCTCCCAGCGCCTGCTGCATGCTGCTGGGGTCGTCATAGGGCTGAGTGAGGAATTTCTTGATTGCAGGCATCTTCTTGATCGCTTCATCTACCAGCGGATTTGTGCCCGGCTGATAGGCGCCGATATGGATCAGGTCTTCCGCCTCCCGGTAGGCGGCCAGCAGGGCTCGGAGCTTGCGGGCCTGCTCCTGGTGCCGCTGAGAGGTCACCTCCGGCATGACCCGGCTGACCGAGTCCAGCGGGTCGATGGCCGGGAAGTGGCCGGCCTGGGCCAGCTTTCTGGAGAGGACCACGTGGCCGTCGAGGATGCCGCGCACGGCATCGGAGATCGGTTCGTTCAAGTCATCGCCATCCACCAGCACGGTGTAGATACCGGTCACGCTGCCCACCGGGCCGGTGCCGGAACGCTCCAGCACCCGGGGGAGCATGGTGAAGGTCGAAGGGGTGTAGCCACGGGTGGCCGGGGGTTCGCCTACGGCCAGCCCGACCTCACGTTGGGCCTGGGCCAGGCGGGTGACGGAGTCCATCATCAGGATCACGTCGAGCCCCTGCTGATCCCGGAAATACTCGGCGATGGCGGTGGCCATCAGCGCTGCCCGGATCCGGACCAGGGCGGGCTGCTCGGAGGTGGCGACTACCACCACGGAACGCTTCAGCCCCTCCTCGCCCAGGTCCCGCTCAATAAACTCCCGCACCTCACGGCCTCGCTCGCCCACCAGGGCAATCACGTTGCAGTCGGCTGATGTGGCCCGGGCCACCATGCCCAGCAGGGTCGACTTGCCGACGCCCGAGCCGGCGAAGATGCCAATGCGCTGCCCCTGCCCCAGGGTGAGGAGCGAGTCCATCGCCCGAATCCCCAGGCTGAGGGGCTTTTTGATACGCTGGCGGGCCAGGGGGGCCGGGGGAAGGCCGATGACCGGGCGGGAGGCGCAGCCCAGGAGCGGTCCGCCCCCATCGAGCGGATTGCCCAGGCCGTCGATCACCCGCCCCAGCAAGCCCGCTCCGATGGGCGCCTGCAGCGGCCCGCCGGTGGCGTAGACCTGCCATCCGGGCCGGAGGCCGTCGGTCTCGCCCAGGGGCATGAGGAGCAGCTTTTCGTCTCGGAAACCCACCACCTCGGCCGGAACCGAGAGGCCGTCCCCGCGGAGCCAGCAGAGTTCGTTCATTTTGGCCTTCGGGCCGGCCGACTCAATAATCAGCCCGGCGGCCCCGGTCACCCGCCCCACCACGGGGGTGAGTTCGGCCTGCAGGAGGCTTCGTTTCATCCGATCCCAGGGGAGTGCAGTCACGACTCCTTCCCCCCCAGGGCAGCATGCAGGGCTGCCTGAATACGTTCCGCTTGATTTTCTAACGTACCATCAATCTGACCATGTGTACTGTTTACCATATAGCCACCACGCTGTAGGCTGGGGTCGCCCGAGATCTGAACGGACCCGGCGCCCAACTCCCGCTCCAGGGTGGAGCGCTGCGCCTCCAGCAGGGGCAGGTCATCCGGATGGATCCGGACCGTGCAGTGGGTATCTTTCAACCGGCGCAGGCCGGTGGCAACCATCGTGACAATCGACTGGGGCTGGAGTGCCAGGTGGCCCTGTACCAGACGGGTGGCCGCTGCCACCGCCAAATCGACCAGGGCTTCATGGGACTCATCGAGCCGCCTGGTGGCCTCCAGACGCCCCTCTTCCACGATCCGGCGCGCCTCCTCTTTGGCTGCGGCCAGAATTGCCTGGGACTCCTTGTCGGCCTCCAACCGGAGCAGCTTGGCATCGGACTCCGCCGCCTGGCGGATGTTCTCCGCCTGGAGCCGGGCGTTCTCCAACTCAAGCTGCGCCTGCTTGCGCATCGTCTCGATTTCAGCCCGTCCGGCCTCAAGCCCCTCCTGGCGCCCTTGCTCAAACCCTTCGGCCCGGGCGGACTCCACCGCCTCCTCCGCCTGGGTGGCTGCATCCTGGAGAAGTTGGGCCGCCTCCAGGCGGGCGTGATTCAGGTCCGGGTCGTATAGGTGGCGCCGGGACCTATCCACCGGTGCCGCCTGGGCCGCAGCGACGTGGTGGGCGGGGTTGAAAGACGGCCAGACCGGCTTCTTCACCTCGACCCCCGTCAGGACTCTCGCTTTAGATAAACTCATCGTCGCCACCACCTCTGGAGATCTGGATTTCGCCCGTCTCCTCCAGCTTGCGGATCAACGCCACAATCCGAGCCTGGGCCTCCTCCACGTCACGGATGCGCACCGGCCCAAGGTACTGAACCGCTTCCTTGAGGGTCTCGCCCGCACGCTTCGAGATGTTGTTCATGATCTTGCGCCAGACCTCTTCCTTGGCGGCCTTGAGGGCGAGCGGCAGATCCTTGTTCATGTCAACCTCACGCAGCACACGCTGCACGGTGCGGTCGTCGAGGCTGACGATATCGTCGAAGAGGAACATGCGCTGGGCAATCTCGTTGGCCAGCTCCGGGTCGTCGGTGGAGAGAAGGCCCATGATCCCCTTCTCGGTCGCACGATCGACCCGGTTGAGCACGTCGACCGCCCAGTTGATACCGCCGGCGACGCTGGACTCCTGGGTGACGATCGCCGAGACCTTGCGCTCCAGCACCTTCTCCGCCTCACGCAGGAACTCGGGCGAGGTGCGCTCCAGGGAGGCAACCCGGCGGACGATATCCGCCTGCCGCTCCTGTGGCAGACCGGTCAGGACCATCGCTGCCTGCTCGGCAGAGAGGTGGGCCATAATGACGGCCACCGTCTGGGGGTGCTCGTTCTGGAGGAAGGAGGCCAGGTGGACCGGGTCGGTCCGCCGGACCGCATCGAAGGGACGGCGGCGCAGGTGGGAGGTGAGCCGCTGCATGATCTCGCGGGCCTTGGACTGGCCCAGGGCGGTCTCCAGCATCTCCCGGGCGTAGTCGATGCCGCCAGAGCGAATATGCTTGTCCGCCGTGGCAACGGTGATGAACTCGTTGAAGACGGCGTCCCGCTCGTCGGGGCTCACCTTGCGGGCCTGGGCGATCTCGACCGTCAGCATCTCGATCTCGTCGTCCCGCAGGTGCTGGAGGATCTTGGCGGAGCGCTCAGCGCCGATGTTGATGCAGAAGACTGCGGCCTTCTGGCGGCCGTTCAGCTTTTGATCCTTCTCAGTCAAGCGCTACAGCCCCCCCTTCAGCCACTGGCGGATGACCTCGGCGCATGCCTCGGGCGCCTGCTCGATCAGCACATCGATGTCTGCCAGTGCGTCGTCGTCCAGGAAATCCTCGACGTCAAGCGGCTGGCGCTTGGGCTTCCGCTTCTTGAGCACCTGCTCCAGCTTCTGGGCCGGGGTCTGCTCCGGGCCAGATTCGGCCTGACCTGCCCCTGCCGCCACGCCAGCCAATACCGGCTCGCCGGAGGCCGCCGCAGCCTGGTGCCTGGACGGCGCTCCGCCCTGCTCCAGGCCGAGGGCGACATCGAGGGTGGTGCCGGTGGCCGGATGGTGGCCGGGCACGCCCGCCAGGGCAAACTCCGGCTCGGGCCGCCGGCGGCGGGTGAGGAAGAAGGCAAGGATCAGGAAGAAGGAGGCGATACCCAGCCCAATCGCCAGCGTCTTGGGATCGAGCGGCGAGGTCGGCTGCGGCGTGGGACTGACAACCTGGGTCGCTGCCGGTGTGAAGGACATGGCCAGCACGCTGACATCGGTCATGGTGGCGCCCGTAGCACTCGCCGCAAGCTGGCGGATCTGGTCGATCTGCGCCCCGGTCAGCTCCTCCCGGTTAATGGTGACCGCCGTGGAGACCCGCTTCACGGAACCCGCCGGCGAGACCGTGACCTGGTTTTTCTGACCCACCTCGTACTGGGTGGCGGTCTTGCTGCTGAAGTTGTCCGAGTTGCTCTCGGTCTGCGTCGCCTGGTAGACCGGCGGCGGGGTGGTCGGGTTGGCCGGGGTGGCCGGGGTGGCAGGATCGGCATTTGCGCCGTTGCCCGTGTTGGTCCCCTGCGACTGGCTGCCGGTCCGCTCGGTGACCGTCGACTTGGGCACCGCCTGGCCGACGATTGTCTCCTCGATCCGAGTGGTGACGGTGTCAAACTCCACGGTAACCGTGGCCGCCACGTTCCCGATGCCGAAGATAGGCTCCAGGACCGACATCACCTTTTCGGTCAGCTGCTGCTCCCGCTGCCGCTGCTGAGCCAGCGCCTCGGCATCCATGCCGGCGGTCTGGCCCAACTGGTCCAGCCCCTTGGAGAGCAGGACCCCCTTGTCGTTAATAACCGTGACCTTCTCCGGCGCCAGCCCGTCTACCGAGGAGGCAACGAAGTTGACGATGGACAGGACGTTCTCCTTGGACAGGTTCCGGCCCAGGCGGGGTTGGACCAGGACCGAGGCTGTGGGCTGCTGCCGGTCACGTACAAAGACCGACCTCTCGGGTAGATTTAAGTTCACGGTGGCGTACTGAATATCCCCAAGCCGCATCAGCGCCCGGGCTAACTCGCCTTCTATGGCCCTCTCATAGTTGACCTTCTTGTCGAATTCTGTAGCGCCAAACTTAGGCTCTGCGAAGATCTCCAGCCCTACATGCCCGCCCGAAGGCAGGCCTGCCTGGGCTTTGGCCAGGTTGGCCGCGCTCCGCTCGCTGGTGGGAACCAGAATCGTCATACCGTCGCCGGCGAGCCGGTATTGGACCTTCAGCTCGTCCAGGCGCCCTGTGAGACCGGTTACCTCGGACGGGTCGTTGGCCTTGAAGAAGACCTCCCACTGCGGTCTCCCCAGGTACCAGGTCACCCCCAGCGAGAAGACCAGGGCAACCAGGAGGCCGGCGGACAGCCACCGCATGGTGGGGCTTGACCCGTCCCACACTTTTTTAAGACGTCCGATCAGGTCGGACCCAACGCTAGCCAAACGGTTTCCCCCCGGTGATCTAGGTGCCGACTAGTTATCCGGCGCCCTGATTAGAGCGGCATCCGCATGATCTCCTGGTAGGCCTCAATGACCTTGTTCCGAACCTGAATCGCCATGCCGAGGCTGAGATTGGCCCGCTCCGAGGCAATCATCACCTGAGCGATGTCGTTGATCTCGCCGGTAGCCAGTTTGATCGCCATCTCACCGGCCACCTGCTGGTCTCGTTCCACCCGCTGCATGGCCTGATTCAATATCTCGGTGAACGAGGCCCCTGACTCCGGTGGCTGGGGGGCTGCCTCAGCCCGCTTTAGCGTGGGCTCCAGGGAAAGTAACGAGTTTAGCCGTTGAATATCCATCGAGTTCTACCCTCCTTGGCCACTATCGCCCGATTTCAAGGGCCCGGAGGGCCATGGACTTGGCGGCGTTGAACGCCGTCAGATTGGCCTCGTAAATTCGGGAGGCCATCATCATGTCGGTGATCTCCTGGAGCATGTCCACGTTGGGAAGCCGGACGATCCCGTTCGCATCCGCATCGGGATGGTTCGGGTCGTAGACCTCCTTGAAGGGGGCCTGATCCTCGACAATCTGGGCCACCCGGACACCCAGCCCTGCTTCTGCCGGCCGTCCGGCCTGTTGGGCGAGCAGATCGGCGAAGTTCTCCCGCCGTTCTTCCACCACGGCGTAGCGGCGGCGGTAGGGGCCGCCCTCGGCGGTGCGGGTCGTGTTGATATTCGCCAGGTTGTTGGCGATCAGATCCATCTTCAGCCGCTCAGCCGTCAGGGCCGAAGCGCTGGCCTGCATCGCTCGGAACATCTGCATCACCGATTACCTCCCGTCACGGATCACCATGCGAAGTCTCGCAAAGTGATCGGAGATTTGCCGGGACAGGGCGGCATACCAGATCTGGTTTGCCGCCATCTTCACCGACTCGGCCTCGATGTCGACGTTGTTGCCGTCGGGCCGGCCGAGGGAGTCTGTCTCCTCCACCACCATGGCCCGGATTTCATCGGGGCTCTCCCCGTTGGCAATCGCCCTGGCCAGTTGGGCTTCGAAATCTACCCGGGATCGCTTGAAACCAGGCGTGTTCACGTTGGCAATATTGTGGGCCAGGACCTGTTGCCGCTGGGAAGCGGCATCAAGCGCCCGCTCCAGAATCCGCGATGGAAGATCACGTCCGATCATCCTGGCTCATTCCCTCCTCTACAGCAAATGGCGTGCCAGCCGGACAATGGATGCAGCCTTGGGCGCCTTAGATCTTGCCGATCTCGGTCACGGCCTTGCCCAGCGTCTGATCCTGCATCTGCAGCGCCCGCTGGTTGACCTGGAAGGACCGCAGGGCGACGATCAGATCGGTCATCTCCTTGGCTAGCTCCACGTTCGAAGCCTCCAGCTTGCCGCTGTGGATCTTGGTCTCGGCGGTGACTCCCTCCATCTCCAGGCGTCCCACCACCTGACCACCGGCCAGGAGCGTCCCGTCGGCCTGAACCTCAACTGCGCCGCCCGGCTGTTGGAAGATGGACAGCTCCCCGCCCTGGTTCCGAACCACTACCGGATAGCCCTCGGCGGTTACCAGGGTGCCGTCTTCCGTCTGCCGGAAGGCGCCGTTGCGGGTGGTGATCACACCGTTCGGTCCCTGGGCCATGAAGCGTCCCGGACCCTCAATCGCAAAGTCCAGAGCCCGGCCGGTCTCCTGCAGGTCGCCCTGCAAATCGACCGGGAGCACCTGGTCGAGCGTCGCCCCGTTGCCCAACAGGCCGAGAGTCGCTGCCCGCTGGTCGGTGGAGTCGCCCATTCGCTGGATCAACATCGCTTCAAACTCAGCCGAAACCGCCATCGACTTCTTAAAGCCGGGCGTATTAATATTGGCCATGTTGTTGGCCAGAACGTCGGTGCGTGACTGCTCTACCGACATTCCCATCTTCGATGCGCCAAACCCACGGATCATCCGGCCATTCCTCCCTTAGAGGCAGCGGCATCTCCCGCCACCGTGCCGCCAACGTGGTCAACCTGCCGCAGGGCCAGGTAGATCTTGATCTCACCCAACTCGGTTGTGATCGGAACCGTGAGCATGTCAATCACCGTGGTGGCAAACCGGACCCCTGTGCCCCTCACAATCCGCGGGGGCGAGATGCGGCAGGGGAGGCCGGAACCCTCCAAGGTGCCCGAGGCATAGCCGGTAATCAGGTTCGCCAGCTCGCCCAGGGCTGACTCCGCCATGGGGTCGGTAATGGGGATATCGGTACCGGTCATCGCCTTGATGATCCCCTTGGCGATGGCCAACTCCATCCCATAGATCACAATCCCCTGGACACTGCCCACGACGCCAATAACGACGTTAACCGCATGCAAGGTAGCAATCGCCTTGCGCATCTGCGGCTTATCTGAGACGACGCTTTTTAGTCCCGCCTCAGAGTCGAGGACCTTCAGCCCGGCGTACACGAATGGGTTCAGGAATTCCGCTCTCATGTCCCCACCACTTCGCTGGAATCCAGGGTTATCGCTCCTTATGGATGCTCTTCAACCTGTCTAGCAGTGTCTACAGTGTCTATACATGTCTAGACGGTGTACAGTATGGTTTTCAATGGTGTCCATACAATGAACGTACCATTGAGCACGTTACACTCTGGTTACCTAACTAATCCCGTACTGCTTCAGTTTGTTGTAGAGGCCGGCACGGGAGATGCCCAGCAGCCGGGCAGCCTTCACCTTATTGCCGTTGGTCTGCTGTAACGCTCTGACAATCGACTCCGGCTCCGAGACACCCGGCGCCTGCATGGCTGCCGGGTCGCCTGGTTGCTTCGAAGACTGGAGTAGCTCAGCCGGCAGGTTGGCCGGATAGATGGTCTCACCCGGGGTGAAGACGAAGGCGTGCTCCACGGCGTTCTTCAGTTCCCGCACGTTGCCCGGCCATGAATAGGAGCGAAGCAGGTCCATGGCATCCATGGAGAGCCGTTTCTGCGCCACCTCGTAGCGCTCGCACAAGTCCTGGAGAAACCGCTCCGCCAGCAGGGGCACATCTTCCGAGCGCTCCCGGAGCGGCGGAATCGGGATGTTAACCACGTTGAGGCGGAAGTAGAGGTCGTTCCGGAAGAGCCCCTCCCGCACCATCGCCCCCAGGTTATGATGGGTCGCCACCACCAGCCGGACATCGACCCGCTGGGGCGCCTCCCCGCCCACGGGGTCGATCTCCCCCTCCTGGAGCACCCGCAGGAGCTTCGCCTGGAGGCCCAGGGGCAGGTCGCCGATCTCGTCGAGGAAGAGCGTGCCGCCGTTGGCCTGCTGGAACTTGCCCCGGTGGCCGTCCTTCTTGGCGCCGGTGAAGGCGCCCGAGCTATATCCGAACAGCTCTGCCTCCAGCAGTTGCTCCGGAATGGCCGCCGCATTCACGGCGACAAAGGGGCCGGAGCGCCGGGCAGAGAGTTGGTGCAGGGCGTGGGCGAAGAGTTCCTTGCCCGTGCCCGTGTCCCCTGAGATCAGGACCGTCGACTCCATGCGGGCGATCTGCTGAAGGGCCAGGCGGGCCCGCTGGATCGCCGGAGAGATGCCGATAATGTCATCCGCCGTGTAGCGGACCCGGTGCGAATGCCGCCCGTGTCCCGGGACCCGGCGGGGACTCTCCACCTTCGAGGCCTGCGAGGCGGCTGCCAGCTTCTCCGGGTTGAAGACGGGGGCGGTGCGGAACCGGGCCCGCTCGACTGCCATCAGCAGCAGTTCCGGCGAGGCCGGCTTTGGCAGAACCTCCGCAGCCCCCAGGGTGAAGGCACGGCGGACAAACTGCGGGGTGGTGTTGGTCGAGAGGACCATCACCTGGGGAGACACCTTCGCCGTGCGACTTCGCTCCACCAGGTTGCGCCCGGTCCCATCGGGCAGGTTCCAGTCGCAAACCGCCAGATCGAAGCGCTCACTCTCCAGCAATCGCCCCGCCTCGGCCAGGCTCTCTGCGGGCACCACCTGGGCCCCGGCCCGCAGCAGCGCCTCGGTCAGCGCACTGCGCTCCGTCTCGTCGGAGAGCACCAGTAAGACGTGAGGTTGGCCTGAGAGAACCGGCTTGACCACCGGGGGCCGCCAGTTGCGAAGCGCCTCCTCCACCTGGGTGCGCAGTTGTGTGAGGTGAAAGGGCTTGGGGAGGAAAGAGGCGATCAGATGCAGGAAGGGGTTGGTGTCGGGGTCAGGCATGTGGCGTCCCGTCAGGATCACGGGCGGCGCCGGTCCGTCCTGCCCCAGCAGGTAGTCCAGCAGGTGAATGCCCGAACCTCGTGGCAGGACCAGATCCAACAGGATCAGATCCGGATGGAAGCGGGCCAGTGCCCCCAGCGCTTCGGGCACATCCTCAGCGATCTGCACGCTGAAGTGAGAGGCCAGCCCCTGCTGGATCGTCTCCGCCAGATCCGTGTCGCTCTGGACGATCAGGATTCGCTTGGCCGTCACCGCTGCAGTTCACCTCCCCCGAAGCTTACCGTGGATACTGTGGAGCGTCCGGCGTTCGTCGCTTGATCAGGATCGACATACGATTTCCCACCACGCCCGGAGTACCGTGGAAGGCGAGTTTATTACCTACATAAATCGGAATCTGGGAGGTCACTCCGGCGTCCAGGGGGACCACGTCGCCGATCTGAAGCGCCATGAACTCGCCCAGTTTGATCCGGGTTCGACCGAGAATGGCGGTTACTTTCAACGGCGCCTCCTGGACGCTGCGCCGCAGAACCTCCTGGTCCTCGGTGGTCATGTTCCTCGCCTCCGCCAGCCAGCTCTGCGGCGAGAGCTTGGAAAGCACGGGCTCCACCGTGGAATAGGGGAAGGCGAAGGTCATGTGGCCCATGTGCTCACCGATCTCCACCGCCAGGGTAATGGCAGCCACCACCTCGGCAGGACCGCCCGTCTGAATGAAGACCGGGTTGGTCTCCACCCCTTCCAGGCTCGGCGACAGCTCAGCCACGTTCCGCCAGGCCTCCTGCATGGGTCCGAAGGTGTCCTGAACGATCCGCTGAATGATGCCCAGTTCGATCTCCGTCAGCGCCCGCTGGGGCTGATCATCGCTGCCCGGCCCGCCAAAGACCCGCTCGACGATAGCGTAGGCCACGTTGTGGCTGATCTCCAGGAGGCAGACACCTGGCAGCGGGTTGATCTTGAAAGCCAGCACAATTGCCGGGTTCGGAAGCAGTTGGGTGAACTCCGAGTAGGTGTACTGGTTGGTAGAGCGCACATTCACCTGGACCCAGCTGCGCAGTCCCGCCGAGAGGAAGGACTGAAGAAGGCGGGCCAGGTTCTCATGCACCATCACCAGGGTACGAATCAGGTCTTTATTGAACTTGTTGGGCCGCCGGAAATCATAGGTCCGGACATT
The DNA here is from genome assembly GCA_049325315.1 of Bacillota bacterium. Taxonomy (GTDB): domain Bacteria; phylum Bacillota; class Sulfobacillia; order Symbiobacteriales; family Symbiobacteriaceae; genus JAWLHU01. The sequence goes on along the minus strand of JBMONB010000197.1, from coordinate 72,482 downwards.
ACTGCCCTTCGTCATTACAAGAGCATCTATTTCTGCTTGGCTCAGTGGGTTTTCCATAGGCCGAACCCTCCATCAACTACGATCTCGGTCGGATAGGAACCTCCAACATGAGTGTGCGGGCACCGCCGCCGGTCATTCCAGTGGGCAGGTAGACTCCATCGTGGTCGTCTCCATCTGGCTGCCAGCCCGCATTCGCCTCGTGCTCCTCAGAAAGCCACAGCAGCAGGTGGGTCGGCTGCTCCAATGACAGATGTGCCCGCAGTACCACTCGTACCTCTGAGGTCCGGTTCTGGGCCAGCGAGAGAACCAGCTGTGTCAGGGCGTGCTCCACCGCTCCTGGCTCGACCAGACTCTGGCCGACCTCCCCCAGCCGGCTGCGAAGGGAAACGTGCTTCCCTCCTTGATAAGTACGTAAATAATGTGCAACGCGTTCGATCACGACCGATAATGGTTCCCATAGTTCTGGGTGCCGTTGGCTGGAAGCCATCTGCTCCAGGCGGGAACTAAGACTGGTTCCCTTCTCTACCAGGCGCATGAGCGAATCGCTGCGCTGACGGGCCTGTGGCTGGTCCAGAAGGTGGGCTTGCAGCAGGTCGACCTGTAGCGCCAACTCGGTCATCAGGTTTCCGACCTCGTCGGCCAGGCCGGAGGCCAGCGCCCCCAGTTGGCTCCGTGCCGCCCGGTTCGCCTGCCTGCTTGTCCGCTCAAACTCCACCAGCAGCGCCATAAAGCTGATCATCGGACGGAGCCGGCGGTGCCAGAGATCGGGATCCTCATGGCTCTGTGGAAAGGCGATAGCGACGGCGCCGATGGTAGAACCCTCCTGCGCGATCGGGAAAATCCAGGCGATGGACTCCACATGCCCCTCCGGGTGCAGACCACCCAGCCAGTGTCGCCAGAGAGCAGGGTCGTCGGTATCGGGAACACCTGGCACAGCGATGCCGACCTGATCGACCAGGACAGCCGGACGATCAGCGGAGACCTCCACCATAACCAGGACCCCGGCGGCCGGGATCAACCGGGAGATGTGGGTCCGGCAGGCCCGAAGTGCCGCATGCAGCCCCTTGCCGGCAGCAGCGATCACCTCATCCATGAGGGCGCTGATTTCGGTCTCAGCGGTCATCTGCGCTGTGAAGGCGGCCTGGCGGCAGAGCCAGACCAGCGCCGGCGTCACCTCACGGAGAATCTGCACCCGCTCGGGCCCGAAGTGGCCGGCCGTCTCAGCGAAGACCCCGAAGCGCCCAATCTCCCGCCCTCCGGCGAAGAGCGCCCCCCGCACGGCCGAGCGGAACCCGGCCCGAATCAGGTTGGCATCTTCCCCGAAGGAGAAGGCATGGTGTAGATCATCGTGGACGATGAACTCCCCCTCCGCCAGAGCGGAGCCGGGAGGGTTCTCCCCGGTGCGCCAGCCCACCCCGATACCGGGTAGGGTCACAGCGCCACCCCCCTGAAAGATCAGGGGTTCGGGCGCGCCCACCTTCACCTGCAGGACCACTAGCTGGCAGGAAAGCCAACTGAGCAACCGCCCCCCAAGGGTACCGAACGCCTCTGTCGGGGTGGGGGCGGAGACCAGGTGCCCAATGGCTTCCGCCATGTATTCTGGATGCCCGCCGACCCCTCTCGCCATGGGCCTGGTCACTGGCAACTCCCCCATCACCTGTATCTTGGAAATTATATACCGCGTGCATGCAGGATTAAATACTTCGTCCAGGTGCGTATCGCTTCCATCGAAGTTCGCGACTTATAGGCCAACTCCTCTAGCCCTTTGGTGCTAATAATGCAAGGATCATGCCAACTACCGGGGGCCATTGCTGCCATACTCTCTCGCCCTGCCCATTGTCAGGAAACCTGAAGATGAAACGGTGAAATTGTCGTTTCCAGCAGGAAAGCCGTGGGTTCTTCATGCGCTGAGAAGAACTCACGACTTTCCACCTAATTAATGGTTTCGTCATCCATATAGCAATACCTTCTAGGTAGAGGGAGAAAATGTATGATCTTTAATCAGATCCCTTATAGCATCAACGTACGGTCAACAATCGTGGGGGGATTGGCGGTAAGAAAGGACCCCGCCGGCAGTTGCCGGCGGGGTCGACTGCCTGACTCTTTAGCAGACGTAGCCGTCCTTCTCCAGCACCCGGTCGGCGATCTTGCGCTTGAGCGCCACGGTGTTGGCCGGGGTGTAACGGGTCAGCCGCTTCAGCATCGAAAGCTGGACCCGGAGGGTGTCGCTGTCCTCCTCCACGGCCGGAAGCAGGGTCCGGCCGATGGTGGCGATGCGCTCGAAGGCCTCCTGGGTGTAGACCTGCGCCATCTCCACCTTCAGGCCGGGCTTGCCGGCCTTTGCGGCCTTCAGCGCCCGGAGAATGGCGGACTCGGCGGCGTAGATCTCGATGCCAATATCGGCGACGCCCATCAGCAGCTCCTGCTCGTGCTCCAGTGCCATCTGGTACTTCTGCACGCCGAGGCCGGCGAGCAGCAGGAAGATCTTCTTGGCCCGATCCATCATGAAGATCTCCTGGGCCAGCGGCTCATCGGTCTCCTCGAAGGGGGTCAGGTTCATCAGCTCGTCCTGCAGGCCCATCATCGCCTTCATGAGGGGCAGTTCGCCCTTCATCGCCTTGCGCATGAGGGTGCCGGGAACCAGAAGGCGGTTAATTTCGTTGGTGCCCTCAAAGATCCGGTTGATACGGCTGTCGCGGTAGGCGCCGCTGACCTCGTACTCCTCCATATACCCGTAGCCGCCATGGATTTGAAGCGCCTCGTCGACGACAAAGTCGAGCACCTCAGAGCCGAAGACCTTGCTGATCGAGCACTCCACGGCGTACTCCTCGATCCGCCGGGCCGCCTCACGCCCATCGGCGTTGGCGGGCAGGTCGGTCATGTTGGCGTCGAGCAGACCGGCGATCCGGTAGCCCATGGACTCGCTCACGAAGGTGCGAATCGTCATCTCCGCCAGCTTGTCGGAGATTCCCCGGAAGTCCGCGATCGGCTTGTTGAACTGCTTGCGGGTCTTGGCGTACTCAGTGGCGATCTTGATGACCTGCTTGCAGGAGCCCACCGTGCCGGCGCCCAGCTTATACCGGCCAATGTTGAGGATGTTAAAGGCGATCACATGGCCCTTGCCGATCTCGCCCAGCAGGTTTTCCACCGGGACCTTGGCGTCCTCAAGGATCACCGAGCAGGTCGAGGAGGCGTGCAGGCCCAGCTTCTTCTCCTCGGGCCCGACCGAGACGCCGGGGTAGTTCCGCTCCACGATGAAGGCGGAGAACTTCTCGCCGTCCACCTTGGCGTAGACCACGAAGACGTCCGCAAAGCCGGCGTTGGTGATCCACTGCTTGGTGCCGTTGAGAATCCAGTACTTGCCGTCGTCGCTGAGCTTGGCGGTCGACTTGGCGCTCAGGGCGTCGGAGCCGGAGTTCGGCTCGGTGAGGGCGTAGGCCGCCACCCACTCACCCGTGGCCAGCTTCGGCAGGTACCTCGCCTTCTGCTCAGGGGTGCCGAAGTAGACGATCGGCAGGGTGCCAATGCCCACATGGGCGCCGATGGTGATGGCGAAGGAGCCGGAGCGGGAGAACTCCTCTGTGGCGACGGTGGCGGTCACCTTGTCGAGACCCATGCCGCCGTACTCCTCGGGAATCTCCAGGCCCAGGAGGCCGAGTTCACCCAGCTCGCGCAGCAGCGGGCGGGAGTGGAACGGCTTATCCTGCTCGATCTCGTGCAGCCGGGTCCGGACCTTCTCGGCAAAGTCGCGGGCGGTATCGGCGATCATCCGGTGCTCTTCGTTGAGATCCTCGGGCGTAAAGACCGTCTCAGGGGACTGCATCTCAAGCAGGAAGCCGCCGCCCTTGAAGATCTTGGTGGTCGCATCCGACATGGCTCACTCTACCTCCTTCTAAGCGCTGCTCAGCCGGCTAATGCACGAACTCCAACACACCGGCGGCGCCCATGCCGCCACCTACGCACATGGTCACAAGGCCGAACTTCGCCTTCCGCTTGGCCGCCTCGTGCATAATGGTCACGGTCAACCGCGCCCCGGAGCATCCCAACGGATGACCCAGCGCGATCGCCCCGCCGTTGACGTTCACCTTTTCGGGATCGATCTCCAGCTGGCGGATCACCGCCAGCGACTGGGAGGCAAAGGCCTCGTTCAGCTCGATCAGGTCGATCTCGGCCAGGCTGACGCCCGCCTGCTTCAGCGCCTTGGGCACCGCAGCCACCGGGCCGATGCCCATGACGTCGGGATCGACGCCGCCCACAGCGAAGGAGCGGAAGATCGCCATCGGCTTCACGCCCAGTTCCTGCGCCTTCTCGGCAGACATCACCACCACGGCGGCGGCGCCGTCGGTGGTCTGGCTGGAGTTGCCGGCGGTGACGCCGCCCTTGAGGGCAAAGGCAGGCTTCAGCTTCGCCAGCGCCTCGATCGAGGTGTCGCGCCGGACGCCCTCGTCGGTGTCGAAGAGGTACTCCTTCGCCACCGCCTTCTTGCCGTCGTACTCGGTGTACTTCACGGTAACGGGAACGATCTCATCTTTGAACCGGCCGCCGTCGATCGCCGCAGCCGCCCGCTGATGCGACCGCAGGGCGAAGGCGTCCATCTCTTCCCGGCTCACGTTGTAACGGGCGCAGACGTTCTCCGCCGTGTGGCCCATGGAGATGTAGAGCTGCGGATAGCTGGCCACGATCTCCGGATGCGGCCGGGGCACATGGCCGCCCATCGGCACCCGGCTCATCGACTCAACGCCACCGGCCACAGCGATCTCCATATTGCCGGCGATGATCGAGTTGGCGGCAATGGCGATGGCGTTCAGGCCCGAGGAGCAGAACCGGTTGATGGTAAAGCCGGGGACCGTGGTGGGCAGCCCCGCCCGAATGGCGGCGATGCGCCCAAGGTTCAGGCCCTGCTCACCCTCCGGGAAGGCGCAGCCGAGGACCACATCTTCCACCTGGGCCGGATCGAGGCCCGGTACCCGATTGATCGCTTCCTTGATCACCGTAGCGGCCATATCCTCCGGGCGCATGTGGCGCAGCGAGCCCTTGGGAGCCTTCCCCTGCGCCAGGCGGGCGCCACTTACGAGCACTACTTCACGCATTGCGTTGCCCACCTCCTTAGTTCCGCAGCGGCTTGCCGTGCTTGAGAATGTACGCCATGCGCTCCTGGGTCTTCTTCTGACCCAGCAAGCTAATGAACGCCTCCCGCTCGATATCGAGCAGGTACTGCTCCGACACGTAGGTGCCTGCAGGCAGGTCGCCACCGGTCAGCACATAGGCCAGCTTCTTGCCGACATGCATGTCGTACTCGCTGATCCAGCCGGAGAGGCGCATGTTGTACAGCCCCAGCTCCAGCACCCCCCGGCCCTCGCGGCCGGCCACGGGGATCATCGCCTTCGGCGGCGCCTGATAGCCCCGGCGGTCTAGCTCAAGCACCGTCTGCTTGGCCTCCCAGAGCTGGTGGTCCTTGTTGACCACGATCCGGTCGGTCTTCTTCAGGTAACCCAGCGCCCGGGACTCGTGCGCACTGGTGCCCACCTTCGCCATGCCAATGGTCTCAAAGACCTTGTTGACGATCGGCTGCAGGTCGAGCCCGGTTCCCGAGGCCATCTGCGCCGCGCCGCCCAGGCCACCGCCCGAGGCGGGCAGCCCCTCCAGCGCCCGGATCAGCATCTCCTTGTTGCCGCCCATGCCCGGAATCAGGCCGACGCCGACCTCCACCAGGCCGATATAAGACTCCGCCGCCGCCACGATCACGTCGGCACCCGCAGCCAGTTCGAAGCCGCCGCCCAGGGTCAGGCCGAAGGGGGCGGAGACGACCGGCTTCGGGGCATACTTCAGGTTCATCATGGCGCTCTGGAACTGGCGGGCCATGATCTCGATATCCTCAAACTCCTCGTCCTGCGCCTCCATCAGCATCAGCGCCACGTTGGCGCCGACGCAGAAGTTCTCGGTGCGGGCGCCGATGACCAGGCCGCGCCACTCGTTCTTCTGAAGTTCATCGGCGGCGATCTTGCACATGGCGATGATATCGGGCCCGAGGGCGGTCTTCGGCGAGTGCGTCTCCAGGAGCAGCACACCGTCGCCCATGTCGAGCAGGGTCGCGCCCTTCTTCTCCTTGAGCACCTTGCCAGTCTCGCGGAGCGTAGCGATGTCGATGATCCGCTCGCTGGTGGGCACCGGCTGGTATTCGCCCTTCACAAAGTGGAAGGAGCGCCCGTTCTCCCGCTTGTAGAAGCCGCCCTTGGCAGCGACGTCCTTGACCCACGCGGGAACCGTATGGCCCTCTGCCTCCATGCGGGCGACCGACTCGGCGACGCCGATGGCGTCCCAGACCTCGAAGGGACCCATCTCCCGGTTGAAGCCCCACTTCATGGCGTTGTCGACGGCGACCACGTCGTCGGCGATCTCGCCCATCTTCTCGGCAGCGTAGAGGAGCGACCGCTTCGTGACCGCCCAGAGGAACTGCCCCGCCTTGTCCTGGGCATTGACCAGCAGCTTGATCCGTTCCTTCAGGTCCGGCGTAGCCTTGGCTTGCTCCAGCGAGGGGTAGTTCGCCTTCTTGCGGGGCCGGTACTCCATGGTCTCCGGGTCGAGGGTAAGAATCTGGTCGCCTTCCTTCTTAAAGAAGCCCTGCTTCGTCTTCTGCCCCAGCCACCCTCGCTTCACCATCTCGCGCAGGGTCTCAGGCACCGTAAACATAGCCGCATCGTCGGGATCCGAGATAGTCGCCCGGCAGTTGTCCGCCACGTGGACGAAGGTATCCAGGCCAACGACATCCAGCGTGCGGAAGGTGGCCGACTTGGGATGCCCGATCGCCTTGCCCGTCATGGAGTCGATCTCATCGAATCCGAGACCAAGCCGGGCCATCTCCTGAAGGGTGACCATCATCGCGTAAGTACCGATCCGGTTGCCAATAAAGTTCGGCGTATCCTTCGCCAGCACGATCCCCTTGCCCAGCACCCGCTCCCCGAACTCGCTCATGAACGAGACGATCTCCGGGTCGGTGTCGGCCGTAGGAATTATCTCCAGCAGCTTCAGATACCGCGGCGGGTTGAAGAAGTGGGTCCCCAGGAAGTGCCGCCGGAAGGATTCCGGCGTCCCCTCCACCATGGCCGCAATGGAGATGCCCGAGGTGTTCGAAGAGACGATCATCCCCGGCTTATGGTAGGCAGCAACCTTCTTCCAGAGATCCTGCTTGATCTGCAGGTTCTCAATAATCGCCTCCACCACCCAGTCACAGGAGGCGATCCCGGCCAGGTCATCCTCAAAGTTGCCAGGCGTAATCAGTTCCAGCGCTTCCTTGGTATACACCGGCGAGGGCTTCAGCTGGCCCAGCTTCTGCAGGGCCCCAGCAGAGAGCCGGTTCCGCACCGCTGGCGACGAGAGTGTGAGCCCCTTGGCCTCCTCCTCCGGCGTCAGCTTGTTCGGCACGATGTCCAGCAGCAGCGAGGGAATGCCAACGTTGGCCAGGTGCGCCGCAATCTGCGCCCCCATAACGCCGGCCCCCAGCACCGCCACCTTCCGGATCGCCATAGGCATAGAGTTTCGCCTCCCCAAGCAAGAGTGTGGACGAAATTTTCGATCACCCGACTGTTCGTTAGGGACAAGCTACACAGGGTCCAAACCTCTAGACCAGGTCCCGCCAGAAAAGCGACCCAGACCGGTCGAACGAGCCCGCAAGAGCGCCAAGGCAAGGCCCAGGCCCCAACCAAGAGCCCACGGCAGCCAAGACCGGGAGGTCTCCCCGCAAGACCAGGACCAAGCGCCCCTGAAAGCGGCGCCAGGAAGCCGGGCGGGGGTACCCCGGAAGGGCCATGAGCGCCGGAGCCTTACGGGCGCTGGGCAGACGTCGAGAGGAGCCATCGACTGGGGGTGCGCCCCTTAGTACGCGTACCAGAGACGGTTTCCAGTCGATGGCGGACCATAAGTCCAGCCCTAGCGCCCGTAGGCGAGTAGCGTGGGCCCGGAGGGGAACCCCCGACCGGCGCTACCCCAAAAGAGCTACGCCAGCAACCTACCCCAACAATGCCTTGAACTCTTGCGTCAGCACAGGGACCACTTCAAAGAGGTCTCCCACAATCCCATAGTCCGCGACCTTGAAGATCGGCGCCTCCGGATCCTTGTTAATGGCTACAATCACCTTAGAGGCGCTCATTCCCGCCAGGTGCTGAATCGCGCCCGAGATCCCGCAGGCGATGTAGAGATCGGGCGTCACGGTCTTGCCGGTCTGCCCCACCTGCAGCGAGTAGTCGCAGTACCCAGCGTCGGCCGCCGCACGGGAGGCGCCCACACCGGCGCCCAGCACCTCCGCCAGCTCATAGAGCGGCTTGAAGCCATCCGCCGACTTGACCCCACGCCCACCGGCCACCACGATCTTGGCCGAGGTCAGGTCGACCCCACCCGTCGACTTGCGAACGATCTCCTTAATGATGGTGCGCAGGTCCACAGCCGGGGCGGCCAGGTCGCTCACGTCGCCGCTCCGGGAGGCATCTGCCTCCAGACTGGGCAGGTTGTTCGGCCGGATCGTGGCCACGATCAGCCCCTGCTTCACCACCTGGGTCACATAGGCCTTGCCGGCGTAGACCGGCCGGGTGAAGATCACGTTGCCGCCCTCAAGCTTTACGTCGACGGCGTCGCTGATCATGCCGGCGGCGTTCCGCATGGCGAACCGGGGAGCCAGGTCACGCCCAATGCCGGTGTGCCCGAAGAAGACAACGTCCGGCTTCACCTCCAGGTGAACCGCCTGCAGGGCGCCCAACCAGCCCTCCGGGGTGTACTCCTTCACGTGGTCGCCCTTCACCGCGACCACCTTGTCGGCGCCCCGGGCAATCAGCTCCTGGCCAAAGGAACCATCCTGACCAATCAGAACCGCTGTGACGCTGCCGCCCTCGGCGATCGCACGACCAGCAGCAATGCACTCAAAGGAGACAGGGCGCAGCGCCCCGTTGCGAACCTCAGCGAGAACAAGAACATTCCGTGCCATCGTTATAACGCCCTCCCTTAGATGACCTTGGCTTCGCTGCGCAGCAACTGGACCAGTTCCTTCGCCTGCTCTGCGCCGGTGCCCTTGATCATCTTGTTCAAGCGGTTCTGTGTTGCCTGGAAGACCGAGGTCGTCTCGGTAAGCGAAGCGAGGTCGACGCCGAGGTCACCCGGAGTGACCCGGGCAATCTGCTTGCGCTTCGCCTTCATGATCCCGGGGACCGAGGGATAACGGGGCTCGTTCAGACCCTGCTGCGCCGTGATCAGCGCCGGAAGCGTTACCTCCATAATCTCGGTGTCGCCCTCGGCATCGCGGTCAACCGTCGCCTTGCCTCCGCCAATCTCAATCTTTAGCGCCGCGGCCACGTGGGGAAGGCCCATCGCCTCGGCAAACCGGACGGCGGTCTGGCCGGCGCCGGTGTCCACCGAGACATTGCCCGCCAGGAACAGCTCAAAGCTCTTGGTCTTCGCCCAGGCAGCCAGCAGGCTGGCAATGACGAACTCATCGGCCTGAGCCGGCGCCTGGATTAGCACCGCCTCGTCGGCGCCCATGGCCAGGGCCCGGCGGAGCGCCTCCTCCACTCGGTCGCCGCCAACGGAGACGACGGTAACCGTCCCCCCCTGGGCCTCCCGAATCTTCAGGGCCTCTTCGACTGCGTATTCGTCATAAGGGTTAATAACCAGCGTTACATCGTCCTCGAGGATCCGCCCGTCCTTCACGGTCACCTTTGCCTCGGTGTCAAACGTTTGCTTCAGAAGCACCAGGATTTCCATGCTCCCTCAAGCCCCCTTGTGCGTGATGGATCACACCGTTTGCGATCAGGGTGTAGGTTGGCTCCGCCAGCGCCTCCAGATCGAACTTGAAGCCCGACAGAACCCAGGCCGTCACCGTCTGATCCAGCGTGCCGTAAATCAGGTTTCGAATCTGCTTGGCCGGGACATCCCGGGTGAACAGCCCCGCCTCCTGACCTTCGGCAATAATCTCGTCGACCCCCTGGAACCAGCCCTTCATCAGAGCGCTGATCTGCTGTTGGACACGGGTGTCCGCCTGGCGCATCTCAATCTGGGTCACCATGGCCAGGTCCGGGCGGGTTCCCAGCGAGACGAAGTGCTGCCGGATTACCCGACGCAGCTTCTCCCGTGGGTCCGTTACCCCCTCAAGGGCTACTCGCCCTTCATTAATCAGCATCTGCAAGCGCTCCCGGAAGAGGCAGACCAGCAGATCGGGCTTGTTCTTGAAGTAGAGGTAGACGGTACCGGCTGCAACACCGGCCAGGTTGGCGATGCGCGAGATCTGTGCGTTGTGATAGCCCTGCTGGGCAATCACCCGCTGCGCGGCGTCGAGGATCGCGGCGTACTTCTCACCGCTTTTGACCGCCAACTAGCCCACCTCCTTCTGGCCTCCTCCCGCCACCCTTTCTTCTTCGAGAAGGACACGGCGTAAAACCTTTCCGACCAGTGACTTTGGTAGCTCTGATCGAAATTCGATCGACCGTGGGACCTTATACGCAGCCAGATGCTGGCGGCAGAACTCCGTGATCTCCTCGGGATCGAGGGTGTACCCCTCCTTGGGGACGATGAACGCCTTCACACTCTCGCCCCGGTACTCGTCCGGAACGCCGACCACCGCCGCCTCCTTGATTCCCCTGTGCAGGTAGAGAACCTCCTCCACCTCCCTGGGGTAGATATTAAAGCCGCCGGCGATGATCATATCCTTCTTGCGGTCGACAATGTAGAAGTAGCCATCCTCGTCCATACGAGCCATGTCACCGGTATGCAGCCAACCGCCCTTCAGGGTCTCCTCGGTGGCCTCCGGCTTGTTCCAGTAGCCCTTCATCACCTGAGGACCGCGGATCAGCAATTCGCCTACCTCACCCACCGGCACCTCTTCGCCGGTCTCGGGGTCAACGATCTTGCATTCGGTGTCCGGCCAGGGCACTCCAATCGAGCCTTCCTTGCGCCGCTCCCAGATGGGGTTGGCGTGGGTAACCGGGGAGGCTTCGGTCAGGCCGTACCCCTCCACCAGCCGGCCCCCGGTCAGCGACTCGAAGGTCTGCTGTACCTCCACCGGCAGCGGAGCAGCGCCCGAGATGCAGGCGTCGATGGAGTCAAGCCGGAACCGCTTAACATCGGGGGTGTGGTTAAGCGCCACGTACATGGTGGGGGCGCCCGGGAAGATCGACGGCCGGTACTTCTGAATCAGCTTCAGCGTCTCCCGGGCGTCGAACTTCGGCTGGAGTAGCATCGTGCCGCCCATATGTACGGCGAAGTTCATGACCGTGGTCATGCCGTAGACGTGGAAGAAGGGCAGCGCCGCCATGGCGACCAGGTCCTTGCCCCGCTTCGCCTTGTACATCCAGGCTTCGGTCTGCACCACATTCGCCACCAGATTGCGGTGGGTAAGCATGCAGCCCTTGGCCAGGCCGGTGGTCGCACCGGTGTACTGCAGCAGGGCCAGATCCTCAGCAGGATTGACCGGGACTGGCTGCGCCAGGGGGGTATGCGCCAGTAACTCGGACCACCGGGAGACCCCATAGGCATACTTGATCTTCGGCGGTTTCAGCTTAAGCGGAGCGATCCAGCGTATGGGGATCGGCATATACTCGGTCATCGAGGTATAGATCACGTGGGGAATCGCAAGCTGGCTTACCTTCGGGTAGGTCAGGTCCAGAGCGATCATCACCCGGGCGCCGCTGTCGCTGATCTGATGTTTGAGCTCCCGCGGCATATAGAGCGGGTTGACCTGCACGACCACGGCCCCCGCCATGAGCGCTCCGTAGTACGCAATCACCGCCTGCGGGCAGTTCGGCAGCATGATCGCGACCCGGTCTCCCTTGCGGACACCCAACTGGTGGAGCCCGGCCGCCAGCCGGCGTGCCTGCGTGTGCACCTCACGGTAGCTCAGCCTGGCCCCATAAAAGATGGTGGCGGTCACATCGCCGTACCGCTGTGCGGCCCGCTCGAGCAGATCGTACAGGGCCATCTCCTCGTAGGTCAGTGTGGGTGTAACCTGCTGCGGATAGGACCCAAGCCACGGCTTTGCTGCATAGACTCCGGTAGTCAATCTGTCCCCTCCCTCCGAGGTAGTACGGCCCCTGACCAATTCATCCGTCAGGGGCTGCGTTTCTGAATGAACAGCCATTCACTCAATCTAACGTATTCTGAACCCCCGTGAATAAGTCCTCCTTCTCTGCGTCGATAATGCTAGTTATTTGTTTCACAAATCAGACCGCAAGAAAAGCCAACCACCCCCTGGCTCTTCCAGGGGGTGTCAGGCGCATTTCGACTATTGACTGCCGATCAGGAGGTTGGGGCAGACCTCGGCGCAGGAGCGGCAGAAGATGCAGCGAGAGAGGTCTACCTGCCATTTCCGCTGGTGGTACTGGAGCGCTCCTGCCGGGCAGGCGGACACGCAGAGGAGGCACTGGCTGCAGGGGAGCACCTCATCGCCAACAGGCTCCGCCCGTTTCGGAGCGGGCCTCCAGAATCGCCAGAGGGTCAGCATGGAGACCACCTCCTCACCTGTGGCTACATATATAGCGTAACACGGTGAGCAGGTTACCTGCATGAGCGAAAAGTCTCGAAGAAAGCAGTAGGGCGCGTGACCGGGGAAAGAGTGACGCCTGGTCCGATCGACCAGGCGTCACGGGCTATGCAGATTGACGGAGTAAGGGCTAGGTCACCACACTGGCACGCCGGCTTACCACTGGATGCTGGCGGTTGAGGAGGTATCCACTCTCTCCCTCAACGGTGGTCGTCGTGCTGAGAATCTGCTGTCCAATAAGCAAGTCGATCCACGCCTCGGCGCTCAGCCCAACCTCCCACTCTACGGCGGCCAGCCGGCTCTCCAGCGAGGGAGAGGCGACCACATCGCCACTGCTGTATAGGTCGAGCAGTTCATCGAGCACCCGGTCGCGCATGGTCAGGGTCTCTACCACCATCGGATGTTCCAGGTCGACATAGGCCCCGGTGGTGGGACGAACCCCGAACTGGTTGGGCTGCTGGCGAATCAGGAGGATGCCGGACTCGTTGGCCAGCCGAATCGAGCGCTCCATCTCCCGCTGGCCAAAGGAAGCGAGATTGCGGCGGAGGAGGCCCATCGACATCCACATATAGCCGGTGCGGGTCAGGTAGTGGTCCATGAAGATGATCAACCGTCGGATCAGCGGCGTCAGATCCTCACCGGGAACATACTGCTGCACCAGAGGATGTTCCTCCGAAAGGTAGAGGGCCGAGGTCGGGAACTCCGGGTTCTTGGGGTTTTCCCTCCGCTCCAGTCGGAGCAGCCCCTCGGCGATGCACAGATCGATCCAGCTGCGGCGCTCCACCTCCCCGGCAGCCCCCTGGGGCATGAACGGGTCGCTGCTAAGCGCCTTGTCCAGGAGGCTGTATGCCACCCAGTTCGCCCCCGGCATGGCGGAGAGGACCTGGCGCATGTGGTGAACCACCAGGGAGACCGCCTTCAGGGTATGGGCAACCGTCGGGCTCTCCTTTTTTAGCAAGATGAAGGTGGTATCTGTGCCCGGACGCTTCGGGTTGGGCTGCTTCTTTGTCTCGAGAATCCCCATCTCCAGCGCTCGGACGATCAGAATCCGCCGGGCCTCGCTGTCCTCGCCGAAGATGTTCGAGGTCGACATCTCATGGAGTAGGGTCAGGAAGGGCACCTGTACCCAGCCCCGGTTGAGCATGACCGCTTCGGCCCGGATAATCAGGGCCCGGGTGGGGGTATCCTTCGCGGGCGGGCCGTCGGGGCGAGGCGTCACCCGAACAGCGACTTCAGGACCGTTGCCGTTGCCCCCGGGCATTACGCCGTAGTGCTCAAGGAAGTCCTGTATGTTCACCAACTCGCCGACGCGCGTCGTCAGCCGATTGCTGATGGATCCCTCCACTCCCCAGACGACCACCCGCTTTTTCTCCTGCTGAAGAATGCGAATGACGTGAACGAAGTCACCGTCGCCTGTCACCAAGATGAAGGTATCGGCATCGCGTCCCGGAATCCGCAAGAATTCTTGTATCTCCAGGCTCATGACCAGGTCGGCGTTATCCTTGCGCCCACCCTCTACGTACTCGGGCTTGATGTCATTCCGATCGAAGATGGACATGGCCTCCGGGTAAATGTCCCACGGAGCGTAGGCGCGCGCATAGACCATTTCCCCATACTTAAGCGCTTCTGTCTTGAAAATCTCGGCTAGTTGTTTATGCGTGGGGTTAATGTTCTGTCCTCTTAACGATCGGACAACATTTTCGTAGTCGATAAAGAGTGCACAGGTTGCCACCGGTTCATTACCTCCACTTACATATACCACCCAGGCAAACTACTTGATTACCTTGATTGTTTACGAAAAGTCTAACAATTGAAGGGAGTAGCGTTCCGGTCTGTGGATAGTCGTACCTATGGCTATTCGGTATGTAGGGTATGTTTACCTGTTGTTGTGTAGCAAAATCCTGACGATTTCTGAGTCGTCCTTCAAAGGGAGCCGCCCGCCGGGGGAAGCCGGCGGAGTTTTCTCACTTACAAGTGGATTTTAATCCCCGCGGGAGGAGCGAGCCACAGGGTCTCCAGATGCAGTTGTAGCTCTCCTCTTGCTCCGAGCGGGTGTGTCACAGTAAAGGTCGCCGCAGGACCACCCTTCAGAGGCACCGGCGAACCAGCGCCCCAGCGGGACCGCTGGACATAACCACCCTCGTGGCTGGCCACCCGGAAGGTCTCAACCGCCACAGCCGGCCCCTCTGAGACAAGGGTAAACTCGGAAACGCCCGGCAAGGTCTCCTTGACCCCTGTCACCTTCAGCCCTGTCAGGGGCTCTTTTGCTCCCTGCCGCAGCGGCAGGCGCAGGTTCGCCTCTACCCGCAGCGCCCGGTGGGTCTCCAAGCGCAGCTCCGTGGCCTGGTGGTCGACCGGCCCCAGGCGCAGCGGGAGCGTGTTGGGATCCCGTACCGGGACCGCTCCCTGGTCGGTCACGACCTGGTCAATGAGAGGCACCGAGAGGAGCCGGAACGGGGAGTCCTTCTCCTGCCAGGGCTCGTAGACCAGACGTGTGTAGCCTGGTCCCTGAACCACCTCCCGGACCAACAGCCCCACCCCTGCCCGGCTCATCACCTGCTGCACGGGGATATGCCTTTCCAGCTGCGCCAGGGAGCTGCGGTCTACCTCAAACCCCAAAGCGAACCGGGTATTCTGCGAGACCAGTACCAACTGCGCATGGGTAGGCCGGTCCACTACCTCCTCCACGACGGTCTTGCCGTAGACCAGGTCGCGGTTGACCCGCCTGAAGGTCACGTTCTCCTCCTCCGGGCTCTGCCACCGGTCGAACAGACCTACGATCATGGACGGGGCCTCGGACGCCAGACCGACCCCGCGCCCCGACAACGACCACCAGATGGTCACGGCCCCGGGCGCCGCCTCCGCCCGGTGGACCTGCAGCTCCAGGTTGTCCCGGGTGAGGCTCGCAATAGCCGGTACGGCATAGACCGGCTCGGCCGGGGGCTCCCCGCCGCGCCAGAGGAGCAGCCCCACCACAGCCGCCGCCGCTGCGACCATGGCGCCGCCTGTCCATATCTTGGTCAGCAGCCGGCGCAGGCGAGCCCTGCGGCGCAGGTAGGCCACATGGTCTAATGTGTCCGGCGCAGGCGCCGGCAGCGCAGGCGGCAGCTCCCCATACTGCCGCAGCATCGACTCCAAATGATCCTCGTCCCGGGCTTGCAGGAGAAGGTCTCCAGCCCGGTTCTCGTCCCCCAGTGCGGCGCAAGCCGCAAGGTAGAGAGACCCCCATCGATCCACCAACCCATCCCCCCTATCGGTCTATCCATTTAGACTTCATCGAAGTACCAATGGGTTCTCCACCGAAGACCATCGATAGACTACGCGTCAGCCCGACTATGGGCTTAGAGGCTAAGAGAATTTAACCACAAGGGTGGATAGTGAGCGCGGTCACTTACATGTTACAGTGTGGCTGTAAGGAGTTCGTAATAACAACGACTCCGAGTACCGATCCGGAAACGAGATCCTTTCAGGCCATCATGATTATCTTTTGAGGAGGAGATTGTATGATGGAGTACTTCCAGGGTCCGAAGGGTAGCTGGATTTGGCTCGCTCTCCGTCTCTATGTCGGCTACGCCTGGTTGACCGCCGGTTGGAAGAAGGCCTTCGGCGCCAAGCCGTTCGACGCCTCCGGCTTCATCAAGGGCGCCATCGCCAAGTCGGTTCCGGCCAAGGAAGGCGCCAAGCCGATCGTCCAGGGTTGGTGGGCTGACTTCCTGGAGGGTGTCGCTCTGCCGAACGCGGGACTCTTCAGCTTCCTGGTCGCCTACGGTGAGGTTCTGGTCGGTCTCGCCCTGATCCTTGGCTTCGCCACCATTTTCTCTGCCACCATGGGCATGATCATGAACTTCGCCTTCCTGATGAGCGGCACCACCAGCTCCAACCCGAACCTCTTCGCCCTGCAGGTCATCATCGTGGCCGCTGGCGGCGCCTACGCTGGCTACCTCGGCGTCGACTACTGGTTCCGCCCGATGTATCGGAACTTCATGGATAAGCTTCTCGGCGGCAAGGAAGCAACGGCAAAGGCCTCAGCCTAACCAGAACGACGCAGCAACTCACTTCCCTGACATCGACGCTCCGCCGATATGCAACGAACCGCCCACCCCAGCCGGGGTGGGCGGTTCTTGCTTGCTAGCCCATAATCAGGGCCATGATCGCCTTCTGGGCGTGCAGCCGGTTCTCCGCCTGGTCGAAGACCACCGACTGTGGGCCGTCGATTACCTCGGCCGCCACCTCTTCGCCCCGGTGGGCAGGAAGGCAGTGCAGGAAGATGGCGCCCGGGTCGGCCAGGCTCATCAGCTGCTCATCGATCTGGTAGCCAGCAAAGGCGGCCAGCCGCCGGGCGGACTCCTCCTCCTGCCCCATGCTGGTCCAGACGTCGGTGTAGACCACATTCGCCCCGGTCACCGCCGCCGCCGGGTCCTGGACCACCTCGATCAGCCCGCCGTACCGGGCGGCCACCTCCCGGGCCCGGGCCACCCGGTCGGGGTCGGGGGTATAGCCCTCGGGACAGCCAATCACCACGTGCATACCGAACTTGGCGCCGCCGTCCATGAGGCTGTGGGCCATGTTGTTGCCATCGCCCACGTAGGCCATCTTCAGCCCGCCCAACGGGCCGAACCGCTCCCGAATGGTCAGCAGGTCGGCCATCACCTGGCAGGGGTGCTCCTCGTCGGTCAGGCCGTTGATCACAGGGATATCGGCCCACTGGGCCAGCTCCACCACATCGTTATGAGCAAAGGTCCGAATCATGATCCCGTCCAGGTAGCGGCTCATCACCCGGGCGGTGTCAGCGATCGTCTCCCCCCGCCGTAGCTGCATATCGGCCGCAGAGAGGAAGAGCCCGTAACCGCCTAACTGCTGAATCCCGACCTCGAAAGAGAGGCGGGTGCGGGTGGAGGGCTTGGCAAAGTACATACCCAGGGTCTTGCCCTTCAAGGGCTCCTCCCGCAGGCCCAGCTTCTGCCGCTCCTTCAGCCACTGGGCCAGGTCCAGAGCCTCGGCCAGCTCATCCCGGCTCCAGTCGTGAACGGAGATGAAATCCCGCCCCTTCAGCGCCATCACCTTCATGCGCCCCGCCTCCCATGTCTTGCCGTCCGTGATATATGGAAGAGTGTAGCGCATAACTATGCATCTGACAAGCATAATTATACACCGGGAGGGCAAAAAAGGAGGCCCGAGCTTCAAAGGAAGCGGCGGACCCGGAAGCGATAGAGTTCGATGCCTGGCTCTTCGGGCTCGAGCCCCGCCTTGCGGCAGGCGATGGCCACCTGCTGCTCAGCGGTGGCAATGCCCGGCAGGTCGGGCAGGAGCAGACCGAACTCCTCTCCCTTTTGCACCACCACCCCGTAAACTCGGGGGTCCAACTGCTCCAGGGTGGCGGGCTCGGGCTCCTCCAGCAGATCGACCTTGTACTCCAGGTAGGGCAGCTCCTCCTCCTCCACCGGGGAGAAGCGCGGATCCTGCACGCCGGCCTGAATGGCGTTGCGCACAATCTCCAGCGCCAGGCTTGGCTCGGTCGGACCCGTGCTGCCCATGCAGCCGCGCAGGTCGCCATCTACTGTGAGGGTGACGAAGACGCCCGCCTGGTCGGGCAGGTCGTCGGGCAGCACCCACGGGGCGGTGCCCTCATGGGGGGCGCCGGCGGAGAAATCGATCTCAAGCCCGGTCTTCACATAGTGCTCCAGCGCTGCCCGGGCCAGCCGTGCCACCGAATGCGCCGCCTCCCGGCGCTGGTGAATCCGCTCGGTGCGCACCCGCTCCAGTTCGGAGCGAATCTGCCTCGTGGGGTCGGGTCCGGCGGGCTCCAGGGCGGCCACGGAGTAGCCAACGCCGAAGGGGTGCTCATAGGAGTAGACCAGGGGCTTCACCTTCAGGCCATCTAGCACCCCCGCCAGCATCAGCAGCGGGCGGTATCCGCACTCGCCGGCCCGCTCCCGCAGGTCCGGGTCGATGGCGAACAGGGCGGCCAGGTCGCCCCGGCCCAGGGCCTCCACCACCGCCCGATCGAACTGCGCCCCGTCCGGGGAGAAACCGTCGGGTCCCTCCTCGCTCAACCGGTGGGAGAGGTCGCCGCTCGCCAGCACAGCGGTACGACGGCCAGACCGGTCGATCGCCCGCTGAAGCGCCTGGCCAAAGGCATAGAGCTGCACCGGGGGAAGCATCCCCACGGCGATGGGGAGAACCGGCCCGGTCCAACCCGCCTCCCGCAAGAAGTAGAGCGGCACCATCGTCCCGTGGTCCAGCCGCTCCGCCTCCCACTCCGCCGCCCACTCCGACGTCACCGGCGCCACGGGAATCCGGGCGTCGCCGGCCTCTGCCACCAAAAGGTCGCCCAGACGCTGGTCGATCTCCACTGAGAAGGTGAGGTCTGGAGCGCCATACTCGCTCAGATCGCCACTGATCGCATCCAGCCGGTGAATGGCGATGGCGTCGGAGAAGACCGGGCCGTGGGGCGAGATGATCACCACCACCTCCGGCGCCGCGTCACGCAGTTCGGCAGCCAGCCGGAGGAGCGAATCCCGGGTGGTATGCACCCGCTCGGACTCCTCTCCGCCAACGGCGGGAATCAGAATCGGCGGATGCGGCACCAGGGCCGTGTAGATCAGGTCAGCCAAGGGAGACACCTCCCGCTCCAGTCTCACAGATAGCATGCCCACTCATAGGGGAAGGCAGGGATCACTCCCTGCCCCTCCGTCTCCGCAAACGGCGCAGCCGCCCCCGCCGGGGGCGACCCGTCGCCTCGCCGGCTGGCGGAACAGGCGCCGCCAGCTCTTCTGCCAGTTCATAGCGCCCCTGCCTGGGGTCCATGGGACCCAGGCGTGAGTAGCTGAGAGGTTGCTTCGGGTCCATGGGGCGATCCCTCCTGCGCTCAGGTTCAGGTGTAGTCTGCCCCAACCGGTCACAGCCTAGTGCGGCCCCCATGGGCCGCGCACCGTCTTGCCGTAGACCACCCGCTGCCGCCCGCCGCCCCGTGGGCCGCCGGGCCGCCGGAGGTTGTTCAGCTTGGCGATCTCCATCAGCAGCAAGATCACTGCCGGGACGCCGAAGACGATCAGCAGGCCCGGTTCAACAAGCGAAAGATCCCCACCCCGGCCAAGGCCGAAGAGCGCCGCCATCATCACCAGCCCCGCCCGCACGCCGGCAGCCAGCCAGACCGAGTCGGTGCGCAGGAAGAGCAGGCTCAGGAAGATGGAGACCGCCGCTGTGCCCAGGCCGGCAATGCCGGTGCCCGGCACCGGGCTGATAAAGATCAGCCGGGCCAGCACCTGCTGTGCCAGGGTCCATACAAAGGGGATAGCAAGCGCCAGAATCAGCAGGTCACGGCCTGCGAGGTCGGTCTGAAGCCGGGAGATGACCACCCCTCGGTAGATTAACTCCGCCCCGAAGATCTGCGCCGCCATCAGCAGGAGCAGAACCACCGATTCCAGGGACAAGGGCGCCAGTGCCAGCGACCCGCCCGAGATCAGTGTGGCGATTACGGCGGCCACCCCGCCGGCCAGAAGTCCGGGCAGCAGCCAGAACCAGGCCGCCGGGTAGAGGCGCAGGCCGGCGTTGTCGGACTTCCATCCCCAGCGCCAGTCGATAAAGGTAAGGGCTGCCCAGATGGGCACCACCGTGAGGTTAACCTGCGCCAGCCAGAAATTGAGCGTCGGGGCTACAAGGTGAAGCAGCCCGAACAGCCCCACCACCTCACCGGTGATTCCGGCGACCCACCCGATCAGGAGCAGACAGCCCAGCACCGTCCAGAATGTGCTCCAGAAGCGGCTCATGGGCATTGCTCATCCCCCCCTTGCAGGGTCAGCCCTGTGCGGACTCCCCCTTTTCTCTGAGATGTATGGAGTTCGCCCGCTCCAAAGAAGAACCCTGCCAACCGCGCGCCAATGCCTCATCGACAGTGAGTCCCTTCAGGTCAGCCATTTGCCGAAGGTCGCCCAGAACCGCACGGGGCAGCGGCATCTCGGCCATCGACTTCAGCCCCGGCCCCGAGAGCAGCACCGCGGAGATCATGTTGACCGCCAGGGCAGCCGCCCCCTTTACCTCATCGATCTCGGGCTGAATCGCCAGGCGGACCGGCGGCTGCCCCTCAATGTCAATGAAGTCGCCCGTCGCGATCCCCTCGGCCTCGCCCCCGACCTGCTCCACCTGCTCCAAGATAATCCGGACCCGCCCGTCGATATAACCGTGCGCCGCATGGTGCGTCCCGGCCGCCTGCTCCTGCTCCACCCGCTCCAGCGGCCAGCCCAGCGCGTCGGCGATCAGGTGGATCGACTGCTCGAAGCCCACATGCCCCCGCACCTGGCCCGGCCCGGCCCCAATCACCCGGCTCGCCTTGATTCGCTCCACGTCGAGGCAGCAGCCGGTCAGAGCGATCACCAGGCTGTCGAGAATGAAGCCCGGGTTGATCCCCGTGCCAAGCACCGTCACACCGTGGGCGTAGGCCATATCATCGAGCCGCTCCGCTAGCTTGGGATCCACCGCCCAGGGGTAGGTCATCTCCCCCGCCAGGCAGATCACGTTGGAGCCGGCTTCCATGGCCTGCTCCACCATGGGGGCAACCTCGGTCAGCGGCCGGTCAAATGAGATGATGGTCACATCCGGCGCGGTGGTGTGCAGCACCGCTGCCGGGTCGTTGTTGATCGTTACCCCCAGGCGCTCGCCCAAGCCCATCAGGTCACCCAGGTCCTTGCCGACGCCGCGGCAGATGGCGCCCACCGGCATCAGGCCGGGTCGCCGCCAGACCAGCCGGGCGGCGGTGAGCCCTACCGGATCCAATCCCCAGTGAACCACACGAATCGGGTCGTGTTCATGCATTCGCGATCGACACCTCCAACGCGATTAGGATGCCCCGCCGCGCACCTCCCACCCGTTGCGAGGCGTCCTACTCTTCAGAAAGGTGTTCGTGACGCGAGGAGGGAGATCGGTGGAAGAACTGCTCGACCGCTACCGCCTGGCGCTTGCCCTCATACCCGACCCCAATGCCGCCGGCGACCTGTTCATGGCGGCTCGAAGCGAGGCCGACCTGCGGCGCCGGGCCGCCCGCTGGCGCGAAACGCAGGGGCTTCCTCCCGCTGTTGAGCCTCTGACCCTGCCCGAGTTGGACCAAGACCAGCGGGAGCATGCCCTCCACCTGGCCCGGCGAGGGGCGACCCACCGGCGGGCGACGCTCTGGCTGACCATCGGGCTGGTGGTGGCCGGGCTGGCCGCGGGCGCCTTCCTGCTCCGGGAGGCGCTGCTGCCCCGGCTCGACGCCCACCCGGCCTTCAGTGGTCCGGCAATCAGCCGGACAACAGGGCTGGGGAATCTCACCCTGGCCATCTACCAGGCCGAGGTCACACCGGTAAAGGAGTCGGCCGAGCACCTGGAGATCGCCATCTGGTGGGAGGTAACCGGCGTAGGGGCGGCCGACGCTTACCGCCGCTTCCGACCAGAGCTCTACCCCGTTCTGCGCGGTCAGGCTGGAGTAGACTGGCTGCTGACCACCACGACCCGCCGCTACTCGACTCGCCCCGAGCGGGTTCTCGGGGTGAGCCGGTTCAGGCTTCGCTCTTCAATGACCGGACGGACCGCCATCTTCCGGCTGATTGACGGCCGGGAGAGCGAGGGCGACCTCAGCGTCCGGTTGCGCCTCCCGCCGCCCTAACCAGCGGGCGGAAGCTGAGATCGAAGGTGCGCTCCCAGGGAAAGGCGGCGCCCGCCACGCCCACCGGCCCCCGGTGGAACCGGTCCAGCCAGGCCTGCGCCTCGGGGAGCACGCTCCCCTGCAAGTGGCGGGCCATCGCCCTGCGACCCGGCCCGAAGCGGTCCGGGTCGATGCCGTGCCGGCGGGCCCAGGCGGCCATCTCCTCCCGCCGCTCCTGAAAGACCAGGTCGTGCGCATACCGGACCGCCTGGAACGCCTCGAGCGCCAGCACCTGGTGCTCCGATGCGCCCGCCAGGCTCTGAAGCTCCCGTACCGCTGCCAGGGCCAGGGCGGTGCCCACGGCGTTGCTGGCGGTGTTCCAGCCGGCGTAAGCCACCCCGGTCAGGGGGACGCTCTCGCTGAGCCGCTCCACCAGGGCCCGGTCCCGCCCGCCCGTTGAGGTCACGTCGGCCAGAGCGACCGACTCCCCCCGCCCGTAGGCCGCCGCCATCCGCTCCAGGAGGCGGCGGCTTGCCGCGCCGTCGCGGGCGGTGTGTACAAAGAGCCGCTGCCCCGCGCCGGGCCCGGCGGGCACAGCCCCCAGCAAGGTCAGCTTCTGCCCCACCGACCGCCCCAGGCTCGCCCCCTCGTAGGGCAGTACCGCCCCTTCGCTCCCGGCCTTGCCGTACTCCACGGCGATGCGGGGCTGCAGCCCCGCCCGGCGCAGCGCCTCCCGGGCGACCAGCAAGAAGCCGATCTCATCGGCCCCATAGTGGGCGTGAACCCGGTCGGAAAGCCCCCGCTCGGCCACCACCTGCGCCGCCTCCCGATGGAGCAGGTTGGCCATGCCATAGGGGCGGGCATCGTCCAGCCCGATCACCAGCTCGTTCACCAGCCCCGCCTCGGCCCAATCCAGCAGCGCTGCCAGCACCTGCCGGTTCTGCTCGATCAGGGCGTCCTGCCGGCCCCGCTCCGCCGCCGGAATGGCCCGGTCCAGCGCCGCAAGCCGCTCCTCGTCGGCCGGCCGCCCGAAGAGGCGCACCCGGTGCTGTAGCTCCGTTCGCTCCAGCAGCAGCCCGGTGAGCGCCGGGTCAGCCGCCGCCGAACCGTCTGGCCGGAACTGGGTGGGCCAGGCACGGGGCAGCACGTGTACAGCGATCCGCCGGACCTGGTCCGACTCCGCCAGCGCCTCCTCCAGCGTCGCCAGCCGTTTCTCCAGGCCGGTGTAGTGGGCCGGGTCCCGGGTGGCGATCAGCCCCCCGGCCAGGAGGCTGTTGGTGGCGAATACCACCGTGTCCCCCGGCCTGGCGGTTTGCTGCCACCACCGCAGGAGCCCGTCGGTATCGGCCCGCCGGGTGGCGTGCCAGTCGAGCAGCGTCGCCGGCGGCAGAAGGAGCCGCGCCCCCGCCGCGGCGCCGAACAACTGTACCTCCCCGGTGTTGACCGGGCGGCTGTCGAGAGGAATCCAGAGCACCCGCCACTCCTCTCCGTGCCCTCCCGCCCGAACCGGTCCCTGCACGCCCAGCAGCGCAACCATCACCAATGCTGCCCACCATCGCCGCATGGTCACCCCTCCCCCTGCTGGTAGAATGCCCAGAGAGAAGGAAAAAGAGCCCGCAGGCTCCCTCCTGCAGGCTCTTGACCGTCATGTTATTATCCCTTAATCGAAATGTGCAGGGAGATGGCGCCCAGCCCAGTGGTCAGGGGTATAACGCACCGCTCCAGGTGTGGGGTGGCAATCTCCGGGGAACGCCCTTGCAGGACCGACGGCGGCGTGATGTTCGAAGAGATGCCCCTCTCCTCCAGCTTGATCGTCGCGGCCCCTGCGATCATGTTCCCCAGTTCAGCCACAGCGCTCCGCCCAATCTCATCGAGGGAGTCCACCGTCTCCCCCATCATCACGCCGACCACGGCAAAGGCCGTCCGGTTCGGCATGGTCAGAAGGCACAGGCCGCTCACCTCACCGGTGAGGCCCACGAGTACCGTCACCTCTTCCGCATGCAGGACCGCATTCTCCACCCGCTCGGGACCCGGCTCCACATCTGTGCCCAGCATCTCCTGGAGCACGTGAACGGCAGCTTCCGAGAACGCTCCCGCCAACTCGGTACGCAACAAGACGATTTCCCCCTTTCTGCGGTCTCCTCCCAAGATGACCGCTAGGAAATATCCATCCTTTCTGATATTCTCCATGAACTGTATCCAATTCCTGCTAGTCTTGTTGAGAAATATAAAAAAGTTAGCGCGGCCGCTCCAAACGTGAGCGACCGCGCTCTGCAAACTAGAGCCCCAGCTGCCAGGCGAAGAAGCCCCAGGTCTCCGCCTGCGCCTGCACCAGCTTGGCGACCGGCTTGCCGGCGCCGTGACCCGCCTCGAACTCAATGCGCAGGAGAATCGGGTTCTCCGACCCGTTGGCCTCCTGCACCAGCGCCGCCATCTTCCGGGCATGGCACGGGTCGACCCGGGAGTCGGAGGCAGCGGTGTGGAAGAAGATGGCCGGGTAGCGGGTCCCTTCCTCTACATGGTGATAGGGCGAGTAGGCATGGAGCCAGCGGAAGGCCTCGGGCTCATCGGGCGAACCGTACTCGCTGGTCCAGAGCGCCCCGATCAGGAACTTGTGATACCGCACCATATCGAGCAGGGGGACGGCGCAGAAGACCGCCTTGTACAGGTCCGGGCGCTGGGTGAAGGCCGCGCCCATCAGCAGCCCGCCGTTGGAGCCACCGGAGATGCCCAGCCGCTCCGGGCGGGTGTAGCCCTGCGCAATCAGGTACTCGGCGGCGGAAATGAAGTCATCGAAGACATTCTGCTTGTTCCCCAGCATGCCGGCCCGGTGCCATTCCTCGCCGTACTCCGAGCCGCCCCGCAGGTTGGCCACCGCCCAGACCCCGCCCCGCTCCAGCCACGGGTAGATCGTGGCGGCGAAGATGGGCGTCCGGGCCAGGTTGAAGCCGCCGTAGCCGGTCAGCACCGTGGGCAGGTCGCCGTTGGGCACGAGATCCTTCCGGTGGAGAATGAACATCGGCACTCGGGTGCCGTCCTTCGAGGGGTAGAAGACCTGCTTCACCGCGATCTGGTCGGGATCCACCGGGCTCCTGCTCTGCGCCCAGAGGCTCAGCTCAGCGCTGGTCGTATCCAGGCGGTAGATGGTGGAGGGCGAGGTGAAGGACTCCCAGGCGATGTAGGCAAAACGGCCGTCCTTCTCCCCGCTCAGCCTGGTGACCGAGCCCAGCGGCGGCAGGGGAATCTCGGTGGGGGCGCCGCCCTCAAGCGGGGCGTGGTAGAGGCGGGCGACCACATCTTTCAGGCCGGTGAAGAGAATCTGCCCGTTGGCAATGGTGAAGTCCTGAATGGAGAGCGACTCGCTCTCGGGTACCACAGCGCGCCAGTGCTCCTCCGCCGGGTTCGCCGGGTCGATGGCGATAATCCGGTAGCGGGGCGCCTGGTAGTTGGTCAGGGCGTAGATGACACCCCCCAGCATGGTCGCCTGGAAGAGGGCGTCGCGCCCCTTCGTAATCGTGACAAAGCCCTTTTCGGGGGCCGCCCGGTCCATGAGGTAAAGATCGGTGGAGTTCCAGCCATGGTTGACATGGATCAGCAGCCACCGCCCGCCGTCATGGAGGCTGGGCCCAATGAAGACCCGGGGCGGCATGCCCTCGCCGAAGACCTTCGGGTCGTCCTGCCAGGGCCGTCCGAGCTTGTGGTAGAAGCAGTGCCGGTTGTAGTTCTCCTGGCCGGCCTCCACCTCGCCGGGCAGCGGGTAGCGGGTGTAGTAGAAGCCGGAGGAGTCGGGCTCCCAGGTCAGCGCCGTGTGGCGGGTGCGGGGAATCCGCTCGGCCAGGGTCTCCCCGGTGTCGGTCGCCAGCACCTGCAGGGTCGACCACTCATCGCCGTTTTCCGAGTAACCGAAAGCCAGGTACCGGCCGTCTGGCGACGGGTACCACCAGTCGAGGGCGGTAGTGCCCTTCTCGTTCACCTGATTTGGGTCAAGGAGCACCCGCTCCTCGCTCTCCCCCTCTGCCCGCATGCAGAGGACCGGCTGGTTCTGCCCGGCCTTGCGGCGCAGGAAGAAGACCCGGCCACCCCTCACCGTCGGCGAGGCGAGCGTATCGCCGCTCAGCACCTCCCGGAGCCGTCCGGCAAAGGAGGCCGGGTAGGGCGTCGCATGAAGGACCGAATCAGTAAAGCGGTTCTGCGCCTCGGTCCAGGTCAGCACCTCGGGGCTCTCTCCGTCCTCCAGCCAGCGGTAGGGGTCGGTAATCGATACACCGTGAAGCTGATCTACCACCGGTTCTCGGCGTGTCTGCGGATAGGTGAACACGGACAACACCTCACTCGAAATTCGTGAATTGACCACTATGAAGAATTCCTTCGGTTCTCGGAAACTTCCTGCCGTCAAGTATGGTTTTCGGGCAGGATTCACAGAAAAAGCGCCGGCATGGGGCTGCCAGCGCCTCGGTGCTTGAACAGGTAGGCGGTCAGTGCGGGGTGAGAGCCTTGATCAGCCCGGCCGCAGAGAACCCGGCCAGACCGCTGGGCAGGCTCCGCCGGAGGAAGTCTTCCAGGGCGTCCCACTGGACCAGGGCGGCCTCGGGCTCCCCCCCGTGGTACATGACCGGCCCGGCGGTAAAGACCACCACCGGCTCCAGCTCAAAGCCCTTGGCCAGGCCACTGTACGCCAGACGGTCGCAGAAGAGCTGGGCGCGCCGGTCCGGGCGCCCCAGGTCAACGCCCCTGGCACCGGTCCACTCGCCCTTCTTCCCCTGCCCCACCTCGCCGGTCCAGTGCAGGGCATTGATCACCAGCACCCTGCCCGGCCCGATCATGCAGACATCGGCGTTGAGAAAGGCGAGCGTGGGCCGGAGAATGATCGTCACGTTCTCCGGAAGGCTCAGCTCCTTGAGCCGCTCCACCAGGACATGGGGGCCGTGCCCCTCTTCCATCTCCGCCTGCAGCTTCGCGGTGCCGCTGACGAGCGAAGTCACGCTGCGCAGCAGGTCGCGCTGCTTCTTTTCGGGCAACTTTCCTAAGATCTTTGCCATAGTGTTAGTATAGCCGCGACGGCCTCGTTTGCCCATCCTGCTCTTTTCTCAACGAACAAATCGCCGGGCTTTTACGTCATACTCAGGAACCCCGCACTTGTCGGATCGCAGAAGGAGGGCCAACCCCTTGTCGGCGTCGTGGAAGTACGTCATCGGCTACCTGCTTGTCATTCAACTGGGCCTCGGCCTGGTGGTCCCACAGCGCTGGCTGTATGACCACCGGGTTCCCTACGAGGTCTTCAAAGAGGACCCACGCATCATCGACCTGGTCCTGGACCACATCGACCGGCAGATCAAGCGGGAGCGCCTGACCAACTACGTGATCATGCTGGGCGACTCGGTCGGCTACAGCGGCCCCGGCGGCCCGAAGCAGTCGATCGGGTACTACATGGAAGAGCTCAGCCGTGAGCAGGGGAAGCCGCTCAAGGTGTTCAACCTGGCGCTGCCCGCCATGCAGACCGGCGATATCTATGTCGTTCTCCTCAAGCTGCGGCAGCGGGGCATCGCCACCGACCGGGTGATCATTAACCTGCTCTATGGCGGCTTTGTCGCCCGCAACCCCGACCCGCCCATCGCCTTCTGGCTGGCTGACGATCTGGCTAAGCTGGACCTGGCTGCGTGGAAGCGGTTCCGGGAGCACCTGGCGCGCAATGGCCGCACCCCAGATGACCGGTCGCCCTCCGCCCTCTTCGACCGGCACTTCGCTCCGAAGATCTCCCTGCTGGCTTACCGCCCCGTGCTGAAGGGCCAGATCATGAAGCGGCTCAAGCCGGGAGCGAAGGAGGTCTACGACACCCGCCCCTGGACCGAGAAGCCCGAACTGCCGCGGATCCTGGCGGGGTACGAGTACCAGAACGCCTTCAACCCGGCCCCCTTCGTCATGACCGAGCAGAACCCCCAGATCTACTTCCTGCAGAAGATCATCGCCCACACCGGGGCGAGCCGGCCCCTTATCTACCTGACCCCGACCAACCAGGAACTGATGAAGGCCAACGTCAGCCAGAAGGGCTACCAGGAGAACCTGGGGCGAATCGATGCCTGGTTTCAGGGGAAGCCGGTCACCTACCTGAACTGGGAGCGCTCCCTGGAGGACCGGCTCTTCTCCGACCATGTTCACCTGACGCCGGAGGGCTACCGGATTCTGGCCGAGATGCTGCTCGCACAACTCAATAAGAGGGGGTGATCGCCTGTGCTCTTCCACAGCCCTGAGTTCATGCTGACCATGATGCTGACCCTGCTGCTCTTCTGGAAGCTGCCCAGGCTGCGCACCCCGATTCTTGCCCTGGCCAACGTGCTCTTCTACGCCGCCTCCGGCTGGCAGTATCTCCTGCTCTTCATGGCGATCGCCACGTTGATCTACGGCCTCTCCCGGCTGATCGCCCGGGGGGTCCGGCCCCGGCTGCTGCTCTGGCTGGGCGTGGGCGTCAGCCTGCTCAACCTGGGCATCTTCAAGTACACCGCCTTCGCCGCCTATAACCTGGAGCGGCTCTTCCACCTGGGCATCGACCCGAAGGCCTACCAACTGCTCCTGCCCGTGGGCATCAGCTTCTACAGCTTCCAGCTGATCGCCTACCTGGTCGATGTCTACAAGGGCAGCCTGACCCCTTCCCGGAACCTGCTTCAGTTCTGGGTCTTTATCGCCTTCTTCGGCCAGCTGATCGCCGGCCCGATCATGCGGGGCAAGGACTTCCTCCCCCAGATCGAGAGCCATGAGGACCAGGGCTTCTGGTCCCGCCAGTTCAAGTACGGCGCCTTCCTCTTCGTGATCGGCCTGCTCAAGAAGGTGCTGCTGGCCGACCAGGTGGGCCCCCTGGCCGACGGGCTCTTCGCCCGTGCCGGGTCGCTGGGGGCGTTGGAATCGTGGATCGCCGCCTACCTCTTCGCCTTCCAGATCTACTTCGACTTCTCCGCGTACAGCGACATGGCGGTGGGCATCGGCCACCTCTTCGGCTACCAGCTGACCGACAACTTCAAGACCCCGTACCTCTCCGGCAACCCGTCTGAGTTCTGGCGGCGGTGGCACATTACCCTCTCCCGCTGGATCCGCGACTACGTCTACATCCCCCTGGGCGGCTCCCGCCAGGGCGAGGTGCGGGCCCTGCTCACCCTGCTGGTCGCCATGGGGCTCTCCGGCCTCTGGCACGGCGCCGCCTGGACCTTCGTGATCTGGGGGCTCTACCACGGGCTGCTCGCCGGCGGCCACCGGCTCTGGAACCGCCACGCCGCCGCCCGCATCACCCGCCTGCCCCTGCCGAACTGGCTGATCCGATGGGGCTCGGTCTTCCTCATGTTCCAGGCCACCACGGTGGGCTGGGTCTTCTTCCGGGCCGACGGGGTCAGGGCAGCGCTGCACATGGTGAAGCAGATGCTCACCTTCCCCAACCTGCACCTGACCCAGATGAACCTGCTCTACCTGGGGCTGGTGGGCCTGCTCTTCGGGCTCCACCTGGGCGAGTTCTGGTTCCGCCACCAGCAGGCCCGGCTCTACGAGATCTGGACCCAGTGGCTACCCAGCCCGGTGCGTGCGCTAGCCTACACCGCTGTGCTCGCCCTTATCGCCGTCATGGCCTCCACCAAGCAGGTCAGCTTTATCTACTTCCGGTTCTAGGGGGGTACCCCCCGGTTTTCAGCCCCGAATCGGGCCAAAACCGCAGTAGCGTCAGTTTTTGACACCCCCCTGGAGCGGGGGCCTGTGCAAAAACTGACGCTATCGCATTTCCACAGCCCATTGAAGGCCCCCTGAAGGCCCCTTGGAGGCCCCTGAAGGCCCCAAAGGCGCCCCGGGCTACCCCCCAGGGGTATCGCAAGACGCCTTACCGGCTGGCTATCGTCAGTTTTTGCACATCAGCCGCTCACCGGGCCTGTGCAAAAACTGACGCTACACCTTGCGAGCGATCATCACATCCATGGCATGCCGGTGCGGCACCCCGCCGGAGTTGCAGTCGAAGATCAACTCCGAGAAGGAGAGAATCTCCCAGTCCCAGTAATGGCCCAGCAGTTCGCCGGAGCGGTAGAAGTACTCGTCGGCGCCCCAGTCGTGGGGAACACCCAGGAACGGCTTCTCCACGAAAACGTTGAAGACGTTGATCCCGCCCACCCTGGTGTACCGCTTGTAATTCTCGAAGGCGTCCCGCCGCGCTTCGGGCGGCAGGTAGGTCAGTGTGCCGCTGGAGTAGACCAGGTCGAACTCCTCGGTCAGCCGGAAGTCCTGCAAAGCCGCCTGCACGGTCCGGATTCGCAGCCCTTCCTCGGCGGCCCAGCGCTCCGCCTTCTCCAGCCCCGGCCGGGAGATGTCGACCCCCACCGCAGCAAAACCATGCCGGGCGAGGTGAATCACGTCCCGCCCTTCCCCGCATCCCAGGTCAATCGCCTTCTTGCCGCGGCGCTCCTCCGCCGGGAAGCTCTCGACCGCCTGGTCGCACATCCGGTTCGGGTCACGCCCCCAGTAGAACTCCGGCTTGCGGTAGACATCATCGTAGGTGAACATGGTCACGCCGGTCGGCCTCCTCTGCATCTCCTCGTCCACTTAACCATAAGGCCAACCCCCGACCCGATGCAAGTCAGTGAGCCGCTCCGGGTCTGTAAAACGAAGAGACGGGCACCCGGCGCTGAGCCAGGTGCCCTTCTTACTGCCCCAGCTCCTGCAGCTTCTCCGCCAGATCCTGCAGGGTGTCGCAGAGCGTGGAGTGGCTCCAGGTGAGTGGCGCCACCGAGAGCGGCGCCCCGGTGTGCGGGTGGACCTGCTCCGGCAGCACCCCGGTGGGCAGCGCCCGCTTCAGCGTCCAGTCGATCAGGTCGAGGCCGGGCTGCAGCTCTTCCCGGCTCTGCGCCCGCTGAATGTACCAGCGGGCCAGCCAGAGCGTGCAGATAATCCACGGGTTGCCCGGGGCGTCGTCGACCATGCGGAAGTAGTAGTCGCCGGCATAGCGGGCGATGCCGCCCACATGTCCCGGCGCCCAGAGCCCCGCCTCCAGCGCCTTCATCGTCTTCTCCACCTTGGGATCCCGGGGCGAGAGCACCCCCAGGAGGAAGACACCGGCCACGCTGGATTCCAGTGTCAAATCGGGCACCAGTTCGCCGTTGTCGCCCACGTATACACCCCGCAGGAAGCGGCCGTGCTCCTCCGACCAGAGGTGCCGCTCCATCGCCCGCTGGGTCTGGGCCGCAGCCGCCGAGTACCCCTCCGCCCGGCGCTGGTCGCCCAGCACGGCGGCCATCAGCGCCGCCTCCCGCAGGCCGGCGACCACCGAGGCGGTGGTGAAGGTGAAGACGCCCCGCCGCTCCTCCCAGAGGTCGTAGCTCTCCTGCGGCAGCGCCGTCCGCTCGTCCCGGTAGCTGACCAGAAAGTCCGCCGCCGGGCGAATCAGCGTGGCGTAGAGCGAGTCGACGAACTCCTGGCTCCGGCGAATGCGGTAGTAGCTGCCCAGGGCCCAGAGCACCAGCGCCGTCTCATCTTCCTGAATCGGCAGCTGAATTCCCTTCGGCCCCACCAGCGGGTGCCACGAGGAGCCCATGGAGCCGTCGGGGTTGTACTTGTGCATCAGGTAGCCACCCTCGGTCAGAGCGGTGGCGCAGAAGCGGTAGAAGCGCCGGGTCACCGCCGAGAGGCCCGCCCGGTCCAGCGCCCCCGCCACCAGGGCGCCGTCGCGGGGCCACATGTAGGAGTAGTGGTCCCGGTTGTGGTCCCGAATGTCCGAGTCGTTGGCCGCAATGATCGCCCCGCCGTTGTCCACCTGGGTCCGCACGATCAGCAGGGAGCGGCGGTAGGCCTCCTGTAAGTGGGCCGGCAGATTCGAGACGTTCACCCCGCCCCCGCTCTCGGCCCACGACTGCCAGTAGCGGCCAATCTCGCCCAGCATCTCGTGCGGCCCCGTCTCCTTCACCAGCCGGTGGCCCGCCCGCACCCCCTGAAACGAGGTGTTGCAGACCACCCAGATATAGGCCTCCGCCGAGCCATGGGCGGTCAGCGGCACCATGAGGCGAATGGTGGAGTCCACGGCGCCCTGGCTGATCGGATGCCCCTCCAGATGGCCATCTTCGGCATCGCGCCAGGTGCCCTCGGCCCCCATGAACCGCTTGCGCCCCGTGGCGTACTGATCGATCCCGCCCAGCGGGCCCTGCGCCCCGATCAGGAAGCAGCGCCGCCGCTTGTAGTGCAGCACCGCCCCCAGGGTCGGCTCCCACATGGCGGTGTCGCCTACGTCGGTCTCATCGATATCGAAGTCGAAGGTGGCGAAGAGGCGCAGGTCACGCCCGCGGGCCAGCCGGTTCGACAGCCGGACCCGCTGGACAAAGATCGCCTCCCGCTGGTGCACCGCCGACTCAATGGTCACCTCAATCCCCAGCCGCTGGTGCACCGCCGTCGAGTCGGTCACCAGCGTTCCGTCCTTGTACCGCAGGCGGCGTTCCCAGCCATCCTCGCCCAGCCAGGCGAACTCGCCGTCCACCCAGAGGCCAATCTGGTTCCGCTTGCCGACGATATGGTTCAACTGGCCCACGTGCGGGTAGTAGAGATCCCGCATCGCCAGGTTCTGGTCAAAGCAAATCAAAAGCTGTCCATTGCCGATTACCAGCGGCCTCGCCACGTTGTATTCCCACCCCTTTGCCCTCATAGTCTGCCCCGGCAAGGCGGCGGAATAAAATGCACTCCCCGGTCGGAAACTCACCATATGACTGACTAGCTGATCGGGGGAGGAGCAACATGACTGGATTCGTGTTCCTGGTTGTGATAGCCCTCGTGTTTGCGGTGATCTGGATCAACCTGGCCAGACGGCCCGGCCCGAAAGCCAAGATCGGCCCCGACGGGACCAACGTCCGGAACCCCGAAACGTTCGTCGTCCACCATGAGGGGAAGGGCCAGGGGATCGACATCGCCAACACCGCCCTCAAGGAGCGCACCGAAGATGTGAGCCGCGACCTGCCCGGCGATACCCATAAGGTCAAAGCGGCGATTCCGGGCCGCGACATGACCCGGCTGGATGCGCCCCCGTCCGATGTCTCCAAGTACGGCGACGAGAAGGTCGCCCCCGGCGCCGTGCCCGGGCAGCCCGGTGGGGAGACCAAGGAGAAGGTCCTGACCGAAGGCCCGGTGGGCAGCCGCCCCGGCACGCCTGAGGAGCCCGGCACCCCCTTCGCCAAGGGACGCCGGGTGACCGACACCCACCGCGACGTGGAGTTGGCCGAAGAGGCCCTGCCGGCAGCCTTTGGCCGGCGCGGCATGGACCGCCGCCAGGCGGTCAGCCCCTCCACCACGGGACAGGAGCCCGGCTACGGCCTGGGCCGGACCCACCCGGGCGAGACCGACGGCGAAGGCGGCCCCGCCACCCGCGGGCAGGCCACCCGTGGGCACACCAACCGTGGGCACACCCGCAAGGAGGGCCCAGAACCCGAAGAGGAGGCAGACTTTCCGGTGGAGCAGCCCGAAGCGCAGGACGATCTGACCGATATCCCCGGCGGCAACATGCCCGCCATCCGGCGGAGCCGCCCCCAGACCGAGGCCATTATCTTCCGCCCCGACTTCGAGGTAGGCGAGGAGATGGTCACCTTCCGACCCGACCCGCCCACAGACTGGTCGCTGCTGCATGAGCACGACGCCCTGCCCGCCCATTACGGGGAAGATACGGTCACGGCCATCGTCCGCAACCCCCGGTCGCTCTACGTCTTCTGGGAGCGGGGCGGCCAGGCCGAGGAGCGGTTGCGGGAGATGCTGGGCGAGCCCGGCTTCCGGGCCACCGTTCCCTGTCTGCGGGTCTTCGATGTGACCACCGATAGCAGTTTTGCGATCGATGTCGGCGAACACGACGACCACTGGTTCGTCCACGGCCTCAAACCCGGCCACCGCTACGTCGTCTCCCACGAGCGGCGGGCGCCAGATGGCCGCTACTACCTGCTCTCCCTCTCCGAGCCCGTCTCGACGCCGCAGGAGAGCGCTGCCGTTGGTACCCGCGGCGTGCTCTACGAGCGGCTCGAACAGATGGGTGAGGGCGTGAGCAGCCCCTGGAGGTAGCCCCGTGACTCTCGGCTATGTCGCCCTTGTCCTGCACGCCCACCTGCCCTTTGTCCGGCACCCCGACCGGGAGGACTACCTGGAGGAGCGCTGGCTCCATGAGGCGGTGATCGAATGCTACCTCCCCCTGCTGGAGTCCCTGGAGCGGCTGGCAGCGGACCGAGTCCCCTTCCGCTTCACCCTCTCGCTCAGCCCGACCCTCATCGCCATGCTGGACGACCCGCTCCTCCGTGAGCGGACCCGGCGCTACCTGGAGGCCTCCACCGCCCTGGCGGAGCGGGAGGTGGCGCACACCGCCAACACCCCGGTTCATCCGGTAGCCATCTTCTACCGGAACCGGATGCGGACCCTGGAGCACCTCTACGTCGACGCCTACCGCTGCGATATCGTCACCGCCTTTCATGAGTTCGCGAAGGCGGGCTATCTCGACCTGATCACCTGCGCCGCCACCCACGGCTTTCTGCCCGCCTACGAGGGGCAGCCCGCCGCCGTGCGGGCACAGGTCCGCATTGCGGCCGAGCACTTCCGCCGCCGCTTCGGCCACGCGCCCCGGGGCTTCTGGCTGCCCGAGTGCGGCTACTTTCCCGGGGTCG
Source organism: Bacillota bacterium (assembly GCA_049325315.1). GTDB lineage: Bacteria > Bacillota > Sulfobacillia > Symbiobacteriales > Symbiobacteriaceae > JAWLHU01. The sequence goes on along the minus strand of JBMONB010000197.1, from coordinate 37,708 downwards.
ACCGGTTCCTGCGGGAGGCGGGGGTCCAGTACGCCTTCGTCGATACCCACGGCCTGACCCACGCCCGCCCGGCCCCGCCCATGGGGCCCTACGCCCACGCCTGGACCCCCGGCGGCCTCGCCCTCTTCGGGCGGGACCCCGAGTCATCGAAGCAGGTCTGGTCCGCCAACGAGGGCTACCCCGGCGATGGCGCCTACCGGGAGTTCTACCGGGACATCGGCTTCGAGCGTGACCCCGCCCACCTGGGCCCGCTGGCCGGCCCGAACGGAATCCGCACCTTCTCCGGCTTCAAGTACCACCGGGTGACCGGCCCCACCGACCAGAAGGATCTCTACGACCGCTGGGCGGCGGAGCAGACCGCAATCCGTCACGCCGGTCACTTTGTCCAGTCCCGCGCCATGCAGGCCGCCTACCTGCGCGGCCTGCTGCCCGGCGGCCCGCCGCCGCTGGTGGTGGCGCCCTACGACGCCGAACTCTTCGGTCACTGGTGGTTCGAGGGCCCCTACTTCCTGGAGCAGGTCGCAAGAGCCGCCCAGCACCATCAGGCGGTAAGGTTCATCACACCCGGCGACTACATTGATATGCACAGCGAGGGCCAGGGGGTGGCAGAGCCCGCCCACTCTTCCTGGGGATACCAGGGCTACGCCGACTTCTGGATCGACGGCTCCAACCACTGGCTCTACCGCCACCTGCACGGAGCCGGCCGCCAGATGGAGCGCCTGGCAGCCACCCACTCCGACAACAGAGCGCTGGACCGGGCGCTGAACCAGGCCGCAAGGGAACTCCTGCTGGCGCAGGCCAGCGACTGGGCGTTCATCTTACGGACCGGCACCACCGCCGAGTACGCCCACCGCCGGGTCCACCAGCACCTGGGCCGATTCCGCCGCATCGCCGAAGCAGCCAGCAAGGGCGCCCACCCCGACCCCGCCTGGCTGGCCCAGGTAGAGGCGGCAGACAACCTCTTTCCGCACCTGGATTACCGGGTCTACACACAGGTGTAGCCCGTGAACAGCCCCTGCTCGCATGGTGAGCGGGGCTGTTTTTTCTTACCACAGATTACACAGATTTAAATGATTACACAGATTTTATACACTCCGGTTCGAACTTGGGCGGCTCAATTACCGTTTTGAACAGTAGAAAACATGATAGGGACGTATGACATGGAGAGGTATCCACATTCCAATATTACGAGACAGATTCTAGGAGCGGCCTTCGAGGTCCATACTGCTTTGGGTCCAGGGTTTCTCGAAACCATTTATGAAGAGGCCCTCGCAAAGGAGTTTATCCGTAGAGGGATCAAATTTCGGCGCCAGCCTGAGGTTCCCGTTCGCTACAAGGGTGAGTGATGTTGTAGGGAAGCATCGACTCGATCTTATTGTGGAGGATGCGGTCATAGTAGAACTAAAAGCCGTAAAGGATCTCAATGAGATTCACCAAGCTGTCGTTCTCTCTTACCTGGCTGCAACAGGTTTGTCCGTCGCGTTGCTGTTGAACTTTTCGAAACCCAGCCTTGAATATCGACGCATCATCCGATAATGATGTATTTGTAATCTGTGTAATCATAAAAATCTGTGTAATCTGTGGTGAAAAAAAGCCCTGCCCATCCCCTCCCATAGACGTTTGGTCCGTTTCCGCCTAAAATAAATAGGCACACAGAGCAACACAAGAGAAAGAGGAGGAATCGAGGGTGAAGAACACCCGCAAGCTGCTTACGCTGCTGATGAGCCTGCTGCTCATCGTCGCGCTGACCGGCTGCGCTGCCGCCGAGAAGGGGGAGACGGCGCCCAAGATCGATGAGACCAAGGCGATCGACCTGGTCTGGGGCTATGAGATGCACCTGATCGAGGCGGTCAAGAATGCCGACCCTACCAAGTTCGTGACCGGCCTTGAGAAGCAGTGGCTGGAGGAGCGCCAGGCCAAGAAGGCGGCCGGCGAGCAGGTAAGGCTGGGCTGGACTACCGGCGGCGCCGTGATCGCTCTGACCAAGGCGACCGAGCGGGAGGCCGAGGTGAAGGTCCAGTATGAGGACAGCAAGGCTGGCCGCCAGACCGTTACCTTCCTGCTCAAGCCGGTGAGCGGCGAGTGGAAGATTGCCAACCACACCACCCCCGACGGCAAGTGGTGGGCGCCGGCCAAGAAGTAGAATGACCTATACGACCTACGTAACCTGGGGCGGTGGGCCGGTGCGAATCACCTTCATGCCGGGCGCCCCGCTTCCTTCGACCGAACTGGTGACCAGCGCTCATGGGTTCTGCTTTCACGAGGGCAAGGTGATGCTGGTCAACCTGAACCACCGGGGCGGCGACATTCCCGGCGGTCACCGGGAAGGCGACGAGAGCCCTGCGGAGGCCTTCGCCCGTGAGGCCCGGGAAGAGGGCTATGTGGAGGGCAGGTGCACCTATATCGGCTGCTGTGAGATCAGCCACATGGAGAACCCGGCCTGGCAGCCCGGCTCCAAGTACCCGCTGGTCGGGTACCAGGTCTTCTACCGGATGGATATCGAGCGCATCCTCCCCTTCGATGCTGCCTTCGAGGCGAGCCACCGGCTCTTCCTTGATCCGGCGGATGTGCCCCGCCACCATCACAACTGGCAGCCGATTCTCGACCATGTTCTTGCCGCTGCACAGGCGGCGGCAGGAGAAAACGCCCGCTGACCGTCCCGGTCGGCGGGCGTTTCTGTTTCGCTAGTCGGGCGCCAGGGGCGGCGGCTGAATCGTGCGGAAGGTCTCGACCGCCCAGTCCTCCCAGCGCGGGTCCGACCAGGTGAGGGTGATCACCGCCATGCCGCCCGGGCCCCGCACCAGCCCCTGGAGCACCCAGCAGTGCTCATCTGGCTCGTAGCTTGTCTCCGCCTGAAAGCGGTAGCCGCCGATCACCTCGTCGAAGGTCGGGTTCGTGAGCAGCCTGTCGGTGGGATCCTCCTGGCCGGGGCCCGGCGGGCTGTAGCGGTAGCCGGTCAGCCGAAAGTTCCTCCCGGCGTCCCAGTAGACGGCGCCGCCATCCTCCTCCGGCTCGGGCAGAAAGCTGCCGGGCAGCCGGACCTGCCATCCCCCGGGGAAGGGCTCCAGCACATCGCCCCGGCGGTAGCCGACGGGCTCGCCGATCGCCATGTCGGGGCCCTTCACCACCCCTGCCGGGTCGCCCCCCAGCAAGGTGACCACCTCTGACCAGGCCTCCAGGGGGAGCGGCAGGGCCGGGTCCAGGCGCCGGGCCGTGCCCAGCGAGCCGGCAATGGTGCTGAGCAGCAACTCTTCGGCCTCGGTCCGGGGCGCCACCCAGCGGCACTCGTTCCACAGCTGGTAGAGGGCGCGCGCCCGGTGATAGTATGCATCCCGCTCCGGGTTCGGCCAGAGGAAGAAGCGGTGGGCGAACTCCGCCAGGCCGTCTCGCTCCAGCTCGCCTCGCAGGAATCCGTGGGTGAAGCGGCCCATCGGGGTGACAATCCCGGTGGCGCCGGCCGGCGCCCATCCATCGACCGGCCAGGTGATCCGCAGGGTGGTCTGCTCCCACGACGAGACCTGCCGGATCAGCGCCCGGAGCCAGGTCATCTGCTCCTGCCGGAGCCGGTCGAAGTCACGGTGGCGCCAGTAGCCGGTCTCATCCTCCACCTCGAGCGAGAGACCGGCTGTTTCAATCAGCTCATCCAGAAGGTCCACCACTGCCTTATGAAAGCCCGGCCCACCCGGGGTGGTCGCCGCATCGCCTACAATCACGTCGGCGTCTACCCGGAGGCTGAGCAGCGCGGTCGGGCCGAACTCCAGCACGACCTGGGTCGGCGACTCCTGGTAGACCTCATACCCGAACCGGCTCTGCAGCGCCGCCACCGCTTCGCTTACCGCCCCCACGGTGGAGCCCTGCGGAGCGCTGGGGCAGGAGCCACGAAAGGAGAGACCGAGTGCCATCGCCGTCGCCCCCTTTCCTTTTGGCACATCAATAATGAAATACACGATAAGTGTGAGGAATCCCTCCCCGGATCGTGTCCAGAGCCGCATCCCGCTCGTATTCTGTAACGTATCGTGCAACAAAGGAGGATGAAGTGATGCACCAAGGATACGGGAAGCCGGTCCAGGGCTCTGGCTTCGGATCGCCCTGGTCCATGCCTGACCCCGCCCACGATATTCTGACCGCCCTGTACCAGACATACAACGACCTGACGCTCCAGTGCGCCCTCGCCTCGATCGGCCATTACATCCCGGAAATGAAGAGGCTCCCCGGCTTCAATGAGATCCACGAGGCGAACTACGAGGCCGCCTACCACCTGACCACCGCCATCGGCGCCGCCCGAATGATCGCCGCCGGCGCCCGCGAGCCCGGTTACTTCGCCCTGCTGGTCACCTGCGAGCGGAAGACCCGGGAATACCAGCAGAAGGCGCGGGAGGCCTGGCTGAAGATGATCGAAGGCGACGTGCCGCAGGCGGCCCGCCCCATTCTCGAGCACCTCGGGGGCCGCATCAAGGCGACATCCGGCCACCTCCAGCGGGCGATTGCCATGACCAACGCCGCCCTGGGCCAGGAGACGGTTCAGCGGCTGATGCAGATGTCCCGGGAGGCGCGGGAAGGCGTGGAGAGTTGAGCCTATGTTGATGGTTGTGTGACCGCCTGCGGGTGGAGTAAAAGCGTGAACCCCGGCAGCCTGCCGGGGTTCATCTGTAACCCCTCGACCTATTCGAATGCTCAGTAATATCCAGAGAAGTTCCTGGGGCACTATGGTAAAATGGCGGGGATCAAAAACCGGAGGTGCAAATCGCTATGAGCGCAAGACGGTTAGCCGGAGGCTACGGCATCTTCGTCGGTCTGATGATGCTCGCCCTGTGGACCATGCTGCTCAGCACCGGCCAGGTGCCCGAACTCGAAACCGAACCGGTCAACACCACCTTCCACCTCGTCAACGAGGGCACCACCGCCCTGCTCCTGATTATGGCCGGCGTAGGCCTGCTCCGGGACCGCTCCTGGGGGCAACCGCTCTTCCTCTTCGCCACCGGCATGGTGGTTTATGCCACAATCACTGCCGCCGGCTACTATGGAGAGGCCGCCAAATGGGCCATGAGTGCAATGCTGCTGATCGTCACGCTGCTGGGCGTCATCTGCGCCCTCCTCCTGGTTCGGCCCCAACCCGGCACCGGGCCCAGACAGCAGCGCAGGAGAGTCGGTTAATGCGACACGCCCTTTCCCTCTTTCTCACCCTCCTCCTGCTGGCCGCCGCTCCCGCCCCGGCCGCCGCCGCAGGAGCCGGCGGGCCCACCGACCCGGCGGAACTGGCCGCCTTCGTCGACCCCATCTTCGCCCGGCACCTGAAGGAGCACAACATCCCCGGCGCCGTCTTCGTGGTGGTCAAGGACGGCAAGGTCCTGCTCCAGAAGGGCTACGGGGTGGCCGACCACGCCCGACAGACCCCCATTGACCCCGAGCGCACCCTCTTCTCCATCGGCTCGGTCACCAAGCTCTTCACCGGCACAGCGGTAATGCAGCAGGTGGAGCAGGGGAAGATCGACCTGCACGCCGATATCAACCAGTACCTGAAGGAGTTCCAGATCCCGGCCACCTACCCCGAGCCCATCACCATGGCTCACCTGCTGACCCACACCGCCGGCTTCGATGAATCGGTGCTCGGCATGGCCGCCCGCACCGAGGCCGAGGTGGAGCCCCTGGGCCGGTACCTGGCCCGAACCCTGCCCGCCCGCATCCGCCCGCCGGGGCAGGAGCACCAGTACAGCAACCACGGCATCTCCCTGGCCGCCCACATCGTGGAGCAGGTCACCGGGATTCGCTTCGACCAGTACGTAGAGGAGCACATCTTCCGGCCGCTGGGGATGCGCCGCACCACCATGGGGCTGCCGCCCGAACTCGCCCCCGACCTGGCCACCCACCACGTCTACCTGGGCGGCCGGTACCTGGAGGAGCCGGTCTGGCACCTCCACCTGGCCCCCGCAGGCAGCATCAAGGCGACCGGCGCCGATATGGCCCGGTTCATGATCGCCCATCTCCAGCGGGGCCGGTATGAGAACGTGCGCATCCACGGGGAGGATTTCGCCCGGCAGATGCAGCAGCAGCAGTTCACCCACCACCCCCGGCTGCCCGGCATGACCTACACCTTCATGGAGCGGTTCCGCAGTGGCCAGCGGGCGATCGAGCACGGCGGCGACGTGGCCGGCATGTCCAGCCTCTTGCTGCTGGTGCCCGAGGGGAACTGGGGCTTCTTCGTCTCCTACAACGCCAACGCCGGCGGAAAGGTCCGCGACGTGCTGGCTGAGGCGCTGCTCGACCACTACGCTTCCGAGAAGTCACCCCCCGCCCCCGCCCCGCCCGCCGATTTTGCCCAGCGGGCCGCCCAGTTCACCGGGGCTTACCAGCCCAACCGGTACGAGCGCACCACCCTGCTCAAGCTCCAGCAGCTAAGCCCCGGCTGGCGGGTCTCCGCCAATGCCGATGGAACCCTCACCATCTCCTGGCCCGGCGGCCTCCGGCCCCCCGTCCGCCTGGTGGAGGTGGAGCCGCTCCTCTTCCAGCAGGTCGGTGGAAACGGCTACCACTACGCCTTCAAGGCCGACGAGCAGGGCCAGATCACCCACCTCTACCTCCCCTTCTACTCCCTGGCCCTGGAGCGGGTGGAGTGGCACATGAGCTACCCGCTGCACAACAGCCTGATCGGCGTCGCCCTGCTCCTGGCGCTCACCGCCCTGGTCGGCTGGCCCCTGGGCGCCTTGATTCGCCGGCTCCGCAAGCGCCCCGCCCTGCCCGCCGAGGTCAGGCGGGCCCGCTGGGCCGCCGCAGCTCTGGCTCTCCTGATCCCGCTCTTCATGGTGGGGATGCTCTCGTTCATGACCCGCCCCCTGGAGCTGGTCTTCGGCCTCCCGCCGATCCTGGCGGCGCTGCTGGTGCTGCCCTACCTCACCGCCGCCCTCGCCATGCCCGTGCTCTGGTTTGCCATTCGCTCCTGGAAGAGCGACGCCTGGACCCTGGCCGGCCGGCTGCACTACAGCGCCATCGCCCTGTCGTCCACTCTCTTCGTCGCCTTCCTCTGGTACTGGAACCTGCTCTTCTGATGCCGCCCCGGGCGAAAGCCGAGGGCCGGAGTCGCCATGACTCCGGCCCCTTTTTGCGCCTACGGCCAGATATGCAGCGCCACCTCGCCCGTCACCGCATCGACCAGGGAGGTGATCCCCGTCTCCGGCGGCGCTCCCTTGGGCGCCACAGTCAGTTCCCAGACCGGCCGCACCCCGCCCGTGCGGGGGTCGACCCAGGTCGGGTTAAGCCGGGCCTGCGGCACGTAGTAGTAGCTGTCGAAGCTGCCGCTGCCAGTCTTGCTCTCGGCGATAAAGGCGTTCACCAGGGCGGCCAACGCACCCACCGCCGCCCCCTCGCTAATGAAGACCGGTTCCGGTGGCTCAGTGGTCATGCGCATCTCCACCGCCCAGTTGGCCGCATCCCACCAGACGGCGATCCCCAGGCTCTCCGCCACCGCCCGCAGGGGCACCAGCCCCTCGGGCCCCACCGGCTCCGCCGCCACCTCCGCCCCCAGCGCTGCCGCCAGCTGCGTCGCCGGCAGGTAGGAGCGCCCGTCGATCAGCCAGGCGGTGCCGATCTGTCGCCCGTTCAGCCGGACCGCCGGCATGGCGTAGGGCTGGAAGCGAGGCTGCTCCAGCAGCGGGCGGAAGGCCTCCTGGTGGCTGGCCCAGATCCCCGGCGGAAAGCTGTTGGCCTCCAGCGGCATGCGCGGCGTGATCCGGCCCATGGCCAGGGAGTAGGTATCGCCGTTCCGCTTCAGGAAGTAGAGCGACCGGGTATCGCTGATCTGCGGTCCATCCATCGCCCGGTAGAGCCCCCGCCCGCCAATGGCGGCCACCACCAGCGTCTCGGGCCCGGGCCTCGCCGGGCGGATATAGCTCTCCACGTGCAGCCGGTAGAGCGTGATAATCGCCCCGACGGGCAGGTCCACCGTGCCCAGCTGCTCGCCCCCGCGGGCGATCACGATCAGCTCCGCGCTCTTCAGCACATCGGCGGCGGCGGGCGGCTCCCCGCCCGAGAAGGCGGCCGCCCCGGGCCCGGTGCCCACCGAGCCCGCCACCAGCAAAAACCCCAACAGGCCGAAAATCCATCTCCGCATTCGTATACCCCTCCCGATAGAGAGACGAATCCGGCCCCAACCCAGTTGCGCCGGGGATAACCCCCCGCCGTGCGGTGTAGACTTCCCGAGAGGTGAAGTCCATGCGCCGCCTGCTCACAGCCCTTCTGCTCCTGGCCCTGCCCCTGACCGGCTGCCGCCCGGCCACCCCCTCCGCCCCCAGGCCCCCCGCCCCGATGCGGCTCGCCTTCGTGCGCCAGGGCGACCTCTGGCTCTGGGCCGGCGGCGCCGAGCGCCGCCTGACCGAGGGTGGCAAGGTCCACACCCCGCGCTTCTCCCACGACGGCCGCTTCCTCGCCTACTGGCAGGGCCGCCGGCTCATGCTGACCCGCACCGACGGAAAGGGCGGCCCCTGGCCGGTCCCCGCCGCCCGGCCGGTCCACCAGGTGAGCTGGAGCCCCACCGCCAACCGCCTGGCCCTGAGCCAGGGGGACCGCACCGCCACGGTCGATGTGACCGGGACCGGCCCCACCCAGCCCCAACTGGTGGTCGAGGGCTGGGCCGGCGCCACCTGGTCCCCCGACGGCGAGCAGCTGGCCGTCCACCGGGTGAAGACCGGCCGCCACCCCTTTGAGGGCACCGCCTGGACCGCCCTCATCTCCCGCACAGACGGCGAGCCCCGGGTGATCCTGGAGGATCCCTACTCCCTCGAGACCGCCGGCGACCGCTGCGGGGCGGGCGCCAGGCCCGTGGCCTTCTCCCCCGACGGCCAGTGGCTCCTGCTGGTCCGCCCCGGCGCCACGCCGTCCATCGCCGCCGACTGCAACGAGTTCCTGGTCATCAGCACCCGGGGAGGCGAGCCGAAGAGGCTGGGCGCCTCCCCCAACCCCCGTTGGGCCGCCTGGTCCCCCGCCGGCCCCACCCTGGCCCTGACCCATGGCGCCGGGCGGGAAGCTTACCGGCAGAAGGAGATCCTGCTCGCGGCGCCCCCCTGGGCCGATCTGCGCAGGCTCACCCCGCCCGGGTACGCCGACCGGGAGCCCGCCTGGAGCCCCGGCGGCAGCTACCTGGCCTTCACCCGCAGCCGGGCAGAGCGCCCCGAGCGCACCGACCAGCCCGCCCCGGGCCAGGCAATCTACGTCACCACGGTGGAGAGCGGCAAGACCGAGTTGGTCCCCGGCAGCGAGGGCGGCTTCTGCCCCTCCTGGGGCCAGGACGGCACCCTCTTCTGGATTGAGCCCGGCGAACTCCACCACCGCCGCGACGACCTGCCCAACCCGCTGCTGAGCGGGGTCGACCGCCCCCTGAACTACTACGGCCAGTGGCAGTGTAGCGAGGTTCTCGACCTCTGGATCCCCGCCGAGCCCTATAGCCGCCCCTGATGTAGCGAAGGAGAGCCCGCCGGGCTCTCCTTCCGTGTGCTGGTGGGGGGTACCCCCCCAAGAAATCTAGCTTGTCAGGGCCCAATGCTGACGCCAGAGGGCTTAGCGTCAGTTTTTGACACCCCCCGTGACCCGCACACTGTTCAATTCCTGACTTTACCGGGGCCCACCCCCCTCAGAAACCCCGCAAAGGCCCCCGAGGGTCCCCCGAAGGCCCCTCAAGAGCCCCCGAAAGCCCCCGGAACTACCCCCGGGGGGTAGCAAAGCAGACCTGGCTAGCCCACTACAGTCCGGAATCGCGCAGTCACCCCTGTCAGCCGCCTGTCAATTTCTGACGCAACGCAGCAGGAAGGTCAATCACCAACCAAGAATTTCCAATTACGAGGAGGTGACCCCAGTGAGCGCAGTAAAGGCCCCGGTCCCCCTGCTCCTCGACCCGCACCTGACCCCAGCCGCCAAGCTGGTCTGGCTCTGTCTGGGCCTCGAGCCCCGCCCCACCCGCCTCGCAGCCCGGTCGGGCCTCGCCCGGAACACCGTGCTGGCCGGCCTGGCCCAGCTGGCGGCCACCGGCTGGCTAACCCCGGCCGGCACACCCAAGGAGCAAGCCCAGCCCCAGCAAGCCCAGCCCCAGCCACCGGAGATCCCCACCGACCTGCTGCTAGACCCCCACCTCCAGCCCAACCACAAGCTGCTCTACGCCACGCTCCAGCTCACCCCCGGCTTCCGCCGCCCCGATGGCCAGTTCACCTACCCCCGGCTAAGCGCCCTGGCCGGGCTGAGCCCCACCACCCTGAGGCAGGCGGTCGGCGCCCTCCAGCAGGCCGGCTGGCTCCACACCACCCGGCAGAACCAGCGCAGCCCCATTCGCTTCACCCTGCGCCACCCCGTCGCCGAGCGGCGCAGGGAGGCGGTAGCGAAGGCCCGCCGCCGCCTGAAAAAAGCCCGGCACAAGGGCGAAGCGCTCATGCGGGAGTACCTCTCCCTGCTGGTCGACTGCGACGAGTACGACGACGACGCCAGCCCCGCCTTCCTGGTCAACCCCTACACCGGCGAGGAGCTCCAGTTCGACCGCTACTACCCGCCCAGCCTCGCCTTCGAGTACCAGGGCGCCCAGCACTTCGGCCCCACCGAGCGCTTCCCCGACCCGGAGGCCGCGGCAAAGCAGCAGGGCCGCGACCTGATCAAGCAGGGAATCTGCCTGAACCGGGGGATCCGCCTGGTGCACATCCTCCCCGAAGATCTCACCCTACAGCGCATGCGCCAGAAAGTCCAAGCGCTCCTCCCCCTGCGCCCCCTGGCCGACAGCCAGCCGCTGATCACCTACCTGGAGCGCTACAGCGAGGGCTACCGGAGGCAAGCCATAAAAGCCTAGACCCACATCCCCCGCCGGAAGAGCGGAACCCGCTCGCCCGAGGCGGTCTCGCCGTCAATATCCAGCTCCGCGGACCCGATCACAAAGTCCACGTGGGTGTTGCTGAAGTTCAGCCCCGCCTGCTCCCGCTCCGCCGCGCTCATGGCCGTGCCGCCCTGCACGCAGAACGGGTAGGCCCGCCCCACCGCCAGGTGGCACGAGGCGTTCTCATCGAAGAGCGTGTTGTAGAAGAGAATCCCCGTCTGGTTGATCGGCGAGCTAACCGGCACCAGCGCCACCTCGCCCAGGAAGCGCGCCCCCTCATCGGTCTCCAAGATGCCCTTCAGCACCTCCACCCCCGAGTCGGCGCTGTACTCCACCACCCGCCCCCTCTCAAAGCGAAGGGTCAGCCCGGTGATCAGCGCGCCGCCATGGTTGAGCGGCAGCGTGGAGCGCACCACGCCGTCCACCGCATCCCGCTGCGGGGCGGTGAAGACCTCCTCGGTGGGCAGGTTCGGGCAGAAGGGAACCCCCTGGCTGTTGCGGGAGCCGGCGCCGCTGAACCAGAGGTGGTTCGCCGGCAGGCCGACCGTCAGCTCCGTGCCCGGCGCCCGGTAGTGCAGCCGGGTGAACTGCATCCGGTTGAGGAAGTCGGTCCGCTCCCCCAGCCGGCCCAGGTGGACCCGCCAGGCGGGCACCGGATCCGTCACGCCGTCGATCCGGCAGGCCGTGAAGACCCGGTCCCACAGCGCCGCCACCCGCTCCGACTCGGGCAGGTCCGGCAGGGCCGCATTCGCCCAGCCCTGCACCGGCGCCGCCCCCACGCACCAGCTCGCCTGCATGGTCGCGGTCAGGGCGCTCACCCCCTGGTTCACCCGGGCGGCCGCCTGGAGCATGGCAGAGACCCGGCCCGGCTCAATCCCCGCCAGCAGCTGCGGGTCGGAGCCCGTCACCGAGAGCAGCGCCCCGCCGCCCGCCAGCAGCTCCTCCTGCCACTTCAGCCACGAGGGCGGGTACTCCTTAAGCCCATCCTCCGTGGCCCGCTCAGCCGTCATGCGTCTCACCTGCGGGTCGGTCCAGTCCACAAAGACCCGGCCGGCGCCGGCCTCGTAGGCCTTCGCCACCGCCCGCCGCACCAGGTCCGCATGCTCCAGCGATCCCCTTACAATGAGCTTCTGGCCCGGCTGAAGGTTGATCCCCACCCGGATCAGCAGGTCTGCATACTGGTCAAGCCGCTGCTCAAAGTTGCTCAAGGCACAATCCCCCTCTATATGTAACTCCGAGCCATCCATTTCTGCCGCAGACGCAGGTTCCCCTGCCAAACAAGGGCAAAAGCCACCCCATCCGGCGGGTGGCTTTTCGGCTTACTGCTGCTGATTCTGCTGGTTGAGCTGGTTGTTCTCCTGAAGGTAGTTGAGGCGCCCCTTCAGCTGGTCGATGTGCTTCCTCATGTCATCGGCCATCGAGTTGAACATCTGCTGCGCCGACTGGTCCTGGGTGGCGTTGGCCATGGTCAGGTAGCTGCCCTGGGCCGCCTCCGCCGACGCGATCGCCTTCTGCATATCCTGCTGAACCGTCATACAAGATCGTCCTCCCAAGTGAGATTCGCCTGTGCGCACCGCTTATTCTGCCGCTCGCCCCCGCCGCTTACACCAGGCGAGCCAAAGAGTTAATCGCCGCACATCGCCGCCGGTGGCATAACGCCCCACCGCCCTGCAAACACTGCCCACAGGGAAACGAGGTGCGTACCATGACGATCACCAAGAAAGAGATCGAGTCGGCCATCGCCGAGGTGGAATCGATCCAGGGGCAGTACCTGGTCTTCGCCGAGTCCACCCAGGACCAGCAGGCCAAGTCGATGTACCAGACCATGGCGGCCGATGTGACCCACCACCTGCAACAGCTCTACAACAAGCTCGACCAGATCCAGTACAGCCAGTGGGTCAACAAGGTAGAGCCGAAGCCGCCCCGCCTGCGCAACGCCATCTTGGCCTTCACCGTGGGCGGTTTCGTCTCCCTGATCGGCGAGGGCGTCACCGACTTCTACGTCTGGGCGATGGGAATCTCGCACCAGCGGGCCGCTGACCCCACCGTGGCGACCATGATCTTCTTGGGCTGCCTGCTGACCGGCCTCGGCTGGTTCGACAAGCTGGCCCGCCACGCCGGCGCCGGCCTGGCCGTCCCCGTGACCGGGTTTGCCAACGCCATGTCAGCCAGCGCCCTGGAGTACAAGCGGGAGGGGCTGGTCTTCGGCATCGGCGGGCGGATGTTCCAACTCGCCGGCGCCGTCATCGTCTACGGCGTGACCACCGCCTTCTTCGTAGGGCTCGTATCCGCCATTCTCAAAGCGATCCGCTGAGGGGAGCCACACAACGGCTTCCCTCCATCGCGTCCCGTTGGCTGAATTGGCAGGGAATTATCGCTCCGATCGCTAACTATTTATGTCCCAGCCAATCAGAGGGAAGGTGATCCTGATGAAAATCTCCACCAAAATCAGGGAAAGGGTGGCACTGATGCAGGTGCATGTACGGCTGAACGGCATCCTGATCGACCGTTTCGGCCAGGCCCGGATCAGCGTGACGCTGCCCAAGGGTGGAACGGTCGCCGACCTGCTGAAGCTGATGGCCGCCGGACATCCCGACGCCGATGGGGCGCTGCGTGCGTCGATTGCGGTGGTCGGAGGCCATCACGTGGGGCGGAACCATCGGCTGGACGATCAGGATGAGATCGCCCTGCTGATGCCGGTTTCCGGTGGATAGGAGTGGGAGGGGTTAGCGATGATCGAGAGCCTGGCCCGAGAGACCGTTTTCGTCGACCGCTTTACCAACGGCGTGCTGGACCCGATGCGCACCATGCTGGGCCCGGTGAAAGATGGCGGCACCATTGTCGCCAACACCACCCCCGGATGCTGGGGCCCAATGATCACCCCGGCGATCCGCGGCGGCCATGAGGTGACCCACCCGGTCTACGTGGAGGGGGCCAGGGTGGGCGATGCGATCGCCATCCGAATCAAGTCGATCCGGGTGACCAGCCTGGCCACGGCGTCGGGCAACGACCAGGTCTACGCCGACCGCTGCCTGGGCGACCCCTACGTGGCCGGCAAGTGCCCCGGATGCGGCAAGCTCTACCCCGAGACCTACCTGGAGGGCACCGGCCCCAACGCCGTCCGCTGCACCAGCTGCGGCGCCGAGGCCAGCCCCTTCTCCTTTACCAACGGCTACACCCTCGCCTTCGATCCGACCCACACCTTCGGCATTACCGTCAACCAGGCCGCCGCCGAGCAGATCGGCCAAAACGGCCGCCACTACATGGCCACCCCCGACAACTCGGTCCAGAACCCCGTGGTCGGCCTCGCCCCGCACGACATCGTAGGCGCCTACGCAAGGCTCCGCCCCTTCTTAGGCCAGCTGGGCACCTGCCCGTCGGTGGCGATCCCCGACAGCCACAACGCCGGCGACTTCGGCTCCTTCCTGGTGGGCGCCCCCCACGAGTACGCCCTGACCGCCGAACTGCTGGAGGAGCGGACCGACGGCCACATGGATATCAGCCGGGTCCGCGAGGGCGCCATCCTCCTCTGCCCCGTGAAGGTAGAGGGCGGCGGCGTCTACCTGGGCGACATGCACGCCATGCAGGGCGACGGCGAAATCGCCGGCCACACCGCCGATGTCGCCGGCATCGTCACCCTGCAGGTCAGCGTGATCAAGAACCTGGCGCTGGAGGGCCCCGTCCTCCTGCCGGTCCCCGAAGACCTCCCCTACCTGGCCCAGCCCCTGACCCCCGCCGAGCGGGCAGCAGCGCTGCAGGAGGCCCGCCGCTGGGGCCTGGCAGCGATTGAGGAGTCCCTGCCCATCTCGGTCGTAGGCACCGGCCCCGACCTGAACGCTGCCACCGACAACGGCCTGGCCCGTGCGGCCAAGCTGCTCTCCATGACGGTGCCCGAGGTGAAGAACCGGGCCACGATCACCGGCTCGATTCAGATCGGCCGGCATCCGGGGGTCGTGACCGTGACCTTCCTCACCCCCGTAGAGCGCCTCGAGCGCCTGGGGGTGCTGGAGCTGTGCCGGGAGCAGTACCCCACCGGGTGAGCGACTGGCACAAGAATTAGGGCCGGGGGAGCGGGCTGCTCCTCCGGCCTTTGTTTTGCGCCATCCTCCGTCCGAAACTAGCGACGGGCAAGCACAGCCCGTAGATCCCGGCCGACCCCCCGCAGGTGCGCAGCGGCGGCGGCATCCTGCTCCTGCCACTTCTCCAGCACCTTCACCAGGGTGGGCAGCTGGTTGGGGGCGCGGTTCGGGTTCGTAAGGTACGGCTCAATCTCCTCCCGCGCCATCGCCGCCAGCCACCAGGTGATCACGTAGGCGTAGGGATCGCGGCGCATGTCGACCTTGTATAGCGACCCCACCATCTGATCGAGGCGGTCGAGGACCCGTGCCGCCTGAAACTCCCCGTCTGAGAAGAAGTCCGATGCCCCCAGAAACCCGCGCAGCCGCCGGAAGAGCTGCTGGTAGATGGCCACGTTGGAGTTCTGCCACCGGCCGGGCAGATCAAACACGTCATCGAGGAGAGCGATCGCGTCCAGAACCTCCCGCGTCGCCCTGCGGGGCTTGATCGCCCCGATCGCCCTCATGTCCAGGTCCGCCTGCAGATAGGTCTCCTGGCTCAACTGCGTCGTCCGGTAGGGCAGAACCATGCGGTGCAGCCGCCGGCTCGGCTCGTTGGCCCGGGCCTCCATCGGGTCACCCACCCGCTTGACCCCCGTGTTGCAGCTGTGGCAGATGGGGACCAGGTTATACGGGTGAATGCACAGGTGCGGATACAGACCCTTCGGGAAGAAGTGATCAAGAATCGTGCTGACATCGGTGTTCGATTTGCGGGAGTAGAAATGGGACTCCTCGCAGAAGGCGCAGACATAGAGCCCCCTGTTCTGGTCCAGGAAGTTCGCGATCAGCTGCTGCCGGTCGAAGCGTCGTCCTGCTATTTCCTGCGACACGTGTCGGTCTGGTGAGAGCATGTCGTAAAAGTGCTCCAGATACTCGGCGGCCCTCGTCTGCCAGGAGACCCGCTTATCGATCCGCTGGAGCCTCCCCCAGGGTTGGGATGCAGAGAGGCGCAGCGCATCGCTGTAGAGCTTTCTTGCCAGGGACAGCTTCTCCGACTGCGGGGCCGGGTCGTCCCGAAATGCCTGAAGCTTGGCCAGGAGCGCAGGGCTGCGCCACAGCCAGCTGACCACATCGCTCCCGCCCCCATGAAGGCCGGGCCTTCTGTCCATGAACGCACGGCACGTGCCCCGCTCCAGGGTGGCCCCCTGGAGGGAGGCGGCATAGAGGAGCAGCCCCAGCTGGACCCGAACGGCACGCATCAGCCTATCGCGCGTCTCCGCATGCAGCTTCACCTGGTGAATCATCGCCGCCGCTCCCTCTCCAGGCGGAGGATCTCCCGCCCAATCCGGTAGCTCCAGTACCCGGGGGCTACCCACTCCTCCACGGCCCTTAGATGGACCAGTCGCTGCTGCGGCGCATCCTGGGCGAGCATCCCTAAAACCCGCGAGATCTCAATGGTGCTGTGCCGCCCGTTGGTTTCGGGCGTGCCAAACACGTGGGTCATAATGTCGCCAGGCTCGGCGCCGAACGTCTCAATACCGGGGGGTTCCGAGCGCTCCGTGTGACTACCGTCCCGATGAAGAATCCGTATGTGCTCCTTGCCCACGTCTGTGAGTGCGACGCTGGAGTGGGTGGTGACCAGCACATGGCTGTTCTTCCCCACCAACGCCCGGTGGATATGGTGGACGACCTCCCGCTTCCAGTAGTCGTTGAAGTGGACCTCCGGCTCATCGAGGAGGATCAGCGCTTCCGAATCGCCCAGCAGCGCAAACAGCGCCATTCGCCCGAGGAAGCTCTGCTCCCCGTCGCTCAGCCAATTAAAGAGGTGCAGGTCCGGAACCGGTCCCACCGGGTTGGCGTCACGGTCACGCTTGCGCTGCCGCTCCACAAAGATGTTGACCTCCTGCAGCAGCGGCTGGCCCGTATCTGTGGGTCGCTTCAGGGCGGCGAGGTTCTCGAACAGGTTCTGCCCGGTCCCGAACCGCTCAAAGAGCCCGGCTGCCGCCGCCTGCTCGTCAGACAGGTCGAAGACGATGAGCCGGTCTGTCCCCATGCGAAGGCGCCGGGAGCCGCGGGCGGCCAGGAACTCAATCAGGTCGGCCTCGGCCACATCCGCCCGACCGCTGTGCAGTCGAAACCGCAGGGAGAAGCCCGTGATTCGCTCAAACCCGCATTCCTGAAGGGTCTGGCGCAAGGGTCTTTCCCCACCCGACCGAATGTCGTTCAGCCAACCACAGAGCATCACCAGGGGCAGGTCTTCCGGGGGGATATACCGAACCTGCCCCCTCTGCTTCTCCTCCGGGCTCGTGCCACGGTCATCGTGCTCAGGCTCCTGCCACTCCGCATGCCCGCCGGTGGTAAAGGCGATGATCTTCGGCACCACCTCGGAGGGCGAAGGAACCTCGTCTCCATTGACCGTTGTGATCAGGCGCGGCGACTCCCCGGCAGGGCGCTCATACTGCACCACCACCTCCCGCCGCTGCTCCCCTGTCCCGAGCGCATATTCCAGGCGGAAGGGGAAGGGGGCTGCCCGGTTGACCTCCATGTGGCGGAAGATGGTCAGCAGCGCCTTGAGTACCGTGGACTTCCCCGTGCCGTTAACGCCCACGAGAAAATCGAGCCCGTAGCCTGCCTGATCTGATCCCGGGGCGACGGGCGCCTCCCCCGTGAAGGGGATTGTCAGTTCCTTGAGTACCCGGTGGTCCAGGTAGAGCTCCTTCAGTCTCATAGCTCCTCCTCCGTGTCGGGTACGGGCACCCGGCCGTCCCAGATATCCTCTTCTGTGACCAGCCGGTACCCCAGCTTGCCCTGGTCGGACTCAGGGATCAGGGCGCCCATCGTCCGGAAAAGCTCCAGCATTTGCTCCAGGTTGTTATCGGCCACTCCCTGTTCCTGGAGTTGTTCCGGGGAGAACCTCGTTGGCGTGAGGTACGCTTCCGACTCGGCCGTGATCAGCTCTGTCTGGTTTCCGACCTGCTGCCACAAGGCCCTTTGCCGCTCTGACAACGGACCCAGCGGCTGGAGGGGCTCTATCTCTCCCGCCGGCGCGGCCTCTTCGGCCAGGGCGGGTGGAAAGCGCTTTCCCGTGGGGAGTGGGGCTTCCACGCGGCTCAGAAGCCGGTCGATATGCTGCATCAGCCGGCGCTGTTTGCGGTAGATCGACCCCAGCAGGTGCGCCGGAGACTTGAGCGCCTCCTGCTCAGCCGGCGTGAACAGGTAGTTCTCAGGCCGGAGGTCTGCCGCCGCCGCCAGTTCCCGCTGCACCACACCCAGTGCAAACGGCGCGCCCTCCAGTGTTAGCGCCACCTGAATCGTGCCGGCATGCGGCCTGGCCAGGAGCGGAAACTGCTGATTGGCCACCCACGGCGTCTTTTCGGTACCGGCTTTGCCGTGGATCTTCCGGTAGGCCGACAGCTCCGGTGTTTCTGACGTGGCCCATGGCTCCCCGCCAGTCTCCAGGCCAATCGTCCCCTGAAAGACCGCCTCCTGGTTCGCCACCTGAATAAAGGTGTGCGGAGCCAGACCTTCTCCCCCGCCATACCGTTTGACCAGGGTGGCCCTGAGCCCCGGCGCCAGCGTAATGACCCAGAACGAGCCATGCTCCCCTGAGACCTTGCCGAGTTCGCCCAGGCGGACCCCCTTGTCGGTCTGCAAGGGGCGCACAGCATCTGGGTCACACTGAAGCAGCGCCGGGAGGCGGAGGAGCTCGTTGCTGCTCTCAGTGGGGTCGCTGGCCACCAGGTTCCGGGAGCGCCCGGGGTCGTAGCCGTCGTGCTCCAGCCGCACCAGCCAGGAGACAGAATCGCCCGGTGCCCGCCGCTCCGCATGAACCAGATAGGCCGGCGTCGTCGTAAAGGGCTGGAGCGAGTCGGGCGGGAGGCTCGCCACCATCTTGAGCCGGGTGGCCTTCAGCAGCCGCTCCCGCACCCGGACTTCCGGCTTGGTGCCAGCCGTGAGGAGGTTGGAGGGTACCAGCATGGCAAGCCGTCCCCCCCGGGCCAGATTTCTCAGGCCGAGTTGGAGGAAGGCGGTCTCACTGCGATTAAAGCGTCCGCGAAGCGGGCGTTCATAACGTTCGCCATCCATGGTGGTGAAGGGCGGGTTCATGAGCACCACATTGTAACTGCCCTTCCCGACCGCGGGCAGGCCCTCCTTCAGGGAATCGGCGGTTCGCACCTTACCCTCCACATCGTTGAGCATGAGGTTGACACGGGCCAGATCAGCCCAGGTCGCCGCGATCTCGACGCCGAAGTGGCTACCCCCGCGAGCCTCCACGAGAAAGCCACCGGTTCCACAGGCGAAGTCGGCGACCGTGTCGTTCCCCGATACGCTGACCAGCGCCGCCATGGTGCGCGCCACATGCCGCGGGGTCGGGTACCGCCCGCCCTTGTACATCTCCGGGAGCCTCATTAAGACACCCCGGTTGAACAGCACCCCCGGGCCGCCGGCAGCGGCGGCAGCCTCCATAAGAAGGGGCGAAACGCCATACCTCACCACCTGGGGCAGATCCAAACCACGGCGCGCGAACCTGACGGGAGCCTCCTTCTGTGCCCCTTCGAGCAGGAGACTCGCAATGTGCTCCACGATCTCCAGATCATCGACAATGTTGGCCTTGCGGAACACCTGCCAGACCTGACGCAGCAGCTCGGGGACCCGGCTCATCTGCTACAACTCCCCTCGGAAGGCCCGCTCCACCGCCGATTCTTCCGTATCGTCCAGAAGCTGCACCGTTCCGCTGCCAATCTGGAGAAGCCCCTCCACCTCGGCCCGGAGCGCATCCAAATGCGCCACAATGCGCTCCTGGTCAGCCGGCGCCGTCGGGTACGGCACCCGGACCTGCCCGAGCAGCTGGGCGTTCACATTCGGCTGGGCCGCTCCCCGCGGGGTAATCTGCTTCCAGTAGGCCCGCGACTGAAAGAACCAGGCCAGGTAGCGGGCGGAGACCCCGCCTTTCACCCGCAGACGGATCAGGTAGGAGGCGAAGACCGCCTCGTCGGGGCAGTCGTCCCCCACCAGGAAGGTCTTCCCGGTGGTGGCGCCGGAGCGGGCGAAGAGAATGTCGCCCGGCACCAGCCGGAACTTCTCCACCTTCTTCCGCGGGCACTCGCAGAACGGGACCTGGGCCCAGTCCACCTTGGCGCCCTGTATATCGGTAATGCGCAGAAACTTGGGCCCCACCGGCTCCCGTTTGGCAGACGCCGTGTGGCCGTACTCGGGCTTGTAGCAGAGGGCAGAGACCTCATCCACCGCCCAGCCGGGCTTCACGGCCTCCCCCTCAAAGACCTCGACCATGGCCGACTCCATCACCATCTGGGCGTCGCGGGTCATGCCGGCCGCAATGGTGCGGGCCCGCCGCACATCCGCCAAAATGGAGTCCACATACTGAATCAGCCCTCGCTGTCTGTCGAGGGACCGGGGAACCGGAATCAGCGTCGACTTTAAGAAATCCGGCCGGACACGCTGCTGCCCCACGGCGCCCTGAAAGTGCTGGGCAGCCTCCCGCCGGAACGCCCTGCGCCGGATGAACCGGTGAACCCACTCCGCCGTCACCAGCCCGGTGTTGGGCCGCAGCACGTGGAACTCGGTGGTGCCAAGGCCGATCCCATCGGTCAGCCCCCGGGCCACCGCAGACTTCCCGTTCTCCATCGACGGCGTGATCTTGGCGAAGAGCACATCGCCCTCCTCAAAGTAGGTGAAGCTCTTGGACTTCAGCTCGGCGTAGGGCCGGGTCTCCCGGACGGCAATGGCGCCGGTCACCTGGTCGACCGCAGACATGGGGACGAACGTGGTCAGCGCCTCATCGGCACGGGACATGGCCCGCGGCTTTTTCGGGTTGATCTCGCAGACCTCGCCAAGGGGGTACCAGTCCCAGCCATCGGGCAGGGGCCAGGGTCCTTGCACCGGCGTGGGGCGGCCGCTCATTCGGCATCATCCTCCTCGCCGTTGCCGAGCCGCTCCTGCAGCCCCAGCAGAATCCCGTGCAGCTCACGGCTCCGTTCCACCAGGTCGGCCACCACCACCGACGGATGCGGAAGCAGCGCTTCATCTGGCTGGTTGGGGTTGTGGGCCGAGAGGTCGTACTCGCGGGCCGCCAGGCTCTCCAGGCTCTCCAGCCAGGCGTTGGCCGGCAGCTCCGGACGCCCGCCCTGCCCCCGGCGCCAGGCGTTCCATTCGGCCCACAGCGCATCGGCCTCGGCGAAGTGCTCATCCCGAATGGGGTACCCCTTACTGAACTTCTTGACGCCCTTGGGCAGGAGCATCTGGTAGTAGAGCACCTCCCGGGTGGGGCCCGGCCGCTCGAAGAAGAGCAGCGAGGTCCGCACGTCGGAGTAGGGCGCAAAGACCCCGGGCGGAAGGCTGACCACAAAGTACAGGTTGAAGCTCTCCAGCAGGTCGCGCTTGACCGTGGTAAAGGCGCCCCCCCGAAAGAGCGTCCCGTCTGGAATCACCAGGCCGCAGCGGGCGCCATCGTTCGCCTTGAGCTTCTTCATAATGTGCTGGATAAAGAGCAGCTCCGTGGCGTTGGACTTCACGGGGAAGTTGTTCTGAATCTGCGTGTTCTCCGTGCCGCCGAAGGGCGGATTCGTCACCACCACATCGTGGCGCTCCGTCACCGTCCGCAGGTTCTCCTCCAGCGTGTTGCGGCGGCGGATGACCGGGGCGAGCACCCCGTGCAGCACCATGTTCATAATGCCAAGCAGCGCCGGGATCGACTTCTTCTCGTTGCCGTAGAAGGTCGCGCCCTGGAGCGTCTCGTAGTCGGTGGTGCGGCTTTCGCTCTTCTGCATGTGGACAAAGGCCTCGGCCAGGAAGCCGCAGGAGCCGCAGGCCGGATCATAGACCGTCTCGCCCACCCGGGGGTCCACCACGCGCACCACAAAGCGCGCCACGGGGCGCGGCGTGTAGAACTCCCCCGCCAGCTTGTTCTCGTGGCCGAGCCGCCGCAGCAGGTCCTCGTAGACCACGGAGACGGCGTGCTTGTCATCCGGGTTGGTGAAGTCGATGCCGTCGATGATATCGAGAATGTCCTTCAGGTTGTAAGGCGAGGCGCAGACCACGATATTGCGGTCCGAGAAGACCCCGGCGATCACCTCGCGCTCCGGCGAGCCGGAGAGGTTGGCCAGGTAGGGGAAGAGCTGCCCCCAGAGGAACTGGAGCACCTCATCGGCGGTCCACTCCGGGGTCAGGCGGTTCCCGGTCTCTGGGTTCTTCTCCCCCAGCGCCTTGGGCACCCAGGCCGACCAGCGGTAGCGGGGCTCCAGAATCCGGTTGTGGGTCCGGCCATAGATCGCGGCCTCCTGCTCAAAGACGTGCTCCTGCTCGTCGAGGAACTTGAGAAACAGCACCCAGGCCAGGTGCTCCACATACTCCATGACGCCGCCGCAGTTGTTGTCGCGCCGCATGATATCGCAGGCACGCCAGATCTCGTTAATCAGATGTTGGCTTGTCATAGGGCATCCTTTCGATAGAGTTTGATCTGCATCTGATGAAGCGCCTCGCGCAGGGCCTCAACGCTGCCGAACCGGCGGATCACGCCCGGCGCCTGCCCCATCTCGCGGAAGGGGGCCAGGCGGAAGACGCTGGGGCTGGTCATCTCCTCAATGCCCCAGAGCCGATATTTCTCCAGAAGGGCCATGACCACCTCGTTCGCCTGCGGCGTGTAGGTGCGCAGGTAGGCCTCCTCCCGGTTGAGGAACCCGTCGGCCCGCTCGTCGCGGGTCCGCACCGGCGCCCCAAAGGCCACATGGGCCAGCAGGTCGAACTCGTCGGCCCGAGGCTGCGAGAGCACCCGTGCCAAGATCTCCGGGTAGACGCTCTCCTCGCGCAGCCTGGTCAGGAAGGCCTCCCGGCTCTCCCGCTCCGTCCACAGGGCGTGAAGCTGGTCCCAGCCCGGGGCCTGCTTGCGAACCTGGCCGCCCGTGTACTGGAGGTACCCCGAGAGGCTCAGATGCTCGCCGGTGGCATCGACCCGGAAGGTGACCTCATCGGCGATGGTGACGCTCAGCCCCTTGACCTCAATCTTGCCGATCACCGCCGACTGGGCCTTCAGCTCCAGGGTGACACGCTGGGTCAGGCCGCTCTCGGTATCGACCGAGAGGGTGCGGGGCCGGAACCCCGCCGCCGTCACCCGCAGCCGAATGCTCCCCACCGGCAGGTTCTCAAAGCGGAAGGCGCCGTCGTTGTCGGTGCGCACCGGCCCTTCCTGCTCGTTGCGGCCAATGAGCGCTGCGACATTGGCCCCCACGATCAGCGCCCCGCTCTCGGAATCGACCACCTGGCCCTCCACGGCGCAGTCGCGCGGCCCGGGGTTCTCCTCCTCCTTCGGCTCGGTGGGCAGGGCGTCCCACTCATCGAACAGGCGGGTGGCGCCCACATAGTCGATAATGCGAAACCACTGCTTGCCCGTGGCGGCATCTAACCGGGTGCCCCGGCCGACGATCTGCTTAAAGAGAATCGGCGAGGCGATCGGCTTCATGAAGGCGATATTGCGGCAGCTCGGCACATCGACGCCCGTGGAGAGCAGTTCCGCCGTGATCGCCACCACCGGGCTCTTCTGGTCGCTGTCGCGAAACCGCTCCAGCCAGGTGGTCGCCTCGCCCTCCTCCGAGATAATCGGCACCGCATAGTCGGCGAGTCCCAGGCCGGCAAACTCATTCTGCAGCAGCCGGGCCGTAAGCCGGGCGTGGTCCATATCGACACAGAAGACGATCGTCTTCTCCATGGGATCGAAGCTCCGCAGCAGCCCCGCCAGGTGCTTGACCATCGCCGCCGTGCGGTCGGGCAGCGTAATCTCCCGCTCAAACTGGGGCGTCTCGTAGAGGTCCCGGGGCTCCGCCCCTTCAGGGATATAGATGTGGGCGCCCTGCCCCTTCGCCTCCTCGACCTTCAGCCCATCGCGGTCGAGGGTCGTCCGGACCCGGTGGATCTTGTAGGGGGCAAGAAAGCCGTCATCGATGCCCTTGCCGAGGCTGTACATGAAGGCCGGGGGCCGCCACGTTCCCTTCGCTGGATCATCCGGGTCGATCTCAATCTCCGGCTCCTCGGCGCAGAAGTAGGCGTAGGTGTCAATGTTCTCGCTCTGCTTCGGGGTCGCCGTCATGCCCAGCTGCGTGGCCGAAGAGAAGTGCTGCAAAATGGCATTCCACTTCCCAAAGCCCGACCGGTGACACTCATCGACAATAATGAGACCAAAGAAGTCCCGCGGGATCCCGGCGTAGAACGGCACGCCGCCCACCTCGGCATCGAGCCCCTGGTACAGCGAGAAGTAGAGATCCCGGTTGGGGTTGAAGTTCCCCGAGGCAATGATCGACCGGGGATCGGCCTGCCCGCTGGCAAAGGGCGAGAAGGCGTTGTAGGCCTGGTCCCGGAGAATCACCCGGTCGGCCAGAAAGAGCACGGGCCGCTTCAGCCACCCCGACTTCTTCAGCTTCCAGACGATTTGAAAGGCGGTGTAGGTCTTCCCGGTACCCGTGGCCATCGTCAACAGCACACGGCGCTGCCCCTGCACCACCCGCTCGATCACCCGGCGGATGGCCACCTCCTGAAAGTAGCGCGGCGTGGTGCCCGTAATGGCCGCCGGGCAGTAAGGGTAGAGCAGCGGATCGGCCGGGCCGCCCCCGCCGGCGCCCGCCGCCATGGAGCGCCCGTTCTGCCACCGCTCCCAGAGCTCATCGGGCGAGGGCGGCTGGTCGAGCTCCCGGCTGGTGTTGGTGAGGAAGTCGAACTCCACAAAGCGGTGCCCATTGCTGGCGAGCGCAAAGGGAAGATCCAGCAGGCGGGCATAGGCCTTGGCCTGCTCAAGCCCGGCATCGGGGGAGTGGCTCTCGTCTTTGGCCTCCAGTACGGCGATCATCGCCCCCCGGTAGCGGAGCAGATAATCGGCCCGGCGAGGCTCCCGCCGGCGAGCCTCGTCGCCCACCAGGTAGATCCGTCCGGCGGTAAACGCCTTGCCCTTCTCGAAGTAGTGCTCCCGCTCAATCTGCCCCTCGCCCCAGCCGGCCAGTTTGAGCTTGGGGTCGATCAGTTTTGCCCGCGTATCCGCCTCGTTGTAGGGTCGCATCCCACGACCTCCTAAACCATTTCTCCTGTTCATAGTTTGGACAATGGGCAAGCCGAGTCCTGTACGATCGCCATACAGCGAAGAGTTGGACGCCAAAAAAGGCCGGGGGAGCAGGGCGCTCCGCCGGCCTTGGCTTACGGTGTTGGGGTTTCAGCTGACACGCTGGATCGGCTTGACGACGGTCAGGTGGCGCTTGAAGCGCCGCAGGGCCTGGTGCCCTGAGAAGGCGATTCCGGCATGGGCCACGGCCAGGGGGAGCAGGATTCCCGGATTGCCGTAGCCGCGGATGGTCATGTAGGCGGTGAGCAGGAAGCCGGCGATCAGCTCAACCCAGACCACCAGCCGGACCAGCTCGCGGTGGGCCTGGGGCTCCTCGGCGCCCCTGAGCAGGAAGATGCCCAGAACGGCCACGATGGTGCCCAGGAAGAGGCTGAGGTCAAGGATCACCTGCAGGGCGCCCGGGTCAAGGGCGGCCCCGGTCCCGCGCAGGGCGAGGCCCATCATGGGCGGGCTCGACAGGAAGGCCAGAACCAGGTACAGGGCGCCTACGCCGTACATCCATCCTCGCAGTAACTGCATGCCCATCACTCCGGAGCGGTAGAGAATTTAGAGTTCAATGTATCAGAAGAATGTGTGCATGTCTATAGGAGTTTTCACGTAGATGGAGGATTCGAACAAGTAGAGCGTGAACAGGTTTCGCGAAGTATTTTGGTGGGGAGGCGACCCCATGGACAAGCGGACGCTGGATCTATATGAAGCCAAAGCAGCCGAGTTCGCCCAGCTCTACCGGACGGTCACCCCCACCGATCTGTACCGCCAGCTGCTGGCCTTCTTCCACCCCGAGGAGCTAACGGCTGACATCGGGGGCGGCAGCGGCCGTGACGCCGCGTGGCTGGCGGATCAGGGCTTCCCCACCACCGGCTACGACGCCTCCCCCGCCATGCTGGAGCAGGCCCGTGCCGCCTACGGCAAGGTAGACTTCCAGCAGGCGGCCCTCCCCGACCTGGCGGAGATCCCAGACGGCGCCTTCAAGAACGTGCTCTGCTCCGGCACCTTCATGCACATCGGCCGGGAGCATCTGATCACCGCCGTAATCAACCTCGCCCGCATCATGCGGCAGGGGGGCCGGCTGGTGGTGAGCTACCGGGAGAGCCAGGGGGAGACCGAGCGGGAGGCAGACGGGAGGCTCTTCACACCGATCCCCGCCGGGAAGCTGGCGCTGCTCTTCGAGGCCGCCGGCCTGGAGGTCGTGCGGACCATGCAGCAGCCCGACACCTTCCGCCCGGGAATCGGCTGGGTGGTGATTCTGGCCGAGAAGAGCCCCGCACAGAGCGCACGGGGCCTGGAGCGGGTCCAGAGCGTGCTGGCGCAGGACAAGAAAGACGCGACCTACAAGTTCGCCCTGATCCGGGCGCTCTGCCAGATCAGCCGCACCCAGCCCCACGTGGTGGTCTGGGGCGCCGGCGAGGTCTACGTGCCGCTCTCCGCGGTCGCCGTCCTCTGGCTGGAGTACTACTGGCCCTTCCTGACCCACCCCGAGTACGTGGCCCAGAAGCGGGGCGAGCGGCCGGGGTCGGAGAAGCAGATCACCTTTCGTCGGATGGTGGAGAGGTTGAGCGAGACCTATACGCCAGGTGGCCTGCATGCCCTCCTGCAGGATATAGAGGAGGGGCCTGAGCGCTTCCGCCAGCCCCTGAAGAAGATCCGAGATGCGATCAAGGACGGGCCGATCCGGCATGCGGGCACCCACAGCCGGGTGTTTGACTACCGGGGGATCGTGGCCCGGGGGCGGGATGACCTGTTTGGCGGCCGGTTCGGGTGGATGGCCGTGCCCGAGTCGATCTGGCTGGATATCAGCCGGTTCAACCACTGGATCGAGGACAGCCTGATTCTCCGCTGGGCCCAGCTGACCGCCGAGGTGAACCCGGGCAGCACCGCTGCCGACTACATACCCCTGCTGCTGAAGACGGTGACCGACGAGCGGGAGACTGCGGAGGTGCGGGGCCTGCTCACCTCGCTGGGGACGCCCCTGCAGTGCGTCTGGAGCGGGGAAGAGCTGAAGCGGGACTTCCAGGTTGACCACCTGATCCCGTACTCGGTCTGGGGGAACAACCACTGGTGGAACCTGCTGCCGGCGGGGGCGCAGGTGAACCGGGCGAAGCTCGATGCGCTGCCGACCAGGCGGCTGCTGCTGAAGCGGCGGGAGCCGATTGTGGAGTACTGGCGGATCTACCGCCGGCACCGGCCCGCCAGCTTCGAGCGGCAGATGAGCCATGCGCTCGGGGTGGCGGCGGGGGCGGGGAACTGGGAGGGGCTGGCCTTTGCGGGCCTGCAGGAGGCGGTGGAGCGGGTGGCGGCTACGCGGGGGTTGAAGCGCTGGGAGTTGTGAGGGGTTATGAAGCAGGGCCAGGGTAGACCCCTGTCCCTGCTTCATGTATTGTCACACCCATTAGAGGATTAGATGGCTTCGTTGGGTCAAACTAACCCTGCCTTGCCGAATCAAGGTGGCCATTAGCTTAATGTGTGTATATCATAGTGCAGGTAACAGTAACTCTCGCATAGAACATACGCCAAGTTTACTCCGTTGTGGGAGGCTATGCGGTGAAAATCCTGGTAATCAGTTCGTGCACAAGCACAAAGGTGGTAGACCACCCACTGAAGTTGACCCTAGACGACTTCCGCCATCCAGAGAATCCCGAACACTTGCGTGTTCGATCTGAACAGATACAAAACGCTGCCGAAAAAGACGGGAACCCTGTCGCCCGAAAGGCTCGGGAGATGTACACGGGGCGTCAGCACGAATACGTAGTCCAGGGCGTCAACACACTGCGAAAGGCCCTGGGTTCTGGTGCTACCGTTAGACTTCAGATCGTCTCCGCTGGCTATGGCCTACTCAATGAGGACGAGCCCATCCTTCCGTACGAGGCCACCTTCAACGGCATGCGTAAACAAGAGTTGCTTGCTTACTCGCAGGGCGTGCTTAGACTACCCGAGCATATCAATAGAGCAATCGAGGGACAAGATCTCGTTTTTTTCTTACTTGGTGAGAGCTACCTTCAGGCTCTTGAGGTGACCCTCATCCCATCAAGACCAGGACTTATCTTTGTGGCCGGTACGGCTACCAAGCAGTGGTTTCCCCGCCAACACCGTAAGAGCCTCGTCTGCTTCAGCAACGAGGATGTCAAAGTGATTGGTGGGGGGCAGATCGGCCTCAAGGGAGCCATCCTGAAACGCTTTGCAGGGCTCCTTACCGACCTTCCTTCACTAGAGGATCGTCTGAAACTACTACACGAATTAGCTGAGAACCCCAGCCGACTGCGTAACATGCTTCAGATCCCCGAGCAGTCGCGCCTTTCGTTCCCCGCAGAACCCCCACGGCGAGCTCCACGCCCCCTAGTGATCCCACAAGTGTCTAGAGCAAAGAACGCCACAAGCCGTCCACTCTTCTTTGTTCCAGATTGGGATGACCTCGTAAACCCCCATTACGATTTTGCCACTGATTCACACCCACAGAAGCGGTTCGAACCCTATGATCACGGCGTTTACGCGCATGAGATTTACGGGAAGGCCACTCCTTATGATGGAATCCTTGTATCGCGGGCCGGCATCGATGAAGATCAGAAGAAACAGAAGCGCTTTCACAAAGCTCACCCATTCCTCAGGTGGCCGGAAGATAAACCAGTCATGGGGGATTGCGGAGCTTACTCGTACCGAAAGCAGGAGTTCCCCCCATACTCAACGGACGATGTTCTTCAATACTATGAGCAGCATGGCTTCGATATTGGCGTCTCAGTAGACCACCTGATCTTTGGTGAAATCACCAAGAATGAGGCGGAGCGCTCCCGCCGTTTTCGATTGACCCTGGATAATGCCGCGGAATTCCTCCAGAAGCACCGAGCTGGGTCCTATCACTTCCAACCTATGGGGATCGCTCAGGGGTGGGATCCTGCCTCCTACGAAGAGGCTGTAGTCCAACTGCTTTCCATGGGCTACAAGTATATCGCACTCGGAGGCCTCGCCTTTGCGAAGTCTCAAGAGGTCGTCGATATTCTGGCCAAGATAAGCGGTCATTTTCCGGATGATCTCTACGTTCATATCTTTGGAGTGGCCCGCGAAGAGTTGCTGGAACCGTACTCTCACCTGGGCGTAACCGCCTTCGATTCAGCTACATTCCTGCGCCGTTCTTGGATGTCGGCTCGCGATAATTACCTCGACCCTACTACAGGGCAGTGGTTCACTGCGATCAGGGTCCCGCCATCGTCATTTCCAAAGGGTGGGAAGCGGCAATATCACCGTGACATCAAGAACTTGCTCGACCAGGGCGAAGCCACTATAGGAGAGATCGAAGCAGCCGAACAGTCGGCACTGCTGGCTCTGCGAGCCTACGGTCGCCACGAGCGTTCTCTTGAGTCAACACTTGAAGCGGTTCTCGCCTATGATGAACTTGTGCTACCTAAGGGTGCTCCGGCCGAGTTATACCGGTGGACCCTCTACGAGCGGCCATGGGAACGCTGCAATTGTCCAATATGTTCTCAGTTGGGAATTGAGGTCATTATCTTCCGCCAAAACGACCGTAACCGCCGCCGCGGCTTCCATAACGCGTATGCATTCCGAAGAATCGTCGGTAACCGTCTGCTCTGACTCAAACACAAAGAAGACTCCCCGGGTCACCCCGGGGAGTCAGTTACTTGTGGTAGGATGAAAGGTTCCTCCCAAGCCGAGGGCCCACAAACCTCACGCTTCAGATGCCAGTAGTTATGGATGGCTCGGAAGTTGGTGTACCGTTTCGCTCCCACTCCAAACAGTAGCCTTGGGTCTACTCGGCAGACCGGGCAGGAGCACGGAAGGCCACGGACCAGCTGCTTCCCCCCCATGTCCGAACGTCGCCTACCGGCCAATGCGAAACGCCGAAAGGGGTCAGAATACAGGAGGACGTAAAACATTGCCTCCTTAACTGGACGTGCTGAATCCACAGAGGCTACTCCCAAACCACGCAAGGCCCTCAGGATGGGAACCGATGAAATCCCAAAGATATGAAGCCCATATCCAACCTCCTCAAGGGCCGTCCGGACTCTAGCCTCAATCTCCTGAGGCCGGTAGAGCATGGCTAAGGAACCTAAACCAAACCGGTGAAACCCAAGCCTCTTCAGTTCGCGACAACACCAGCGAATCGAATCACAATCGTATCCCTGTACAACCCCCACCAACTCCACCTGGTTGAGTATCCCTTCACGGTCAGCGAGTTCAAGGAAGTCCCACGCATGGGCGACGGTGGTCTCCATCCGCTTGTACGCCTCTCCCGGTGATACCCCAGGCTCGATAGGCTGGTCGAAATGGGAGAGCAAGACACTGGTCTTTGAAAGATCAATGCCCTTTAGGATGTCTACCTGCCATCGGAAGAGATCACGCTGCGTCATAGTGTCACCATACCGGCGTCGCAGTGTGTACGCTCCACTGTCCAGCAGTACCCTTCTCGGCAACCGCTGTAGACGGGTTAATCGAAAGCTTCTTGGAAAAATGGGCGGACTGATCAAAAGGCTGCAGTTAGCATCGTAGAGAGGGTACTCAGGATCGCTGTCCGTCCACGAGATGAAGAACTCCATCGTCAGGCTCCTCCGGCATCATGGTGATCCTCATGACCTGGGCAAGTTCAGGGGCGTTCTCAAGCAGGTCGCTTAGTACCTCAGGGGTCAGGTCTAACAGCCTGGAGCCTCTGCTGGCCTCACGAAGCCAATCCCGTACTTGAGGGGAAAGTGTGGGAGATTCAGCTAACCCCCTGACCGGAAGGTCGAAGATTCGCTTATGCCTCATGTGGTGTACAAACTGCCCCCAGACATGAAGTAGCCCGGCATCTGGTACCCTCAGTCCCCTGACCGAATGAAGGAATTCCCGCACCCTGTTGAGTGGTATCCGGCGTCCTGGCCGGTGTACAAGGGGGAGTTGCATCACAAAGGCTTCCCACCAGGAACATGCCTTTAATACGCTTCCTACTAGCTGTGCCAGGTCACGAGTTGCTCCCTCCGGGATGGAAACCTGCAGGTGCCTAGCGATCTGAAAATCCTTCGGGGTTAGTAGAACAAGTAGATGCTGAAGATCATTGCCTGCCGTTGAGGCGCCTGGACTTGTTCCTGCTAGAGCCAGTTGGATCTCCTCCAGTAGCGTGGATATAGCCGAGTCGGGATTCATCTCTTCGGTTGATCCTCGCAAGTGACCCAGCACTCGGAAGAGTTCGCCACGCCACCGACTTACCGAACTAACCCAAGAATTGCCTTCGATCCGGGCCCAGAAAGTCAGGAGCCGGTATCTCTCCACCAGAGATTTTGAGGCTATGCCTGTTGGCCCCGAGTCAAGTAACACCTGAAGAACTCCTCGCACCTGTTCCAGTTGGAGTGTTTCCGGAGGGACGGGGAAGAGAGGTACCAGTGTACGACCTTGAGCGCTCGCCGAAAGATCATCCAGGCGTCGCGTGAGGCCCCTGCGTCGGCGACCATCAAGCAAGGCAGCACACGTCTCAGCAACTGCGCACCGTTCTGCCCACAAAGATTCCTGTGCATTCATGTAGCCGACGAGTCCAAGAAGATGTGTCTCGTATTGGCCGAGAGCTAGGCCTAAGGGTTGGTCGCTAAGCCGAAACTCAGGACAAACAGATCTCCCCAGAACGTCTTTTAGTCGAGCTAACGAATGATCGGGAGTACCGTACCGCTCCAAGAGTTCGAATAGGGCGTGTCCATCCCACAGGTGCTCCCGGACCAGGAAACAGTCCCGAAAGAGGGCTGATATGGACTTGGTTAGACCATCGGGCCAAGTGGTTTCGACGAACTCCGGCAACACGGCCTCGCGTTCAAGGCATGTGGGTACGTGGCCAGCATCCCCCCCGCCCAGGGCGATCATTACTCGGTACAGGTGAAATGCCACCTCGCGCAAACCGCAGCCAAGTTGGGCCTCCAGGTTTCTTTGCCAACTCCCTCGCTGAGCCTCCGCCTGGTAGAGCAACTCGGTGAGTTGTTTACCTGCCAGTAGTTTTTGCAGGAGCAATCCCTTGGCTTTTCCCCTACTAGATCCATAGGCCACCAAGTCGAAGGCCAATCGCCCGACCTCCCTGGAAAGGGTGATCCCTTCGCCTTTGTCGATAGCCTCTAGGCGAACTGGAAGGCTCACTCCACCTTGCACGGCGGACCAACGAAGGGCACCAAGGCGTTGGGCATGGCCCAGTCCGGCCAGAAGTGTCGGGTCAACCATGTCTTTGATAAACCGAGCCGTCCCAATGCGGAGTGGTTTAAGGAGTTCAGGGTTTGGCGTCGCACCTTCGAGCCAGTCCCGGACTGCGGTTAAGGCAGGGTTAGGAGAGTTGTCCACCGTATCCGGAGTGCAGCTCACGCCAGAGGATATCTCCGCTACCAATGGTTGAACCGCGATTGCCCCTGGGAGCTCTAGTCTCCATAGATCCCCCAGGTCTGCCGGAACCGTCACTGTGTGACCTTCTACGGGGCCATAGCATTCCAGAAGGGCGCGCACCCGCGGATTGGCGTGACTCACGTACTGGTCGCGTTCCACAAAGTTGGGCAGGTCCTCGATTACGCTTGGGCCTTGGGTGGCCATCCGCTCCAGGATGTCTTTGACAGCCAGCAGAAGGTATCGAACTCTCCCCTTGCCCATGGGGAGGTTACGCCACAACCGGGAAATGAACGACCGATTGAACGGGCCAAGTCTCGTATCCGCATCTTGTCCCCACTGCATAGCACCACAACGGCCCCAATGGGGGCAGCTTCGATTGCAGGTGTAACCGTTAGCCTGCTTGTACTGATCCAAGTAAGGAAGCAGAAGATCAACTGCGGAGTTCTCTTCAAGGAAGGATGACTGGTCACCGGTGGTATCGCTCAGATCGAGCTTGATCACTCGGTCGTCAACGGTATCTAGTTCTCTGATTCGAGCAAGGAGTTCCCGGCCACGCCGATCCCGTTCAAACGAAGCGGGCGTAAGGCCGATTACGACATCCCATTCTCCTTCTTCCAGGGTGATCAAGTAGTCAAGCAGATCGCTTGCATACACGTTCATCGATTGCACCAGATCATCAACGATCAGGGCAGGACGAATTCCGTATTCTGAGTGGACCTTCCGGCTTATCTCGCGAAGCATGGGCACTAACCGAACGCCCCCAAGAATCAACTCATCAAATGCTTCCTGGAGCCTAGCACGCACCTGCTCATATGAAGGTTGAAGGGGCAGCACAGTGTCGGAGAGTACATGCTCCATTTGTTCAACTGCGAGCAGTTGTAGTGGCCGAGCAGGCGTCTCCGGGTCATCCATCGCGGCAAATCCCACCCGCAAATTCGCCTCGACGACCGGGCGAAGGCGATAGCTTAGCGGCAGAATGTCATCGTCTTTGTCGTAAGTGCCGATTAAGGCTTGCCATACGATCTGGTTGGCCACAGCTACGGGCTTCTGCCGCAGCAGGGACCACCGCTGAAGAACGGCCTGGTTTATGCCGGGGAGATCGAAGGTGGACAGTAGCCGGTGCACGATTCGTACAGGGTCTAGTTCGGTTCGGGAAATCCGCAGGGTGAAACGGTCCCTTAGGGGTTCACCTTCGCCTAGACGGCACATTAGCCAACGCATGGCCTCTGACTTCCCGGAGCCTGCTGCCCCGAAGAGAATATAGACCCTGTTCCCTTTCAGAGTCGTAGGTGCTTTGCGAAGGGAGCTCAGAAGTTCCTCCTCTGTCCATATCGTCCGCCGGCCTGCGCACTGTCTCCAAAACCTCATTGGCAGGTGAGTCGAAAGAAATAGTTCGTTGCCAAGTGAGAACCGCTGGTCTGCCGTGGCTTGAAACAGTGCAAGGCCAGCGTAGTTGCCGTCAACACAAGGTAGGGGCATGGGCTATCCTCCTATGGTAATCCACTTAACCCGCCGCTCGCCCAAGTAGGCTCTGCCGGCAAAGTCACCACGTGCAGACAAGCGGACCCGACCGTGGGTCTCCAAGTACTGAAGTGGCCGGGAGATTACATCTGACATATCACCAGTTCCTGTTAGGGTCGGGAGATATCGCTCGGCAAAATGTAGGAAGTCTTCAAGGGGACCTTCCACCCCCCACCTCTTCAGCAGGGCCTCCACTAACTGAGGGCGATATGAAGCAAAGAAGTCAGGGCCTACTCGCCAGCCGCAACCGATATACTCCAGCACTCTGCGCCAGGCGTTGACCTTCTCCTCGCTGCACGGCACAGGGAGTTCTAGAGCATTGACCGCTTCGTGTAACCGCCGGACGTAAGTCTGGTTTGGTCGAACAAAACAATGGCGTAGGATTCCTAGGAACCAGGGGTCTAGTGGATGGGCACCAACTTCGGGGTGCTCGCGAGCAGCGTTGAGCCGTTCCAGCAGTCCCAGATAGAAATCGGGTACCAAATCAGCACAGAGTACACGCGGCTCAGTGTGATCCCGATTCAGAAGCCGCAAATCCAATAGAAAGGCCACCGCCTCCCCGAGGTTAAACCCCTCTGTGGCAGTGACCTTTTGTTGAACAAACCAACGCTGCAGGTCTGCGGTAGTAACTGCCCCCCGCTTGGAGACGAAAGAATGGATTGCAAGCAACTCAGGGCCATAGACGGTCCGGAACAGCATCGGTACTCCCCCAGGCGGTTCAGCTCCCTCCATTGTGACCTTAGTGAACGGGGTTTATTCGCTTGGTCCAGCGATTTGGTGCTTGCAAATGAGAAGTGCACATCGCCCCGGTGAGGCCAGGCGCTGACATGGTCCAGTAACCTACAGGACCAGCATCGTCGGAGCACTGTGGTAGATGGCCAATTAGCCAAGAACTCGCCATTCCACTAATGAAGGTGGCAGCCCTGCGCCGCATCGCACGGTACAGGGCTGCTCTACTTTACTAGGGTTATCTGATGTCTAGTCGGTCAGCAATAGCTCGTGCCAAATCCACCATCGCGGAATCGGGGGGCTTCTTCCTGAGTGCCTGCTTGTTCCACGGCGGAAGGCTCTCGTTCCTTCTAACGAGTTCCCCGAGAAGTGCAGTTCCCAGATCACCGATTCCACTATCTGAATCAAGCGCGACATAGAGTAGCATGGCTTGGCCACCATTCTGCTGGATCTCCATAAGTGGTTTCTGCGCAGAATGTGGCGCACTGCCCTCCGGAGATGCCAGAGCGTAGGCCACACGACGTCGGATACGATTAGACAGCCCTATGTAAAGGATCTCCCCCAGGCGATAGGAGGTCTGTCCCGGGTGGGCGCAGGTGATGATGTAGACTCCTGGTCTGTCGGGTAGGTTCATCAGTATGCCGGCCGTATGGATCTCTACCATCTTGTCCCCTTCCTTCTTGCTACTTCAGCCGGATGATTAGGCTCGGAGCTAACTTAGACCTAAGTAGGCGTTGCAACTGCGAAATCCTGAGGGAGGAGGCTGGGACCCCATCGCCCATCAACTGACGAACAACAGTCATGTCCACGTTCGGGCCAAAGACCGCCTTGAGGTGGCCGAGGACTCTAGATGTGGCCTCCTGATACAGGGCCCTCATGCGAGTAGCCAGTACTCCAAGTGCCTCGAGTTGCGGTCTCAACTCTCCCTCCTGCACTTGGTACTCCATAAACTGTCGTACTAGTTCCTGTAGTTCACTGGCCGAGACCTGAAGCTGAAACTTGCGTGACAGGTCAACATAGGACTGGACACGCTCGCTGAGGTCCCTACAGGCAGTTGCCTCTAGTGTCCGTATCCTCTCCGAGCGGGCCGTCAGTTCCGACACTTGTCGAACTAGTCCTGACGGGTCTGTCAGAAGTTCCTCTATTGTTTTGGCGAGGAGGGAATCTGCTTGGTTAACAGCCTCAGAGTGAAAACGCATGGTCTGAAGTTCTCCAATTCGGGCCCTCGCTAGTGAGATCCGCCGAAGAACACCGACCACGTCTCTTAATCGTTCTGAGCCATTCCTGACCTCAGCCAACTGACGGATGGTGCGGAGGTTAGGTAGCAGGCGCGAATACACTGTCTGGGTGGTTACCATTACTGCACGCCCCCTTTGCCGAGCATGTAGAGGACCTCCTCCAGTTCCGCTATACTCCCGACGGAGGCCGGTTCAGCGCTTCCCCATCCCTCCAACAGTACTAGTAAGTCGGTGATCTTTCGTGAAACTGCGTCACCCGTAATAGACCTGTGCCCTCCCGCGATAAGCATGGGGGTAGCCCGTCTAAAGCGGTTGTCATCAGGTATTGATCCCAGAAGGCCATCACACCGCTCTACCAACAGCTTCAACTCACGTTCTTGGCTGATCAGGGTCTCCAAGTGCGTAAGCAATTGAGGTCCGAACACCGGGTTCAGTTGATGGACGTAGTGCGAAAGCCGACGAAGTTCCGCTGCCTCCGCCTGTAGTTCGGGCGAGTAGAGTTCCAAGGCTACCTGACGGGTCCGCTCCACGTCCGCCGTCAAGGTCCGTGTCCGGTGGTGTTGCTGGCGCCAGACGGAACCTTCTCCATCCAGAAAGCGATGGCCTAGGAACCACGCTGTCTCCACCAAATCGCGGAGCGTGGTTTCTCCTACTACCCATTCAGGCGCTACTTGTTCCTTCACTTTCCGAGGGAAACCGCACAACAGATTGTAGGCCCACTCCAGCAAATCTCCCGTTCCCCGGAACCTATCTATGGCATGTAGATCAACCAGATCCCCTTCCATGAAGAAGTGGCTGAAGACCGTCCTGAATGCGCCCCATTGTTCTGCAAAGAGTCTAAGCGTATCGCCGTGCGCCTCGGCGCATAGGTCAGCCCAGAAGTCTGCGGTAATGGTCGTCAGCCGACTGTATGCTTTTCCCAGGTCTAATGGAGTAATACGTCGTTCAGGGGTGGCAAGTTGCACACCGATGGTATAGGCGGCCAGTATGATACGTTGAACATCGGAGAGGTTGTCAAGCATGGCAGCCGCCTTGCGGGTCCACTCTGCAGTTAACTCACCCATACTGAGCGCTACTGCCGGAGTCTGCTGCAGGTACATTTGGATTTTGTGCTGCCGCTGGGCCTCCTTAACATCCGGTTTCGAACAGGTATACCCAACCTCAACAAGCCATGTTAAGTGGTCTGCAGGCCAGCCCCGCTGCAGCACCACACCGCCTTGGACCGCCCGTTCATCATCGAAACAAATGTGTCCCTGGCGCCATTGCCATTGCAGTTCACTCCGTTGAGCAATCTGCCATTTGCTAGTGAGGTAGGAGATTACGTAGAATGCGCCCCGCCGGATGTAGTCCCGGACGTCCTCTTGGCCAGGAGCACGCTGCCGCCAGCGGGCCACGCCGTCCTGGAGGCGGAGCAGTTCAGAGTCGATGGCCGGCTTCTCCCGTGCGCCGCCGTGCTTGTCCGTCCGATCCACTCGATCGATTGGCTGCTCCCCAAAGGGGATGACCACTTTGCCATCCCGGCGGATGAACCCGTCAGTATCCAGGGCGAAGAACTCGACCACGGCAGTATCCAATAGGGTCACTGACCGTTCAGGGTCGAAGATGCCGTACCACTTGGCGTGAGCGTATAGCTCTGCGTTCTTCTCCCGAAGACCGGGGTTGACGCGCACTCTGGATTCCCAGTTCAATTTGTCAGCGACAAGGGCAACCAGAGTTGGGTTCTCGTATCGCTTCTCTGCCTGCTCTAGTAGTACTCCGTTAGCAGGAATCTAAGATCCAGTCGCGAAAGGCTTCTTATGAAGCAACATGAATTGGAAGCGTGTCGGGTTAGATTGGAAGAGCACCTGGCCGCCACGTTGTACCCGTCCTG
>JBMONB010000196.1:0-3262 GCA_049325315.1 Bacillota bacterium | reverse complement strand
GCCTCTTCTAGTGACTGAACCGTAAAGAGTTGGTCATGTTCAGGATACTGGCCCACTTCTCTGGTGTCGATCTTACGCAAGGAGCGACGCATAAACGCTTCACGTCCCCTTTCCCACCCGATTGGAAAACTCGTTGGATATCCTGCTAGAACCATTATCTATAGAAATCGGTGAAAAGTAAACCATATATCATCAAAAGCTAAAGGGAAGTTTATGGTTAGTTGCTCCAGATGCTTCTAGGCCAGTAATATCTCTGGCATTAGACCCCCCTACAAATAGATTAGACGACGAAAGCGCGATGATCGTTCCAAGAATGTATACGTTTTACATGACCTCCTGCGAATGGCCGGGTCGAACCGGCAAATAGCAGGAACTCCCCCCAGCCAATGCGAAATTGAATCATGTAATGACTATTCTTGCTCGCCGTTCCGGACCATTGAAAGGAGGCTCTCCTGTCATGCGAACGACACGGCTCATCGCCTCAGTGCTCGCCTTGGTGCTGGTGGCTGTGAGCATTCTCCCCCAGCAGGTGGCACACGCCCAGCAACCTCCGCTGGGTGAACAAGAGTCCATCGCGGTCCTACAGTCCTACAACATCGTGCGTGGCGATACCAGTGGAAACCTGAACCTCGACGCCCAGCTTACGCGCGCCCAGGCGGCCACCATCTTTGTGCGGGCCATGAATGCCGATGAACTGGCCCCCCTTATGGCAGAAGACGTCCCGTTCACCGACGCCAAAGGGCACTGGGCCGCCGGCGAGATTGCCATCGCTGCGCGCCTGGGTCTAATGAAAGGCGACGGTAACGGTCTGTTCCGCCCCGAAGCAGAAATCACCTATGCGGAGATCTTTACCGTTCTGCTGCGCATGCTCAAGCGGGAGCCCACCGGTCCCTGGAGCCCCGAGTTGGTCATGCTGCATGCCAATCAGCTGCCGATTGTGCCCCCGGGGATTAACGGTCGAGCTGTGGCCATTCGGCGCACGATCTTCTGGGCCCTGGCCGCTGCGGTGACCAGTGTCCCTGTCGAGGGTCACCCCAATCTACTCCGGAAGCATATCGACCAGGAGCCGCCAACGTTGGGCCTTGACCTGGCGGCTGCTACCACTGCGGATTCCTCGTTTGCGATCACGGGGACGGTGGTAGGAGGTACGCGCGTTCTCGTGAATGGCAATCCGGCCTCCTTGGACCTCTCTAGCGGCCGGTTCACCTATAAGGCTGCGCTCGAGTCCGGGACCAACACGTTGGTCGTCGAGGCGTTCGATGCGGCCGGGAACAAGGCCGTCAAAGAGATGACGGTCGAAAAACAGGCGGTCATTGCCCGCCTCACGATTACCGGGCCCAAGACCCTGCTCGCCAACACATCAACCAGACTGACGGTGGAGGCAAAGGACTCCAAGGGAAACCTTCTTTCCGCGGACGGCGTCGATGTCGAGATGACCGGCGAAGTGGCCAC
Source organism: Bacillota bacterium (assembly GCA_049325315.1). Taxonomy (GTDB): domain Bacteria; phylum Bacillota; class Sulfobacillia; order Symbiobacteriales; family Symbiobacteriaceae; genus JAWLHU01. The sequence goes on along the minus strand of JBMONB010000196.1, from coordinate 1,810 downwards.
GTTCAACCGGACGAACTGGACCCTTGTCACCGGGAGCAAGGCCGGGAAAGGTACACTCACACTTCGGGCAGGGTCCGCCCGTGCCACCTACAGCTTCGAGGTGGTCGCCCCCTCCTCTCGGGCCAACGCCCTCAGGATCCTTCCGATTAACGGTGATCGCCCACTGGCGCTGCAAAAAGAGGAGACCGTCACCGTCCAAGTGGTGGACAGCGCCGGTCGTGTCGTTGCCGATGACTTTGGGCGTGTAATCACCCTCTCAACAACGGGGCAGGTGCCGCTCACCATCGATCCGGTATCACCCATTACCGAAAAGGGAGTCGCCCTCTTCAAGGTCACCGGGGTTGAGGTCGGCCACGCCACCCTGAGTGCCTCCACCCCGGGTCTGAGTACGGTTAACAGACCGCTCGAGGTGCTGACGGCACGCCGGATCATGCTGGTTCCTTCAGCCAAGTCCCTCATGCCCGACGGCACCTCCTCGGTGACGATCAAGGCGATTCTTCAGGACGAAAACGGCAGAAACACGAACAATGACACGGGCACCGACATACAGATCCACCTTACGGCCACTGGTACCGACAGCGTTCTGGACGGTTCCTACCTAACGATTCCGAAGGGGCGGGCTGACTCCGGCTCCGCCAGTGTCAAACTGACAGCCGGTATCGCCCCGGGGATCACAACAATTCGTGGTACGACCGCCCACCCCTATGCCATTCAGACGCTGGAGTTCCCCGTCGATACACCTCTTCCGGGCGTAAGGCTCGAGGTGATACCAACGGCCACCTCTGTGGTCCCGGGGGGGCAGACTACCGTGAAGGTGCGGGTAGTTGATGGCAGCAATCGCCTTGTCACCAGCGGCTCGTATGCCTTCCAGCTCGCCGCCACTACCAGCAACAACGACCCGCTCCACGAGGGCCTGCCCGACGGCGTTACGATCTCCTACCCAAATTCGCCGTACTACCCGGTCAATGACGGCAGGGCCGTCACCGACCCTCAGAATGATCCCTACTCAGTGATTGGCCGCACGGAGCGTGGGGAGGCCACGGTCACCCTGCGGTACAACCGGAGTGGCATCGTGCAGGTCAAACCTGTTCTTTTGCCGGCAACCACCGAGGCCTACCACCCGAACGCTGGAATGGGGCCCGCTTCTGCCTCCACCGGGCTGCTTCCCATGCCGGCGGATATCTACTTCCAGGGTGCCGCGGCCCGCCTGGAACTGACCGTGGATTCCGCTATTGGCACCGGGTTAAAGGGCGGCGCCTTGGGCGGCGCCGGTACGGTAACCCTGAAGGCCCGTGTGGTTGACACGTTTGGAGCCACCGTTCCCGGGTTTGCCGATCTGATCACGATTACCCGGTTAACCAGTAGCGACGGAGTGTCGAACTTCGACGGAGTCCAGGAAAAGCGTGCAGTAAACGGCGTGGCGGTGTTCACGATTCAGGCCTACGATCAGGCCGGGGTCGACCTCTACCGGGTCTCCACCGGGACGTTCACAAGTGAGCCTGTCACTGTGGCCGTTCGCAAGACAACGGCCTTCCAGCCGGCGATCGTCGCGATTCGTGGTGTCAAGGAGGGCGGTCTCTCTCCGGTGACCGGCTTTGTCGGTGCCGAAGCCGACTACATGGAGATTCAGCTTCAGTCCCAGGCTGTTGACGAAAAGGAGCAGCAGTACTGGGTGCAGGCAAAGGTCTACCGGTCGGGAGAGTCGAGTCCCTTCTACAGCCAGGCGATCGATCTGCGGAATCCGCTGCCGATTATCCGCATTCCGAGGGCGGTGCTGAAAACCGGCCAGTACCGGTACTCTGTGGTGATC